>CAJTQM010000018.1:25877-37481 GCA_910578255.1 uncultured Oscillospiraceae bacterium
GAAAAGATGATCTGGAGGTAAACGCATCCGGTGGAACCTTTTTTAGTGAAGCGCGGCTGACCAGACAAAAATCGCGGGACAGCGCGATTGATACATTAACCCAGATGTTTCAAGACGCTTCTTTAAGCGATGAGCAGAAATCCCAGCTGACCGTTAAAGCCGCAAACGTTGCCGAGGCGATTGAGACCGAAGGGAAAATCGAGAATATGATTAAAGCCAAAGGGTTTTCCGACTGTATGGTTTATATCGATGGTGATCGGGTAGACGCAATTGTCAAAACCAATGGATTGCTAAAAGAAGAAGTGGCGCAGATTAAGGATATCCTGGTTACCGAAACCGGGGCGATTGAGGAGAATATTTCTATAACGGAAGCGCAGTGAAAAAACAGATCCCAAAGTCCTGTATGGAATTTTGGGATCTGTTTTTTAGAAAGATGGATTTTTTAAAAAGAAAAATTTCTGTGAAAATCTTTCAAATATTCCCCTCAGATGGTTGTGTCATCTCTTTTTTGTGGTATAATACTATACATAAAAATCTATTTTTCGGATTTATTTTAGAGGAGAAAAATTCGAGACAATTTTTAAAACAATGGGTTTTATTCTGAGTATTTGCCGGCAATTTATCCGGCAGCAGGAGGGATTTTGATGGAACGAGAGAAACGTGAAACGGTTGGGAACCTAAGAATTTCTCAAGAGGTTTTAGCGACCATCGCCAATTTTTCCACTAAGGAAATTGACGGGGTGGCTTCAATGGCTTCTGGCCCTGCAAGCGTAAACTTAAAAAAGTTTCTGACCAAGTCACACACAGCGAAATCAATTCATATTGAAATGAACGATGACGTTGCAGTGATCGACGTGTATGTAAATTTAAAATACGGAGCAAAAATCCCGGTTGTTTCTGAGAATATTCAGAAAAGCGTGAAAAACGCGGTACAGAATATGACCGGGATCATTGTGGCAAAGGTGAACGTGTTTGTTGTAGGAATTGCCTTTGACGAGGCGGCCCAGTAAAACAGCATAAGCCCTCCCGATCGGAGGGCTTATTTTTCGTATCAACAGAAAAAGGATTCAATCAGACCGGAGGTACAAAATGACGAGGCGTGAAGCGAGGGAAGAAGCTTTTTTCATTGTTTTTGAGTATTCTTTTTCCAATGAACCGGTAGACGATATCATCGCCAACGCGGTAGAAGGAAGGGCTTTACAGATCAATCCATTCGCCTATTCTCTGGCGAAAAATTCCATTGACCAGCTGGAGGCGTTGGACCAGCTGATAGAAAAGCATGCAATCCGCTGGAAAAAGAATCGCATTTCCCGGGTGTCTTTAGCGGTTTTGCGGCTGGCGTTGTATGAGATGCGCTTTGAAGAATCCATTCCGGAGAGCGTTTCGATTAACGAAGCGGTGGAATTGGCAAAAAAATTCGGCGGGGAAGAGGATTCGTCTTTTGTAAACGGCGTGTTGGGGGCGGTTTCCCGCGAAAAGGGTCTTTTGAAAAAGGCGGATGAAAAAGCGTAATGGGCATATTTCTTGGAATAGATACCAGCAACTACACAACTTCGATGGCTTTGTGGGATACCGACTCGAAAAAGCTTATCCAGCAAAAAAAGCTTTTGAGTGTACAGAAAGGCGCACTAGGACTTAGACAAAGCGAAGCGCTGTTTCAGCATATTCGCCAGTTGCCGGATATGGCCGAGGATCTGTGTGAAAATTTGACAGGCCCTTTGTCCGGAATTGGCGTTTCGACCCAGCCGCGTCGGCAGAAGGATTCGTATATGCCTTGTTTTTTGGCTGGGGAATCGCAGGCCAGGACGATGGCGGCGGTGTTTCATGTTCCGCTGTTTTCTTTTTCCCATCAAGAGGGGCATATCGCCGCAGCACTTTACGGATCTGATCATCTGGATTGGCTGCAGCGCCCCTTTCTCGCTTTTCATTTTTCCGGCGGCACCTCAGAGAGTCTATACATTCGCCCCGAGGGACGGTGGATAGAGATTGAGCGAGTAGCCGCATCCTTGGATTTAAAAGCGGGACAAGCGGTGGATCGGGTCGGGCAAATGCTGGGCCTGCCGTTTCCGTCCGGGCCCAGTCTGGAAAAGTTGGCGGCCAAAAGTCAAAAAAGCTTTTTGGTCCGGCCGGTTATGAAAGACTGCAATTGCAGTCTTTCCGGCGTTGAAAACCGCTGCCGGGTAATGCTTGAAAAAGGAGAAGCGGCGGAAGACATCGCCCGGTATTGCCTTGTTTTTTTAACCGAGTCTATTTGTGCGATGACAAAAGCGCTTTTACAAAAGTTTGGAAAGATTCCTTTGCTGTTTGCCGGAGGGGTTATGTGCAACCAATTTATCCGACAGAACGTTGAGCAAAGGTACGGCGGCGTTTTTTGTCCGCCGGTTTTTTCCAGCGATAATGCGGCGGGGATTGCCGTTTTGGCCGCCCGTGCTGCACAGGAGGTCTGAAATGCCGCAAAATACGGTGGTGAGCGTTTCTCAGCTTAACCGATATATTAAATCCCTTTTTGAACAGAATATACAACTAAAGGATGTTTTTATCCGAGGCGAAATTTCTAATTTTAAAGGGCAATATGCATCCGGGCATTTTTATTTTACATTGAAGGATAAAGATTCTTCCATAAAAGCGATTATGTTTCGCAATTATGCGTCACAGGTTCATTTTGTTCCGGAAAACGGCATGACGGTACTGGTGCGAGGCGAGGTCGGCGTTTACGACCGAGACGGTGTGTACCAGATCTATTGCCGTGAAATGCAGCCGGACGGCATTGGGGATTTAAGTCTCGCTTTCGAACAGCTGAAAAAGAAGCTTTTGGCGGAGGGTTTGTTCGATACAGAAAAAAAGAAACCCATTCCCCGTTTTCCACAGGTTATTGGCATCATTACCGCAAAGACCGGTGCGGCTTTGCAGGATATGCTGAATATTTTAAAGCGTCGGTATCCTTTAGCGACGGTGTTGATTCGTTCGGTGCTGGTGCAGGGGGAAAAATCAGCTGCTGACCTGTGTGCCGCTGTGCGCCAGATGGATGAACTTGGTCAATGCGATCTTTTAATTATTGGACGCGGCGGTGGCTCGTTGGAGGATCTTTGGAGTTTTAATGACGAGACGCTGGCAAGGGAGATTTTTCGGTGCCGTACCCCGGTGATTTCAGCGGTAGGCCATGAAATTGATTATACCATCTGCGATTTCGTGGCAGATATGCGGGCGCCGACCCCTTCAGCTGCGGCGGAACTGGCGGTGCCGGATCAAACGGATTTGCAGTTTCAGCTACTCTCTTACGAGCGGCAAATGACACAGAAGCTGGAAAGCAAAATCCAGTGTTTAGAAAATGATTTTGGAAAGCAGCGGCGGATAGTCGATCATTTTAATCGTCGTTTTGCGGTTTTGCAGGCCAAATTAGAGACTTACCAAAGCCATCTTTCCCTGCGCGCGCCGGATTTACGGTTAAAACGAGAGAAAGCGCGCGTCAAAGAGCAGTCGGATCGTTTGCAAGCATCCGTTTTTCGGCGGTTGGAACGGGAGGAAAACCGTTTAAAAAACGCCGCCAGTATGCTGAACACCTTAAGCCCCCTTCAGGTCATGACACGGGGATTTTCTGTTGTCACTGCGAAAGGGAAGGTCGTCAGCAGCGCAGCGCACCTGAAGTTAGAAGAGCAGGTACGCCTGCATATGTTGGACGGAACTGCCTGCGCGAAAATTTTGTCGAAGGAGGTACGGGAGAATGGGGAGGAGCACGCAGAAGAAGGAATTGACGTTTGAACAGGCAATGACCCGCATTGAACAGATCCTGCAGACTTTAGACAGTGGACAAGAAACGCTGGATGAATCGCTGGCATTATTTGAGGAAGGCACCGGGCTTGTCCGATTTTGTAACGAAAAATTGCAGCACGCAAAGCTGAAGATAAAAGAGGTTGTAGCAAAAAATGAATCAGATGGATGTGAGGAAGCCCTTTTCTGAGCAATTAAAGATCTATCAGGCAGCGGTAGAAAACGCATTAGACCAAAGTCTGAAAGAATTTCCCTGCCGCCAGCAGGAGGTTTTAGAGGCAATGCGCTACTCTCTTTTAGGTGGAGGAAAGCGTATTCGGGCCATCCTTGTTCTGGAATTTGCCAAGCTGGGCGGAGTGACGATGGAGCAAGCTATGCCGGCTGCATGCGCTTTAGAAATGATTCAAGCCTATTCGCTAATCCACGACGATCTTCCCTGTATGGATGACGACGACCTTCGCAGAGGAAAAGCCTCTTGTCATATCAAGTTTGGCGAGGCTACTGCCCTTTTGGCGGGGGATGGCTTATTGACCTGCGCGTTTGAAACGCTCTGCCGCGCGGCGAATTCTTTTCCCGCCCAAAGAGTTTTGACGGCTATTCAAAAATTGTCCCAACATGCCGGGTATCGTGGAATGATCGGCGGGCAGATGATTGATTTGAAAAGTGAAGGAAAAAAAATCGACGAAAAAACGCTGGAAGAAATGTACACATTAAAAACAGCCGCTTTGTTAAAGGCAGCCTGTGCGTCCGGATGCTTGTTGTCCGGCCGGGCGGATCTTGTGCCCGCGGCGGAAGAGTATGCCCAATATTTGGGGTTGGCTTTTCAAATTGTTGATGATATACTGGATATCACTGGAGACCAAGCGCTTTTAGGAAAACCGATCGGCAGCGATTCACAAAATGATAAAAATACGTATGTTACCTTATTGGGGTTGGAAAAAGCGAAAGAGTTGGCAAAGGAATGCACCCAAAAGGCACAGAATCAATTGATAGGTTTAGGGGCGGCGCCAGGATTTTTAGAAAATTTGACCGACGTACTGCTGAACAGACTGCAATAAAAGGATTTGAAAAGATGAACTTTTTAAAGTGGATCACTGTCAATTATTATATCAATGTGGCCATAACAGCCTGGTTTTTGGCGCAGCTTTCGAAAACACTGCTGACGCTGGCCGTTAAAAAAAAGCTGGTCATGGAAAGGATGATCGGTGCGGGGGGAATGCCCAGTTCCCACACGGCGCTGGTTTGCTCTTTAACAATTGCCATGGCCAGAAAAACTGGCGTATCCTCGGCGGAATTTGCTCTGGCCCTGGCCCTGGCGTGTATCGTGATGTACGACGCCATGGGCGTTCGGCGGGCTGCGGGGGAACATGCCAAAGTACTAAACAAACTGGTATTTGGATTCCAGCTTTTTTCGGAAGAATCTGACAATTTAGAGGACGATCAGATTGCGGAGGAGTTAGGGGATAAAACCTTAAAGGAATATTTGGGTCATACGCCGCTGGAGGTGTTGGGCGGTATGCTGCTTGGCATTTTGGTTGCAATGGTTTTTCCGGTGCAGTAGCTTAAAAGAAAAGGATTGTTGAGATTTGGATCGTTTACTGGATCGAATTGATCGGCCGCAGGATTTAAAAAAGCTGTCGTTTAAGCAGCTGAATTTGTTGTGCCAGGAAATCCGGGAGATTCTCATTCAAACTGTTTCTCAAACGGGCGGTCATCTGTCCTCTAATCTTGGCGTAGTAGAGTTGACTGTAGCGTTACATAAAGTCTTTGATGTGCCGCAGGATCAACTGGTTTGGGATGTGGGGCATCAGTCCTATACGCATAAGATTTTAACCGGTAGAAAAAACAAAATGCATACGCTGCGCCAAAAAGGCGGACTATCCGGCTTTTCCAAGCCGTCGGAAAGCCCTTATGACGCGTTTGTGGCAGGGCACAGTAGCACTTCCATCTCGGTGGCGTCCGGTTTAGCACGGGCAAAAAGTTTGCAGGGCGATCCGGGATTTGTGGTCGCAATTATCGGCGATGGCGCCTTTACAGGCGGGCTTGCTTACGAGGCTTTAAACAATGCCGGCCATTATAAAGACCGGATCATCGTGGTGTTAAACGACAACGAGATGTCTATATCCAAAAATGTCGGCGCTTTTGCCCGCTATTTGGCGCAGATTCGTTCCAAACCCGGTTATTATTCCACACGCAATAAGATTAAAAAGCTTTTGTCGTCAGTCCCGCTGGTGGGCCAACCGTTGGCTCATATGATTTCAGATTCCAAAAGCTATGTAAAAGAAATCCTTTATCACAGCAATCTGTTTGAGGATTTTGGATTTGAATATGTGGGTCCGATTGACGGGCACGATCTGCAAAGACTTTGCGGCGCCTTTGAACGGGCAAAAGCCTCGAACGGACCGGTTTTGGTCCATGTGGATACAATAAAGGGAAAAGGCTACAGCTTTGCGGAAAAAAAACCAGATGCCTACCATGGCGTACCGCGGTTTGATATTCAGTTCGGAAGCTGTGAAAACCGTCCACAGGATTTTTCAACGGTTTTTGGCAGATGGATAGCGGAAGCTGCCGAAAAGGATGCAAAAATCTGTGCGATTACGGCGGCTATGAAAGACGGCACCGGTTTAGAGGAGTTTGCCGTTCGGTATCCTGAGCGGTTTTATGATGTTGGAATCGCGGAATCTCATGCGGCCGTGTTTTCCGCCGGGTTGGCCCAGGGTGGGCTTCATCCGGTATTTGCGGTGTATTCCACCTTTCTGCAGCGGGCCTACGATCAGATCATACAGGATATGTCGATTGCCAATGAGCATGTCGTGTTAGCGGTCGATCGGGCCGGCGTGGTAGGGGAGGACGGAGAAACTCATCAGGGAATTTTCGATATTGCCTTTTTGTCCTCGATTCCGGGGATCACGATTCTTGCCCCCGCAACCTATTCCGAACTGCGCGCCTGTTTGGAACGGGCAATGTATCATTGTACAGGACCGGTTGCCGTTCGCTATCCAAAAGGCCGGGAAAAACTGTTTCCCGCAGGGCTGTATGGCAATGAACGGTATCAGCTGTCAGAAGAGGGGGATATATTGCTGGTTTCTTACGGAAGGCTTTCGGCCAACTGTTGTCAGGCAGTGGAAATACTGCGGCAGAAGGGGATTTTTGCCGGTGTGTTGAAGTTGACGCAGTTGCTTCCTTATTGTGAAGAGTTGATTCCTTTGATGATGGAAAAGAAAAAGATTTTTTGGGTGGAGGAAGCAGTAGAGCAGGGCTCTATTGCCCAAATGACGGGGAATTTCCTTTTGCAATATGGGTATCGGGGGCAATTCTTTCTCAGAACCGTTCCCAATGCTTTTTTGCCGCAGGCTTCGGTAGATGAAATATTCGAAGAATTGGGCTGGACGCCGGACGCTATTGCGGATTGGGTAGAAAAATCCTGTAGGGGGACAGAATGAAAACACGCTTAGATTTAAAACTGGTCCAGTCAGGGCTGGTATCAGGACGAGACAAAGCAAAAGCGGTCATTATGGCGGGAAACGTCTATGTGAATGGTCAAAAGGCGGATAAGGCGGGCATTGAGATCACCGACCAAGATGAGATTGAAATCCGAGGTGAAAAGCTGCGCTATGTCTCTCGAGGCGGATTGAAGCTGGAAAAGGCCTTTGATCAGTTTCCGATTTCCGTCCAGAATGCGGTTTGTATGGATATTGGCGCCTCTACCGGTGGCTTTAGTGATTGTATGCTGCAAAACGGCGCGAAAAAAGTCTATGCTATTGATGTAGGTTACGGCCAACTGGCATGGAAGCTGCGGACAGATGAAAGAGTGATCAATTTAGAACGGACGAATTTTCGCTATGTTACAACAGAACAGATAAAGGATCCTATTGATTTTGCAAGCGTGGATGTGTCGTTTATTTCTTTAACGCTCATTCTGCCCGCCGCCTATCCCCTTTTAGCAGAAGATGGTGAAATGGTCTGTCTGATAAAGCCGCAATTTGAGGCTGGAAGAGAGTTTATTGGAAAAAAAGGTGTGGTTAAAGAGCCGCAGGTCCATGAAAACGTTATTGTAAAGGTTATTGACTTTTCGGTTAAGTCTGGGTTTTCCGTATGCGGACTTACGTTTTCTCCGGTAAAAGGGCCGGAAGGGAATATTGAATATCTCCTTTATATTAAAAAGCAACAACAGGCCCAATCGTTTGTTGATAGAGATCACATTCACTGGATTGTCGAATCCTCACATGAAACTTTGGACCGGCCGTAAAAGGAGACTGCTATGAAAGGGTATCTTGTCCCCAATTTAGAAAAGACAAATTCAAGAGCCTGCGCGGAAGCTGCGATTCGTGTGATGAAAAGTTGTGGTATCGCCGCTGTGATGCCTGATACAATGCGGGAGGAATTTGCCTCTCAAAAAATTCTTTTTCAGCCGAAGGAGCAGGGCCTAAAGAACAGTGATTTCATTATCGCAATTGGCGGAGACGGCGCGATTTTGCACGCGGCGCGGGATGCGGTGTCTTACGATCTGCCGGTTTTGGGGATCAATGCGGGGCGGGTTGGCTTTCTTGCCACGATGGAAATGGAAGAAACAAATCTCATCAAAAAAATTGCCGCCAAAGATTATAAAATCGAGGAACGGATGTTAATTGAAGCAAATGTCGGAAAGGAAGAATGTTGGGCTGTTAATGAAATTGTTTTAACCCGCGGGGAGTATTCCCGAATTGTTGATATTGACATTCTATGTGATGGCAAACCTCTTTACACAATTCGGGGAGATGGGGTAATCCTTTCTACGCCCACCGGATCAACCGCCTACGCCATGAGTGCCGGGGGTCCGGTGGTCGATCCGGCTGTCCCTTCCATCGGACTTTCGCCAATCTGTCCCTATTCGCTTTTTTCCCGAACGATCCTCTTTTCTCCGGAAAGGCAGATAACTTTACGGGTTGTGTTCGCGGAGCAAAGCGGCGATTTGCTGTTATCCGCAGACGGCAATATAGGGATAAAGGTTTCGGCAGAGCAGGAGATTTTAATAAAACGATCCGAAAAGGTTTTTCGATTAATCCGCTTTGAGGGAAAAGGATTCTATGAGGTTTTAAATCAGAAGGTCATGTGGGGAGGAAGTCACAAATGAAATCAAAACGCCATCAAAAGATTTTGGAACTGATAGAGGTAAACGAGGTTGATACCCAGGAAGAACTCCTTCGCCTTCTGAAAGAAAGCGGATATAAGGTAACACAGGCCACTGTGTCGCGAGATATTAAGGAACTACGTCTGATAAAAACGGCTTCCAGCGATGGAAAATACCGGTACGGTGCCGCTGTTCGCAAGCCACAGGCAGATTTGTCTTCTCAGTTTTACGCCTTTTTTAACAAATCGGTCTATGCTGTGGATTATTGCAAAAATTTTGTTGTTGTTAAATGTCATACAGGTATGGCGAACGCTGTTTGTGAAATGCTGGACACAATGGACATAGAAGGTATTGTGGGGACTCTTTCCGGCGATAACACCTTTTTTGTGATGATGCGTGAGGACCAATTGGCGCAAAAATTGGCAGAAGAATTGAGCAAGTATATGTAGGGCGGGTGAAATCATGCTTTCTCGGCTTTATATTCAAAATATTGCGGTTATTGAAAAAGTTGAAGTATCTTTTGAAAAAGGGCTCAATATATTTACCGGTGAGACCGGTGCAGGCAAGTCGATTGTCATCGACGCGATCAACGCCGTTTTAGGAAACCGCACATCCCGTGACCTTGTGCGAAGTGGTGCTCCGAAGGCGCTGGTAACCGCGCTGTTTGAACAAATCGGGGCGCAAACCAGGGAAAAACTTCAATCGTTGGGATTCGAGCCGGAAGAAGACGATACGCTTTTGCTCTCCCGAGAGATTTCTGCGGACGGAAAAACGCTTTGCAAAATTGGGGGAAGGCCTGCTACAGTGTCCATTTTGCGAGAGATCGCCCAGGGCCTTATCAGCATTCATGGACAGCATGAAAATCAGTCGCTTTCTTTGCCAGAGCAGCATTTGACCTATATCGACCGATTTGGAAAAACAGAAGAGTTGCTGCGCGAATACCAGATTCAGTACGCAAATTATGTCGCATTGCAGCGAAAGCTTCGCCAGCTTCAGACGGACGAGAGAGAAAAGGCGCAAAAGATAGATTTGCTTTCGTATCAGATTCAGGAGATTGAGGCGGCGCAGCTTTTTACAGGTGAAGAGGAAGAGTTGCAGACGGCAAAAAAGAAAATGCAAAACAGCGCAAAAATTCTGGGGGCGTTGCACATCGCCCATGATCTGCTGCAGGGGGCGGAGGAAAGTGACGGCGTTCTCTCCATGCTGGATCAGCTGTATGGGCAGATGGACGAGTTAGAAAGCTTTTATCCGCAGATCAAATCCGGCCGGGTTTTGGATATTCGGTACGAACTGGAAGAAGTTGGAGAAGCGTTACGGGACGCATTGTCGGATATCGAGATGGATCCGGCGGAATTAGAGCAGGTGGAAGACCGGCTGGATCTGATTCATCAGTTAAAAAGAAAATATGGCGGTTCAATAGAAGAAATCCTGTCTTTTGCCCAGAAAGCCCAAGAGCAGCTGGATGCCATCAACCACGCGGAAGAGACACAGGAGCGCTTGGAAAAGGAAAGCCTTCAAAGTGAAAAGAAACTGTTGGAACTTGCAAGTCAGTTAAGCAAAAAACGAAAGGCGTCTGCCGTACAACTGCAAAAGCAAGTCTGTGATGAGTTGGCGTTTTTGGATATGCCTTCGGTTCGCTTTGTCGTACATACTCAAACTGACCGCCCAGATGAAACAGGCATTGACAGAATGGAGTTTTATATTTCTACCAATCCAGGCGAGCCGCCTAAGTCACTCGGAAAAATTGCTTCCGGCGGCGAACTTTCCCGCATTATGCTTAGCCTAAAAAATGTGATTGCCGAAGGCGACCAGATCGGCACCCTGATTTTTGATGAGGTTGACACAGGGGTAAGCGGACGGGCCGCTCAAAAGATCGGGCGCAAATTAAAGCAGGCCTCCGGCAACAGGCAGATTATCTGCGTGACCCATTTGGCGCAGGTGGCGGCTTTTGCCGACACACATTTGCTGATCGAAAAAAAAGTTGAAAACGAAAGGACCTTTACAACGGTCCATTCATTACAGCAGCAGGAACGGGTGAAAGAACTCGCACGCATTATGGGCGGAGAGAATGTGACATCAACTGTTTTGGCCAGTGCGCAGGAACTGATTTCGCAGTCGGGGGAAAACAGCTAATGGAAGATGAAAAATTGCTTCAGCTTGTAACGGATATTGGGTTTCATATGCTGTCTTATGGCGGGGAAATATATCGGGTGGAGGAAACCGTTAAACGAATTTGTTCCGCTTATGGGGTGGATGGCGCCGATATTTTTGCCATACCCAGCGCGATTATTGTCTCCATTACCAACCAGAACAAAACCTGCAGTAAAACGCGTCGCCTTTTAACCAAGGGGACCGATTTGGATAAGGTCGACCGTCTGAACGATCTTTCCCGCCGATTGTGCCGGGAAAAACCCGATTATGCCACGGCGAAACAAATGCTTGCGCAGGTCAATTTCGGAGCGGAGTATCCCCTGTGGCTTCTTTGCTGTGCTCACGGAGTGGCGGCGCTTATTTTCGCGCTGTTTTTCGGTGGGAATTGGAAGGATGGACTGTGGGCGCTTCCCATTGGTGTTGTTATTAAGCTGACCTCTTATTGGCTTGGAAAATGTGGCGCCAACAGCTTTTTTGTGACGGTCATCTGCGGGGCACTCTCCGCCTTAATGGCCGGATTGGGTGCGCAGCTTCATTTTATTGATCAGATCAGTCATGTGCTGATGGGAGCGATT
>CAJTQM010000019.1 GCA_910578255.1 uncultured Oscillospiraceae bacterium
TCCATGCCCTTCTAGGGCTTACTCAAGCCACCGGCTTCGCCGGTGGTACTTGACTACTTTTATATTTTATATTTGTTCGTAACGGGTGTGTATTGGCGCTTCGGCCCGGCCGCAGCAAAGAGCGGATGTTGCCGCACCACAAAACAAGCGTGCCCACCAAAAGCCCTACAATTTTTTAAAGCTTTTTCATACCGCTTATCGGGTGGTTGCCGGTCAAAGCATTTTTTCCCCGGACAGTACCGCCTGTACCTCGTCGGGCGAGGGCAGTGCCGGGATAGAGCCGCGCCGGGAAACGGTAATGGAGGCAGCGGCCGCGGCAAACCGGGCGGCCTCTTCAATTTGGCCCGGGGAAAGATCAGAAAGAACGGTAAAGGGATTTTGCAAAAGCCGGTGGAGAAACGCGCCGAAAAAGGAATCGCCGGCGGCGGTGGTGTCTACCGCCTGAGCGGGCACCGCGTCAATCTGGCAGCGCTGGCCGTCCAAAAGAACGCAGCATCCCTTTTCCCCCATGCTCACCAGCACAAGGGGGATGGAAAATTCCTCCTGCAAGGCCCGGGCGCCGTCCAGCGGGTTTTGCCGCCCGGAGAAAAAGACGGCCTCGCTGTCTGAAAGCTTGAGGATGTCGCAAAGTCCCATAGCCTTTCTCCCCAGAGCCTTGGCTTCCTCCAGATCCTCCCACAAGGGCGGGCGCAGATTGGGGTCAAACGCCTTGAGCACCGGTGCGCCGGAAAGCTTAAAAAGGGAATAGAAGATGGCTGCCCGGGCAGGGTCCCGGGAAAGGGAGACGCCGCCGAACAGATAGACCCGGCTTTGGGCGATTTGATCAAAGGGGATGTTTTTTACGGTGAACAGCGTGTCCGCGCCGGGCCGGCGGTAAAAGGCGAACTCCCGCTCCCCCTTTTCGTTTAAGGTGACAAAGGCCAGCGTAGTATCCGCCCGGTCGGTAACGGCCAGGTGCGTGCGGTCGATTTGCAGCTGGTCCAGCTGCTCCCAGCAGGCGCGGCCAAAGGCGTCGTCGCCCACCATGCCCACAAAGGCGGTGCGGCTGCCCAGCTTGGCGGCCTGGGCCAGCGCGTTGCAGGGCGCGCCGCCTACTGTGCCGGAAAAGGAAAGTTCGCCGGTTTGGACCAGGTCGATTAAAACTTCGCCGGCGGCGATGATATCAAACATGAAAAAACTCCTTTTCTTGTTTTATCGGGATATAGGTGCTGTGCAAAACCGTGGTATGGGCCTGCGGCTTTGGATCCTCAATCTGCTCTAAAAGCTGCTGGCCGGCCATCCTGGCCATCTCCTCGGTGGGCTGCGAAACCTGCGCGATTTTTTCGGTGCGGTAGCCATACCAGTCGTTGCCCGAAAAACCCAGCAACTGCAGGTCGGTGCCGATTTGCAGGTGGTGGACGTTGAGGTAGCGAAGCGTTCCCAGCGCGACGGCATTGTTGGAAACGGCAATCGCCGTCACGTTTTTTTGAAGCAGTTCCCCGGTACAGACATAGGCGGATTTTGTTTTGGAATGGGCATAGGCGATCAGCGAATCGCCGATGGGCAGGCCGTAATCCCGCACGGCGGCGCGATAAGCGTCCAGCCGCTCGATGGAATAGGCGATGTCGACCGAATCGGCAATATAGCCAATTCGGGTGTGCCCCTGCCGGATCAGATCCTCCACTCCCTGATACAGCGCCGTATAGCTTGAAACCACCAGCGTGGGATAAGGGCAGTTTTTCAGCGGATGGTCGATAAAAACAAGCGGAAAACCCCGGGGAATATAGGGGGAAAGCTGCTGATAATCGGTGCAGGAGGACTGGATGATCAGCCCGTCCACCAATCCGGAGGTCAACAGCCGCAGCTGTTCGGTCTCTTGCTGGACATCTCTTTTTGTATTGGATACGATCAGATGGATTTTGGCAGGGGCGAAAACCTCCTCCAGCTGTTTTAAAATCAAGGAAGAGCGGCTGTAGGATACATCCGGCACCAGCATGCCGACCAGCCCCTTGCGGCCTTTTTTAAAGTTGCGCGCGGTAATGTCCGGCGAATAGCCCAGAACCCGGATGGCCTGCTCCACCTTTTGGGTGGTTTCGGGCGTTACATAGCGGGTATGGTTGATCACATGAGAAACAGTGGCAATGGAAACACCGCTGGCCTTGGCCACATCGGTAATCTTAACCTTCATAACAAAGCTTCCTTTTACGTAAATGAAAAAATTTGCGTAAATCTATCAAAATCTATTATAAGCTTCGAAAAAGGAAAAGTCAAAAATAGAGTAGAAAGGTCATTTGACCTGCGCCAAAATCTCGAGGGTTTGCAGCAGGCTGGCAATATCCCCGTCCTGAAGGGGAGATTCTCCGTAATAAACGCCGTTATACCCTTCGGTCACGCGGGAAAAAGGGCTTTCGGGCATACGGGTCAGCGCCTTGTTGAGAATTTCCAGCGTGGTATCCGCCGGAGAGAGCGGCGCGCCCTGTATCCGGAGCCATTCGAGAATCAGGGAATACCCCTCCTGCAAAAAAGCGGCGTTCTGCGGCTTTTTTAAAAAGTTCCGGCAGCGCTGCCGCCAAAGGCGGACGGAGGAAAGCGGTTGGGAAGCCAGCGCTTCCTTTTGGGAGGTTTGCTCCAGATTTTCCACTGTGTCGTAAAAATATTCGGTGGAAGTGCCGCTGGTCTTAGCCTTTCTGCCCGGCCGGGTAAAGAGGCTTTTTACCAGCTGCCAAAAAGCCAGCGCCGCCGTTTTCACCGCACACCAGATCTGCCTGCGCAGAAAAAACAGAAAGAGGACAGCCAGCAGTACGGCAAACCATTGGAAAAGGATGTTAAAAAACGGGGTGGCGGCCGATTCTGTCCCGCCGTCGCCCAAAATGGGCAGATTCCCCACCTGGGGAAGGGGCTCATCGTTTTGCCATGCGTTTTTCCGTATCGCCCAGGTGATCAGGTTAAAAATGAGCACAAAAATATACAAAAGCGATCCTAAAAGCCGCAGAAGGAACAAAACGACCGCGGCGATCTGTTTTTGGAACAAAAGGCCGGACAGCACCAGCAAAAATCCGGCGCTGACCAAAAGCAGATTGTGGCGGCGGATGCCGGCAGGGAGGGTGGAAAGATCGTAATGCCGCCGGTCCATCAGTCGGTTGATGCTGGATTGATTGCCGATCATGGCGTAAAGAAGAATAAATGCCAAAAAGCTGACGGTCAGCAAAAGGGAATCGCACTCCATGCCGAAATAGGCGCCGCAGAACCAGACGGTCACCGCTGCCAGAAGATAGGCGATCATCGTCAGGGACAAAAAGCTGGTGCCGATCAATTCGTCAAAAGGATGGGTGGCAAAAAACATGCCGACGGCGTAAAAGACCAGGCAAAGAAGGATTAAAACCATATGAAAGGCGCTTTTTTCCAACAGGCAGAATGTGACGCCGGCAAAGACGGCAGCGGGTAAGGCGGCCAGCAGAAGCATCACGGCCCGCACCGGCGGACGCTTCTGCCTCTCCAGCAGCCAGCCGGTCACAGCGCCCTGCGCACCGGCGGCCAGGATCATTCCCAGCCTGGGCAGGGAGGACGCGGTGCATAGCCGGTCGGTAAAGGCGATCTCCACCACGGCGAGAACCGGGTAAGACAAAAGCAGTCCGTTCAGCAGCGCGGCGATACGCAGAAAGAAAAGAATCGGCTTCATTGGAGCTTCGCCTCCTTTTTTTCGCTTCCCTGCAGCACAAAAAGGGAATAAGCGCCGTCCTCAAAATCGCCGGGAAGTACCTGCCCGCAGACAAAGACGGCCACAGATACGCCGCGGCGCGCCCTTTCCCGGGCAAAGGCTTTGAGGGTGTCGTCGATATAGGTGCTGACCAGAATCAGCTGGGAGCAGGTCTGGAAAATGGCGTCCTCCTGCAAAAACCGGTCGATTTCCAGGGCGCGGTCCGCCAGTAGCCGCGCCAGCGTCCGCGACTGCTCCAGCGCGAAGGCGGTTCCCCAGGATTCGGCTGTACAGACCGGCTGACCGGTACCGGAATCCAGCCCGTTGCACAGAAAACGGAAGGGGGTATCCTGCTGCGCCGCCGCGCCGAACAGATAGGCGCCAAAGCGGATACAGTCCTCTAAGTCGCTGTCTCCGTCCATTTTCCCAGTTTTCCCGGGTCTCTGCTGCACGTTGAGCAGAATGGACAGATTTTTGCGGGAGGTATACTGGTTTTCGAAGACCATCAGTCTGCCCTCCCGGGCGGTGGCGTTCCAGTGGATGCGGTTCATGGGTTCAAAGCCCGTGTATTCCCGCACGCCGGCGATAAAAAACGGATCGTCTAAAAGCTGGCGGCGTACCACCGTGTCGCCGTTTAAATACTGGGGCGGGCAGGCCAACTCGTTATTTTCCAACGGCCGGGGCAGGACGGTCAGCCGGGCATTGGTCCGGGCGGTGTAGGAAAAGCTGGACAGACCCAAAAGGTCGGAACTGACCAGATCCACCCGGTGGATTTCAAACACCCCCCGCTTGAGACATTTGACCTTCCAGGTGCGGGAAATTTTCTGATAGCTTTTGAGGGTGAAAAAGCTGGGGACATACCGCAGGTCCCCGATCACCTCTGACTGGGAACCGGCATACTCCAGCCAGCGGGAGGTGGAAAGCTCTGACTTAAGCCAGGGAAGCGGCAGCCATTTGCGGTTGCAGACAATCTCCACCAGACCCACCTCTTCCCCTTCTGTCACCTCGTCCTTGGTGAAAAAGCAGCTGTATTCAAAATGGCGAAAGCTGTTTTTGGCGAACAGAATCAGCTGTGCCGCCAAAAGAACGATCACCATAAAAATAATCGCGACAAATTCCATAGATTTCTCCTGTCAGAAAAAGACTATGCGTTTTCCGTTTGTTCTACCGGCGCAGGCGTTTGCTCGAGGATCTGACTGAGAATCTCCCGGGCGGCGTCCGTCTGACCCATCTGGTACCCGTGGCAGATGATCCGGTGAGCGGCCACATCCGAAAAGACCGCTTTTACGTCGTCCGGCAGGACATAGGCCCGGCCCTGGACAGCGGCCTTGGCCTGGGAGGCCCGCATCAGCGCCAGGGCGCCCCGGGGGCTTAGGCCCAGCCGGATTTTTTCGTGGCGGCGGGTGGCGTTGGCCAGCGACACCATGTATCCGGATACCGGCCGGCTGACCCGGATTTGGGACACCTGCTTCTGGGCCTCGAGAATCTCTTCCTTCGAGCAGACGGCGGACAAGGTCTCCAGCGGGGAAGTTTCACGGTAAGCGGTGAGCATATCTCTTTCTTGTTCCATATCCGGATACCCCAAAGAAAGCTTCATAAAAAACCGGTCCAGCTGTGCCTCCGGCAAGGGGAAGGTCCCCTGGATTTCCACCGGGTTTTGGGTGGCGATGACCAGAAAGGGCCGCGCCATGGGATAGGTCACGCCGTCCACCGAGCACTGGCGCTCCTCCATGCATTCCAGCAGGCTGGACTGGGTGCGGGGGGTGGCTCGGTTGATCTCGTCCGCCAGCAGGATGCTGGTAAAGATGGCCCCCGGCCGAAACTGGAACGCCTGCTCTTTCTGGTTGTAGTAGTTGATGCCGGTCAGTTCCGAGGGCAGCAGGTCCGGCGTAAACTGGATGCGCTTAAAGGGGCAGTCCAGCGAGCGGGCCAGCGCTTTGGCTAGGGTGGTTTTTCCGGTGCCGGGGATGTCTTCTAAAAGGATATGCCCGCCGGCGTACAGGCACAGAAGCACCTTTTCGATCTGATCTTCCTTGCCCAGAATGACCCGGCCGATATTTTCTTTTAAAGCGGCGGTGAGACCGCACAGCTGTTCGATATGCATAAAAAACCTCCTTTACGGTGTGAAAAAACAACAAAACCCTATGGAAAAGCATAGCATAAAGGATGTAAAAAATCCAGTTTTTTCTATCCTTAAGGAAAAAAATTAGGTATTTTGCGGCCTTTTGACCAAAGGGATCAGGCAGCTTTGCAAAAGGGGGTAAAAAAAGCCCCGGCAAAGCCGGGGCGGAAAGAGAAGGTCTATTTTTGCTTTTTTACCGCCGCCCGGATAAATTCCCGGAACAGCGGATGGGCGCGGTTGGGGCGGGATTTAAATTCCGGGTGAAACTGCACGCCCACATAAAAGGTATCGCGGGACAGTTCTACCGCTTCGACCAGCCGGTCGTCCGGAGAGGTGCCGGAAAAGACCATGCCGTGGTTTTGGAAGGCTTCGCGGTAGCGGTTGTTAAACTCGTAGCGGTGCCGGTGCCGCTCCTGGACCAGGGGCGCGCCATAAGCTTTGTCCATAAAGGTGTGGGGGCGGATCTTGCAGGGGTAGGCGCCCAGCCGCATGGTGCCGCCCTTGGGCAGATTGCCCTGCTGGTCCGGCATCAGGTCGATGACCGGGTCGGGGCCGTCCGGCAAAAACTCGCTGGAATCCGCCTGGGAAAGGCCCAGCACGTTGCGGGCAAACTCAATGACCGCAATCTGCATCCCCAGGCAGATGCCAAGATAGGGCAGGTCATGCTCCCGGGCGTATTTGGCGGCGGTGATTTTCCCCTCGATGCCCCGCTGGCCAAAGCCGCCGGGGACCAGGATCCCGTCGCAGTCCGAGAGGTATTCCCCCACGTTTTCCTCGGTGAGCAGTTCAGACAGCACCCACTTGATCTGCACCTCGGTTTCGTTTTCGTAGCCGGCGTGCCGCAGGGATTCAGCCACCGACAGATACGCGTCGTGCAGCTGTACGTATTTGCCCACCAGAGCGATGCGCACCTTTTGATGGCAGCCGCGCACCCGGGAGAGCATCTGCATCCACTCGGTTAAATCCGGCGGCGGACAGTCAAGTCCCAACTCCCGGCAGACGATGTCCGAAAAGCCGCTTTGCTCCAGCATCAGGGGCGCTTCGTACAAAACGGGGATGGTCCGGTTTTCGATGACGCAGTCGGGCGGGACGTTGCAGAACAGGGAGATTTTTCGCTTGATTTCGCTTTCCAAGGGCTCGTTGCAGCGGGCAATGATGAGATTGGGCATGATTCCCAAACCCTGCAGTTCCCGAACCGAATGCTGGGTGGGCTTGGATTTGTGTTCGCCGGAACTTTGGATAAAGGGCACCAGCGTCACATGCATAAACAGGCAGTTGCGGCGTCCTACCTCCAGAGAGACCTGGCGGATCGCCTCTAAAAAGGGCTGGCTTTCAATGTCGCCGGTGGTGCCGCCGATTTCGGTAATGACCACGTCCGCGCCGGTCTTTTTGCCCACGGCGTAAATAAAGTTTTTGATCTCGTTGGTGATATGGGGAATCACCTGGACCGTTTCGCCCAGATAGTCGCCGTTTCGCTCTTTGGTCAGTACGTTCCAGTAGACCTTGCCGGTGGTCAGATTGGAAAATTTATTGAGGTTTTCGTCGATAAACCGCTCGTAATGCCCCAGATCCAGATCGGTTTCCGCGCCGTCTTCGGTGACAAAAACCTCTCCGTGCTGATAGGGGCTCATGGTGCCAGGATCCACGTTGATGTAAGGGTCCAGCTTCTGGGCGGCGACCTTAAGCCCTCTGGACTTGAGAAGCCGGCCCAGAGAAGCGGCGGTGATCCCTTTGCCGAGACCGGATACCACGCCGCCGGTTACAAAGATGTATTTGGTCATACTTTTTCTTTCCTTCCTTTAAAAAAGCTGGCGGATGCGGATGACAAACCGCCGCGGGAGTTTGCCTTACTTGGGATATCACGATTCATAGGTTTTTAAAATGTTCTGCGCCACCTGATGGCGGGTAAGCCCCAGATCCATGGCCTGCTTTTCAATGTACCGGTGAGCCTGGGGCTCGCTCAGCTTCAGATATTCAATCAGCACCGCCTTGGCGCGGCTGACAATCCGCAGCTCCTCCAGTTTGGAATGAAGCCGCTGGTTTTCCGCCAAAAGCTGAGACAGGCGCGCGCTGGTGGAAAGTCCCAGATGAACCGACTGGACAAACAGCGGCTGGGAGAGAGGCTTTGGCAGGACCAGAACGCCCGCAGGCAGCCAGCGTGCCAGCGCTTCCTGCGTCGTTTCAGAGGGGCACAGCAGCAAAACGCCGCTGGAGGTGGACCGAGACAGGTCCTGGATAAAGGCTTCGACCCCGTCTTCGGGGAAAGGGAGGTTTAGAATCACCAGGGAAAAAACGGTTTGGGCAAGCTGATCCCGGGCCTGCCGCAGCCGGCCGGCCCACACCGTTTCGACCGGCAGAATACCGGCCAGCAGCGTCTTTAAGGTTTGGGCGGTTTTTTCTTTTGCACAAATAAGCAGGATTCGGTTCATAGGTCCCTCCCTTCAAAACAGCTTTCGCCGGCGTTTTGATAGCCGCCGGCGAAAGGGTGCAGAGTCTTTATTTTTCCATATCAATGTACGCGTCGCGGTCGGGTCCCACAGAGACGTAGCGGATGCGGCAGCCTACCGCCTTTTCCAGATAGGCGACGTAAAGAAGCGCGTTTTTGGGCAGGTCCTCTTTTTTGCGGCAGCCGCTGATGTCGCAGCGCCAGCCGGGGACATATTCCACAACGGGTTTGGCTTCGGCCAGATGGTCTCCGAAGGGGAATTCGTGGGTGATCTGACCGTTTACTTCGTAGGCGGTGCAGACGGGGATTTGGTCCAGATAGGACAGAACATCCATTTTGGTCAGGGCCAGCTGGTCTGCCCCCTGCATGCGAACGCCATAGCGGGAGGCGACGATATCAAAGGGGCCCACCCGACGGGGCCGGCCGGTGGCGGCGCCGTACTCACCGCCCGCTTCCCGTAGGGCTTCGGCTTCCGCGCCAAACAATTCGCAGGTAAAGGGCCCTTCGCCCACGCAGGAGGAATAGGCCTTCATGATGCCGACGCACAGATCCAGCTTTTTGCCAGGGATCCCGGCGCCGATGGGCGCATAGGCCGAGATGGTGGAGGAAGAAGAGGTAAAGGGGTAGATGCCGAAATCAATGTCCCGCAAGGCGCCCAGCTGCGCCTCAAACAGGACCTTTTTGCCCTTTTCGATCTGCTCGGTCAGATAAACCCCCAAATCGCAGACGTATTCCTTCAGCTGGCCGCCGTAGGTCCTGAGCCATTCCAGCAGACTCTCAAAAGAGATGGAATCGGCGCCGTAGCCGTTGTGGATCAAAAGATCCTTCCACTCTACAATCCCGCGCAGGCGCTTTTCCATCGCCTCGGGATACAAAAGATCCCCCATGCGGATGCACTTTTTTAGGTATTTGTCCCCGTATACCGGCGCGATGCCTCGGCGAGTGGAACCGTATTTGGCGTCGCCTAAACGGTCCTCCTCCAGCCCGTCCTGCTCTACATGGTAGGGAAGGCAGATGATCGCCCGGTCGCTGATTTTCAGGTTTTTGGGGGTGATGGAAATCCCCGCCTGGCGCAGCCGGTCCATTTCCCCGCACAGATGCTTTAGGTCGATGACCATGCCGGGGCCCATGACGTTGACCACCTCCGGCCGGAGGATGCCCGAGGGCAGCAGGTTTAGAATAAATTTGCCCAGCTGGTTTTGCACCGTGTGGCCGGCGTTGTTGCCGCCTTGATAGCGGGCGACGATATCGTAATCCTCCGAGAGAAGGTCCACCATGCGGCCTTTGCCTTCGTCTCCCCAGTTGATACCAACAATTGCAGTTAACATAAAAGCTTCTCCGTTCTGCCGGCGTGCGGCGAAAGATAACGGTCGGGTTTTAACCCCCGTAAAAGAGTGAAGGTGCCCAGAAAAGCGGCGTCCCAATGGCCGTTTTCTTGAACACCGTCATGTAACGTTACTATTATAGAGAATGGCTTTTGGGATGTCAAGAAAAAATCCGAAGATTGTATACAAATTTTTTGCAGGAAACAGAGCAAAAATTTTTACCGGATCCAGACGAGATTTTGGTGAAAAAAACAAAATTGCGCCGCTGTCTTGACAAACGTGTTTGTCCGGACTTATAATTGCCCACGTTGGAAAACGGCAAAGGCGCTGTGGACGAAGGGGTCCGCAGCGCCTTTTTGTATTCTTGCAGAGCGTAGAAGCGTTTTGACAAGGCCGTTTGCAGTCAGGAGGTAACGAGAATGAAAGAGATCCCCGAAACGTTCGGCAGCCTGGTATTTGGCGACGCGGTGATGCGCCAGCGTCTGCCCAAGGAAACCTACGACGCTTTAAACCGCACCATTGCCCAGGGCAGAAGCCTGGACCCGTCGGTGGCCAACGTGGTGGCCAATGCCATGAAGGACTGGGCATTGGAAAAGGGCGCAACCCATTTTACCCATTGGTTCCAGCCGCTGACCGGCGTTACGGCGGAAAAGCACGACGGCTTTATCTCCCCGACCGGCGACGGGCGGGTGATTATGGAGTTTTCCGGCAAGGAACTGATTAAAGGCGAGCCGGATGCGTCCAGCTTTCCCTCCGGCGGACTGCGGGCCACCTTTGAAGCCAGAGGCTACACTGCCTGGGACCCGACCTCCTACGCGTTTATCAAGGATAATACCCTTTGCATTCCCACGGCGTTTTCCTCCTACACCGGCGAGGCACTGGACCAAAAAACGCCGCTGCTGCGTTCGATGGAGGCGATTAACAAGCAGGCTCTGCGGATTTTAAAGCTGTTCGGCCATGTCGACGTCACCCGGGTGCTGACCAGCATCGGCTGTGAACAGGAATATTTTCTGGTGGACAAAAAGCTGTACGCCAAGAGAAAGGATCTGCGCTTTACCGGCCGGACGCTTTTCGGCGCCAAGCCGCCGAAAGGGCAGGAGTTGGACGACCACTATTTCGGCGCGATCAAGCCCCGGGTCAAGGCCTATATGGAAGAGTTGGACCTGGAACTTTGGAAGCTGGGCATCACCGCCAAGACCGAGCATAAAGAGGTGGCGCCCGGCCAGCACGAGTTGGCGCCGGTGTACACCACCACCAATATCGCGGCGGACCAAAACCAGCTGACCATGGAAATTATGAAAAAGGTGGCGGAGCGCCACGATCTGGTCTGCCTTTTGCACGAAAAGCCCTTTGCGGGGATCAACGGTTCCGGCAAACACAACAACTGGTCGTTGACCACCAACACCGGCATCAATCTTTTGGATCCTACCGACGAGCCCAACCGCAACACCCTGTTTTTGCTGTTTTTGTGCGCGGTGATCAAGGCGGTGGACGAACATCAGGACCTTTTGCGGATTTCGGTGGCCAGCGCCGCCAACGATCATCGTTTAGGCGCCAACGAAGCGCCGCCGGCCATCGTCTCGATGTATTTGGGGGATGAGTTGATGGCGGTTCTGGACGCGATTGAAAACGACACGGCCTATGAAAAGACCGATTCCGGCCTTCTGCGGTATGCCCATGTGCTGCCGCGCCTTGCCAAGGATACCACCGACCGCAACCGGACCTCTCCCTTTGCGTTTACCGGCAATAAATTCGAATTCCGGATGCTGGGCTCGGCCCAGTCGGTTTCCGGACCGAATACGGTGTTAAACACCATCGTCGCCCAGGCGCTGGAGGAGTTTGCCGACGAACTGGAGGGCGCGTCCGACTTGGAGAGCGCCGTCCGGGCTCTTTTGCAAAAGACGATCAAAGAGCACAAGCGGATTATTTTTAACGGCGACGGCTACGCGCCGGCCTGGCAGGACGAGGCGGCCCGTCGGGGACTTTTGAATCTCAAATCCACCCCGGAGGCGCTGGAACGGATGACCGATGCAAAAAATATCCAGCTGTTTCAAAAACACCGGATCTTTACCGAGACCGAGATCCACTCCCGCTATGAAATCAAGATGGAGGGCTACTGCAAGGTCATCGGCATCGAAGCGCTGACCATGCTGGAATTGGCCCGCAAGCAGATTTTGCCGGCGGTGAGTGCCTATATAAAGGAGTTAAGCGAGACGGCGCTGGCCAAAAAGTCCGCCTGTCCCCAGGTCAGCTGTTTGGTGGAGGAATCGCTGATTGCCAAGCTTTCTTCCTTAAACGCGTCCTTGTTCGGCAAGGCCAATACGCTGGACGAGGCGCTGCTGGGGGCCAAAGGCTTTGAGCAGATCGGCAGCTGCGCTTTGTATTACCACGACACGGTGTTTGCCGCCATGCAGGAGTTGCGGGCGGTGGCGGACGAATTGGAGGTCAACACGGCGGAGTCCTACTGGCCCTTCCCGACCTATGGGGATTTGCTGTTCAGCATCTAGCGGGGAAGAGGCGAAACGCCCTACAAAAAACGGAGGGAGAAAACCCTCCGCTTTTTTGTGCGCCCAAAAGCGCCGCCGATTTAGGAGCCTGCCGGACGGCAAAAAGTCATTTTTGTCTTAGGAAAAGTCGGGTTTCTTTCTAGGATCGAGGGGAAAATTTTTGTATGATAAAAAGGACAAAAGGCGAATCGTTTTAAAGGAGGCAGATACAGATGGTACGATATCCAAAAGAACTGGCCGACGCCCTGCGCTACAGCAGTGTTCGGGAGACGGCTTGGGAAACACAGATAGAAGTAAAGCCCATCCCCGACGAGGCGCGGCCGGGGCGGCTGGATCCGCGGAATCTGGCAGATGCGATTAAAAGAAAAGAAAGCGCCGTACAGGAAAACAAAAAGGAGCAGACCTTAGAGCAGCGGCGCGCCAGAATGGGGTTCCCCGGATGGAATCTCAATACGGTGGCCGTGTGGACCAAGTATGAAGAGCATATCTGGAACGGAAATTCTGTGAAAATATGGATTTATTATCCCCGCCTGCCGGAGGGAAAAACAGGCCGTCCGGGACTGGTTTACCTGCACGGCGGCGGCTGGATCGGCGGCTCGCCCTATGATGTGGAGGCGGCATGCCGGCTGATTGCGGAACGGGCGGACTGTGTGGTGTTTAATATCGACTATTCCTTGGCGCCGGAGCATAAATATCCCAACGGGCTGAACGACTGCTGGGCGTCGATTTGCTACATCCATGAAAACGCGGAAAAATGGGGCGTTGATCCCCAAAAACTCGCTGTGGGGGGCGACAGCGCCGGCGGAAATCTGGCCGCGGTCTGCGCGCTGAAGGACCGGGACCTGGGGACAAATTATCTGTGCTATTGCGTTTTGATGTATCCGGTGGTAACGCTGCCGACAGGCGGCTGCAAGGGCTACCGGTGGTCGCTGGAGCAATACGAAATCTGCGATGAGCAAAGAAAATATATCGAGCCGTCTTTACACATTGGCCGCCCGCCGGAAAACGGTGAGGACGATCCGGGCTTGGGTTCTTTCTATCTGAACCCGGACGACAGCCCCACCGACCCTTATGTCAGCCCGCTTTTTGCAGAGCATTATAAGGGGTTGTGCAAAACGCTGATCGTAACGGCCGAATATGACGGGCTGCGGTTACAGGACGAATTTTATGGAAAGCTTTTGCGGGCGGACGGCGTAGACACGAGAATCCTTCGCTATAAAGGCATGCATCATGGCTTTATCGAGGAGACGGGATATGTTCCTCAGGCAGAGGACCTTTGCCAGGAAATTGCCGGTGATCTTTTAAACCTGTAAAAACATTTTTTATCTTCCTCAAAAAAAGAAAAAGACCTTTCTGCCAGGAAGGGCCTTTTTCTTTTTAGGGATGATTTACGGCGATACGCCGGGCCGACGGCGATATTCCAAAGGAGTCATACCGTATCGGGTTCGGAACAGCTTGGCAAAATAGGAACTGTTTTCGTAGCCCAACTCCTCCGCGATTTTGTTGACCGGCGTTTTCGTTTCCCGCAAAAGATACCGGGCCCGTTCCATCCGCCGTTCTAGCAGATAAGCGGAGATGGAAACCTTCATCTCCTGCTTGAATAAGCGCGCAAGATAGTCCGGATTGAGGAAAAATACATCAGAGAGGGAACTGCGGGAGATGTTTTCGCCCAGATGCTGGTCGATATAAAGAAGCAGGCGCTGGGCGACGGATTGGTTATCCCTAACCAGATTGCTGTAGTCCATGGCGCGGTCCACCAGGTAAAATAGATACCTTTGCATGGCGGCGGTGGAATGGGGCGCGGCCTTCATCATAACGTCTGCGTCGGAATTGGCGAACAGGCGGTGCGCTTCAATCTGCTCTTTCGACAGCCAGGAAAAAATCAGCTGCATCATATCATACAAAAAACTGATAAGCATTTCTTCGCTGGCGCTGCCGCCCTGCTTTAAGCGCTCAAGATATCGGTTGATGATGCGCCGGATGCCCTGCCGGTTGCCCGCCTGCAGCATAATGGAGATCTCCTCTAAATTGGGAGGCTCGTAGCGGGGCTGCGGCGGACAGAAATTTTCCCACACGACCATACGGTTTAAGCAGGTCTGAATATAGGGATAAGAAGCCTTGACGCCGGCTATTTTTTCTCCCATCTGCCCAAGAACCGCCGGCCGGGTTCTGAAGCAGCAAACCTCCCCGTGAAAATGGTCGGAATATTCCCGCATGAAACGAGAGGCGGCGGCAACAATTTTGTCCTCGTCCTGCGCCGGGTCGGCGGATTTTAAAATGAGAAAATGGCGTTCACCTCTCTCGGAAACCATGCTTTCCAGACCAATGCCGGGAATCGAGAACAACTCCAGCGCCATATTGGAAAAGGCATATTCCAGCTGAAAATCCTTCCAATGGGGGGACTGCTCCGGCAAAAACAAGGCGAAAAATAAAAGGAAAAAGAAGTCTGTGTCGGGATGGTAGGAAAGGCCCGGGGGAATGACGATCTTTTTTGCGTCGTCTGGGTGAAGAATCATTTTATGCCAAAAGGAGTCCCGGATCGCCCGGATGTTGCCTGCGAGTCTGGATTCGGATTCCTTTTGCTTTTTTGCGGCGTTTAGAATAATTTCCCGTAGCTTTTCATATTCAATGGGCTTTAAAAAATAATGGAAGGTCCCCAGTTCTACCGCCTGCTGCGCATAGTTAAAATCGGCGTAACAGGTTAAAAAGATGCTTTCCAGCGCAAGGCGCTGCTGCCGGATCCAGCGCAGAAGCGCCAGACCGTTTTCCTGCGGCATTTCAATGTCGCTGACCAGCACGCCGATGGAAACCGATTGCAGAATCTGCTTGGCCTCTGCCACGCTTTGCGCCGTAAAGACCTCTTCAAAGGGCATCGAATGCCAGTCGATGCCCTTTTTGATCCCCTCTAAAACAAAACGGTCGTCGTCAACGATCAGGATATTCATAGCTGTCCCCTCCTTCACTCTCCATCTGCTTTTCCTTCGCCGGGTCGGGCGGGCAAAGCGGAATCCGGATTTCTACGCGCGCGCCGCCGGAAAGGTTGTTGGAAAAATGGATGGAAGCCTGGCCGTCATAAATGATTCGAAGCCGCTGAAGGGTATTCCAGATGCCGATGCCGTGCCCGCTTTGGCGTTGGGGCCGTTTGCCCTGATTGAGCGGCTGCAACACGCTGGGAGGAAAGCCGCTGCCGCTGTCGTCGATAACAATGTAAAGATAGGATTCCTCCTGCGCTTGCATCCGTTTAATCTCCAAAGAAATCTTTAAGACCCCGTCCGGGGTTAAATTGTGCTTAATGCTGTTTTCCACCATGGTCAAAAGGATAAACGGGGGAATCGGGATTTCCTCCAGCCCGTCCTGCCGGGAGATCCGGTACGCATATTTTCCCCCGTAGCGGATATGCTGGATGGCCAGATAGTTGTCAATGACATCCAGTTCCTCCTTTAAGGGTATCGGCTCCATGCCGTTTCGGAACAACGCCCGCAGATAGCGGCTTAACAAAATGGAAAACTGCCCGATCTCCTCCACATGCCCGGTGGTTGCCATATTGAAAATGATGTTTAAGCAGTTTAAATAAAAATGGGGCTGAATCTGCGCTTGAAAATACTCAAATTCCACCTGCTGACGCTGGAATTTCTCCTCATAAATTTTAATTTTCAGGTTTTCCAGCTGCTTTAAAAGGCCGCGAAAAATCCGATTTACCTGCTGCAACTCGAAAAAGTTTTCTTCGTTTGGAATACCTTTTTCCTCGATATAATCCTCCAGACAGACCGAAAAATGGTTCAGTGGGCGGATAACCTGGCGGTAGGTGTACAAAAGAAGGAAGAGCCCGCTGGTCAAAAGCAGAATGGAGACGACCGAAAGGCCGATCTGCAAAAGAAAGGCGCCGGCATAGACGCCGCGGTTGTCAACGATGATCTGGACCACAAAATCTGCGCCCCGCAGACGCTTTGTGACCACCATATCCTGGGAGGCAAGGCCGCTTTTTTGCGCCGCGTCGTCCAGATCGTACGAACGGTTTAAAGGATAGCTTTTGTCTTCTTTTTCCGACAGAAGGATCGCCGTTTTTGTCTGGTCAAAGCCCAACAGAGCCGACAGCAGCCGTTCCGCCTTAATCCATGTTCCGGCGAGAAATCCATTGTACTCGATACAGTGTAAAATGTACAGGCTGTCTCCTACGGGGAAAAGCGCCCAGGAACTGTCCCGGGAAAGCTGGCGCAGAGAACCGTTTTCCGCCATAACGGCCAGACCGTCCAGGGTGTCCCGCCATTCCTTATAGGGGAAATACCGGTTATCCGAACTTACCCACAGCCGGTCCGCCGTTCGATAAAAAAAGAAATTGAACCAGCGCCCATCCGAGTTTTGTAGGCTTGTCAGGTTGCCCTTGAGCGACCGCACGTCCGCCGTTTCCGAAAAAATATCCGCGTTGGGCACAGGAGAAAGGGAATTGGTGTTGACCAGAATATTTAAAAGCTGATAGTGGATGTTCGCCAGCCGGTTATCGATTTCGGCGGAGTAGATGTCCAGATTGGCCTGGAACAGGTTTTTGTTTTGTGAAGAGACTTTTTCTATGGAGATGACGGCGACAGCGATACAGATCATCAGGATCAGCAGGTAGACAAGCAAGGTGTCCCGCAATAGAGTGGAAGCGGATCGTTGTCTCTTTTTCATTTTTACATCCTCCCGAAAAAAGAGAAAGGGGTAATCCCTGATGGGAAGCGCCCCAAAACGCAACAAACCAAAGGGCATAGTTTGTCCTTCGGTTTGCACGCGATTGGAAGGTCTTCTTTATTTTACCCCTTTACGGCGCCTAAAGTGATGCCCTCCTGAAAGTATTTTTGCAAAAAGGGATACAAAACCGCGATGGGGATGATGGCGACAAACGCGATTGCCATGCGGATGGCGGTGGACGGAATCTGAATTGTCGCAAAGGAAGAGGCCCCCTGAGCGGTGCTGGCCAGGGTGCGGATATCCTCCATGATCCGGTAAAGGAAGGTTTGGATGCCGTACATGCTCATGTCAGACATGAAGTACAGCCCGTTGAGCCAGTCATTCCAGTAGTCCAGCGCGGCGAACAGGCCGACGGTGACTAAAATGGGCTTTCCCAGCGGCAGGATGATTTTTCTGTAGATGGTAAAGGTGCCGGCCCCGTCGATTTCCGCCGCGTCAAAAATTGCGCTGGGAATGCTGTTGCTGAAAAAGGTGCGCATCAAAAGCACATGAACGGCGTTGAGCATGAGATAGGGGACGACCAGCGCCCAAAACGTATTTTTTATGTGCAGCGTATTGGTGTACATCAGGTAGGTGGGAACCAGTCCGCCGGAAAACAGCATGGTGAAAAAAACGTATAAATTCCAAAACTTTCTGCCCGGCAGGGCCTTCATGGACAGGCAGAAGGCGAGCATGGAGCCCATAAGTAGATGAGCGATGGTCCCAACGCAGGTGGCGGCGATGGTCAGCCCGTAAGCGCGGAAAATAGAGGATCCCTTTCGGATGAGGTAATGGTACGCTTCCAGGCTGAATTTCGCCGGCCAGAACGAGTAGCCGTGGGCGATCAGTTCATTTTCGTCGGTGATTGACGACATGAACAGAAGAATGAAGGGAACGATCACGCATAGGGTGGTAATGGCCAGAAAAAAGTGGGAAACGAATAAAAAAGCCTTTTCTCCTTTTGTTTTGATCATAGCGGCCTCCTTTAAAACAGAGCGTCATCCGGGCTTAATTTGCGCACCAGAAGATTAGAAAGATACACTAAGACAAATCCCACCACCGACTGGACAAATCCGGCGGCGGACGCCATGCCGATATTGCCGATTTTTAACAGCGCCCGGTAAACATAGGTATCGATGACGTTGGTCACGTCGAACAAACTGCCGGAGTTCATGGGGACTTGGTAAAACAAGCCGAAATTCGCGTGGAAAATCCGCCCGATGTTTAAAAGAGCCAGTGTGATAATGGTCGGCACCAGACTGGGCAGTGTAATGCGCCAGATCTGCTGGAATTTTCCGGCTCCGTCGATTTTTGCCGCCTCGTAAAGGGTGTCGTCAATCCCGGTGATCGCCGCGATATAAAGTAAGCTGGAATAGCCGGCGGTTTTCCAGGTGTTGACGATGGTGAGGATAAAGGGCCAGTACTTCTTCTGGGTATACCACGAGATGGACTCCTTTCCCAGCGGCTCGAGGATGGTGCGGTTAATTAGGCCGTTATCGGCGCTTAAAAAGGCGAAGGAGATATAGCTGACAATGATAATAGAGACCAAAAAGGGAAAAAGGATCACGCTTTGATAGACCTTTTTCGCCAGCTTATGCCGGATTTCGGTGATCATGATGGCCAGCGCAATCCCCAAAAGGGTGTTTACGATGATAAAAGCCAGATTGTACAAAATGGTGTTGCGGGTTATGATTACGGCGTCGCCGGTGGTAAACAGAAACCGGAAATTTTGCAGGCCGTTCCAGGGGCTTTTGTAAATGCCGTCCCGGACGTTGTATTTTTTAAAGGCAACGATCAGTCCGGTCATGGGAATGTAGTTATTAATAAAAAAGTACAAAAGCCCTGGCAGCATCATCAGGTAGGCAGGCGCCCATTTACGGATTTGGTTTTTGCGGCGCAGCTTTTTTCGGATGGCGCTTTGCGTCTTTTTCTCTTGGTTTTTCAAAAAAATCCCCTCTTTCAAGAAAATGCGCTGCCCCCAAGAAGGGCAACACATTTTCTCTTTGTTACTTACTGGAATTTTGGACTAAAGAACACAAATGGACTTATTTGGAAGCAAGCCACGCGTCGAACTGGGCTTGTTTTGCGTCGATGATGGTTTGCAGCCCCGCGTCGTACAATTCCTTGTTGAAGTTTGCAATTTCCGTTTCCGGGTCCACCGCGCCAGAGCCGATCACATACGCGTATTTTTCCCGGATCGCGTCAAGGTTCGCCAGTTCGGTTTCATACTCGCTTCCGTCGAAGAAGAAGCCGTAACCTTTGGAAACGGTCATGTTTTTGTTATAATCCGCCATCACCTGTGCCAGATCCGCGGGATTTCCATTCCAGATACCGGCGATAAACTGGTTGGGGATGGTCCAGCCCCGGTTCTGGTGGTATCCGACAGAGTTCATATCGACCCCTTCGGGGTAGTCGATAAGGATTTTGTCTTCGTCGATATATTCCCAGTGCTCGCCTTCCACGCCCCAGTTCCACAGGTTCATAAACTCTGCGCTGCCATACATCCAATCCAGAAATTCCATCGCTTTTTCCGGATTTTTGGACTGGGAGGCGATACACCAGCCGTCGCTTAAAGTGACGCCGTTTTTAATCGGCTTGTCAAAATTAAAGACAACGCAGGGATAGCCGGTGGCCAACTCCGCCTCTACGTCCCGGTAAGGCTTTACCAGGTCAAAGTCACAAAACAGGTTGCCGGCCCGCATCTGGGCGGTTCCGCTGTCGGTAGAGGTGGACAGGTCCTTCTGCACGTATCCGGCCTGATACCATTCCCGCATCAGCTTTACGCGGTGCAGGTATTCCTCGGACTCAAACCAGTTGACCAGCTTAGTGTCGTTGGCCGGGTCGAGAAGAACGCCATACTCGTTGCCGAGATTGTCGATGCCCCGTCCCAGGTAAATAGACGCGGGCGTATAAATGTAAGAGCCGCCGAACACGATCATATTGGGGAATTTTTCATGGACTGCCGCGAAGATCGCCGTCATGTCGTCAAGGGAGGTGAGTTTAGAGCAGTTTTCCCCCACGTCGATGCCGCAGGCATCCAGAATATCCTTGCGCATAATCATGCCGCCTGCGTAATCCCGTTCTTTGTTAATCGGGATTGCGTACACAAAGCCACCGATATTGGCGATATTGGATTCGTCTCCATAGACTTTTTGGATGTTTTCGCTGTGCTTTTCCAAAAGCGGCCCCAGGTCCTGAATATATCCGTTGGAGATATAGGACATGGCGTTGCCGGAGGGCAGGGGGAACACGTCCAGATCCTCGCCGCCGGCCAGCATCAGCATCAGCTGCTGTTCGGGAGAACTGGGCAGCAGTACCAGGTTCAGGTTCATGTTCAACTCTTTCAAGACCAACTCCTGCATGGCCTGGGTGACTTTGCTCTGATCGGGATAGTCGCTGCCGACAGTGATTGCGAGCGTTAAATCATAGGGCTTTTCGTTTTGAACCGGCGCCGATTCGCCGCCGCTGCCGGGCACAGAACTACTGGTAGGCGTGCTGCCGTTGCAGCCGGCCATCAATGCCAAAACCATGAATATGGCCAAAACAAAAGCCAAGGTGCGTGTTTTCATTGAAAAAAACCTCCTTGCGTAATTTTGCCCAAAAAGAAAAACACTTCTTTCAGAGCAGTTTGTACTTTTAGAATAGCAAGGATGAAAGAGGAAAAACAGAAAAGAAAAAGACCTTTTATGCCACAATTTGGAGATGTTGAAGAAAGAGCGGGCGGGTAAAAATAGCAAAAACGAAAAAAGAAGAGCCGGGCCCAAAAGGCCTGACTCTTTTGCCAGCACGCGCCTACATAGGCGGCAGGGTCATGATTACGCGGGTTCCGCCGCCCCGGGCGCTTTCAAAATGCAGATGATACGCGCAGCCGTAGTAATTCTGGATGCGCTCGTTGATGTTGTAAACGCCGTAACGGCTGCCGGTACTCTGCGCGTTTTCCGGCGGTCTGCCGGCGTTGAGTTGTTCCATCATTTCCGGCGGAATGCCGATGCCGTCGTCGATGACCTGAAGCTGGATGGTATCCTCTAAAATCTGGCCGAGGATGACGATCCGGCCCCGCTTGTCCCCCCGGCTCATGATGCCGTGGGAGATGCTGTTTTCCACCAGCGGCTGCAAAATAATATTGGGAACGGTGTACTGCATCATGGAGGAGGGCACATCGATCTCAAGGGTCAGGCAGCCGGGATAGCGGATCTTCTGAATCTCAAAATAAGCCTCCACCAGCTTTAATTCCTGCCACAGCTGGTAAACGTCTCTGCCGTGGTTTAAACTCAGCTTGTAAAAGCGAGAAAGGGCACTGACCAGCTGCTCCACCTTTTTCGGGTCCTCTAAAAAAGCGTAGCTGTTGATCATTTCCAGCGTATTATACAAAAAGTGGGGATTGATCTGCGCCTGCAAAGCCCGCAGCTGGGCGGCCTTCAGTTCAATGCCGGAAAGGTATTTTGCCTCGACCAATAATTCCAGTTCATCGACCATGTAGTTATAGTGGTCGATCAACTCGTCGATTTCGTCATGGGTGCCGCTGGCCGGCAAATTTCGAAACTCCCCGTGGCGCACCGCCTCCATCCCGTCCACCACCGAGCGGATTTTCTGGGAGACACCCTTGGAAAAATGAAAGGTGGAAGAAAAAATCACCGTTCCGGCGATAAATGCCACCAGAATAAAAAGCAGCACCTGGTCCAGGTCGGAATAGGAAAAGAGGCTTTTATCCGGCACAAAGGTGACAAGCCGCCAGGGCGCCGCCTCAAAATCGGCGCAGCTTACATGATAGCGGACCCCATCGACTAAAATAGAATCCTGCCCGTCCAACTCTGGCAGCGTATCAAACGCGCAGGAATTGCCCAAAGACGCGGAAGCGATGATCTGCCCGCCGGCGTCTGCCACCAAAGCGCAGCTTCCCTCCAGTACCAGGCTGCTTTGTAGCTGTTCCTCCACCTCCGACAGGGAAAAATCCAGCTGATAGATCACGGCGGTCCGCCGAAAATCGGTCAGATCCACGCCCTTTACCATGTAGGATAGCGTGTCCTTACCGGAAAGCACGTTCTGGGCCTGATCCAACAGGTCGTTTTCCCAGGAGGAAAGCCAGAGAGAACGCCCCCGGCCCTGCTGGATTTGGGTGAGCCAGTCCTGACCGGTCAGAAGGTTTATGCTGCAGTAATGATAGGAATCCAGAATATAAAAGTAGGCGGGGTCCACGTAGATCCGCAGCCTTTTGATTCCCTGGGCGCTTTCGATAAAATAAATGACGTTGTCCAGATCGGCTTTAAAGCTTCGCTGCGCAGAAAAAGAAGGGTCGATTTTGCCGCTGCGCAGAAACTGGTTGATCCCCGGATCGTTTAAAAGAAGGTTGGCACATTTTTTTATCTGGCCCAGGCGGTCGTTTAAGACATCATAGGTCTGCTGAAAGTTGTTGCGGATGGAGGCGGCGGTGTTTTCGCCGGAAACCCGAATGGTATCGGTCACCAGTAAAAACGAGCAGACAAACAAAGGCAGAAACACCGACGCCAAAAACAGCGCCACCACCTTTGTGAAAAAGTTGGAATAGCGAATCCGGTTTTGCAGATAGTGAAAAAAGCGTTTGACCCATCTCATAGCGTTTTCTCCCGGAACTGGGATGGGGAAAGACCGGTGAATTTTTTAAACTGGTAGGAAAAATAGTTGCCGTTTCGGTATCCAACCAAAAACCCCACATCCTTGACCTTGCACACTGGATCCTTTAAAAGTTGCTGGGCTTTCTGCATCCGGTAGTTTAAAATAAAGGTATTGATGGTCATTTCGGTGGTGTCTTTAAACAGATGGCAGATATAAGTCGGAGAAAGGTTGGTGTATTCGCTGATGGCAGTAATGGACAGATCCGGATTGGCGTAGTTGTTTTTAATAAATTTTACGATGCGGTCCACGGTGGAATTGCCGTATTTTCCCTCGCTGAGCGAATCGTAGTATTGATTGATCCCCTGGACCAGAAAATCCTCCAGCTGGGTGATAAAGGAAAAATTCTGAATGTGAACCCAAATATCCTGCTCTTTGCCGATTTTTTCATACAAAACGATCTGCTCATCCTGCGCTAAGCGCATCAACTCGCAGATGAGCGAATAATAGTGGCGCAGCACGTTGATGACCAAAGTGTTTTGATACTGCTTAATCTCGCCGGTCAGGTTGTGGATATACAAAAGCGCGTGGTTGCGGTTTTGCTTTTTTAAAGTCTGGGAAAAGACCTCCACCTGCTCCGGGGTAAACTGATAGGTGCTGGCGCCGGTTTTTTTATAGTAGCAGACGCTGTCGCTTTCCTGGTAGAAGGACTGCTGCACCGCCATGACGGCGGTTTCGTAGGAGCGGGCCAACTCCTTCCAGCTGCTGACCACCGAGCCCACCGCCACCACCGCGTTGATGCCGGAGCCGGACAGTTTATCCACCACATAATTGCAGTACTGGTCGATCATTTTATAGTCGGTGAAATTAGAACCGGTGGACTGGCCGGTCAGGTGGATAATAATATGGTTGCCCTTACAGGTGCACAGGGGAGAAAGACTGGGCGCATCGTACACGCTGCTGATTTCATAAATGCTTTGGAACATAAAAGGAATAAAGGAGTTAAGGTTGCTGCCGCCTGCGGAAAAAGAGATTTTTGCGACGACGGTGACAAACAAAGAAGCGCCGCGGATTTCCGGCATCAACTCCTCCAGCAGCTGGCCGTTGTAAAAGCTGGGCTGGCACAACTCGCCTGCGACCTCCATCAACTTTTGCAGATTGCGGCTTTGCTCAAAGGCTTTTACCTTGTGGGCGGTAGAGCGGTCGTTGTTTAAGGCGCTGACCGTTTCAAAAAGAACGCTGCGCAGCTCGTCTAAATCCACCGGCTTTTCAATATAGCTGACCGCCCCCAGGCGAATGGCGCTTTTAAAGTATTCCTTGTCGGTATAGCCGCTGACAAAGATCGTTTTAATGCCGGGAAAGCGCTGGCTTAACCGGGTGGCCAATTCAATGCCGTCGGTTTTGGGCATGCGAACGTCTGTCAGAAGGATATCGGGAATGAAGGTATCGCACAAATGCAGCGCTTCATCGCCGTCTTCCGCCTGAATGATCTGCGAAATATGAAATTCTTCCCAATTGATCCCCTTGATGATCCGCATTCTGGTAGGCGCTTCGTCGTCAACAATTAAAATTTTTAACATTTTTTTCTCCCTTTTAACTGGAAACGATAATTTTAACAACTGTATTTTGTGTATTTTGTCACAGATAAATGACAAAATCTTTAATGAAATCACAACTATTTTAAGATTTTTGATCCAAAAAAGCAAGTATAATTTACTTATGCAATCGAAATCACCATATAACTGTTTGCGGGACGGGATCGGATTGTTTAAAATACACAAAACGTGCGTGGGCAATCAGAGGGGATTTCCGGTTCATTCTATTTCGGGGAGGTTACACAATGGCAAACACAGCGCAAACTGTAGAAAGGAATGCTCCGCAGGCCACCGAAGTAAAGTGGCAGAAGCCGTCGAAGTTCAAACACTTTTTAAAGACAGCTTGGGATTGTAAGATCCTGCTGGCCATGCTGCTGCCTGCATTGACCTACGTTATCATCTTCTCTTACATACCGATGACGGGTATCGTACTGGCTTTTAAAAAGTACAATTATGTCGATGGTATTTACGGAAGTCCGTGGGTTGGGTTTGACAACTTTAAGTTCCTGATCATTTCCAACAAACTCTGGCCTTTGACCAGAAACACCCTGCTTTACAACATCGTATTTATTTTCTTGGGCATGTTCTTGGCGGTTGCTTTCGCGATCATGATCAACGAACTGACCAATAAGGTGTTCAAAAAGATCTTCCAGTCCTTTATGTTCCTGCCCTACTTTATTTCGTGGGTAGTGGTACAGGCGATTTTCCAGGCGATCTTCGGATTTGAATATGGTATTTTTAACCATATCATCGAATTCTTCGGCGTTGAGAGAATCAACTTCTACGCAAGCCCCGACGGGTGGCCGGTCTTGCTTGTCTTCTTCAAGATGTGGAAGATGGTCGGTTATGACTGTATCGTTTATCTGGCTGCGGTTGCCGGTATCGACCAGGGCATGTACGAGGCCGCTTCCATCGACGGCGCCAACATCTGGCAGAGAATCCGTCATATCACCCTGCCCAGCCTGATCCCGACCATGGTTATCATGGGCCTGTTGGCAGTTGGTCAGATCTTCCGCGGCGACTTCGGTATGTTCTATCAGTTGGCCGGAAACAACGCGGTTATTCTAAAGGCTGCGGATATTTTGGATACGTTTATTTACCGTTCCTTGATGCAAACCAACGACTACGGTATGTCTTCGGCGGCCGGCTTGTATCAGTCGTGCCTGTGCTTCGTGACAATTTTGATTGTAAACAAGATTGTAAAGATCATCGAGCCGGATTATACCCTGTTCTAATCGAAAATTTGCAGAAAGGAGAGTTAATCGCATGAAAAAGAACAATAAGATTTTCCAGGCGGACCTGGCTGCGTTTAAATTGCTGGGCTATGTTCTGGTTTTCATCTGGGGTATGCTTTGCTTCCTTCCGTTTTTGCTGGTTGTTATGAACTCCTTCACCTCGGAAGCGAACATTATGCGTAACGGATACTCTTTCTGGCCGGGCGAATGGACGCTGGAAGCGTATAAGACCTGCTTGGAGAACCCGGAAAGAATTGGTTTTGCCTATCGTAATACCATTATTGCAACCATTATCGGTACCCTCTGCTCGGTATTGATGTCCACCATGACCGGTTACGTCCTGCACAGAAAGGACTTCCCGTGGAGAAATGGTTTCTCGTTCTTCTTCTACTTCACCACCCTGTTTAACGGCGGTCTGGTTCCGTGGTATCTGATGTGTACCCGTTACCTGGGCTTTAAGAACAACTACCTGGCGCTGGTTGTGCCGCTGCTGTTCTCCGTTTGGCAGATGATTCTGGCGAAAAACTTCATGAAGGGCGGTATCCCCTTCGAGATTATCGAGTCTGCGAAGGTTGACGGTGCCAACGACTTTACGATCTACTGGAAGCTGGTTATTCCGCTGGCGAAGCCTTTGATCGCAACACTGAGCCTGTTTGCGGCCTTGAACTTCTGGAACGACTGGTACAACTGTATGCTGTTCATGAACAAAAACAACATGAAGAACCTGCAGTACTTCCTGCACGAGATGCTCTCCAGCATCCAGGCTTTGCAGGAGTTGGTATCCATGGGTAAGGTTAACCTGCTCAACGAAGATTCCGCAAACCTGCCGCAGCAGTCCATGAAGATGGCGATGACCTGTATCACCACCGGCCCGATCCTGCTTTTGTACCCGTTCGTACAGAAGTACTTTGTAAAGGGCTTGACCATCGGCGCTGTAAAAGGTTAATAGAACCTTTTTACCGATCGTATTTCCTGTAAAAATCTCTGCGGAGTTTTCCGCAGAGATTTTTTTGCGAATAACCGAAAACACATCCGGACGGAAGCCCTCCAAAATTTTAAAGGGCAAAAGTGCTTTTGTGAAAAAACAACCGGAAGAAAGACTTGAAATTTGTTCCAAGAGTCCCTATAATAGAGAACAGCCCTGTAAAATATTGTTTTTGCAGGGGGAATGTGCAAAGCCAGTTCCTAAGCGGTTTTGTGCAAAAAAACGTGAAAGGACTTCTGGCTTGTCAGAAAAGCCAGACTGTGAAACGCATCCCAAATCACTCCACTTCCTGCGGTGCCGGGGGAAAATGCCGGCCTTTGGCTCTTGCAGACATACACTCACTTACTGAATGTTTCATTGCGCCGCTTTGGCGGAACCGCTCCTTTCAACGAAAGAAAACGGAGGATGACAATGAGAAAAATTGCAATGCTTTTAGCTGTTGTAATGCTGTTGGGCCTGGCGCTGACCGGCTGTAACGGCACAACAGGTTCCAGTGCGCCGCAGCAAAGCAGCGCCGCCGGACAGGACAACAGCAATGCGGAGAACCCCGGAGACAACAGCGACCCTTATGCAAACATTGATTTGGGCCAAGAAGAGAAGGTTGTGGTTTATGTCACCGCATCGGAGCCCAATGCCATGGCGGAGGTTCTGAAGCTGGTCAACGAGAAAACCAAAGCGGCGATCAACACCACCATGGAGCTGTATTTTATTCCATCTTCCGAGCGCACCACCAAATACCCGCTGGTTATGGCGGGCGGCGATCAGGTGGATTTGATCTATACCGCCAACTGGTGTTACTATCAAGAGCAGGTGAACAAAGCGGGCTTTAAAGAGCTGACCGAGGAGTTCCTGCAGAAGTATATGCCTCAGACCTGGGCCACTCTGCCGGAGGCCGCTTGGAAAGAGACCCATATTAACGGCAAGATCTATATGGTTCCCCGTAATACCGCTGCCATTTTCCCGGATCGCGGACCTGCGGTCAATATGGACATTGCGGAGAAATATGGTTATACCGCAGATAAGATTAATACCTATGAGGATTTTTACAATCTGCTGTTGGCTATTGGTACCAATGAGGTTTCCAACGGTATGTATGCGTTCTATGCGTCCGCTTCCGCTACGCTGTATGACATTGGACTGCGCTATCGCTTTAATCTGATTAACAATCAGGCCTCCGACTATGTATACTACAGCCAGCTGAATGATCCGAATTTTGAGAACCCCTTCTTCCTGCATACTTCTGAGCAGTACAAAACCTATGTGATGGAGAATGCGGCTTTGGCAAAAGCCGGTATTTGGCCGTCCGACGCGATTTCCAACACCAACGGCATTACAACTCTGTTCACCAATAAGCAGTCTGCGACCGCTTACAATAACTACTATAACGGCATCACCACCATTGCCAACCAGCGTGCGCAGGGCATGAACGTTGAGCTGTTTGACATTTATCCGGAAAATTACCGGGCGCTGCGCGACTCTTACATCGGCGACGGTATGGCGATTACCACCTTCTGCAAAAACCCGGAAAGAGCAGCGGTTCTTTTGGACTTCATCAAAAACGACCGCGACACCTACATGCTGCTGGCCGGCGGTATCGAGGGCAGACATTACGTTTACGATGAGGCGACCAACACCGTTTCTCCCGGCGAAGAGGCCGGAGACTACGAGTTCGACGTTTGGGCTTGGGGTATCCGCCACAAGGATTTCCCGTGGCCGGCTACCGACGACGAGAGAATTAACGCGGCGAACAAGCATCTGAAAGACACCCAAATCAAGGACGAAGAGTGGCCTTACTGGGGCTTTAACTTCGATTACAACCCGGTTTCCGCCGAGTGGGCGGTTATTTCCGCGCTGATCACCGAATACGGCACCTCCTTTAATCTGGGCATGTTCGGCGACAAGACGGAAGAGACCTATGAGGACTTTGTGCAGAAACTCAAAGACGGCGGTCTGGAGGCTTATATGGCCGAGTGGAATCGCCAGAGAGACGAGTTTTTGGCAAATAACCAGTAAGAATTGACGAAACAAAAACCGGCATAGCAAAGGGACCGTCTTTAAACGGTCCCTTTTGTTGCGACGCTTTACCGTTTTTACAGGATGGTTTTGAGCAGCGCCCCCGACCACTCCTCCGCCGGATGGTTGGTCCCCAGTTCCCCGCGAAACGCCCGGGCCAGAATCGCCTTTTTCATGGCGTCGATCTGGGCGAGGACGGCTTCGGCGGCGGATTGGGCTTGGCGTTCTTTATCCAATAGGCTATCAACTATATGAACAATTTCTTGTTGCTCAAATAGAGTGGGAATTTTAACAATTACTTCTCTTATTGCCTGGATAGAGATGCTTTCCTGAGCTGTTGCCTTTTTTTGTTTTGTAAGTTCCCTATAGCCAAAATCGCTCCTTAGATAGTAGAGAACATATTCTTCAAAAGTATCGCTATTGATTTCAATTTTTCCAACATTTGAACCCAAATGTGCCTTAAATGAGCCATCAAAAATTGCTATATTTCCTATTGTCCCTACATAAGGAGTTAACAAACATTTTCGTCTTAGCTGACTCCTTGGTAACTCATCCGACACATTTTCCGGAATATAGCTCTCAAATTCGAGAACAACATTACCTTTTTGAACGTTTTTTCCCTTAAATAGTGGAATTCCACTTTCAGCTATATTGGGAGCAATATTTTTGGTGTATTCAAATCCTGCAAGCTTTGTAACAAAAGCGATTTTTCCGATTTCTTTTTCTTTCCAATCTTTTAATTCCACCCCGTGCTCTTTCCTCCATCGCTCGGTCAGTTCCCCTGTAAACGCCTTATGCAGAATGGCGGACTTGCGCAGTTCAAAGCCGTCTACCACCGCCTGAGCCTTTTCCTTGGCTTCGTCCAGCTTGGCAAACAGGCTTTCAATGCGGGCGACAATGCGTTGCTGTTCGGGGAGCGACATAAGCGGGAAAGCCTTGTCTAATATATCTGCTCTTGAGATACCTGGAATCAGGCCATTACCTGCCTCGCGCAATTCGTCACAAACTAATAGGAGAAATAAATATGCAAATTTTTTATTTAGAATCTCTGTAGGTCGAATAGCCATAATTTGACGGCTAATATTTACTTTATCCTCTTTCTGGATATAAAGCTTCCCAATGGTACCTTTAACACTTAATAAAATATCACCTTTATTTGAGACAGCTTGAGGTGTTTCAATCCATCTTTCAATATTGAAAGTGTTATTTGCGATATTACTGGCACCTAGAATATATGGTATTCCAATTCCCTTGCTATTACAATCCGTCACAGCAGCATCACGTCCAGAAATTAACTCTATTACACTAGAAAATCTTACCCAACACCAATTTTCCGGAATCGGATACGGCTGCTCTTTCTCCGGCACAAACGGGCTGGCAGGAATCTCTTTTTTCTTCGGCATCACTCCACCTCCGACAAAGCTTTTAACTCATTGACCACGCCTTGCAAAAGGTCCACCGCTTCCTCCAGCTGCGCGATGGCTTCCTCGCCGCTTTCAATGGGGTCGGGCAGATCGGCGTAGTCTAACACCGAATCATCCCGAATCAGCCCCAGATCCAGGCTGTTGCCCTTAGCGGCGATCTGCTCGCGGGTGAACACGTTCCACCGCTCGTCCTGCACGGCGCGGCGGTCTGCCGCCTCGAACGCTGCCTCAAAACCGGCGAAATGCTCCGTCTTCAAGGGGTTGGTCTTGCCGAAGGAGGGCATATTGGTCCGCAGATCATAAAACCAGACCTCTTTTGTGTTGCCCTTGTCCGCCTTGCCGCGGGTAAAGAACAGCACATTGGTCTTGACCCCCTGGGCGTAGAAAATGCCGGTGGGCAGGCGCAAAACCGTATGCAGATTACACTTGTCCATTAGATCGACGCGGATTTTCTCGCCCTCGCCGTCCGCAAAGAGGACGTTGTCCGGCAGTACCACAGCGGCGCGGGCTTTCCCGTCTGCCTTCAGGCTGCGGTAAATGTGTTGCAGAAAGTTCAGCTGCTTGTTGCTGGTGGTGTAGGTGAAGTCGTCGCGGGTGGTGCGCTCGCCGCCCTTTTTGGTGCCGAAGGGGGGATTGGTGAGGACCACGTCGTAGCCCTTCATCCCTTTGCCGAGATTGGACAGGGTATCCCCCAGGGCAATTTCCCCCTCCATATCGTGGAGCATAGCGTTCATTAGGGCCAGGCGATGGGTATCGTGTACCAGCTCCGTACCAGTGAAAGCCTCCGTCCGCTCAAAGGCGGCGGTATCAGCGTCAAGATCAAAGAAATCATCGGTTTGCCCTGCAACATACTGATGGGCCGCAATCATAAAACCGAACGTGCCACAGGCGGGGTCGTTGCAGCGGTCCTTGGGCTGGGGCTTCACCAGACGGGTCATCACGTCGATCAGCACCCGGGGGGTGAAATACTGCCCCGCGCCGGATTTTTTCTCGTTGGCGTTTTTCTCCAACAGCCCCTCGTACAGATTGCCCAGTCCCTCTTCCCGGGCGGAAAACCAGTCCAGCCCGTCAATGGTGGTGATGATTTTTTCGAGGTTTTTCGGCTCGTCGATGTTGGTGGCCGCGCCTTGGTAGATTTCCCGCACGCGGCCTGTGCAGTTTTCCCCCAGATGATTGAGCAGGTCCTTGTAGAATTTTTTCAGTTCAATGCCGCTTTTGGAAGTTAGGCTGTCCCAGCGGTAGGCTTCCGGGATCTGGCTCTCTGCGCCTGTCTCCTTCGCCATTTTCAAAAACAGAATATAGGTCAGTTCCGTCACATACTGATGATAGGTGATGCCGTCGTCCCGGAGGACGTTGCAGAGGTTCCAAAGCTTGGAGACAATTTCCTGGGTGGTCATAATTGCTTCCCCCGTTGCTCTTTCAACATTTGTTTTGTGAGTTCAAGGCAAATTGCCTCTCTTGCTATCCCTTGATACTCGGGGCGTATATTCCTTTTTCCTTCGCAGAAATCAGAAATTGCCTTGCGCATTTTTTCAATTTCCGTTGCTTGCCGTTCATCACTGGCTACAGGCAAATTCTGCTCCGGATTCATCATGTAGTAGCATATTTTCTGAACAATATATCCAAAGTCCATTACGCGATTTCTCCTCCGTCATCGTACAGATATTCGTTGAGTTCCAGGACGATGCTTTCCAGCTGATTGCCAAACACCTTGTTGATCTTGGCGAAACCGCCCTGGGCCTTAAAGCGTCCGTCCTCGTCAAAAACGCTTATATTGAACACGGATTCTTCCATCAGGTATTTTTCCATTCTGGCGACCCAGTTGAGTTCCTGCTTGGAGAATGGATGCGCCTTTTTCAGCCTGTCCACCGCCCGCCGGATTTTGGCTTCATGAGAGATCAGCGTGGAGCCGATGGCGTACCGGCGAATTAAACTGATGATATCGGCAGTCATTTCCTCGTTGGTCATCTGGGAAATGGCGGTATTCAGCTGCCGGGTGGTAAAACCCTCCCGATCCAGCGTCAGACGCAGGGATTTTAACCCCTCGCGGGTCAACTCCTTCGGCCTTGTACAGACGATATGCAACGCGGCAATCCCGTTGAGATTGGTTTTGACATAGGCCGCGAACGCGTCCAGATAGTCCTCCGGTTTGCTGCCGCTGCCATAGCCCCTGCTGTGTTCCAGAAGTTCGTCCTCGTGGTCAGAGATTACAACGCAGCGGCGACCATCGGGCTTAAACTGCGCCAGCATTCTGAATAATTCCGCGTGGGCCAACAGACGGTTTTTCGCGTCCTGTGGCGCACGCTGCTGAATATCCGCAATGAATTGGGTGGGATCTTGTCCCCCGGTCAGATGGATAAAATGCGCCATCGTTTCGGCGTCCATGCGCCGTTTTTGCCGTTGCAGCTTCGCCGTGATCTGGTCGACCTGGCTTTGCACCCGGCGTTTGTCCTCCAGAACCGCCAGACCCTCCAAAAGCTGCTCAAATGTGGCACCGGGGTTGGCAACAACCGGCTTCATGGTGTTGACCGCTTCCAAAGAATCATACACGCCCACAGGGTCGTAGATTTCAAAATGGGTTTTGTGGATTTCGGGGCAGAGGCGGGTGGCGCGGCCCATCATCTGCTCGAACAGAATGCGGGATTTTACGCGGCGCATAAAGACAAGCGCGGAGATTTCAGGAACATCGATTCCCGTAGTCAGCAAATCGACTGTAACAACAACGCTGGGGAAACGCTCGTTTTTAAACCGGTTGATCGCCTCCTGCACTTTTTTCTTGTCGCCACCGCCCACCGAGCCGGTAATTTTCATAATGGCGTCGTTGTCCACGCCCATTTTCGTATAAATCTCTTTTAGGATTTTTACAATCAGATCCGCATGATCATCATTGACAGCGTAAATCAGCGTTTTCCCCTGTACATCCGGGCTTTCCGGGTCAATATCGCGGGCGATTTCGGCTAGAACCGTCCGGTTAAACGACTCGGTTATGACCCGGCGGTTAAAAGCGTCCACATCAAAGTTTAACTCGTCTTCCAACAACTCCGAATTGGTGACCTCACCCGTCACAGGGTCATAGCGGACAACGACATCCCCTTTTTTATAATGGATTCCCGCTGTGCTTAGCTTTGTGGACAGCCGGTGGGGCGCGTCGTGATCAACCAGGTACCCCTCAATCACCGCCTCGCGGTATGTATACTTAAAAACGGGCTGCCCAAAGATTTTTGTGGTCTGCAATGCCGGCGTTGCAGTCAGCGCGATTTTCACCGCGTCGAAGTATTCCACAACGCAGCGGTATTTGCTCTGGTAATCCAGCTGATCCCGGTAAAGGATTTCGTCCTCGCCCATTTCCTTGTCCAAAATATAGCCCCGGTGCGCCTCGTCGATGATCACCAGGTCAAAATCGGAAACCGCCGGCATGGTTTCCTCATCGTTGTACAGAATTCGCTTGACCATACTTTGAACCGTTGCAATTTGGATGCGGGTTTCCCGGTCTATGTCCTTATCTTCTAAGCCCTTGATATTGTATATATCGTCAAGGGTCATCAAATCCTCCAGCTTGACCTCCCGGAACACATCCGACGCCTGCTCGCCTAAAGAGGTACGATCCACAAGAAAGAGAATTCTGCGAAAGCGTCCGGTTTTTAAGAATCGGTAGATCATTCCCAGAACCGTGCGGGTCTTGCCCGTGCCGGTGGCCATGGCGAGTAAGATGTTTTGCTGTCCATTTATGATGGCTTCCTCGGCGGCCTCAATCGCCCGGATCTGATACGCGCGAAGGTTCAGGCCGTCTTTGTCACGCAGCAGATCATAAGACATCCCCCGCAAATCCTGATTTCTTGCGGAAATGTCTTTGTCAAGCAGTTCCATGATCCCTTCTGGACTCATCCAGCCCCGCAGGGCTTTGGGCGCGTTATCAGGCTGCCGCAAATCCAGAAACCAAATGCCGCTTTTGGTGTCGTACTGCTCCAGATACGGCCGGCCGTTGGTGGCAAAGGTGAACGGCACCTTGTAGCCGCCCCATCTGCCGATTTGATAGGCGCTGTCGGCGCTGCGGATATTGCGGGAGTAATCCTTACACTGGTAGTCGATTACAGAGGGAATATCCTTATGGATGGCCTTGGCCTCAACCGCAGCGACCATCTGCATACCGACAAACAGGGCGTAATCAACATAGCCCCGATTGCCGACGGAAGAATCGGTGGGCCATTCGGAAATGGCCATATTGCGCCCTTTTGCCGGACGTGTTCCCTTAAAATAGCGAAGCTTTTGTGTGTCAGCCTCCCAGCCAACCTTGCGCAGCTGCTCGTCGATCAGATAGCGGGTTTCCGCCTCGGATCTGACCCGCTGGCTGGCGGCTTTGCCGGACTGTTTCTTCCGAATTTCTTTTTCTACGGCGGGCGCCGCTGCCGCTGTTTTTTCCGCTTCCTTGATGAGCGCATCCTCGCGGGCTTGCTCGTTTTGCTTGTCGGCGTCCACCGGGTAGGACGTATCTGCCGGCATGACAAAGGATTCGCCTTGATACGTCCAGTCTCCGTAGGTCTGCATAAACCACTGACATAAGCTGTGCGCCATTTGAATCAGGGCTTTTCCATCCGCTACAGAGGCGTAATTTTCATGTACCGCCTTATTGCGGCTGACGCGTAAAGCGTGAAGGACATCCTTTAAATCGCGGGTAATCATGCCCTCGCGGAACAAACTGTTGATTCGATTCGCCGCCGTGTTATCCTGGGGCAGAGGAATTTTGTCATAGGTGAAGCACAAATTGACAATCGTTTCGCCGATCATCCCCAATTTCATCAGGCAGGAATTGGAATCACTGTATAAATAGGTTTCCGCCAGTTCGCCAAAATTGGCTAGCACCGGAAAATGACTGGTTAAAAATTGGAAGTTTGACTTCATGACGCTGCCTCCTCGCCGGTCGTTTGCCCATAGAACACCGCCTAAAGGACACTGTATCTTTATTATACATCACATATCGACACGAAGCAACGAAAGGACGCGCTTTCGCCGGCCGCCCTATCCGGCCGACGGCAGTACGGGGGAAGACCCAGCCGCCGATCCTCTTACTGGCGAACCGTCAGCGTAAAAGCAAAGGCCCGGTACCTACCGGACCTTTGCCTGTGAGTTGCAATTTTTTTGAATGGATTCGAAAGACAAACCGCCAGACGAAAAAAGCACGCGGAAGAGATTGGGACGGGCTTAAAAAACCGTCCGAATCTCTGCGCGCGGCGGCAAAAATCAAAACGCACTGTACACAAAAGCAATCTCCCCCTGGGGAGCCAAAAGCCAAAACGCCAGCAGTGCCAGCGCCGCCAGCAGATACCAGCCGTACCGGGCGGCAGCATGGGCAAAAGACCATTCCTTAACGGTCGTAATAATAGTCGATAAGCGCCTGATCAACCGCAAGCCACCCCTTCCATCCCAGGTGCATGGTGTCGCACATAAAATATTCCTCGTACTCGTGTCCGGTGAGGTCCAGCGTCCGGACGCCGTATTCCGCCGCAATTTCCCGGACATTTTCGTAATACTCCGCCCGGCGGCCGGCGGTGAAGCCGGTGTAATCGCTCCATTTCCCGTGCAGCGGCACATGGACAAACAGCGGCTCGATGCCCTTTTCCCGGCAGATGGTAAAAAGGATCCGCAGATCGTCATATTCTTTCGATACCGAATAGCTGAGGTCGGCGTCCCTGTCTTTCTGCCGCTCCAGCCGGGAGCCGATGTAGGTGGTGTAGTAGTCGTCCAACATCCAAAAGTCGTTGTTGCCGCTCATGGCTTTACCCTCGGCGATGGCGGATTTCTCCTCAGCGGCCCAGTCGATGACGGGCGATTCTTTGGGGGTGGGAAAGTCCTCCCCAGCTGCCAGAAGTTCCCGGACCGAAACCTTGTCCTTCAAATCAAACAACCAGCGGCTGAATCCATAGTAAGGGGCGAGAAGCGCATCCCGCACGGTAGAAACGATGGTTGGGTCCGCAGTATGCTCTGCCAAAGCAGCGATGGACAGATCCACCGGAGCGGCATCGGGCAGCGCCTGATACTCCTCCAGCAGTTCCGCCACCCGCCGTGAAAGGTAGGTCTTTACCTCGTCCGAAAGGGTGTCGTCCGCCAGCAGTTCCAGGTATCCCTGGGGCGAAAAGTTTGCCATAAACAGGTCGGGAGCAATGCCGCCCTTTACATAGGATTGGGGCGAGGTAATTAGCACCACCTTTTTGCCCCCCAGAGCCTCCCCGGAAGCGGCGATTTGCAGAGCGTGGATTAGCGATTGGCAGGAACCCCGGCCGATCAGATCCACTTGAAAGCCCGCCCGTTTTCCGGCGAAGAAATTGGCCGGGTGGGTGGAATTTTCGGTGGTCCGCAGTTCGCTGGAACCGAAGAGGAGCAGGGTGTCCTCCTGGGAGGCAGACTGCTCTACCAGATAAGTCCCGGTGATTTTCTCGGTATGGTTTACATTCCCCACACTGTCCCGCCAAGGGGGCATGGTGCCGGTGATAGCGGCCCCTGTACCCAGAAAGATTAGGGAAATCACCAAGAGCATCGCCGCCGCGGGGAGAAAAACCTGTTTTGCCGCCTGCTTCATTTCCGCTTCTCCCGAATCAGGGCAGCGATGGCCGCCGGGGTGGCGATACGCTCCCGCGGGAGGGATGCCATATCCAATGAAACGCCGAAGGCTTCCTCCAGCGCCAGCACCAGCTGGATGGCGGCAAAGGAATCCAGCAGTCCTTCCTCAAAAAGCTGTAAGTCCGGCTCGATCTCCTCCGACTCCACACCGCAAAGTTCGGCGAGGATTTCCGCAATTTTTCGTTCCATAGTTTCACGCTCCAATCAAAAAATTCTTCCCGAAAAAATCAGCAGCCCAAAGGCAAACAGGTGAAAGGTCACAAGGACGCAGACAATCTGTCCCCAGCCCTGCTTTTTTAGCTTTTTGAAGGGCTTCCAGTGTAAATCCAACGCTTCATTCAGGCACATAAGTGCGCTGTGGTAAGCCCCGTACACTAAGTAATGGGGCGCAAGTCCGTGCCAGCCCCCCATAGTCGTCATGGTGAGAAGGTACCCCAGATAAGAGGCGGTGCGCTGGTTTTTGAACCACTTCTGCTTCAGGGTGGCCATCACAAAACGGGTGTAAACATAATCCCGCAGCCAGGTGGAAAGGGAGATGTGCCATCGGGCCCAGAAGTCCTTCATGTCCACGCTGAAAAAGGGCTGGTCAAAGTTTTCCGGCACCCGGATGCCCAGCAGATACCCTGTCCCGATGGCCATACTGGAGGAGCCGGCGAAGTTAAAAAAGAGAAACAGAGTATAGCCATACATATAAGATAATGTGGATAGAAAGCCTTTGTCCGGCAGGGGCGCCAGCCAATATTGCCAGATCAGCCCGCCCAAAACGATGGCGGAAAAGGCCCCGCCGATGAGTTTCCAGACGCCCCGGCGCAGAAGGTCTATGTACTCCTCCGGGGTGATTTTCCGCTCCAGGTCGGAGAGAAACCGGCGGCACCGGTCGATGGGGCCGGAGGGCACCGAGGGGAAAAACAGCAGAAAACTGCTCCACTGGAAAAAGGACAGGGCCTCAATGGTTCCGTCGTGGAGGTTCAGCAGCACCTCCACCGCCCGAAAGGTCATATAGCTGATCCCCAGCAGCCGAAAGGCCGCAAAGGGCGACCATACCTCTCCCATCTTCACCAGAGCCAGAGGAAGCAGGGCCAGCGGCACCACCAGCCAAAGGGGCAGCTTCTTCTGCCAGCGGCGGTAAGCCAGAA
>CAJTQM010000020.1 GCA_910578255.1 uncultured Oscillospiraceae bacterium
ATTCCTCCGTTGAGTTGGAAAGAATCCGGACCAGACAATCAAAATGCCGGACCGCCTCTTCCCGATCCTCCTTCGCAAGACCCCGCATCCACCTAAGACTCTCCAAAAGTACCTTCGCGACCTGTAATTGCTTTTTGTCATATTCCCCGCTTAACAGCACCATAGGCGATACATCCAACTTTTTCGCGATGGATTCTACCATGTCCAAGGTCAGATTGGCCTTTCCCGCCTCGATATTTTGCAGCGTTGTTCTGCTTACGTCGATTTTCGCCGCGAATTCTATCAGCGATAGCCCTTCTATCTGCCGTCTTGCCGTCAGATATTTTCGTACCGATTCATTCATTTCCATTTCTTTCGCCCCTACTCATTACGATATTGGTTCTTTTGCTCAGGGGCAATACCATTATATTTTAATATACGCTATTATATTATCGTTAAAAGCATAGCCATTTTCTTTTTCAATATGCACTGACGGCCATTTTGGGCTGTTTTTCCCGGAATACGATTGACATTTTGAACGACGTTCAATATAATAGAGTTGAACATCGTTCAAAGGAGGGGCTTATGGACAGCAAAGAAGCGCTTATTCTGGCTACAACACAGCTACTGAACGAAAAGGGGGAGCGGATAGACGAAATTACCGTACGGGAAATCTGCAAAAGAGCCAACGTGGGGATAGGCCTTGTCAACTATCATTTTGGAAACAAAGATCGGTTAATCGCGTTGTGTGTCGAGCGCATAATCCACGGTATTGTCGATCGTTTTCGCCTCATACAGGAAAAAAGCAGCGGACTGGCGCCCTTTGAAAAACTCAGAGATCTTGGCAATATGACACTGGCTTTTTTATTTGATCACTATGCGATTTCAAGGATTTCCATCCTATCCGATATGGAAAAACCAAAGGAAGATGACAATACGCATCGAACCTATCGAGCGTATTTACCGCTCGTGTCTGCCTGCCGGCCGGATTGGGATGAAAGTACCCTTCAGCGAAAAACGTTTTGCTTGATCGCTACAATGCAGCAACTGTTTTTGCGTCACAGGGTCTTTGGGAGCATCTATGGAATGGACCTGACAAAACCGGAGGAACGACAAGCGATACACGAACAAATTCTGCATGATATTTTGGAGATATAGCCTATGAAAATCACCGTTATAAGCGGCACCGAAAAACATGGTATAACCTGTCGATTGAAAGAAATGTTCTTAGAGCCATTGAGGGGAAAAGCAGAAATCACAGAGTATTTTTTGCCAAGGGATTGTCCGTCGTTTTGTATGTGATGTATAAGTTGTACTTTAAACGGTGAGCACACCTGCAAAGACGCTGCCTATGTCGGAAAAATTGCGGCGTCACTTTTAAACGCGGACCTAATCGTAATGGCATCACCTGCCTATGTCTTTCACATAACCGGCGCCATGAAAACGCTGCTTGACCATTTTGCCTACTTATGGATTCCGCACCGTCCTGCGCCCGAAATGTTTTCCAAACGGGCGGTCATTATAACGCAATGTCTTGGCGCTGGCGGAAAATCTGCGGCTAAAGACATCAAGCACAGTCTTTCGTGGTGGGGCGTTTCGGAAATCCATCAGTTTACGGGCAAACTGATGGGCGATATTGCATGGGACGGACTCACAGAGAAAAAGCGGCTGGAACTGACGAAAAAGATAACGGCCTTATCAGAAAAATGCATTCGTATTGATTACACAAAACCGGCGCGGACCAAGCTGATCACAAAGCTTAGATTCCTGATCTGCCGTATGATGCAGAAATCTCTGCATCAAAAAGACCCACAATACCTCGACGGGAGGTACTGGGCCGAACAAGGATGGCTTGAAAATTCCAGACCGTGGAGGGTGGGATGATAGCCATATAAATCTTACGGCGGATTTACATCCTCTGGTCTGGATTTAGCAGAAAAACAACATAAAAAAAGAAAAGCCGGACGCCGACTGTGATACTCGTGTATCACAATTGACGTCCGGCTTTGGTACAAGTGACGGGACTTGACTCTTGCCGCCGAGCGGCTTCGGTCAGTCGCGGCTTTTGCGCCCCACCGAGGCGTCATTCACACCCGCTCCCTTGCAAGTCCCTTTTAGCTTCACATAAATAAAAAGTTCCCACCTGCGGTGAGAACTTTTTATTTGGTCTGAGTGACGGGACTTGAACCCACGGCCTCTACCACCCCAAGGTAGCGCGCTACCAACTGCGCCACACCCAGACATTTTGCTCAATTATAATAACATATCTTTGGATAAAATGCAAGTCCTTTTCGTATGTTTCTTCCTCTTATCCCAAAATGGAAAGGAAGACCGATCTGTTTTGTCTATGAATCACAGGAAAAATCAGAGGATTTTTGAGCATTCAGGAGAATCCTTGGGATAAATCCGGGTAAAATCCTGTTTTTTGCGGGATTTTTGGGGAAAAATAGCGTTTTTTTCCGAAAAACGATTGACAAATTGAACCGTTATGATATAGTGGTAATCGCTGTGTATCGCCGTTTGAAAGGCGGCGGTGCCTTTGCATCTGTGCACGCCGGATCATCCGGCAAAAAAGCCAATCGCTTTTGCTCTGTCCGAAAGCTTCCGCGCTTTTCACCGGCGCGGGACGTCAGTCCCGGAACAAAGGCGAATCGTCCTGCCGTGATACCGCCTAAAACGAACGGAAGCCTTTCCGTTACGATTAGAAACAAGCCTTTTGCGGGGAGCGGTATAAAAAGCCGGACGGGGTCGACAAGGTTTTATACTGCGGCGGCGGTTTTCCGCCGGCTGATTGCCCGTACCGCAGTCGGGTGGGAAGCGTAAACGGCACAGCGAATCGCTTCCGGGAATTTTACTTGTGAGACTTAAAATCCGCAAAGGGGGATGCAAAATGAGCAACACAATCATCAGCCTTAAGGACATCGTGGTGGAATTCGACGGGCAGCGGGTGCTGGAAGGGTTAAACCTGGACATCCACGACAAGGAATTCGTCACCTTTCTCGGTCCTTCCGGCTGCGGAAAAACCACGACGCTGCGTATCATCGGCGGCTTTGTGGATCCCAAAGAGGGCGACGTCTTTTTCGAGGGCCGGCGCATCAACGACCTGCCGCCCCATAAGCGCCACGTGAATACGGTGTTTCAGCGCTATGCGCTGTTCCCGCACCTGGACGTATTCGAAAACATCGCCTTTGGCCTGCGCATTCAGAAAAAACCGGAATCCGAGGTGAAGGAACGGGTGTCCGAAATGCTGGCGCTGGTCAACTTAAAGGGATACGAAAAACGAAACGTCAACCTGCTTTCCGGCGGCCAGCAGCAGCGGGTGGCCATTGCCCGCGCCCTGGTCAACCATCCGCGGGTCCTTTTGCTGGACGAACCCTTGGGCGCTTTGGACTTAAAGCTGCGCAAGGAAATGCAGATCGAACTGAAACGGATCCAGAAAAGCACTGGGATCACCTTTATCTACGTGACCCACGACCAGGAAGAAGCGCTGACCATGAGCGACACGGTGGTGGTCATGAACGACGGCGACATCCAGCAAATCGGCACGCCGGAGGATATCTACAACGAGCCGAAAAACGCCTTTGTGGCGGACTTTATCGGCGAAAGCAATATCATCGACGGCATCATGCTCCGGGATTGCTTTGTGGAGTTTGCCGGCGCCCAGTTTGACTGTGTGGATAAGGGCTTTGCCCCCAACGAGCCGGTGGATGTGGTCGTCCGGCCCGAGGATGTCAAGGTGGTTCCCGAGGAGCAGGGCCAGCTGACCGGCATGGTGGAAAGCGTCACCTTTAAAGGCGTCCACTTTGAGATGTCGGTCACCGTCTACGGACAGGAGTGGCTCATCCATTCCACCCAAAGCCAGGAGGTCGGATCGGTCATCGGTATGCAGCTGTACCCGGAGGACATCCATATTATGAAAAAGATGGAGGAATCGCTGTGAAGACAAAATATTCCTCTTTGTTTACCCTGCCCTATTTAATCTGGTCGCTGATTTTTATCATCGTCCCCATGGGATTAGTGGTGGTGTTTGCCTTTACCACCGAAAGCGGCCAGTTTACGCTGGACTATGTATCCCAGGTGGGAGAATACACCAATGTTTTGGTCCGGTCGGTCTGGCTGGCGGCCATCGCCACCGTCATCTGCCTTGTGATTGGCTACCCGCTGGCCTTCATCATGTCCCGCATGCCGGGCTTTCAGCAGCAGACCATGCTGATGCTGATCATGCTTCCCATGTGGATGAACTTTTTGCTGCGCACCTACGCCTGGATGACCATCCTGGAGAAAAACGGACTGCTTAACAAGCTGCTCGGCCTCATCGGCCTGGGCCCCTTTGATATGATCAATACCCAGGGCGCAGTGGTGCTGGGGATGGTGTATAACTATCTGCCCTTCATGATTCTGCCGCTTTACTCGATTATGACCAAAATCGACAACCGCACCATTGAGGCGGCCCAGGATCTGGGCGCCAACACCAAAAACGTCTTTTTGCGCATCGTCATTCCTATGAGCGTGCCGGGTATCAGCACCGGCATTACCATGGTGTTCGTCCCATCGGTCTCCACCTTCATTATCTCCCGGATGCTGGGCGGCGGCGGAAACCTTTTGATCGGCGACCTGATTGACCTGCAATTTTTAGGAAATGCGTACAATCCCCACCTCGGCTCGGCCATTTCCCTGGTGCTGATGGTGCTCATCCTTTTGTGTATGAGCCTGCTCAACCAGTTTAACGGCGACGAGGAACGGGAAGGGATGCTTTTGTAGCCTGGATCAAGAAGGAGTGTGATATGGTTGAAATGGCTTTCCAAGACCTACATCTGGGTCATAATGCTGTTTTTATACGCGCCCATCGGCGTTTTGATCTTTTTCTCTTTTAATCAGTCCAAAAGCCGGTCCAATTTTACCGGCTTCACGCTGGACTGGTATACCCGCCTGTTTCATAACGATCTGATTTTGCAGTCTTTACTTAATACACTGATCGTGGCGTTGGTCTCCTCAGTCATCGCAACGGTGATCGGCACCGCGGCGGCGGTAGGTCTCAACAGTATGAAAAAATGGAAAAAATCCATTATTATGAATATTACCTACCTGCCGATTGTCAATCCGGAAATCGTCATCGGTGTATCCTTCATGCTGCTATTCGTCCTGGCCCAGGGGCTTTTGGGCCGGATCAATCTGGGCTTTGAGTTTGGCTACGGCACCCTGATTCTGGCCCACGTGACCTTTAACCTGCCCTATGTCATCTTAAACGTGCTGCCCAAAATGCGCCAGATGGATAAATTCGTCTACGAGGCGGCGCTGGACCTGGGCTGCCCCCCTGTCAAGGCGTTTTTCAAGGTGGTGCTGCCCGAAATCATGCCCGGCATCCTGTCTGGTTTTCTGATGGCCTTTACCTATTCGCTGGACGACTTTGTCATCAGCTACTTTGTCAGCGGCGCCAGTTCTCAGACGCTGCCCATCACCATCTATTCCATGACCCGCCGTAAGGTTAGCCCGGAAATCAACGCCATTTCCGCCATTATTTTCGTGGTGGTGCTGCTGGTTCTTCTGCTGGTCAATTTCCACGGGGCCCGTAAAGAACGGGTTTCCCGCAGAGAGGGGGGCTTGGCGTGAAGCGTTTGATCTGCCTTGCTTTGGCCGTGCTTCTTCCGATTCTTTTTGCAGCGCCCGCCTTTGCCGACGATACGGTACAGGTTACGGACGAAAGCTACTACACCAAATTTCAGGGGCAAAACCTCTCTATCTCTGTCTATAACTGGGGCGAATATATCAGCGACGGCTCCGACGACACAGTGGACGTTAACGCCGCCTTTGAAAAACTCACCGGCATCAAGGTGCTGTATACCACCTTTGCCACCAACGAGGAACTGTACGCCAAAATAAAAAGCGGCGGCGCCAGCTATGATATCATCATCCCCTCCGACTATATGGTAGCCCGGATGATCAACGAGGAACTGATCCAGCCGCTGGACTTTGCCAACATTCCCAACGCCCGCTTTTTAGACAAGGACTATCTGTACACCGATTTTGATCCGGAAGGAGCCTACTCGGTCCCCTACACCTGGGGGACCGTCGGCATCATCTATAACACCCAGTATGTAGACGAGGAGGATACCCACAGCTGGGACCTTTTGTGGGACGAAAGGTACATGGGAGAAATCCTTATGTTTTCCAACCCGCGGGACAGCTTTGCCATCGCCTTAAAACGGCTGGGATACTCGATGAATTCCACCAGCGAGGAGGAACTGCGGGACGCCTGCGAAAGCTTAAAAGACCAAAAGCCCCTGGTTCAGGCCTATGTCATGGACGAAATTTTTGACAAGATGGAGGGGGAAGAAGCCATGATCGCCCCCTACTACGCCGGCGATGCGATCATCATGGCCGACGAAAACCCCAACCTCGCCTTCTCCATTCCGGACGAGGGGACCAACCGTTTTATCGACAGCATCTGCATCCCCTCCAACGCCAAGCAGAAAGAGGCGGCCGAAATGTACATTAATTTTTTGTGCGAACCCCAAATCGCCGCCGCCAACATCGACTTTATCGGCTATTCCACCCCAAATCTGGCGGCCTACGAGTTGCTGGACGAGGACATGCAACAAAACAGCATCGCCTATCCGGACCAGACGGTGTTAGAAAATACCGAGGCGTTTGTCTTTCTGCCCGCCGGAATCAGCACCTTGATGGATAAGCTTTGGACCGAAACCCTTTCCAACGACGAAAATTACAGCAAATGGACTATCCCTGCCTTTTTGCTGGTTGGCATTCTCTTTTCCATCGCCATCAACGTCCGGCGGATGCTCCAAAAGAAAAAGGAAAACCTTCTTTAACACCAGCGAAGGATTCTTTTCCGGTTCCCATTTTCCCACAAAAAAGGCCGGTACCTTTTCGGTACCGGCCTTTTTGTATCCCTTTGCCAGAGTTTTTGCAGACGAAACGCTTAATACATGCCGCCCATGCCGCCTGCGGGCATTGCCGGCGCAGGATTCTCCTCTTTGATATCCGCCACCAGGCTCTCGGTGGTCAGGACCATCGCCGCCACGGAAGCCGCGTTCTGCAGCGCGGAGCGGGTCACCTTCACCGGGTCAACAATACCGCTGGGGATCATCTCGCAGTAGGCTTCCTTCGCCGCGTCATAGCCGTAACCCACCTTACCGGAATTGACGATCTTGTCGATAATCACCGCGCCGTCGAGTCCGGCATTGGTCGCGATTTGGCGTACCGGCTCTTCAATCGCCTTGCGGACGATCTTCACGCCGGTCTTTTCGTCGCCCTCCATCTTTTCCAAGAGCGCCTCGACCGCCGGAATGGTGTTGATCAGCGCGGTGCCGCCGCCGGCCACAATGCCTTCCTCAACCGCAGCCTTGGTCGCGGACAGCGCGTCCTCGATCCGCAGCTTTTTGTCCTTCATCTCCACCTCGGTGGCCGCGCCGACCTTGATGACCGCTACGCCGCCGGACAGCTTCGCCAGACGCTCCTGAAGCTTTTCCTTGTCAAATTCGGAGGTGGTGGTTTCAATCTGCGCCTTGATCTGATGAATCCGGGCCTTGATCTCGTCGGAAGAGCCGGCGCCGTCCACAATGATGGTGTTTTCCTTTTGCACCTTGACCTGTTTCGCGCGGCCCAGCTGCTCCATGGTAGCGTCTTTCAATTCCAGGCCCAACTCTTCGCTGATCACTTCGCCGCCGGTGAGAATCGCGATATCCTGCAGCATCTCTTTTCTTCTGTCGCCAAAGCCGGGGGCCTTCACCGCAACACAGGTAAAGGTGCCGCGCAGCTTGTTGACAATCAGGGTGGACAGAGCCTCGCCCTCAATGTCCTCGGCGATGATTACCAGCTTTTTGCCCGCCTGAACGATCTGCTCTAACAAGGGCAGAATCTCCTGGATGGCGGAGATCTTTTTATCGGTAATCAAAATGTACGCGTCGTCGATCACCGCTTCCATTTTGTCGGTATCGGTGACCATATACGGGGTGATATAGCCCCGGTCAAACTGCATGCCCTCTACCACTTCGCTGTAGGTCTCGGCAGTCTTGGATTCCTCGATGGTGATAACGCCGTCGGCAGTGACCTTTTCCATCGCCTCGCCGATGAGTTTGCCCACCGATTCATCTCCGGCAGAGATGGCGGCTACCCGCTCGATATCAGCGGTGCAGGTGATCTTCTGGGAATTGGCGACCATTGCCTCTACTGCCGTGTCAACCGCTTTCTGGATGCCTTTTTTCACTACCATCGGATTGGCGCCTGCCGCCACATTCTTCATCCCTTCGCGGACCAGAGCCTGGGCCAGCAGAGTGGCAGTAGTGGTGCCGTCGCCTGCGGCGTCGTTGGTCTTGACCGAAACCTCTTTGACCAGCTGGGCGCCCATATTCTCAAACGCGTCCTCCAACTCGATCTCCTTGGCGATGGTTACGCCGTCGTTGGTGATCAGCGGAGAGCCGAATTTTTTATCCAGCACCACATTGCGCCCCTTGGGCCCAAGGGTGATTTTTACCGTGTCGGAAAGCTTATCAATACCGGTCTGAAGCGCTTTTCTGGCTTCCTCGCCATAGATAATTTGTTTTGCCATCGTTGATTCCTCCTAAAATTCGTTTCGCTTAAAGCCTTATTCCACAATAGCCAGAACGTCGTCCTGACGAAGGATGGTATACTCCTGACCGTCCACCTTTACCTCGGTGCCCGCGTATTTGCTCATGAGCACACGGTCGCCGGCCTTTAGATACATCTTGACCTCTTTGCCGTCCACAACGCCGCCGGGGCCCACTGCCACCACTTCTGCAATCTGGGGCTTTTCCTTCGCCGATCCCGCGAGGATAATACCGCTTTTTGTGGTTTCTTCCGCTTCGACCATCTTGATCACAATCCGGTCGGCCAAAGGTTTGATTGTCATAAAAATGCCTCCTGTATGATAAAAATCTGTTGAACCGATTTGGCACTCCATACTTATGAGTGCTAAAACCTATTTTAGCTTTTTTTTAGGAAAAATCAAGTCTTTCAGCGCAAATTTTCCAAAATTAAAAATTCCGTAACAATTCGCCCTATTCTGCCAGCGCACAGCCGCCCCGATTGACCGAGGCTTCCACCGTTACGCGAAAGTCCACCTTATTTAAAGAGGTAGCGTAGCTTGTTTGGTGTTCTTTCCAATAGGCAGGCTGCTGCTGGGCCAGAATGTTGGCATAGCCCAGCGCATCGCAGGAAAGTTCGTGAAAAAAACGCTCCAGCGCATGAAGGGTTTCCCGCTCCACCAGCCGCTTCTGCTCCTCTTCGTACCGTTCACACCGCTGGGAGAAGGAAAAGCCCTGTGCAAAGGCCATTTCCTCGCTGACATTGCTTTGTATCCGGATGAAAACCTCGTAAAAAGGATTCCCGTCCCGGATTTGGGCGGATACCCTTGTGGAAGCGTCCACCACCTCCAGCGTCACGGCGCCGCCGTTCTCTTCCTCTAAGGTCATCTGCAGCTTTCCCACCTGTCCGCCGGCCCAGAGAATCCCCCTGGTTTCCGATGGCAGAAATCCGCCGACCTTTTTGCCGTCTCGTAAAACAGCGGCTCCCACAATTCCGATCCCGGGATTTTTTTCCTCTCCGGAAAAGGCCGCCACCGGCAGATAAGAGCCCACCGCCGGGTTTTTTAAAGAGCCTGTCAGTCCCTGCAGCTGGGTGCGCACCAGTTCAGCGCTGTCCCGATAACCCTCCAGCATCATTTTAGCCGACAGCACCGGCAAAATGGTGCTGTCCAAGGGTTCTTTTAATACCTCTTCCGCTTTTGTCTCGGCCAGCAGCACGTCTACCGTCGGACGAAACTGAGGATTCGCGCCAAAATAGTCAATCGCCGTGCCCACCCCTTCCTGGGCGATTGCCTCCCCCAGAATCAAAAGCTTGGTGTGGCCCAAAAAGATCTCCTGCCCTTGCTGCAGATTGGCCTTTCGCATCGCCTGGGAAATCGTTTTGCCCTGGGCGCGCAGAATTTTGCCGCCGGCGGTCTCGTCCCCCTCTTCCCCTTCCGGGTCGAAGATTTGCAGCGTGAGGGTGTATTGTCCGTTTTCCTTGTCCAGTCCGATGGCCTGGACGATGGCCCGTTCGTTTAGCTGGACCGACCGCATACAGCCTGTAAAAAGCATCACCAGAAGGGCCATTAGCAGGATCTTTTGCTTTTTCATCGTCCCGCCTCCTTTTTTCCTTTGAAACCCAAAAGCAAAAGCGGCAGCAAAACGGTGAGCAGTAAAACCGGTCCGCCGCCGGCAAACAGCCATCCCAGCCCTTCCAGCGCGTTTGGCCACCTGGTAAAGCACCCGGCCAGCAGCGCCGACACTGCCGCACAGATGCTGACCGCGTATCGGGAAGCCTTTTGCGGAAGCAGCCGCGCCAGCGATTTTCCCCCCACTTCTAAAAACAGCGCCAGCCGGACGAGGGTCATAAACACCCAAAGGGCGGTATGCAGGCTGTCCAGCCGCTGAAAGATGGACAGCTGCGCAATTTTTGTCACCGCGTAAAAAGGAAAGCGCTGGGTCTGGGCGTAATCGCCCAGCACCGCTGCGGCAAACAGAATGATCCCATCCAAAACGGCGGCGGATAAAAGGCCCCAGCGCCAGAAAACGCCGCCTTTGTTTTTCCCCACCGCCGGAAGAAGAAACAAAAGGGCCGCCATTTCCACATTGCCAAGGGTCAGGTGGACAAACAGCCGCAGCTGGCTTTGCCATCCGTCATAGACCGGCGGGCGCAGAAACTCCCATTGGGCCTGGGGCCAAAGGCTGACGCACACAAACAAAAGGGAGGCCGCCAGCGCCACAAACACAAAGGCGCCGAAGCGGGCCGTCGGCTCGTATCCCATCGAGGCCGCATACCCGGCCACCGCGAAGATCAGCAGGATAAACAGCCACGGGGAACTTTGAGGATAGGTGGTGCTGGTCAAAAAATAGGAAAAGGAACAGGCGGTCTGCACCAGCACACAGACGGCAAACAGCAAAAAAGCCGCGGGAAAAACAAATCCCAGCTTTCCCCAGCGTTCGCCCGCAATATCCAAAAGGCCCTTCCCTTTGTGTTTTCGCATTAGCAGACAGGCGGGCAGCAAAAGCAGAAAGCTTGCCAGAATCGAAACGGGCATCCAGATGGCAGCGGTCAGCGCCTGGGGTCCTTCCGGCTGCGGCTCGGCCAGGAAAAAGTAGGTGATCCGGCTTAAAAACAAAAGCACCGTCAGCTGCCAGGAACTGATTGCAGATTCTCCTTTCAAATTCTCGCCTCCTTATCACGATTCGATTTCCGTGCCGGGCAGGTTTTGGATCTTCAGCTTCTTACAACCCAGCTTTTTCCAGCCTACTCGCAGCAGCACATCCCGCATGGCGAACATCTGAAACGGGGATTCGGGCGACATGCTAGGAATTCCATAGGCATTGACCGAGCACAGATTGACAATCATCCAGGCAAGGCCCAGCGCCATGCCGAAAATCCCCAGTGTTCCGCCGATAAGAATAAACCCAAAGCGCATGATGGTCACTTCCTGGAACAAAGACGGCACCACAAAGGAACTCAAGGCGGTCAGCGCCACCACCATGACCATCGGCGAACTGATTAAGCCTGCGGTTACCGCCGCGTCGCCGATGACCAGCGCGCCGATAATACCGATGGCATGTCCGATGGGCCGGGGCAGCCGAAGGCCCGCCTCCCGCATCAATTCATAAATAAAGTGGATCAGCAAAGCTTCTAACACCAGCGGGAACGGCACGTCCTGTTCCGCCGCGGTGACATTTAACAAAAGCGCCTCAGGAAAAAGTTCTGGATGAAAGGTCCCCACCGCTACATACAGTCCCGGCAGCAGGATGGTGAAGAAAAAGGCCAGGTATTTAAGCCATCGTTCAAATACGGCGTAATAGGGCCGGTGGGTATAATCGTCGATGCTCTGAAAATTCTCGTTAAAAAAATATGGGACGATTAAGGCAAAGGGGGTGCCGTCCACCAAAATGCCCACTCGGCCCTCGCTTATTTTTGCGCAGAGAGTATCGGGGCGCTGGGTGGTGCCCACGTTGGAAAAAATCGAGACGATATCCGTATCCAGAAACGGCTGGATATAACCGGATTCCAGAATCATATCGGTGGGAATTTCCCGCAGACGGCGGCGGATATCCCGCAGCAGTTCCGGCGCGACCATATCGGTTTGATAGATTAAGCACAGGTCGGTTTTGCTTTTAACCCCCGCCTTTAACAGTTCCATCTTCAAATCCGAGGATTTGACCCGCCGGCGCACCATAGTCATATTGATGCGAATCGGCTCAGTAAACCCCTCACGGGAGCCGCGGACGTTCTCCTCCGCCGACGGCTCGGATACACTTCGAAACTGAAAGCCCTGCACGCCGGCCACGATGGCCTGGGGGATTCCGTCGATCATAATGCCCGCGAAGCCGGACATTAAAAACGGGAACAACTCGCCCAACGTCTGTACCTGGCTTTGGTCCATTCCCAGTACCGCCCGGTGCAAAATCCAGTCCTGAAGCGCCTGGGGGGTCGGATCCTCCAGCGCCAGATCCCCCAACGGCTCCAGGATGATTTCGGTCAGGGTCTGAAGGCTGAACATCCCCTCGAACATCATCAGCTTAACCGGTATTCCACAGACGGTTATCTCCCGTACCATAAAATCCGCCGTGTCGTGCAGCGCCGCCCGGATGGTCGAAAGATTTTTTGCGGCGTCGGCGGTCAGTCGGACCGATTCGCATTCCGGCGGCTTTGGAGAGACGTAAAGCGAACGCTCCTTTTCTTCGATTTTTTTCGCAAACCATTGCGGCATTTCGATCCCTTCTTTCCCTGACATTGTTGCCGGATTTGGGGAAAAACATGCGCGGTCCGCCGCCAAAAAGCAATGTATAAGGGGAAAAAAGCCGCGTATACTACAAAAACAAAATGAAAGAGGAGGCCTACAATCTATGGCAGTAAATTTTCTGCGCACGATAATCCTGTACATAGTGATTGTCGTAGCGGTACGGATTATGGGAAAACGGCAGATTGGGGAACTTTCCCCTACCGAGTTGGTAATCACCATATTGATTTCCAACATCGCCACCCTGCCCATCGAGGACACCAACATCCCCCTGACTGCCGGGCTTGTTTCCATTTTTACGCTGGTAGCCTGCGAGGTGCTGGTATCCGGCGTTCTGCTTAAAAGCCCCAAAATGCGAAAGATTATTTCCGGCTCTCCCCGGGTGCTGATCCGGGACGGGGTGATCGACCAAAAGCAGATGTCGGCTTTGCGCCTTTCCATCGACGATCTGACCGCGCAGCTGCGGGGACAGGGCTGCTTTGACGTAAGCCAGGTGGCGTTTGCCGTGGTGGAAACCACCGGAAAACTGAACATTTTTCAAAAATTCGGCTCCCAGCAAACGACCAACCAGAATCTGCATGTCAAGGAACCCAAAAACGCCGACGCGCCGCCGGTGGTAGTGGTTGCCGACGGCCATGTCAGCGAATCGGCCCTTGCCTTCTGTCAAAAAGACCAGGGGTGGCTGGGCAATTTACTGCTGGAAAAGCAGTGTCCGCTGGAGGAGGTCTTTTTATTGACCTGCGACCGCAGCGGAAACTATAAGCTGGTCAAAAAGGAGGCGGCGGAATGAAGCGTGTGATTCTTTGTGCCGTCATTTTGTTGGTAATTGTACTTTTATGCGTCGCAAGCCTTACCACCGTCTCCCGCTACCAACATGTTTTTGCCCAGGAAATTCACGACCTGGAGCAGGCGGTCTACCAAAAAACCTTTGAACAGCTTTCCGTTCAGGCGGCGCAGATGAGCCGGGAATGGATGGAGGCAGAACATGTGCTGATCCGCTTTATCCGCCACACCCATCTCGACGAAATCACCAGCGCCATGGCCCGGCTGGAAATGCTGGCAAAGTACGGCGACCTTTCGGAATTTTCCGCCGAATTAAGCCGGATCAAAACCCTGCTGCACCATGTTTACGACTCGGAACTTCCTTTTCTGCAGAATATTTTCTAGCAGCCGGGCCGGACGCCTCATCCTTTCTCATCGTCATTGTTAAACTGAATCGGCTGCACCTTTTCGGTCAGCTTTTCAAAACGGTACCCCTGAGTCGTCAGCTGATCGATAACCGGTCCCACCGCCTGAGCGGTGGAAACCCTCATGGTGTCGTCATGGCAGAGGATGATCACCTTGTCTTTGCCCTGGGCGCCGCCTACGATATTGTGGATTAAAGTATCCACGTCGGTCATATAGGATTTATCATCGCCGGATACCAGGTTCCAGTCGTAATAAATATAGCCCCGGCGCCGCATCTCAATCCGGATGGCCTTTTGGACCGAAGGTTTTGCAAAGCTGTTTTTTACACTGCCGCCGGGAAAGCGGAAAATTCTGGGTTCTACGCCGGTGGCGTTTAAGATTTTTTCCCGGATCTTGTGGAAATCGGCCAGGTAGTTTTCTACACTTTTATAGATGTCGCCGTATTCATGGGAATAGGTATGCATTCCGATGCTGTGTCCTTCATCGACAATGCGTTTTAGGATTGCATCGGAATCTACACCGGGCGACTCCTGGCCGGTGACAAAAAAAGTAGCCTTGACTCCTTTTTCCTTGAGGGTATCCAAAATAGCGACGGTATTTTTAGAGGGACCGTCGTCAAAGGTATAGTAGACCACCTTTCCCTCCTCTTTTTCGAAAGCGTTGGGCACGTCTACGTACATATCCGGATACAGATCCGAATATGCCGGTCCCGCCACAAATTTAGACGACAGGAACCACTGTCCCGCGGCCCACAGCCCGGCGCAGCAGGCAATGATGGCCGCCGCTGCAAAAAGCTTGTTTTTACTGCATTTTAATAAACAGAACATATATCCACCAACCTTCTGTTTTTAATGTATTTGCCCCTTTTGTCCACTTATGTACAAAATAGCCGGCAAAGTACAAAAAAGCAGGCGGCAAATTCGCCGCCTGTTTTTTTCGTGCAGCCTCTTTTCTTAATAAAGAACGGCCTACTGATTGTCAGAAGAATCTTCCTCCGGCTGCCCTTCTGGGCTTTCGTTCATCATCTGGGTACTGGGCGCTTTGATCTTCCCTTTGGCCCAGCCGACCCTGACCTGGCTGCCGGCGGTGATTTTATCCATCGCGTTTCCCCCAACGGTGACATCCTTGCCGGCGTTTACCTTGCCGCCCACATCCCGCCCGATCTGGAAGTCTTTTCCGGCGTGCACATTGCCCGAAACGCCTCCATGGACCGTCACGTCCTTGCCGGCGGTGACATGGCCCGCCTTCACGTCCCCCAGAATCATCACGTCTCTGCCGGCACTGGTGTGACCTTCCACATTCTTTTCGCAGGCTAAGTTGACCGCGCAGTGGACATTCTGGGCAGGTCCGTTGTAATGAAACATCATGTTCCGTTGCTCTTCCCCGATGAAAAAACGGCGTAGGCGGTGCCCTTGATAGACCACCACGTGAAAATCGTCATTGTCCGGCCAGGGGAGATTTTTTACAATGCCGATGGGCGGCGGGTCCAAAGGCTCCTCGGCCCGGGATTCGATTCCGAACAGCTGGTCGATGGTCGTGCCAAAAATCCGGGCGATTTGGGGCAGCAATCCGATGTCCGGACAGGATCGCTTGGATTCCCATTTGCTGATGGCCTGGGGGCTGATGCCCAGCTGATCGGCAAGCTGTTCCTGGGTGATGTCCGCCTCTTTCCGCATCCGGCTGATGGTCTCGCACAAAAAATCGTAACAGGTATGTTCTTCCATAAGGGAAACCTCCTTTATTTGTGTTGCCGCGACACCTATATTGTACCCACCAAACGTTTTTATGACAATAGACCGCTCGTTGATATCCCCGTATTTTCTGTAAACCATTGGTTGTATCGTCTGTCGACGCCTCATAGCCGCCCCCGTTTTTTCTCAACCGGCGGTTGTCTTCAAAAGCTGCGGCAAATTTTTTCTTGTCCCTCCTTCTTTTTCGTGCTATTCTAAAGATAATAAAAAGCCGAAATCTCTACAAAGAGGAATATTGTGAAATACTTAAACCAATTGGAATACGAGACGGTTCCCTATCCCACCGACATAAAAAATCCCGACAGCCCTATGAAGGACGGAAGCATCAAGCGGGCCGGATGCGGTCTATGCTGCCTGTGCATGATGGTGGACCGGCTCACTGTCGAGGAACTGCCGCTGCTGGAATGCCGCGATCTCGCCATAGAGCACAAGGCAAACATGGATCCCGGGACCGACCTTGAGGTACTAAGTCCGGTGATTGCAAAAAAGTTTTGCTTAAAGTACAAAGCCACCGATGATCTGCAGGAGATGATCCGCTGTGTGCAGGCCGGCGGATGCGCCATTGCCAACGTAGGCGGCGACCGGGACGACGGCCGCTACACCGGCGTTTTTCTCACGGAGGCCATTTTATCACCGTTATCAGCGCCGATGAAAAGGAACTTTGCATCCTGGATCCTTCTTTAAAAGAGGGCAAATTCGACGAGTCCGGCCGGGAAGGCAAAGTCCGGGTGGACGGGATTTTCGCCTACTGCGCGCCGCAGGTTCTGGACCGGGACACCGACAATCGCTCCCCGCGGTATTATCTGTTTTCCCGCTGATCTTTGCGGATGAAAAATTTTTTGCGTGCGGCTTCCCTGTTTGCGGTCCCTTTTTAGGGATCCTTGCAAAGGGACGCCGCGCCTTTTTTCAAATAGGACAACCGGGAATTTTCAAAAAATCATAGAATGCAAGTATGATTTGTGTTATAATATTTTAAGATGATAAAAAGAATACTACATACGAGGTGGTGAGATCTGCCCGACACCGAGAAGGTAACGGCAGCAAAGCATGAAAGAAGGACAATCAAAGGTACAGGGGCTGGCTCTTGACCTGGTAGAGGAAGGCAAGGATCTATCCTTATGGGACCAGGGCCTGCAAAACAAAAAGGCGCCGCTTCCCCAAGGGGTTACAAACAAAATGCTGTATGCGGACGTAGTCCGCATCGCCTGGCCGTCTATGGTCGAGTTGCTTTTGACCCAGCTGGCCTCGATGGTGGATCTGATGATGGTGGGGCAGCTGGGGGCCTGGGCGCTGACCTCTGTCGGATTAACAACCCAGCCAAAATTTTTATTTATGACCGTCTTCCAGGCGCTGAACGTCGGCGCAACGGCGATGGTCGCCCGCTATAAGGGGGCCGGGCGGCCGGACAAAGCCAATCTCGTCATGCGCCAGGCGCTGATGATGACGCTGTTGGCTTCGGTGGCCATGTCGTTTATCGGGTTTTTCACCTCTGAATGGATGGTCCGCTTTATGGGCGCCTCCGACGCTGAAAGTCTGGCGGGCGGCACCATCTATCTGCAAATTCAGATGATCGGGTTTGTGCCGATGGCGCTGACCACCGTAATCACCGCCGTGCTGCGCGGCGTAGGCGACTCGAGAACGGCGATGATTTATAACGTTGTGGCAAACGCCGTAAACGTCGTCCTCAATTACTTCTTGATTTACGGGCATATGGGGTTCCCGGCTCTGGGGATCGCCGGCGCCTCGCTAGCTACCATCTTAGGACAGCTGGTGGCGATGATCATGGCCTTTTTTGCGGTGATGCGCAGAAAAAGCGGCTATCTGCATCTGCGGCTGCGGGACGGTTTTCTGCCGGATCAGGAGTCAATTACCGCAATTTTCAAAGTCGGCTTCCCCGCTATGGTCGAGCAGCTTGTAATGCGCGCCGGCATTATTATCTATTCGAAAACCGTGGCCTCGTTGGGAACGGTGGCCTTTGCAACCCATCAGGTGTGTATGAACGTGCAGGCGCTCACCTTTATGAACGGACAGGCGTTCGGCGTTTCCGCCACCTCACTGGTAGGGCAATGTCTGGGAAAACGCCGTCCGGATATGGCGGAGCAGTATGGCCGCCGCACTCGCCAGGTGGGTATGATGGTCGCATTGTGTCTGGCGGCCTGCTGCCTGCTATTTTCCCGCCAGATTGTGGCTTTGTACAACGACGACCCCCAGATCATCCAGCTGGGCGGGACCATTTTAATGTTCATCGCGTTTATTCAGCCGTTCCAAGCCTCCCAGTTTATTTTGTCCGGTGTGCTGCGTGGGGCCGGAGATACCCGGGCAACAGCGGTCATCACCTTTTTGACCGTGCTGCTGGTCCGTCCGGGATTGGCATTGATCATGGTTTATCTGTTCCATTGGGGCCTGCCCGGCGCGTGGGTGGCCCTGGCGGCGGATCAGCTATTGCGCTCCCTTCTGGTCTGGTTAAGATATCGTGCCGGAAAGTGGAAAACCATCAAGGTTTAATCGTTTTTATCTTTTACCAACGAAAAAAAGAGACGGATTTTCGTCTCTTTTTTTCGTTTCTTCACAAAATGTTCACATTAGTGCAATAGAATATTATTGACAAAAAGAAGACAAAGCGGTATATTCATTTAGTTAGATTATCAAACTAATAATTTATCTGTACCGGAGGAATCAGGATGGACGCTTTTGCGGCAGCGCTAAACGAAGTGTTGACCGATACCTATCATAACATTCTGCGGGTTGAGGAAGAAGCGCTCAGGAAAAACGGCCGGATCCATCTTTCCATCAAGGAGATGCACCTGATCGAAGCGGTGGGAAAAGGGGAAAACCAGGGCCGAACGGTCAGCGAGATCGCTGCCGCCATGAACATTACCCGGCCCACAGCCACCGTGGCAATCAATAAGCTGGAAAAGAGAGGCTATTTGGAAAAACAGCCCGGCGACGAAGACGGCCGCACCGTCCGTGTGACGCTGACGAAAAGCGGAAAGCGGATTGACCATTTCCACAGGCTATACCATTCCAGCATGGTGGCAAAAATTGTGGAGGATCTGACCGAAGTGGAGAAAGACAGCCTGTTTCAAGGGATCCGGAAACTGAATGAATTCTTGAAAAAAAGCCTGGGGGAGAAAAAATGAGTTTTTGCGTATTGGGGACGGGCAGCTATGTCCCGCCTAAGGTGGTAACCAACGATGATTTGGCAGCATTTTTAGAAACCTCTGACGAATGGATCCGGGAGAGGACCGGCATCCGGCAGCGGCATGTCTGCGAGACAGAATCCACCTGTGATTTAGCCTATGAAGCGGCGGTGGCGGCGATGGCACAAAGCGGCGTAAAGGCAGAAGAGTTGGATATGATCCTTTGCGCCACCATCAGCGGAGATTTCGCGACGCCATCGGTGGCGTGTGTGGTGCAAAAAAGGCTGGGCGCTATCTGCCCGGCGATGGACCTGAACGCAGCCTGCTCCGGTTTTCTGTTTTTACTGGACACGGCGGCGGGCTTTTTCGCCCGGGGCCGCGTAAAAAAAATGTTGGTCATCGGCGCAGAGAGAATCAGCCGTCTGTTAGACTGGGATGACCGCAGTACCTGCGTGATTTTCGGCGATGGCGCCGGCGCCATGGTGCTGGGTGAGGGAGACGGCTATCTGGCCTCTCAGCTGCATTCCAAAGGGGATGACGATGTGATTCGCACCCCGGTATTCGAGGGGAAATCCCCCTTTAACCGGCGCGAGCAGGAGAATCCCTATATTCATATGAAGGGGCAGGAAACCTTCCGTTTCGCGGTCAATGCCATGACCCACGATCTAAAAAATCTGATTGCACAGGCGGGCTTTGCCGAGGAAAAGATTGACTGGGTGATCCCCCATCAGGCCAACATCCGCATTATCGACGCGGCCAAAAAACGGCTGCATATCCCGCCGGAACGCTTTTGCGTGAACATCGACCGGTACGGCAATACCTCTGCCGCCAGTATTCCGATGGTGGTTGACGAACTCAACCGTTCCGGAAAACTCAACCGGGGCGACTTACTGGCGCTGTGCGCCTTTGGAGGCGGCCTTTCCAGCGCCGCCTGCATTCTTCGCTGGTAAGGCCGCTTGGTCGGCTTTTCCATATATTTTGCATTTTACAGGAGGAAATACAGATGATTTTTGAGAAATTGACTGCCATTTTAGCGGATCACGTAGACTGTGACCCCGCTTCGGTTACCATGGACACCACCTTTGAGGAGTTGGGCGTGGATTCGCTGGACACGGTCGACATGGTCATGGAACTGGAAGAAGCGCTGGACATTGAGTTGGAACTGGACGAAAAAATCTCCACCGTCGGCGAGATGGTCAAGCTGGTGGAAGAAAAAATGGGCGAGAAGGAATAAGCCATGATTAAGACACCGATTTGCGACATACTGGGTATCGAGTACCCGATTTTTCAGGGCGGCATGGCCTGGATCTCTGACGGGAAGTTGGCAGCGGCGGTATCCGAAGGCGGCGGACTGGGGATCATCTCGGCCATGAACGCCGATACCGCTTATCTGAAAAAAGAAATCGACACCTGCCGAGAACTGACCAAAAAGCCCTTTGGCGTCAACGTTATGCTCATGAGCCCCCATGTGGAGGAAGTGGCAAAGCTGCTGGCCGAGGAAAAGGTGCCGGTGATCACTACCGGCGCGGGAAATCCCGGAAAATATATGAAGCTTTGGCAGGAAGCCGGCATCCAGGTGATTCCGGTGGTGGCCTCGGTGGCTATGGCCAAACTGGTCACCCGCCAGGGCGCCAGCGCCGTCATTGCCGAGGGCGGCGAATCCGGCGGACATGTGGGCGATCTGACCACCATGGCACTGCTGCCCCAGGTGTGCGACGCCACCTCCCTGCCGGTGATCGGCGCGGGCGGCATTGCCGACGGACGCGGCGTGGCGGCGGCCTTTATGCTGGGCGCTGCCGGCGTACAGCTGGGCACCCGTTTTCTGGTCGCCCATGAGTGCGGCGTGCACCAGACCTACAAAAACAAGATCCTCAAGGCAAAGGATATCGACACCATCGCCACCGGAAAACGGCTGGGCCATCCGGTGCGCTGCTTAAAGACCCCCTATTCCCGGGAGTATTTCCGCAAGGAGTACGACGGGAGCGTTTCCGACGAGGAGTTGGAGGCCTTTGGCGCCGGCGCCCTGCGTCTGGCGGCGGTAGAGGGCGACGAGCAGCGCGGCTGCTTTTTGGCGGGACAAATTTCCGCTATGGTGAAAAAAGAACAGCCTGCCGCCGAAATCATCCGCGAGATTTTTGCCGAGGCGGAAGATATTTTGAATGGAGCGAAAAAATGGGTAAAATAGCATTTCTTTTTTCCGGCCAGGGCGCACAGTACAGCGGCATGGGCCGGGAGTTGACCGAAGAATCCGCGGTGGCAAGAGAACTTTTCAGGCTGGCCGACGGACTGCGGCCGGGCACCTCGTCCCAGTGCTTCGAAGGCTCTAAAGAGGAGTTGACCCAAACCAAAAACACCCAGCCATGCCTATTTTGTGTGGATCTGGCGGCGGCTCTGGCGCTGGAGGAAAGGGGCGTCCGGGCCGACGGGGCCGCAGGATTTTCTCTGGGCGAGATGGCAGCCTTGACCTTTTCCGGCATGCTGGATCAACCAGCCGGATTTTCGCTGGTCTGCCGGCGTGCGGCGCTGATGGACGACGCGGCCCGGCAGGTAAACAGCGCCATGGCGGCGGTCCTGAAACTGGACAACCAAACAGTCGAGGATCTTTGCGGCCGCTTTCAGCATCTGTATCCGGTCAACTACAACTGCCCGGGCCAGCTGGTGGTCGCGGGGCTGCAAGACGAAATCGAGGCGCTGAGCCCGCTGGTAAAAGAGGCAGGCGGACGGATGGTCCCGTTAGCGGTCAGCGGCGGATTTCACTCGCCGTTTATGTCCTCTGCCGCCAGTGCATTCCGGCAGGAGTTGGAGTCGTTTTCCTTCGCGCCCGGCCGTATCCCGGTCTGGGCCAATTTGACGGCAAATCCCTACGATCAAAAGGATCCCAAGGCGCTTTTGGCGTCCCAGATGGAAAATCCCGTCCGCTGGGAGCAGACCCTTCGCAATATGGCGGCAGAAGGGTTCGATACGTTTATTGAAGTGGGTCCCGGCAAAACCCTTTGCGGATTTGTGGCCAAAACCCTGCCGCAGGCCAAAGCCTATCATGTGGAGGACGCGAAAACATTGGAAACAACCATAAAGGCGGTGTTGGAGCAATGAGTCTTAAGGGAAAAACAGCGCTGATCACCGGCGCCGGACGCGGCATCGGCAGGGCGATCGCCCTGGCTTTCGCCAAAGAGGGTGCGAACATCGCGGCAATCTACGCCGGAAACGCCCAGGCCGCTCAGGAGGTCTGTCAGCAGGCGATACAGCTGGGCGTACAGGCCAAAGCCTATCAGTGCGATGTATCCAGCTTTGATCTGGCGAAGCAGACCGTCCAGGCGGTGCAGAAGGATTTCGGCGGCATCGATATTCTGGTCAACAATGCGGGCATCACCCGGGACGGGCTGGTCTACACGATGAAGGAAGCGGATTTTAACGCGGTGTTAGACACCAATCTCAAGGGCGCGTTTCATTTTATCAAGCATTGCTACCCGATCTTTGTCAAAAAGCGGGCGGGCAAGATCATCAACATTTCTTCGGTGTCCGGCCTGATGGGAAACGGCGGCCAGGCCAATTACGCCGCCTCCAAGGCGGGGCTGATCGGCTTGACCAAATCGGTGGCCCGGGAACTGGCGGGACGGGGCATCTGCTGCAACGCCATTGCCCCCGGCTTTATCGAAACCGATATGACCGCCGCCATCGACAAAGAGGACAATCCGCTGGCGGGCCTCATCCCTCTTCGGCGGATGGGTAAACCGGAGGAGGTGGCGCAGCTGGCGGTATTTTTAGCCGGCAGCGGTTCCGACTATATTACCGGCGAGGTCATCCGCGTTGACGGCGGCTTGGCCATGTAGGAAGGAGGACGCTAATGAGACGTGTAGTAGTGACCGGTCTGGGAGCGGTAACGCCGGTCGGCAGCGAGATTCCCGTCTTCTGGGAAAATCTGCTGGCCGGCAAAAACGGCATTGGGCCGCTGGACCGGTTTGACGCGGGAGAATATAAAGCGAAGGTGGCGGCCCAGGTCAAGGATTTTGATCCGATCCGCTATATGGACAAGGTTGAGGCGCGCAAAAGTGATCTGTTCAGCCAGTACGCGATGGCGGCTGCCTGCCAGGCGGTGGAGGACAGCGGCATTGACAAAAAGGTGGCACCGGAACGGTTCGGCGTGTATTTCGGCTCCGGCATCGGGGGGCTGATCACCATGTCCACCGAGATCCAAAAACTTTTGGAAAAGGGGCCCAAGCGGGTATCCGCCTTTTTCATCCCGATGATGATCGCCAACATGGCGGCGGGCAACATCGCCATCCGCTTTGGCGCCAAGGGTCCCTGCCTGCCGGTGACCACCGCCTGCGCCACCAGCACCAACGAAGTGGGAGAGGCGTTCCACGCCATCCGCGCCGGTTACGCGGACGCGATTTTGGCAGGCGGCGCAGAGGCGGCCATCACCCCCATCGGCGTGGCCGGCTTTACCAATTGTATGGCCCTTTCTCTGGCCAGGGACCCGGACGAGGCTTCACTGCCGTTTGACAAGCGCCGCGGCGGTTTTGTCATGGGCGAGGGCGCCGGCGCGCTTGTTTTGGAAGAGTATGAACACGCAAAAAAGCGCGGCGCGCGCATCTATGCCGAGATAACCGGCTATGGCTGCACCTGCGACGCATATCATATGACGGCGCCCGCCCCCAGCGGAGAAGGCGCTGCCCGGGCCATTTCCCTGGCGCTGGAGGAAACCGGCCAATGGGACGGTCCGGTCTATCTCAACGCCCACGGCACCGGCACGCCGATGAACGATAAAACCGAAACCCAGGCCATCAAGGCCGCTTTCGGCGAAAAAGCGAAAAATCTGCTCGTCAGTTCGACCAAATCCATGACCGGCCACATGCTGGGCGCCGCCGGCGCGGTGGAAGCCATCGTATCGGTACTGGCGCTATGCAAGGGGGAAATCCCCCCCACCATCAACCTGCGCGAGCCGGACCCGGAGTGCGATTTGGACTATGTGCCCAATCAGTCCAGAAAGGTGCAGGCGCAGCTGGCGCTTTCCACCTCTTTAGGTTTTGGAGGACACAACGCTTGCATTGCGTTTAAGCGGATGGAGGGATAGCATCATGGAAATAAAGGAAATTCGCGCTCTGGCGCAGATTATGAAGGAAAACGGCCTGACGCAGATGGAAATTCAAGAGGAAGGCAAAAGCATCCGAATGGAGCGAGAAAGCGCCGTTTGCGCGCCGGCGGCAGCGCCGGTATTGTCTGTCCCGGTTATGCAGTCTCCCCTGCCTTGTGCGGCGGAAGCTGTCCCGCCGCAGCCGGCCGCCAAGGAACCGGAAGGCCGGATTGTGGAAAGCCCCATGGTCGGTATGTATTACGCATCGCCCGCTCCTGGGGACCCGCCTTTTGTAAAAAAAGGCAGTCATGTAAAAAAAGGCGATGTGCTCTGCATCATTGAGGCGATGAAGACCATGAACGAAATCACCGCCGAATACGACGGGGAGATCCTGCAAATCTACGCGGGCAACGGGCAGCTGGTAGAAGTGGGCCAGCGGCTATTCTTAATGGGGGAAACGCAATGAACAAAGAAGAAATTATGAACATCCTGCCCCATCGAGACAATATGCTTTTGGTGGAGGAAGCGCAGGTGATCGACGGCGTCGCCCATGGAAAGTATACGGTCCGCGGCGACGAGTGGTTTTTGCAGGGCCATTTCCCCGGCAATCCGGTGGTACCGGGGGTTATTCTGTGCGAAATGATGGCCCAGGCCACCTGCGTTTTACTGGCCGAGGCGCTGCCCGAAGGGTCTACCCCGTTTTTTACCAGCTTGGACAAGGTGAAGTTTAAAAACCCTGTCCGGCCGGGCGATACGCTGAAAACCGAATGTGTTATTACCAAATCCAAGGGCCCGTTTTATTTTGCCAGCGGAAAAGGCTATGTTGACGGAAAGCTGTCGGTCAGCGGGGACTTTTCTTTCGCTGTTGTGAGGAAGTGAGCCATTGTTTTCGAAAATTTTAATCGCGAACCGCGGCGAAATCGCGGTCCGCATCATCCGCGCCTGTAAGGAAATGGGGATCGCCACCGTCGCAGTCCACTCCCAGGCGGATAAAGAGTCTTTACATGTATCCTTAGCCGACGAAAGCGTCTGCGTGGGAAAGGCCCTGCCGGGCGAAAGCTATCTGCGGCAAAGGGACATTATCACGGCGGCGCTGCTCACCGGCGCCCAGGCCATCCATCCCGGCTACGGTTTTTTGGCGGAAAACGCGGATTTTGCCCGTCTATGCCAGCAAAACGGGTTGGTCTTCATCGGCCCGGACGCAGACGTCATCTCCCGCATGGGGGATAAGGACGCGGCCCGCCGGATGATGCAGAAGGCAGGCGTTCCCACCATCCCGGGCACCGATCTTTTGTCCGGCCCGAAGGAGGCGGCCGAGGCCGCCAAAAAAATCGGCTATCCGGTGCTGATCAAGGCCCGAGCAGGCGGCGGCGGCAAAGGAATCCGGCTGGTAGAGGACCCGAAGGATCTGGAAAAGGCCTATTTGACCGCTTCGGAGGAGGCGAAAAACGCCTTTGGGGACGGCGGCGTATACATGGAAAAATATCTGTTCCCGGTCAAGCACATCGAGGTACAGCTGCTGGCGGACGAGAGCGGCAATGTAGTCTGTCTGGGCGAGAGGGAATGCTCCATCCAAAAGAGAAATCAAAAGCTTTTGGAGGAGGCCCCCTCCCCTGCCATCGATCCGGTGCTGCGGGAAAAGATGTGCAAGGCGGCGGCCAAAGCCGCCAAAGCCGCCAAATATACCAACGCGGGAACGGTTGAATTTCTTTTGGACGACACGGGGCACTTTTACTTTATGGAGATGAACACCCGATTGCAGGTAGAACATCCGGTCAGCGAATTTGTGTCCGGCGTGGATATTGTCAAATGGCAGATCCGCATTGCCTGTGGCGTTTTGTTAAACTTCCGCCAGCAGGACGTAAAGATCACCGGCGCTGCCATCGAATGCCGGATCAACGCGAAAAGCGGCGGCAAGATCTCCTTTTTCCATGTGCCCGGCGGCCCCTGGGTCCGGTTCGATACCTTTTTGTATCAGGGCTACGAGATGCTTCCCTATTACGATTCCATGATGGGCAAGCTGATCGTCTACGCCAAGACCCGGGAGGAAGCGATCCGGAAGATGAATTCCGCTTTATGCGAGCTGGTGCTGGAGGGTGTGCCCAACAATCTGGACGATCAGCTGGAGATTATCAGCGATCCGGCGTTTTTGGCCGGAAATTACCACACGGATTTTATGGCAAAGAGAGGTGAATAAAGTCCCATGCAGCTTCAGGGATTTTTTAAAAAGCCGAAAAACGAACTGGAAAAGGGCGGCCGCACGCCGGTAAACGCGACGGCAGGAATGAACGCGGAGCCAACCGAACTTTGTCCGGCCTGCAAAAAAGCCATGCCGCCCAGCGAACTTTGGGATAACTTTTTGGTTTGCAGCTGCGGCCATCATTTTCGCATGAACGCCCGCCAACGGATTGATTTTATTACCGACCCCGGCAGTTTTTGCGAAATGGACGGTGATCTGCGCTCGAAGGACGTGATTTCCTTTCCAGGCTACGATAAAAAACTCAAACACGCGCGGCTGGTCTCCAGCGAAAAAGAGGCGGTCATCTGCGGCACAGCTTGTATTGGCGGCCACGCCTGCGGACTGTTTGTCATGGAATCCGCTTTTATGATGGGCAGCATGGGCACCGTTGTGGGGGAAAAAATCACCCGCTTATTTGAATACGCCACCGACCATTCGCTGCCGGTGGTGGGCTACACCGTTTCCGGCGGCGCGCGCATGCAGGAGGGCATCCTCTCTTTGATGCAGATGGCCAAAACCTCCGGCGCTGTCAAGCGCCACAGCGACGCGAGAAATCTATACATTACCGTCCTGACCGACCCGACTACCGGCGGCGTTACCGCCAGCTTTGCCATGGAGGGAGACATTATCCTGGCGGAACCTGGGGCGCTCATCGGATTCGCCGGTCCCCGGGTTATTGAGCAGACCATCCGCAAAAAGCTGCCGGAGGGCTTTCAGCAGGCAGAATTTTTGGTGCAGCGGGGATTTGTGGACCGCATCACCCCCAGAGCCGGCCAAAAAAAGCTGTTGACCAGGCTTTTGATGCTGCATGAAAGGAGATGACCGGGATGAAATCGGCATACGAAAAGGTACAGGCGGCTCGGGCAAAAAACCGGCCGTCGGGCATTGGATTCATCAAGGGTGTCTTCACCGATTTTATCGAACTGCACGGCGACCGTCGCTTTGGCGAGGACACAGCCATCGTCGGCGGCATTGCCCGCCTGCGGGATAAGCCGGTGACGGTCATTGCCATGGAAAAGGGCGGCAATACCAAGGAAAAGGTGTTCCGCAATTTCGGCTCCCCAAATCCGGAGGGGTATCGAAAGGCGCTACGGCTGATGAAACAGGCGGAAAAGTTCCATCGTCCGGTGATCTGCTTTGTGGATACCTCCGGCGCTTTCTGCGGCATCGGCGCGGAAGAGCGGGGGCAGGGTCAGGCGATTGCGGAAAACCTGACGGAACTGATGGCCCTTCGCACCCCGGTCATCGCCGTACTCATCGGCGAGGGCGGCAGCGGCGGCGCACTGGCGCTGGCCGTAGGCGATGAGGTCTGGATGCTGGAAAACGCCTTTTATTCGGTTATTTCGCCGGAGGGCTGCGCCAGCATTCTCTGGAAGGATGCCAAGAAAAACAAGGAGGCGGCCGAATGCCTGCGGCTTACCGCAGAGGATATGAAACAGATGCAGGTAGTCGAACAGGTCATCCCCGAGGAGGGGTTGAGTTTTTCGGAGATCTTCACCTATTTGGAGGAACTTTTGTGGAAAGCGCTGGAGGAAAAATCCCAGATGGATGTAGACCAGCTGCTGGAAGCCAGATACCAGCGTTTTCGAAAGTTTGGCCAGTTGGACTAGTTTCCCCTTTTTTTGTATTGGATAGGCTTAAAACCCCCAGGTAAACCAAAAAGTTTGCCTGGGGGTTTTCATCGAGATTTTGTGTAGAAAAGTCTTTTCAAGTAACAGGCCCTGTGCTATAATAAATTGTATACAATTATTCTTTTAAAAGATTCCCATCTTCCGGAGGAGGAAAACAGATGCAAACCGACGATCAACAAAAAGAGATGAATACAGCACAGCTATTGGTAAAATGCCTGGAAAAAGAAGGCGTTCGCTACATTTTTGGTATTCCCGGAGAGGAAAACCTGGAAATTATGGAGGCCCTTACCCATTCCAGCATCCGGTTTATTACAACCCGGCATGAGCAGGGCGCCGCTTTTATGGCGGATGTATACGGGCGTCTGACCCACAAGGCCGGCGTTTGTCTTTCAACCTTAGGACCGGGCGCAACCAATCTGGTCACCGGCGTGGCAGACGCCTACAGCGACGGCGCGCCCTTAGTCGCCATCACCGGTCAGGTGGGAACCGAGAGAATGCACCTGACCTCTCACCAGTTTCTGGATCTGTGTAAAATGTTTGAGCCCATCACCAAAAAAACAAAGCAGATTGTTCTCCCGGATACGGTCAGTGAAATCGTCCGCATTGCCTTTAAGCACGCCGAAAGCGAAAAGCCAGGCGCCTGTCATATTGATTTGCCGGTAAACGTCGCCAAAATGCCGGTCAGCCCCGGCGCGGCGCCCTTAGAAAGGCAGAACGCCCCCATGGAGATGCCCGATTCCCAGAGTGTCAAAAACGCGGTTATCCGGTTAATGATGGCCAAAAACCCTGTGATTCTTGCGGGAAGCAGCGCGATTCGGGGAAAAGCCAGCACAGCGATGGAGGAATTTGTCAATCAGCTGCATATTCCGCTGGTCCACACTATGATGGCCAAAGGGATTATTCCCTTCGATAACCCCTACTGCCTGTGGACAATCGGCATCCCCCAAAAGGACTACGCAAATAAAATCCTGGAAAAGGCCGATCTGATTTTGTCAGTCGGTTATGATATTGTGGAATACGCCCCTTCTAAATGGAACGGAGATCAACATAAAAACATCATTCACATTGATATGCAGCCCGCTCATATCAATAAACTGTACCAACCCGCGGTAGAGGTTGTGGGGGATATTTCCGTTTCTCTGCGCAGTATTCTCAGCCAGCTGGAGCATCCCTTCGAGTCGGCCTACGCGCAGGAAATCAAGCGGAAAATGGAAGCGGAATATAAGGCATATGAAGAGGATACGCATTTTCCCATGCGGCCGCAGAAAATCCTCAGTGATCTGCGGCGGGTTCTTTCGCCGGACGATATTCTTCTGTCCGACGTAGGTGCGCACAAAATGTGGATTGCTCGCCAGTATCACTGTTACAAGCCCAATACCTGCTTAATTTCCAACGGGTTCGCCAGCATGGGATTTGCCCTTCCGGGGGCCATCGCGGCAAAGCTGGTTTACCCCGAAAAAAGAATTCTGGCGGTTACCGGAGACGGCGGCTTTTTAATGAACTGCCAGGAAATCGAAACCGCTATGCGCCTGAAGACCTCGTTTGTTATCCTGATTTTTCACGACAACAGCTATGGACTGATTAAGTGGAAGCAGATGGATCAGTACGGGAAAAGCTGTTACGTCGATTTCACCAACCCGGACTTTGTCAAATTTGCCGAAAGCTTTGGGGCCAAAGGTTACCGGATACAAAAAGCCCAGGACCTGATCCCCACATTGGAGGACGCATTTGGGCAAAAGACCGTCAGCATTATTGACTGCGCGGTAGACTATGGCGAAAACCTGAAGCTGACACAATATCTCAAAGAGTTATATAATATCCTTTAAACCTTTCCCATAAAAAAGGGAGGATGGGGTTAACACCCATCCTCCCTTTTTTTATCACCGTAAGGCGGCTTTCTTCCGCTATCTCGTCTGCTCTTTTAAAGGATCGCATTTTGCCGCGTAGTGGAACAGCACCAGACCTACAATAAAAAGAAAGGCCAGAACAGAAATTCCCAGATTTGTGCTCCCGCTCAACTGGGTGAACAGACCCACCAGCCCGGTCCCCATGAAGGAAGCGCCCTTTCCGCAAATATCGAACAGGCCAAAATACTCCCCGGCCTTTTCCGGCGGGATGATCTTCGCAAAATACGACCGGGAAAGGGCCTGCACGCCGCCCTGAAACATGCCCACAAAGCCGGCCAGCAGCCAAAATTCCCACACCTGATCCAGCTGAATGGCAAACAGCGCGATGATGGTATAAGCAACAATACAGATTTTGATTAGCCGGTCGTTTCGATACTTTTTGGCCGCCTTGCCAAAAAGCAGCGCAAACGGAAAGGCCACCACCTGCGTAAAAAGCAGCGCCAGCAACAGCATGGTCGAGTCAAACCCCAAAGCACTGCCAAAGGCCGTGGCCAAATCAATGATGGTATAAACCCCGTCGATAAAGAAAAAGAAGGCAAGCAAAAACAAAAAAATCTGTTTCTGGCTTTTGATCTCCCGAAAGGTGTGATACAGCGTGCCAAAAGCGGCTTTGACCATCCTCTTTTTCTTGGGCGAATAGTGAAGCTGCTGATAGTTTTTTAAAAGCGGCAGGGTCAAAAGAAGCCACCAGGCGCCGTTGAGGAAAAAGGAAATGCCCATCGCCGCCGTCATGGAAATGCCGAGAGCGTCGTTTCCCAACACAATCAAAAGGCTGATGACAAACGGCACACAGCTTCCGATATAACCCCATGCATAGCCCTGAGCGGACACGTCGTCCATCCGTTCCGGCTCGGTTATGTCGGCCAGCATGGAATCGTAAAAAATTAAGCTAGCGGAAAATCCTACCTTGGCCACGACGAAAACCGCCAGAAACACAATCCAGGAGGAGGGGAACGACAAAGCCGCGCATCCTAAAACCCCCACCATCATACTGACGGTAAAAATCGGCTTTTTCAAATTTTTCATGTCCGCCATCGTCCCCAAAACCGGGCCAATGAGCGCCACGATCAATGTGGCTACCGACGCGGCATACCCCCAGTAGGCCAAATAGTCCACCTCAGAGATGCCGGCGGCCTGTGCCAGACTGTTAAAATACAAAGGTACAATGGTTGCCACCAGCAAAACAAATGCGGAATTGGCAACATCATATAAAATCCAATATTTTTCCAGTTTTTTCAGTTTTCCTGCTTCCATCCGTCCTGCCCCCTTACTCAAACGTCCGATTCAGCCGCTGGCTGAACGAACTGCCGGACACAAGCGCTTTTGCCAGCTTTTGCATCTCGTCGGCCGCCTGGGGGATCGCCCGCCGGTACCGCTCGAAAAGATGCTCGCAGGTCATCCGGCAGCGGACATCCGGTTCATGGCCGATGATATGCTGGGTGATGGCGTTATATTGCCCCACCAGCCGAAGCCCCTTTTTCGCCAGCTTTCGCACGGCGGCGTTAGGCATCACCAAAAGATTTTTGTATCGGCGCATGGCGCGCAGACTCTTTTCCAATTCCCCGGACGAGACGCCCGGGTAAAATGGCGCGATGTCGCAAGCCATCCCCTTTTCCAGCGGCATACAATAGCCCACTGGAAAGGAAAGAGGATCCTTCCTGTCTAAAAGAAGCAAAAAACGTTCAAATTCTGTTTCAATCGCCACATGCCCCATGCCGGTTTCTTCCATCTGGCGCCGGATGTAGGGATGGCAGGCGCTGTCCAGCATAAAGTGGCACAAAAAGCCCATTAAATACGCAGTTTGCGAGGGCCTTTGTCCCCCCGCCCTCCAGATCTCCCGCGCGTTTTCAAAAAAAGATCGGGCTGTTTTTTTGTGCAGTCTGCGGCCGATATTGCCCACAGGGTGCTCGGTAAAAGGATTGTAAAAAAACAGGATATCCGGCCCCTGTAAACCGGCTCGAAACATGTAAGGATACTGTAAAATCGGCTTTTTCACCGAAGCGGGAAGTCCCGCAGCGGCCTTAGGGCCGAAGGTGTCGTGCGCGTACATCGCCGGCATCCGGATTCCTCCTTTTTTTACACCTCAAACGGTTGCTGAAAGCACTCAGATTGGATTTGTAAAATCTCTCACTGCTTTGGTTTCGGCGACGCATTTTGTTCGGCCAATAAAGCTTCGAAACGCGTCAACTCTTGAGACAGGTCCTCCACACGGCCGGACAGTCCTCCAAAGTGCTGTTTCGCCCGGAGGATTTCGTCCTGCAGTTGCCCCAGCTGCTGATCTTTTTCCTCTTGTGCCTGTACGAGGATTTTTTTCGCCTGCTCCTCGGCTTTGTCCAGGATACTTTGCGCCTGCTGCCGCGCCTGGGCCAGAATCTCCTCTTTCTCCCTTTGGGCTTCGCAAACCAGACTGTCCGACTCAGTCCGCGCCCTTTCCAGTTCCTCTTTCACCGTGTCCTTTTGGGCCAAAAGCAGGGCGGCCTCCTGGTCCAGCCGCTCCCGCAGGCGGCTGAGCATGGACACATTTTCGCTGCCCGCCTCTTTCGCCTTGTCCAGGATCGTTTTGCCCTCCTGCCGGGCCGCTTCAAGAATCCGCTCGCTTTGCTGGCGGGCCTCCCGCTCCATCTGCTTTGCCTCTTCTATGCGGGACTTCATCTGCTTTGCCAAAAGCTTCAGCCGTTCCAGGCCGATCTGCTCCGCTTCCTGCTGCCCTGCCTCTCCGCTGCTTTCCAGGCCGGCAATTTTCCGGTTGGCCTCCTCCAATTCTTTTTGCAACCGGTCTCTCTCCTGCAAAAGATCCTTAACCTGCGCAGGGTCCATCCCTTCATACTTTTTGTGCAGTTCCTCTTTTTCCCGCTCGTATTTTCGAGTCAGTTCACTTAAATATTGGGTCACCTGCTCTTTATGGAATCCACGCAATACAGTGGAAAACAAGTCGTTTTTTGCCATTGTCCGGTCTCTCCTTCGCCCTTCTCTTTTCCGAGGCAAAACCCCCGTGCTTTTGTCTTTTGTATACCAAGTACATGGTATCATGGGCCACGCCTGTAAGGCGGCCATAAAAATGTGGTATCATAACAACTCTGCCGTTATTATACCACAAAAAAGCCTTTTATCAAAGCTTTGTTTTTGTGTGACCCTTGAAAAGGCCGTCTTATTGGGCAAAAAACTTCTTTGGCCGGGATCGGCGCAACACCCCTTAGCTGGAAAAAAAGACCGTATAGACCGCGGGAAAAGCCACAAAGGCGCAGGATCCTTGCAATCCGTTTTTCATTTGATAAAATATTTTCGGAAGGAGGGAGCGCATGAAAATCTTATTAAACCAGGATCCGTCTTACGAGGAAACACAGGTCATCATCAACTGTCCCCAGGCGGACGAGGATATCCTGCGTCTGGTGGCCACGCTGCGTGTATATCAAAAAAAGCTGGTGGGCATTTTGGACACAGACCGGCATCTGCTGGATGCAAAAGACATCCTCTACATTGATAAGGCGGACAAAAAAACCTTTCTCTACGCCAAAAACGCCGTCTATGAAAGCGCCTTGCAGCTATATGAATTGGAAGACGCTCTGCGGGAACTGGACTTTTTTCGGGCGGGGCGGTCCACCATCATCAACTTCCGCCGGATTCAATCCATCCGGCCCGAATTGGGCGGACGATTATTGGTGACGATGGACAATCAAGAACAGGTCTACGTGTCCCGCCGTTATGCCGGCGAGTTAAACGCAAAACTGCGGGAATTGGAAAGGAGCATGTTAAAATGAAACGGTTTTTCCAGAGTGTTTTGGAGTGGAAAACGTCGGCCAGCCTTCTTTACACCGGGGCCATGGCAATTTATCTGTTTTTCTGCACAATCTTTCACCACCGGCAGATTTCCCTGACCATACTATGGACACTATTGGCGGTAAGTCTGGCATCCTCGCTGATTCAGGGGATATGCTTTTCAAACTGGATCATCAAAAAAATGCGGTACACCTGGCGAAGCCTTCTGTTTGTCGCGCTGTTTTTTCCCCTGCTATCTCTCACAGCATGGAAAGCCCAATGGTTTCCCACAGAACAGCTGGGTTCCTGGATATTATTTAGCGCCATCTTTTTTGCGATTTTCGCTGTTATGACCATCGGCTTTCATATCTACTATCGGGCCGCCGGCAAAAAATACGACGGTCTCGTCGGCCGTTACCGCAGGCAGAAGGAAGACGAGGAGAAATAGGATCTGGACGTCTTTTGTTGACGAGGATTCTCTAAAAATTTTCTGCGTCGCCGGCTTTTAAAAGCTAGCCGGACAACAAAACCGAAGGGAGTCCGCAGGTTCCCTTCGGTTTTTTGCCGGACGTTCGGCGCATACTTTGCAGCTTTTTAACGGTCTTTGCCGTCCGGTTCCAAAATTGTCCTTTGCATTGGATGCAAATTATTTTACCCGCCTTTTTAAAAGAAAAAAACTTATGGCGCAAACCGCAAAAAACGCCAGGCAAAAAACGGCCGTATGAACTATCCCCATGGGGTAAGGCGCAATGTCCCCCCGCCGAAAAACAAGGATGGAAAAACGGCCGGTCAACATCGAAACCGGCATAAAGGCAACGCCCGCCACATTCAGCCAATCGATGAAAAAAGGCGCTTTTTTTGCCGACAGGGTTTTCCCGATAAAATAACCGGCTATCCCCACCACCTGAATGATCATGGAGCCCCAAACCGCTTCCAGCGTATATTTTTCATACCATCCGCCAAAGGCGCAGAAAAGTCCAATGGCGACAAAAGCTGTTGACGCGATATAAAGCACCCTGCCTGCGACCTCCCGGTCTTTTTGCTCTTTATCCTCTGCCGGCTCTATCCCCTTTAAAATATAGTCTGTTGTCACGCCAAAAAAATCGCTCATGATAATAATTTTTTCCAGATCCGGCGTACTTTGCTCGCTTTCCCATTTGGAAACCGCCTGTCGTGAAACGCCCACCCGATCCGCAAATTCTTCTTGAGAGATTCCTTTTGCTTTTCTTAAAGACTGTATTCTATCTGCCATATTCATTGCCAACACTCCTTTCATGTGGTATTATAACAATTCGACTCGTTGCATAGCCACCGTTTTTGCTTGGAAAACTGTCAACCGGCAGTTGCATCTGCTGACTGCAATGAAAAATCTTGTTTTGCATCTTTTTAAAGCGGCAAAAGGGGCCAGCGAATCCGCCAAAGACTTCGCTGACCCCTTCTCTTGTTATGATTCCTCCGTTGAGTTGGAAAGAATCCGGACCAGACAATCAAAATGCCGGACCGC
>CAJTQM010000021.1:0-1053 GCA_910578255.1 uncultured Oscillospiraceae bacterium
CTTGTCCATGGTCGTGTAGATCCGGTATCCGCCCTTAAGAACCTGATTCTGGGCCGTCTCATAGGTGTAGCCATACCGGTCCATTAAATCCCGGATGACCTCTTCCAGAACATAATCCTCAAAATAGCTTAAAGTCGCCTTCTGGGTCGTGTCGGTGGAATTGTCGTAGGTCACAGCCTGGATTTTTTCCTTCATCGCCTGGTCGTATTCTTCCTGGCTGATGAATTCCTGTTCCAGCATCTGGCCTAAAATCCACTCCCGGCGCTCCCGGTTGTTTTCCTCGTGGTTAAAAAGTTCCCGCTTCGAAGGGTTCTGGGTAATGGCAATCAGCGCCGCGCTTTCCGCAATGCTCAGCTGGCTGACGTCCTTGCCGAAATACAGGTTTGCCGCCGCCTGTACCCCGTTGGTGTTCCAACCCAAATGGATGGAGTTGAGATACGCCTCCATAATCTGCTCTTTGGAGTTGGATTTTTCCAAACTCAGCGCCCGGAAAATTTCCTTTATTTTTCTCTCAACGCTGAAATCCTTTTCCCCCGTCACATTTTTAATTAGCTGCTGGGTGATAGTCGATCCGCCCTGGGTGCCGCCCTTTAAAAAATGGGTCACCGTCGCGTAAGCCGTACGGGTCCAGTCCACCCCCTGATGTTCTTTAAACCGCTTGTCCTCGCCGGCGATGGCCGCGTCGATCAAATGCTGCGGGATATGGTCATAGTCCACCCAAATGCGGTTTTCCTCCCCGTGCAGACGGTTTAATTCCACATATTCACCAGTGGCTTTGTCCTGTACATACAATATACTGGTGTAATTCATTTCCAAGCTGTTCAGATCCAGATCCGACTCGTCGTCCAAAAAGCCGACGATGTAAACGGTCATCACGCAGGCCACAATACAGCCGGTAATCATCATGACAAAAAACAAAGTGGCCAGAGTCCGAAAGAAAACAGCGCAAAGTTCCTTCGCGATTTTTCCGACAGACTTTGGCGAACCAGCCTCTTGGCCGGCGGCGTTTTTCTGCTTTTGGCTCGTATTTTTACGGGCGTCGCCCATGTGCGG
>CAJTQM010000021.1:1067-34935 GCA_910578255.1 uncultured Oscillospiraceae bacterium
TGTGCGGTCCCTCCTTGCCGGCTTTCCGACGAACCGGAAAACCAAAACGGTATGCTGTCCCAGCAGATTTTATGGAAAGCCCCCGTGTATAAAACACGGCGGCACACCCTCTGACCTGTTTTACGCGGCTTCTGATCAAAAGCCCTCGCCCAGCGCAGAAAGCCATTTATCCCCGGCTGTACAGAAATCCCTGACCAGCCCGGTACTCCGGCCATAGACATAACGATTCACTCGTCATGATACCATGAAGGCAAAGCCTTAACATGGTATCATTGGCCATCGCCGTAGGCGGGCCATAAAATCTTGGTATAATAACAAAGCTATTTGTTATTATACCATACTCTGAAAAGAAAATGTTAATAAATTTATAATAGAAAAATATGCGTAAAATCGGGAAAATGAATACTTTTCCCCATTTTGCCCAAAATAATCCCGACTATTTCGTATAAAGGCGGGGCGTTTATGAAAAAATTTTTAGGCTTTACCATTCTGTCGGTCGCCGGCGCCATGCTGATTTCCGGGATCCTTCTTTCGTTAACCGGCGCAGATTCGGCGGCTCAAAATCCTGTCAGTCATATTTCCCAGCAATCCGGCGAAGAATATCAGTACTGGCTGCGCGACTACAACGGCTATCTGGCGGTTTTTGGCGGCGAGACCGACGAACCGGAACTGATCTTCCAGGTCTTTACCCGCAATCTGCCCCAATACGACCGACAGGCCCTGCAATCCGGCATTGGCGTGCGCGATTACGAGGAACTGGTTGCGCGAATCGAGGACTTTATCAGCTGACGAGGCGGCCTTTTTCACCAATTTGTAATGAACCGTAACCGAAATACCGTTGTTTTTTGCCCGCTTGTATTCTATAATAAACTCAGAGTAAGGGATATTTTCCGTTTTAGCCGGTTCTCTCCAGCGGTTCCTGCCGTTACTGACTAAAACGATTCCCCATTTTTCTTTCCTTCAAATCGAATTCATGGTTTTTCTTCCCGGCCCTGATTTTTAAAAATCAGGGCCTTTCTCCTGTCTTTTTTCCTTCTATCCCCTTTTGGATTTTCATAAGCTTGTAAAAAGTCAGGAGGGGATTTTCTATGTTCAGGCGGGTCGAGCAAATTAACGAAGCGGTCAATCAGGCCCTGTGGGGCCCGGCAACCCTTCTGCTTTTTCTGGCCGTGGGCTTTTGGTTCAGCTGGAAAACCGGCTGGCCCCAGCTGACAAAAATCCGGCTGATTTTCCGCAATACCCTGGGAAGTCTCGGAAAAAACCGCCGGCAGAAGGAAAACGGCATCTCCCCCTTTCAGGCGATGTCCACCGCCCTGGCCGGGACCATGGGCGTCGGGAACATCACGGGCATCGCCACCGCCATGACTTTAGGCGGCGCCGGCGCCATCTTCTGGATGTGGGTCAGCGCCTTTTTCGGCATGATGACCAAATACGCGGAGGTTCTCTTGGCGGTGCACTACCGGCAAAAAAAGAAGGACGGCTATTTCGGCGGCCCCATGTATTATATGCAAAAAGGCGTCGGATCCAAATTTCTGGCCGTCCTTTTCAGCGTCCTCTGCCTGGCCGCCTCTCTGGGGGTGGGAAATATGACCCAGTCCAATGCCATCTCTCTGGCGGCGGATCAGCTTTGGTCCCTTCCTGACTGGCTTACCGGCCTTTTGACCGCCTTAATCATCGGTCTGGTCATCGTCGGCGGAATCCGGCGCATCGCCGCCGTCACCGAATGGATGATCCCCTTTTTGTCTCTTGCCTACCTTCTTTGCTCTTTGCTGGCGTTGATTTTGCAGGCCGACCGCCTGCCGGATGCCTTCCGGCAAATCTTCACCTGTGCCTTTACCCCCTCCTGCGCCGCAGCCGGCGCCGCCGGCTATACCGTCTCCCAGGCCATTCGCTTCGGCTTTGCCCGCGGCATTTTCTCCAACGAAGCCGGACTGGGCTCCGCGCCCATCGCCCATGCGTCGGCCGACGCCTCCCACCCGGCCGCCCAGGGCATGTGGGGAATTTTTGAAGTCTTCGCCGATACCCTAGTCGTCTGTACCCTCACCGCACTGGTCATCCTCACCTCCGGCGTGGCCGACGGCGGCTTTACCGGCGCCGGAATGACCGCCGCCGCCTTCTCGGCTGTCCTGGGCCCCTGGGGCGGAAGGATGGTCTCCTTTTCCCTGATTTTTTATGCGGTCGCCGCCATCATCGGCTGGTCATTTTATGGCGAGCAGAGCCTTTCCTACCTGCTGCCCAACCGGAAAAAAGCTGTCCTCATTTACCGGATCCTTTTCCTCTTCTGCTGCTTTTTGGGCGCGGTGGCCAGGCTGGATCTGGTCTGGGGAATCGCCGATACCCTCAATGGTCTGATGGCCGCCCCCAATCTGCTGGCGCTTTTGTGTCTAAGCGACGTGGTCATAAAAACCACACGGGATTTTCTTTCGCCAAAACAGCGTTTCTTTTTTAAAAAGCCCCAGGGATAAACCCTTTCCAACGCAAAAAAGGCCGGTTGTAAGACCAGCCTTTTTCTTTTCCCGGCTTATTGAGGGCAGACGTTAACCGCTCTGGTTTTTCCGCTGTTTTTCGGATCCGCCTCAATGTCGAAGGTGACCTTCTGACCTTCGTTCAGGGTCTTAAAGCCCTCGGTCATGATGGCGGAGAAATGGACAAATACATCCTCGCCGCCGTCGTCGTTGGAAATAAAGCCGAAGCCCTTGTCCGCATTAAACCATTTTACTGTACCTTGATTCATAGTTGGGTTACCTCCAGAAAAAATTATATTCCAAAAGAAAACTCACACGTTACTGTAAATCATTCGGCAAACAAATGACTTACAGTAACATGTGAGTTCAATCGTGCTTTAGAATACGAGAATTATTTTAACACAATCCATTTCGCTTGTCAAGTGTGTTGTCCGGCTGCTCCCGTTAAAATCTTTCCAATCCACATGGTCTTTGGCAGCCTGCCCTGCCCGGTTGAAACAAGACAAAATCCATGGTAGAATGAAACCGTATTTGCGAGGTGAAAAAGATGATAGAAATACGAAAAATCCACAGCAGCGAAGTGCAGGAAGCGCTCGCTTTGGCCTGGGAAGTCTTTTTGCAGTTTGAAGCGCCGGACTATAAACCCGAGGGGGGTCGACCGGTTTAAGCAGGATATCGTAAAAAATGATGGGTTCATCTTAAAAGCCCGGCAAGGAGTTTGCCCCATATATGCGGCGTTTGACCAGGGGAAAATCATCGGCGTCCTCGGTATGCGCCCGAATAAAACACATATCAACCTTCTCTTTACCAAAAAAGCGTATCACCGCCAGGGCGTTGCTACCGCCCTTTTTCAATATGCCTTGGCGGATCTTTTGCGGGAAAACCCATCCCTGCGTGAAATCACCCTGAACGCATCGCCTTATGGCAAGCCGTTTTACCTGCATCTTGGGTTTGTGCCCCAATCCGATGAACAGGAAGTGGATGGCATCCGGTTTACCCCTATGAAATATACCGTCTGACCATTTCAATGGCCAATCCCTTCCTCCCCGCCCGCTGGTTTGAGGCAAAAACAGAACGTACAAAAAAAGAGGGGCAAAAACCCCTCTTTTCTTTTTGCTATGTAAAGCTAAATTAGTACTCCAGCTTCCACATATATCTTCTAACGGTCAGCGGATGTTTTCTCTCCTCAGACAGCTTCTGAGCGAAAACGCGGATGGCATGAACCAGCAGCAGGGGGTTGAAGAACTCCACAACCTTGTCGTCGATGGTGTTGATGCCCAACTCTTTTACGTCAACGATCATCAGCTTCTCAGCATACTGTTTCAGGAAATCCAGCGCTCTCTGATCCAGCGGACGAGTGCGGCCTTCGCTCATGAACACGATGAAGGGAGTCTCGCGATCGGTGATCTCAAACGGGCCATGGAAGTACTCGCCGGAATGAATGGCGGAGGAGTTGATCCACTGCATCTCCATCATCAGGCAGATGGCAAAGGAGTAAGCAACGCTGTGGGCGGAGCCGGAACCCATGGTGTAGATGAGTTTCTCGTCCTTGTACATTTTCGCCCATTTTTCCGCTCTGGGAGCGATAAACTGGGTGGCGTTGCCAACGATTTTGTCAATTCTGTCAAAACCATTGTACATCTCGTCGTAGTTTTCATAACCCTCGGTCTGATTCAGAATCTCGACAGCCAGCTTCAAAGAATAAGCCTGACCGCTGTTGGCGGTAGAGCCCTTCTCAGGAACCAGAACATAGTCGCCGTTCTGCGCCAGAGGAGATTCGGGTTTGTTGGTGATTACGATAGAGGCAGCGCCGGCTTTGCGGGCGATCTCAGCAGCCTTTACAGTCTCGGGAGTGTTGCCGGAAGAAGACTGGGTGATTACGATGGATTTTTCGCCCAGAGATTTGGGGGTCGCATGGCAAAACTCGTTGGAACTGTAATGGTCAACCTTCAACTCTTTGCTCTCGCTCTCCAGGAAATATTTCCCCGGATGCAGGCCGGCGTAAGAACCGCCGCAAGCAACAAAGTATACGCTCTTGATAGCGCCTTTGGCTTTCAGGATTTCAGCAATAACGGATTTCGGACAACAAGCCATTGGAAATTCCTCCTTATAAATAATAGGCAATTTTCCGGCGCAGAAAAAACCGCGCCCTATTCATAGGCGCCATGGAAAAAGATACAAAAATCCCATGGTTATCCTATAACGTCATATTATCATAACCGTCCGCATTTGTAAACAGCAAATGCAAAAATCGTGAATTTGGTCAAAATTTCACAAGGATATGTGTGTATTTTTTCGAGTCTCTTGGCAAAAGAACAAAAATCCCGGCCCCAGCGCTGGGTCAAAAGCTGAATCGATAGGTTCCCCCGTCCAGAAAAACGATGTTGTGATGGACCGGATTGTCCTCTTCGTCATAAACGATGGTCCGCATCAAAAACAGCGCCGCGCCCTTGTTGATCCCCAAAAGCTGTGCCTGCTCCGCCGTGGCGTAGGCGATCTCCACGCTTTTTTCCGACCGCACCGGCACCAACCCCAACTCCTCTTTTAAAATCGCGTAAACCGAACCGCTGAGGTTGTGTTCGGTCAAAAACGCGTACTGAGGATACGGATAATAGCTGTGCTCGATCAAAAGAGGCACATCGTCCCGAAATCGCAGACGGGTGATGTGGATCACCTTGTCCTCCTGCGTCAGGCCCAGGCGGCTGATGTCGTGCTTGTTGGCCTTATCCAACGTAACGGACAAAACCTGGGATTTTGCCACCTGATGAAGATCCTCGCAGCCCTCCGTAAAGCTTTTCAGCTTCACCAATTCCCGGTTGGGCCTGGTCTGGCTGACAAAGGTCCCCTTGCCCTGACTTTTGATCAGGTATTTTTCATTGATCAACTCCTGAATGGCCCGGCGAACGGTAATCCGGCTGACGTTGTATTGCTTCATCAACTCCTGCTCGGTGGGAATCTGCTGTCCCGGGGCATATTCCCCGCTTACCACCAAGGTCCGAAGGATTTTCTTCAGCTGGAGGTATAAAGGCTCGTTATGATCCTGCAACAGCTCCATGATTCTTCACCCGCTTTCTCTCATCTATAGGCGTTTTCCCCGCGATTTTATAGCGCCCCGCCAAAACCGGGAATCCCCGGCGCAGCAAGCCTTTAAGACCGCCTGCGCCGCTATTGGGGGCGGCAAACAAAAAAGAATATGCTATAATGTCATATCACATCATAGCATATTCTTCCCCTGTTGTAAACCGATTATTTTACTTTTGTGGCCAGCGCGCCGGAAAGATCCCCCGGCATCTGGCACTCATCCAGCAGACCCTGCCGGTCAAAATACTCCCACAGGCTGATACTGAAGACCTGCAACACCGGCAGAAACTCCGCAAAATCCAAAAGGCCGTTTTTCACGCTGCGAATGCACAGACTGTCCCTGGTAAAGCCCGCCTCCCCCGCCTGGGTGATCTGATAGGAAAGCGCGTTTTTCTCCCGCAAAAATGCGTGGATGCGGGAAAGCTTTTCGTGGTCCATCCCCGCCGAATCCAGTGAAAGCAGCGCCGCCGATTTCCGCGACAGCAGCAGATGCGGCCCGTGCAGATATTCCTCCACCTCAAAAGAGTCGGAGGGCAAAAAGATGCTTTCCATCACCTTCAGGGCGATTTCCAGCGTCACCCCGGTAGAATCCGCGTTGCCTATCAGCGAGAAGGAGCGGTACCGGCTCCAGTCCTCCAGGTTTTGGGCACACCAGCCTTTGGCCAGGTCCAGATTTTCCTGCATGTTCCCGGCGATCCCATTCAAATCCCCCATGATCTTGCCGTAAGCCTCTTCGGACAAACGCCCACTGACCAGCCCGTATTCCAGCCCGATCACCGCCATCATCATGGCGGTGGCCAGCACTCCCTTGGTCATCACGCTGGAGTTTTCCTCCCCGCAGTGGATATCCACCGCCGCGGAGGATTCCTGGGCCAGCGGCGACGCCAGATTCCCGGTCAGCCCCACCACAAAGGCGCCCTGGGACTTTAACTCCTTGACCACCTGGATGGTGGCGGCGCTTTTGCCCGACTGGCTGGCGGCAATCAGCAAAGCGTCGTCAAAACGGCGGCTGCGGCACAGCTGTTCGTACATGGCCGGCGAGGCCACCACCACCTCCAACTGTAAGGCGGCTTCCAAAAGCGGCCTGACCATCAGTCCCGCGTTGTAGGAACTGCCGATGCCGAACAGAAGGATTTTTTCAAAGCTTTTTCCCTGTACGTTTTTTAAAAACGCCCCGCAGACCTCTTTGCGGTCCGCTAAAATCGCTTTGGTCACCGGCACATTTTCCTCTACGTATCCTATTACTCTTTGGATATATTCTGCGTTTTTTCCCATAAGTATTCCTTTCCCCGCGGCGTCGGCGCGGCCAAAAAATTCCAGAACCAGTATAGCAGACAAAGCCTTCCCTTGGCAAGACTATTTCCACAAACCGTCTTTTTTCATCAAATACGCGTAGCCTATAAACCGGGGTGATTGGGTCCGGATGTCCTCCTCGCCGATCCCCCCAAACCGCGCCAGATCGTCGGCCAGCGGGCCGCCGCCCGGCCCGTCGAAGGCCATGTATTCATGGGTCTTTTCCAGTACGACCACCAGCGGCCGCACCTCTTCCACCGCCGCGGCGTCTTCGCCCCGCCACCAGCCGGCCCAACTCTCAATCAGCCGGGACAGGCGGGAGGCGCCCGCCGGCATTCGTTCCCTTCGCTCCCGCTCCCGCAGGATCTGGGCCATCCTGTCCGAAATGCGGTATCCCTCGATCACAAGCCCCAATTCCTCCTCCGGATAGAAAACCGCCCGTTCCAGCACCTGGTCCTGCCGGCGGGCGTATTCCGCCAGCTGCTTTTGGGTGGGATCTTTCGGAAGTGGTTCGTACCCCACCAATTCCGGATGTTGGTTTAACAGGATGTTCATCTTGGCGCTCTGCCGCTGGCTTTTGGAAAGGGCGGCCGGCTGCGCCTCATAGGTCTTACATAAATACCGGATTGTCTCCTCAAAGCTTTTTTCACAGGGGACCGCCAGACGCTGCGCCCGCTTTAAAAACGCCTCCTGTTCGGCCCAGCTTTTTTCCAGCTTTTTTCTCGAGACGGCGAAAACCGCCGCCGGCCCGTCTGCGCCGCCGATAATCCCGACGGATCCAGCCTTTCCGCGCTTTTTCCCTTTCATGCTTTTCCCCCTCACCATTCCAAAAGCAGTTCCACCGGGCAGTGGTCGCTGCCCATCACGTCTTGATGGATTTTCGCGTCCTTTAAAAACGGCGCCAGCTTTTGAGACGCCAAAAAATAATCAATCCGCCACCCGGCGTTGTTTTCCCGGGCGTGGAACATGTAACTCCACCAGGAATAGGCGCCGGTAACCTCCGGGTAAAAATAGCGGAAGCTGTCCAGATACCCCACCTCCAGCAGACGGGTCATCTTCTCCCGCTCCTGGGGGGTAAAGCCCGCGTTTCCCGTGTTGGTTTTGGGATTTTTCAGGTCGATCTCCCGGTGGGCCACATTCAGGTCCCCGCAGATCACCACCGGCTTTTTTTCCTCCAAATTTTGTACGTGAGCCAAAAAAGCGTCCTCCCATTCCATCCGGTAGAAAAGGCGGGTCAGCCCCCGCTGGGAATTGGGGGTGTAGACGTTGACCAGGTAAAACCGCTCAAATTCCGCCGTAATCACCCGTCCTTCGCCGGAATGCTCCGGCGCCGCCAACTCATAGCGGATGTCCAGCGGTTCTTCCTTGCAAAAAAGCGCCGTGCCGGAGTACCCCTTTTTTTGGGCGCTGCACCAGTATTGCCGGTAGCCCTCCAGTTTTAAGTCCAGCTGGTCCGGCTGCATCTTGGTCTCCTGAATGCAGAAGATATCCGCGTCCGCCTCTTTAAAAAAATCCAGGAATCCCTTTCCCAAGCAGGCGCGCAGCCCGTTTACGTTCCACGAAATCAGCTTCATCCTTTTCCCCTTTCCCTGTTCCTTCGTTTTCCGAAAGCCGCAGCCTTCGGACTTTACCTGCCCCGCCGCTTGGAGTCCCAGCGCATTTGCCCCATCTCCCTTTTTCGGGACGGGTTTTTCTCTCTTAACCCTACCATTCCGCCGTCCACCTGTCAATAAGGAACTCTTCCAAAAAAAGAAGCGCCTTTCGGTGCGCGAAAACAGCGGCCTGACAAAGTCCTCCTCAAAAACTTTTCGCGCCCTGCCAAATTGGCTGCCTTGAGACGGCCCTACACTCCCGCCGGGTATTTCGGCACCTTTTGTAAGACGTTCCCGCCCGTCACCCCAAAAAAAAGCAATGTATAAAAGCCAAAAAACGCCTGATTTTTCACCAAATCCTTATAAAAAAACGGGAAAAATCCGGTGAAAATCCACCAAATTTTCTTTTCAGTTTGTATGTTATTGCATTTTAAATGAATATATTGTATAATTATTCAAAACGTTTGTTGGAGGAATCGAATATGTTTACCCATGTGATTGTCAAAAAACCCTGCCGGGCCATGATCGACGGCATTACCACCGCAGACCTGGGCAAGCCAGACTATCAGCTGGCCATGAAGCAGCATGGCGACTACATCCAGGCGCTGGAGCAGTGCGGCGTACAGGTCACGGTGCTGGAGGCCGACGAAGCCTACCCCGACTCCTGCTTCGTGGAGGACACCGCCGTCCTCACCCGCAAATTCGCGCTAATCACCAACCCCGGCGCCCCCTCCCGCAAAGGGGAAATCGCATCCATGATCCCGGTGATTGAAAGGTTTTACCCCAAAGAGGCCATCGAGTACATCCAGGCCCCCGGCACCCTGGAGGGCGGGGACATTATGATGGTCGGCGATCACTTTTATATCGGCATTTCCGCCCGCACCAACCGGGAGGGCGCCCAGCAGTTTATCCGTGCCTTGGAAAAATACGGCATGAGCGGCGAGATGGTGCCGCTGCACACCATCCTGCACCTGAAGACCGGCCTTTCCTACATCGAAAACAATAACCTTTTAATCAGCGGGGAATTTTTGGACAATCCGACCTTCTCCCAATTCCACCATCTAAAGGTTGCCGCCGGCGAGGAATACGGCGCCAACTGCATCTGGGTCAACGGCAAGGTACTGGTCCCCGCCGGATACCCCCAAACCCAAAAGGCCATCGAGGCTTTGGGCTACGAGGTTCTGGTGGTAGACACCTCCGAATACCGGAAAATCGACGGCGGCCTCAGCTGCCTTTCTCTGCGCTTCTAAAGCCTGCAAAGGGGCCTTCGGAAAAATCTGAAGGCCCCTTTTTTGCGCTTATTGCACCGAGCAGCAGGAACGCTTGCGACCCAACGAAGCCGTCGCCCCGATCACCAGCAGCACCCATCCCAGGCGGGACAGGGGCCGGACTATCCCCATGAGGTTAACCAGCAGCGAGTAATTTATCAAGGTCTGCGCCCCTTGGGACGCGTACGCCATATTGGTCAAAACCGACAGGGAAATGGGACTTCCCACCAGCAGCAGACCGCCGACGGCGATGGCCAAAACCTCCGCCACCCGGAAAGAGGCTTTTTCCATCTGGCTCCAGACAAAAACGAACAAGCCCACATGCAGCGCCAGCACGGCGATTGTCCCGGCAATTTCTATTGGCGGGTAGAGATTCTGCTCCAGAACGCCGGACGCCGGGCTCCACAGGGCCTTTAGCGGGCGCTGGGCGATCAGGATCACCGTCTGGGCCAGCGCGTACGCCCCTTGAAAAATCAAGGACAAAAGCAAAAGCAGCGAAACCGTTTTACAGCGGTTTGTTTTTTCCAAGCAAAATCCCTCCTATTTGACCGCTTCCACCGCAGTGCGGATGCGGTTGTAGTCGATTTCGGTGGGCAGGGTGCAGTCGGCCCCCAGGACAAACCGGCGCCCTTGCATCTGCCCGAAAACCTTCCGGACAGCCTGCCGGATCTCCTCTTCGCTTCCGTCCACCAGCACGCCGCTGCGGTCGTCCAGCCCGCCTAGGATCGCCCGGTCCCGGAACAGCTCGGCCCCTTCCAGCAGAGAGAGGTTCTGCTCGTAAACGCCCCAGTTGACGGCGGCGCAGGGGTAATCCCGATACCGTTCCAGCCGCAGCCGGTCCTTGCAGATGTGCAGAAGGTTATAACGAGAGCCCTTGGCCGCTTCTAAAATCTTCAGATCATGGGGTTTTATGAAGGTCTCGAATTCCTCGTCGGTGAAAAGGTATTCCTCCCCGCCCAGCGCCGCGTAGTAAATGCCGTCGGCCCCGGCCTCCAGGCAGGCTTCGGCCAAAATCGCCAGGCCCTCCCCGATGACCGACCAGCCGTAGGCGACCGCTTTTGGGTCCTCCCGCAGATGGGCCGCCAGCAGGCCGCTGCCGGTTTCGTAGCCGGCGGACCCGCCTCTGGCGTGCCAGGCAGAAGCCACAATTCCATGGACGGTGGCCAGCGTCAGCCCTTCCCCGCCGGTTTTGTCCAGAATCCGCTGAATGATCTCGACCTGGTTGACGATAAAGGGAGACTGGCGGTGAAAAGGTTTTAAGTTTTTCCAGTCAGCCGCCTTTTGGATGGGGATATCGCAGGGCACCAGATTTTCGTTCATGATTTTTTGGATATCTGTCCCGGTTTTTTGAAAGAAATCCAGATGAGCCTCTACCGCCGCGTCCCCGTAAAAGCAGTCCTCGGGAAAATGCAGCCAGAAGCCCGACGGAACACGATCCACCGGACGGCCGTCTATCGCCGCCATTACCCGCTCTTTTTTGGTCATAACACACACCCTTTCTTTTTTTGACACGGCTAAATGGCCGCCATTTTTGTAGAAAAAATTTTGTAAAAATATTGTACTATATTTGGATACATTTTGCAATTCTGCCAGCAGCCGCACTTGCCGGCCACGCTCGGAAAAAAGAGAAGAAATATTTTTTTAATTGGCAGCACATTCCAAGCATTTGCGTGATAAAAAGCGCCTTTTCGGTCCATACTATGATTGCAATCTGTAAAAGGAGGTTTTTTATTATGTCCGAATGTAAAGCAAACAAAGCCATCGGCTGTACGGTTCAGCAATGCGTACACCATTGCGGAAACGAAAATTACTGTACCCTCAACAGCATTCAGGTCGGCACCCACGAGGCTCATCCCACGGTGGTGGAATGCACCGACTGCGAGTCCTTCCGGGTAAAGGGCTCCTGCTGCTAGGTCCAAAACGCAAAAAATGCCAATCAATGGCAAACAAAAAAGCCCTCCGGCCGGACGGGCTTTTTTGTTTGCTGCCAGAATCAAAAGAAAGAGATCTGGCTGGAATCCGGCAGGCCGTCCAGCGCGCCGGACTGATCCAGAATTTCCAGCACCGATTTTGACACGCCCGTGCGGGTCTGCACCTCGTCTTTGGAGATGTACGGTCCGCCGGACGCCGCTTCCTGTAAGCTTTGGGCGGCGCTGACGCCCAGACCCTTCAAGGCGTTAAAGGGCAGGCGGACCCTGCCGTCCTCCACCTGATATTTTGTGGCGTGGGAGGAAAACAGGTTCACCGGCAGGAAAGAAAAGCCCCGAGCCAGCATTTCGTTGACAATCTGCAGGCTGCTGTACTGCTCCTCCTCCTTGGCCGTCCGCTCGTTGCCCTTGATGCGAAGGTTATCCATCTTCATTTTAACCGTCGCTTTGCCTTTGACGGCAGCGTCCGCGTCAAAATCATCCCCGCGGACGGTGAAAAGGGTGGCGTAAAATTCCAGCGGATAATAAATTTTGTACCATCCCAGCCGAATGGCCGCGATGACATAGGCCGCCGCGTGGGCCTTGGGGAACATGTATTTGATCTTTAAGCAGCTGTCGATGTACCACTGGGGGACGCCGTGCTCCAGCATGGCCTTTTTGTGCTCGTCGGTCAAAAGCTTGGGCGCGTTGCCCTTACGGGTGATTTCCATGATTTTAAAGGCCATATTGGGGTCTAAGCCCTTTTGGATCAAATAGATCATGATGCTGTCGCGGGTTCCGATTACCTCGGAAATGGTGCAGGTGCCGTTTTTGATCAGTTCCTGGGCGTTGTCCAGCCAGACGTCGGTTCCGTGGGACAGGCCGGAAATCTGCAAAAGGTCCGCGAAGGTTTTAGGCTGCGCGTCCACCAGCATCTGCCGGACAAAATTCGTCCCCATTTCCGGCAGCGCCAGCGAGCCGGTGTTGCAGGAAATATCCTCCTGGGTGACGCCGAGGGCCTCTGTGGAAGTAAAGAGGCTGAAGATTTTGGGGTCGGAGGTATCCACATCCATGACCTTTACGCCGGTCATATCCTCCAGATACTTATACATAGTCGGCACATCGTGGCCCAGCAGGTCCAGCTTTAAAATCGTGTCATGCAGCGAATGGAAGTCGAAATGGGTGGTCAGGATGCCGGAGCCCGCGTCGTCCGCCGGATGCTGAATCGGCGTAAAGTCGGCGGCCTCAAACTGGTTGGGTACAACCACCATGCCGCCGGGATGCTGGCCGGTGGTCCGCTTTACCCCGGCGCAGCCTGCCGCCAGCCGTAGCTCCTCCGACTTGTGGACCACCCGGCCCCGCTCCTCCATATACTTTTTCACAAAGCCGTAGGCGGTTTTTTCTGCCACGGTAGAGATGGTCCCTGCCTTGAACACATGGGTTTTTCCGAACAGCTCCTCGGTATAGCGATGGGCCTGGTTTTGGTATTCGCCGGAGAAGTTCAGGTCGATATCCGGCGCCTTGTCGCCGTTAAAGCCCAAAAAGGTCTCGAAGGGGATATCGTGCCCATCTCGCTTATAGGCCGCGCCGCAGACCGGGCAGTTTTTGGCCGGAAGGTCGAAGCCCGAACCGTAGGACCCGTCGGTAATAAACTCGCTGTGCTTGCAGCTGGGGCAGACATAGTGGGGCGGCAGGGGGTTGACCTCTGAAATACCCGCCATGGTCGCCACAAAGGAGGAGCCTACCGATCCCCGGGAGCCCACCAGATATCCGTCCTCCACCGATTTCCAGACCAGCTTCTGGGCGATGATGTACAAAACCGCGAAGCCGTGCTTGATAATGGAGGTCAATTCCCGGTCCAGCCGCTTGGCCACTAGATCCGGCACCGGATCTCCGTAGATTTCACGGGCCTTGTCCCAGGTGATGCGCTGCAAATCCTCCTCGGCGCCGTCGATGGTGGGGGTGAAGGTGCCGTCGGGTATCGGCTTGATGCACTCGATTCGGTCGGCGATCCGGTTGGGATTGGTCACCACCACCTCGTAGGCCTTTTCCTCGCCTAAGTAAGAAAACTCCCGCAACATTTCTTCGGTGGTGCGCAGGTATAAGGGGGACTGCTGGTCCGTATCCTTATAGCCCATTCCCGCCAGCAAAATCTGCCGGAAAATATTGTCCTTTTCGTCCATCATATGTACGTCGCAGGTGGCGCAGACCGGGATTTTCAGCGTATCCCCCAGCCGGACGATGGTGCGGTTGTACTCGCGCAGCTGCTCCTCGTCCTCTGCCGTGCCGTTTTGAATCATAAACAGGTTATTGGCGATGGGTTGAATCTCCAAAAAGTCGTAAAACCGGGCAATATCGCAAAGTTCGCCCCAACTTTTCCCGTCTACCACCGCTCGGAACAATTCGCCTGCCTCACAGGCGCTTCCCAATAAAAGCCCCTCCCGGTGCCGCAGCAGCTCGCTTTTAGGAATCCGGGGCTTTTTGTAAAAGTAGTCCAGGTGGGATTTGGAGACCAGCTGGTACAGATTTTTCAGGCCCGTCAGGTTTTGGACCAACAAAATCTGGTGATAGGAATAGACGTTTTTATAGTCCACGCCGGACAGACCGGTATTGATTTTTTGTATGTGCTGAATTCCTTTTTCCTTTTGCAAAAGTTCGGCCAGCTTTTGGTAAATCTCCGCCAGGATGCGCGCGTCGTCGCAGGCGCGGTGATGGTTGAAGTTTCCAAGGCGCAGATGCTTTGCCACCGTATCCAGCTTGTGATTGCGCAGCTGGGGAAACAGCTTTCTGGCAATGGGCACCGTGTCGATGGAGGTGAACCGGTAGGGCATTTTGCAGCGCTTTGCCGCCGCCTTGAGAAAGCCGGTGTCAAACGGCGCGTTGTGCGCCACCAGAACCGCGTCCTCCCCACCGCAGAACGCGTAAAACTGCCGCAGCGCTTCCTCTTCCGCAGGGGCGTCGGCTACCATTTCGTCGGTGATGCTGGTCAGCTGGGTAATCCGCTCCGGGATAGGGCGCTGGGGATTGACAAAAATGTTAAAGGATTCCCCTATCTCGCCGTTTTCCAGCCGGACCGCGCCGATTTCGGTAATCCGGTCGTTCCAGGCGGAAAGGCCGGTGGTCTCCAGGTCGAAAACGATGTAGGACCCCAGCAGCGGCATCTCCCTTTCCCCGTTGACAATGGGGACCATATCGTTGATAAAATAGCTTTCCAGCCCGTAAATCACCTTAAAATCGCCGCCTGCCTTGGCGATGGCGGCAGCGGCGCCCGCCGCCTCAGGGAAGGACTGGACCACGCCGTGGTCGGTGATGGCAATGGCCTTATGGCCCCATTCGTAGGCGCGCTTGACCAGGTCCTGGGCGGTGACCACCGCGTCCATGGCGGACATTTTGGTGTGGGCGTGCAGTTCCACCCGTTTTTGCTCCGCCTCGTCCTGGCGGATTCGTTTTTTCACCGTGCAGATATCGTAGGGACGGATGGAAATTTCCCCGTCGTATTTGTCAAAAGACGCCTCGCCCCGGACCAGAATCGTCTTTCCCTTGGTCAGCGGCTCGTAAACGGCGGCCTTTTCTTTTTCCGCGATAATTTTCATGACATTTGAGCCGGTGTAATCGGTAAAATGGATAGCCAGAATCACCTTCGAGCCATCTCTGGATTTGCGGCTGTCTACCAAAAAAATATCGCCCCAAACCGTGACCTTGCCGCTTTCCGCGTCGATGGAATCCAGCGAAACCGGTTTTTCCTTAATGGCCCGGCCGGAAACGACGCTCAAAGAATCCTTGTCAAAGGGCAGATCGCCCACATCGAAGGCGATCGACTGGCTTGGGCGGGAGGAGACCGCTTTCTTTTCCTGGGTCTGCCGCTCTTTTTCCTGCTGGCTTTTTTCGAGTGCCTGGCGGTATTTCTCCGCCGACTGGGCAAATTCCTGGGAATACGTCTCCAATTCCGTTACCCCGTCGAAGATCATTTGCACCGAAACGCCAAATTCCTGCTGCAAAATTTTCCGGATATGCCGGTCGCTGCCCGCGCTTTGCAAAAGGGAAAGGCCGCCCCGTTTTAAGTGGACGGTCATCACCCCGCCCTCATAATCGGCGCTGACATCATCGAGAAAGCCGTTGACCAGGCAGTTGCGCCGGCGCATCTCCTCCACCACCTGGCCCATATAACCGCCGGTTAAAAGCGCCGGTTCGTATTGGGGGAGCAGCCGGCAGTCTTTTAACCCGAGCGCTTCGCAAAGCGCTTTTTCCGCGGCAAACAGGTCCTTTTTTTCGAGAATCGCGGCAGGACGAAGTCCGACCTGCAGGACAGATTTTTCTTTGGAAAGGGACATGGACGCTACCTGCGCCTGAGAAAGTGCTTCCGGCAAAGCGCTTTGGCACAGGTGGCCGAACAGCGCGCCGAAAGAATTTGCATCCATGCTTTTCCCTCCTTTTTTCGCTACATTTTTTCGATTTCCCCAAGCAGCACGTTTAAAATATCCCTTTCCGGGAATTTTCCAAGCACCTTGCCTTTTTTAAACAAAAGCGCTTCTCCCGCGCCGCCGGCAATGCCGATATCCGCTTTCCGGGCCTCGCCCGGCCCGTTGACCGCACAGCCCATCACCGCCACGGTAATGGGCTTTTGGCAGCCTTGCAGCCGCTCCTCCACCTGGCTCGCCAAAGCGATCAGGTCGATGCTTGTCCTGCCGCAGGTGGGACAGGACACGATGCGGACTCCCTCGTCGCGCACCCCGACGGCCTTGAGAATATCCCGGGCCGCGGCAATTTCCCGGACCGGGTCGGCGGTGAGGGAGACGCGGATGGTGTCGCCGATGCCGTCTAAAAGCAGCGCGCCGATGCCCGCCGCCGATTTAATCAGTCCCATCCGCTCGGTCCCAGCCTCGGTCACCCCCAAATGCAGTGGATAATCACAGCGCTGGGCCGCCAGCCGGTAGGCCTCCACCGTCGTTTGAACGTCGGAGGATTTTAAGGACAAAACAATATCGTAAAAATCGTTTTTTTCCAGTATGGACACATGGTGCATGGCGCTTTCCACCAAAGCCTCCGCCGTTGGCGCGCCGTATTTTTCCAGGATTTCCTTTTCCAGCGAGCCGCCGTTTACCCCGATGCGGATGGGAATATTTTTGGCCTTACACGCCTTTACCACCGCCCGCACCCGGCTTTTATCCCCGATGTTGCCGGGGTTGATCCGCACCTTGTCGACCCCAGCTGCCACCGATTCCAGCGCCAGCCGGTAGTCGAAATGAATGTCCGCCACCAGCGGGATGGAGATCTTTTCCTTGATTGCGCCAATGAGCCGGACCGCCTCCATATCCGGAACCGCCGCCCGCAGGATCTCGCAGCCGGCCTTTTCCAGTTCCATCGCCTGCCGGACGCTGCCGGCCACATCCGATGCCGGACAGCTGAGCATGGACTGGATGCTGACCGGCGCTTCGCCGCCGATGAGAACCTTTCCGGCCTTCACCTGCCTGCAAACACGCAAAGCCATGTCATTCACCCCCGAAAAAGACGCACAATATCATTAAAGGTCACAACGATCATCAACCCAAACAGCACTACAAAACCCAGCGCATGGACATACCCCTCGTATTTTGGACTTACCGGCTTGCCCCGCATCGCCTCAATTAACAAAAACAAAAGCCGTCCGCCGTCTAAAGCAGGGATGGGAAGCAGATTAAACACCCCCAAGTTGATGGTGATAAACGCCGCCAGCATCAAAAACGAGGAAAGGCCCATGGAACTTGCCTCCCCAACAGCAGACGCCACCCCCACGGGGCCGGACAGCTGGTTAATCCCAAACCGGCCTGTGACAATATCGACAAGCGACGTCCAGACCAGCTTCGCCACCGTTCCCGTATAGAAAAACGCCTGACGCAGTACGCCGCCAACGGTTTTCTCCCGTCCGTATACTTTAAAATCCAGCGTGGTGACAACGGTTTTGTCCTCCATCTCCATGGTGGCGAAGGGAACGTCCTTGAGTTCAACTTTCTGCCCGTCGCGCAGGACCAGCATATCCACCGCGCCGTCGGAATCGCGCATCATCGTATAAATAATGTCATAGTCAATATGAACGGCCGCGCCGTTGATTTTTAAAATTTTGTCGTCCACCTGCAAAAGCTGGCTGCTGGTGGCCCCCTCCTCAAACCGAGCGATAGAGGTGGTGCCGATGGCCGGCTGCTGGCTGACAACCACGACCAGCAATAAAAAGCCCAGAAGCAGATTCATCATCGCGCCGGCGACGATAATGAGGATCCTGTTCCAGATTTTCGCCTTGGTAAATGAACCCTCCTGGTCGCTTTGCTCGTCTTCCCCTTCCATACTTACAAAGCCGCCGATGGGCAAAAGGCGAAGGGCATACTGTGTATCCTTTTTCCTGGTTTTCCAGATCACCGGGCCCATGCCCAGTGCGAATTCATTGACCCTTACCCCCGAAAGCTTGGCGGTGATAAAATGGCCGAATTCATGGATAAAAATCAAAATGCCAAACAAAACGATTGTTAGAACAATACCCAAATCGAAATTCCCCCTCTGCCGCTTTTTTGCGGCGAATCGCTCTGTGCTCTAAAACCCGGACGAGCCGGACAATGTTACATCCCGCACTGTGCCCGAACAAAACACCGGGCCTCTTTTTCCGCCCAGAACACGTCCTCCAGCGTATAATCCAAAGGCATACGCTGGGAAAAGGCCGCCTTTTCCACCAGTTCCCCGATTTGCAGAAAACGGATCCGCCCTTTTCGAAACAGCGCCACCGCCTCTTCGTTGGCCGCGTTGGCCGCGCAGGGATAAAGCCCGCCTATCCGGGCGGCGTCTATACAGACCCGTAGACAGACAAAGGTCTCAAGGTCCGGGTCAAAAAAGGTCAGTTTTCCCATATCGGCCAGGGACAAAGGTTTCACCCCACTGGGAACCCGGGCTGGATAGGTCAGGGCATACTGGATAGGAATCCGCATATCCGGCGTTCCCAGCTGGGCGATGCAGGAGCCGTCCACATACTCGATCATCGAATGGATGATACTTTCCCGATGGACCAGCACCTGGATGCCGTCGACCGGCTTTTGGAACAGCCAGCTGCCCTCGATCACCTCCAGGCCCTTATTCATCATGGTAGCCGAATCGATGGTCAGTTTTGCGCCCATCACCCAATTGGGATGGCGAAGCGCCTGCTCTACCGTAACCTGTTCCAGTTCCCCGCGCTTCTTTCCAAAAAACGGCCCGCCGGAGGCGGTTAAAATAATTTTATGCAGCGCGTCCTTTTTAGGATTCCCCTGCAGACATTGAAAAATCGCCGAATGCTCGCTGTCCACCGGTAAAATTTTTGTTTTTTTCCGGCGGGCCGCCGCCATGACCAGCTGCCCGGCGGCCACCAGCGTCTCTTTATTGGCCAAAGCCACATCGGTCCCGGCCTCGATGGCCGCAAGAGTCGGCCTCAGGCCGATCATCCCCACCACCGAATTGAGAACCAGATCGTTTTCCGGCAAAGACGCGATCTGGCAAAGGCCCTCCATCCCGCACAGCACCTTTGTGCCGGTATCGGCCAGGCGGATTTTTAAGTCCGCCGCAGCGGCCGGATCCATCATCACCGCGTAACGGGGAGAAAATTCCCGTGCCTGCTGCTCCGCCAAATCAATGCTGACGTTGGCAGAAATCGCCGCCAGCCTAAAGCCCAAATTCCGGATAACCTGCAAAGCCTGGGTCCCGATAGAGCCGGTAGAACCCAGGACCGTGATTGTTTTTTGATCCATAGCATGAAATCCTCCCAAGCCGTCAAATCACCGGAAACAGCCGGATAAACAGATACAAAAACGGCAGCACGAAAAAGACGCTGTCGAACCGGTCCATAATCCCGCCATGGCCGGGCATCAAGGACCCGTAGTCCTTTACGCCGCACTGGCGCTTAATCAGCGAGGCGGACAAATCCCCCAGCATGGAGAGCAAGGAGCCTACCGGCGTTAAAAAAAGCAGCAGCACATAGTTGATCTGCAGCTGAATCTGCCAGACGCTGCCGCAGATCCACTGGTAAAACAAGGTCAAAAGCCAGACGGCCGCGATGCAAAATCCCACGCCGCCCACTGCGCCCTCCACCGTTTTTTTGGGGCTAATTTTTGGCGCCAGCTTATGCCTTCCCAGCGTGATGCCAAACAGATAGGCGCCTGTATCGGTCAGCCAGGCCAGCCCAAAGGCCAGCAGCGTATAATAGATGCCCACCGCCGTATTTTCACTGGTTTCCCGAAACTGGATCAGAGCGCCGACGGCATAGGAAATGGCTGCGGTTGCGGCAAACGCTGTAGCCGCTTTGGCATAAGAAAGCGTTTCGTGATAAAAAAGCAGGATGCAGAAAACCGCCAGCACAAAAACCGCTGTCCAATAGCCCAGCCACCGGTCCCGCAGGCTGACGCCAAAAAGAACACAGGAGCAGCCGAAGATGAAGCAGACGGCGGACAGAAGCTTATTTTTCCACACACCGGTCACCTGAAACATTTCATATAGCGCCAAAAAAACAATTGCCGCCGCGCTGACGTTCAAAAAAGGGGTAGAGTAAAATGCCAAAACAAAGAAAAAAATCATCAGGCCGATCACAGCCGTTGCAACCCGCTGCTTCATCAAATGCCTCCAAATCGTCTATTTCGTTTTGCGTACTGGACTATGGCCTGATCCAGATGGTCGGGGGTAAAATCCGGCCAGAGCACATCCATAAAGACAAACTCCGTATAGGCCAACTGCCAGAGCAGAAAGTTGGAAACGCGCTGCTCGCCGCTGGGGCGGATCAAAAGATCCGGCGACGGAATTCCCCTGGTGTACAGATGCTCCGAAAAAAGCTGCTCGCCGATGTCGTCCGGGGCCAGGTCCCCCTGGGCCGCCAGCTGTGCCAGCGACCGGGCCGCCCGGACAATTTCCGCCCGGCCGCCGTAGTTGATGGCGATGCACACGCTGATTCCCGTGTTTTCGGCGCTGTCGCGCTCCGCCTGGTCCATCAGCTGCCGGATGTCAGGCGCCAGCGGCGCCCGGTCGCCTAAAAAAAGCAGCCGGACGTTTTTTTTCGTCTGCTTCGACGCCTCCTTCAGATAATTGCGCAGCAAATCCATAATGGCATCGATTTCCGCTTGAGGCCTTTTCCAATTCTCGGTGGAAAAGGCGTAGGCGGTGACATACCGCACCCCGATTTTCTGGCAGTAATCGCAGATAGTTTCCAGCGTCTTCGCGCCCTGGCGATGACCGGCGTTGCGGGGCAGGCCCCGTTTTTTTGCCCAGCGGCCATTGCCGTCCATAATAATGGCAATGTGTGCCGGAACCGATAATGGCTCTTTTTGCTCGTTTGACATAACCCGTATTCTCCTATCCCCCAAAGGGGCCGCCGAAGCTTAAAGCACGGCTTTTTCTTCGCCTTAAAAGGCATAGGCGCCGCCTATGCCTTTTATTCTATGCAATATTTTAGATTTCCATAATCTCTTTTTCCTTGGTCTGGGCCATTTTGTCAATTTCCTTGCAGTATTTGTCGGTCAGATCCTGAATATCCTTTTCGTAGCCCTTCAGATCGTCCTCGGTGATCTCCGAATTTTTCTTCATGGCCTTGTATTTTTCCATGGCATCGCGGCGGATGGACCGGACTGCCACCTTCGAATCCTCTGCGGTTTTGGACACCTGCCGGGTCAATTCCCGGCGGCGCTCCTCGGTGGGCTGCGGAAAGGTCAGCCGGATCACGTTTCCGTCGTTGGTGGGATTGATGCCGATATCCGAGGCCAAAATCGCTTTTTCAATGGATTTTAAGGTGGATTTATCCCAGGGCTGCACCACCAGCGTACGACCCTCCGAAACCGTTATCGCCGCCATGGCGTTGACCGCCGTGGGAACGCCGTAATAATCTACCTGCACTTTGTCCAGCACCGCCGGATTGGCCCGGCCCGCGCGGATGGAAGCAAACTCATGGTTTAACGCGTTGAGAGTCTTGGTCATTTTTTCATCGTATGCTTTCAGATGCTCTTTCATAAAAACGCTTCCTTTCTCCAAAAAAGCTTTAGATTCCGTTTTCGAAAAGCCGTCTTTTCATGACGCTTCGTCCGACCTTGTGTTTACTACTCGGTTACCAGGGTTCCGATGGTCTCGCCCCGGACCGCCCGGACCAGATTCTGCGGGTCGCCGATGTCAAAAACCAGCACCGGGATGTGGTTGTCTTTACACATCGACGCTGCCGTCATATCCATCACCGCCAACTCCTTGCCGAGCACCTCCGAAAAAGACAGCGTGTCGTACCGAACCGCGTCCGGATATTTATGGGGGTCTTTATCATACACGCCGTCAACCATCGTGGCCTTCATCATAATCTGCGCACCGATTTCCGCTGCCCGCAAAGAGGAAGCCGTATCGGTGGAGAAAAACGGGTTGCCGGTTCCGCAGCCGAAGATGACGACCCGTCCCTTTTCCAGATGGCGAACCGCCCGGCCCCGCACATAGGGCTCCGCCACCTGCTGCATGGCGATGGCTGTCTGTACCCGCACCGGGACTTCCAGCTGCTCTAACGCGTCGGCCAAAGCCAGCGCGTTGATCACCGTTCCCAGCATTCCCATATGATCCGCCCGGGTGCGGTCCATTTTTCCGCTGCTGCGGCCCCGCCAGAAATTTCCGCCGCCTACAACCACGGCCACCTCGGCACCCAGTTCGGCACATTCTTTAATGCTTTGGCAGATGCGCTGCACCACATCGTAATCTAGCCCAAACTTCTGCGCACCGGCCAGCGCCTCGCCGGAAAGCTTTAACAAAATCCGTTTATACTGCAAATCCATTCTGCTCACTCTCCCATTTTTGGGGTCTGTCTAGTTTGAATCTATTTTACAATATCAGCCGCCGTTATGTAAAGTCCCTGGGCATTTTTCTTTTTAAAAAAAACGTAAGGGACCCGTAAATTTTCTTTTCCGCCGCAAACATCCGTCCCTAACGCCCTGCCGGCGCACCGCCCCTCGGCAGTCAAACCGGTAGAAAAACAAAACGCACCGGTAAAAGCAAGCCAGCTTTCCGATGCATTTTAAAAAAGGATCTTTTTTAAGCCAAAACCGGGCCGCTGTTATTTATTCGCAGGCTCCCATTTGCAGCGAACCGGAGAGACAATCGCCTCTTCTTTCTTCAGTTCCTTAAACGCTTTGTCAATCTCTTTTCGGTCCAGTCCGGACAGCTTTTCCACTTCACCGGCGGAAACGGGCTTTCCGGCCTCGCGCATAACTTCCAATACCTTCTCTTTCACTTCCATGGTAAAAACCTCCTAAAAATCGAAAATTGCCAAACAATGCCGTTATTATAGCATGGCAAAAGAGAAAATGCAAACATTTTCCATTGTTGTTTGGCCCGCTTCTGCCCACAATACCCATGCAGGCCCGCTTTGCGCACGCTTTTAGCGGACTGGCCAATCACAACCTAAAGGATGGGTAGAACCTATGGATTATATGCAATACTCTCAGGATTTTCAAATTAACGAATACTTTAACCTGCTGCCGCCCTATGTCCGGCAGGCCATTTTAGACGCTTACGGCGAAATCTCTACACTGGGCGAATTAAAAGAGTGCGCCGACCACATCATGAACAGCAGGCTATATTGATTATTCAATGGCCGCCCGTTTTCTGGTCAGCAGGTAAACGGCGAACAAAATCAGTCCGCAGCCCAGAAGCTTCATGCCCGACATGCTTTCGCGCAGAATCAGCACGCCGCACACAACGCTTGTAATCGGCTCGAACATGCTTAAAATAGCCGAGGTGGAAGCGCCGGTATAGCGAATGCCCACCTGCAAAAATGCGTTGGCCCCGATGGACACCAAAATCGCCACGATAAACGTATAGATCCAGGATAAGGGGGTCATGCCAAAAGTGACCTGACTGGTCAAAAGGCCGTATAAAAAGGTATAAACAGAAACAAACACGCAGGTGTAAAAGGAAAAGGCCATCGGGTGCATATCCTTAATGCCCCATTTGTCCACCGCCACCATATAAAACGCATAGGTCAGCCCGGAACTCAGCGCTAAAAAAATTCCCGCCAAACTGCCGCTGGCGCCGCCCTGGAAAAAGCAGAGAATTCCCGCGCTGGAAATAAGCAGCGCCAGGATTTTTGCCCGGTCGATTCGCTCTTTATAAAAGAAAAAGCACAAAAGGGACACAAAGGTCGGGTAGACAAAGTGGAGCGTCGTAGCCATTCCCACAGGGATATAGCTATAGGACATATTGAGCATAACGGTGGTGGCGGTTGAGCCCACCAAAGCGATCACGCTGATTTTTCCCAGCGTCTTCGCCGGAATCTTGATCGGGATTTTTTTAATCAGCAAAATTGCTAAAATAATCGGAATGGGCAAAAGGGACCGAAACATGGTCATCATGACCGGATTAGAGCCGTGAGCATAGGTATATTTTACCATGCTTGGCGTGCCGCCATAAATAACTGCGGATAAAATGACCAGGGCGATCCCTTTTGCTCGGTTCATACGCGCGTCCACCTTTTATATATTTTGTTAAAACTTCTCCTTCGACGGGTGTCGACAGAATTATTCTATCATTGACAAAATGGGAAAACAAGTATAAATTGATAAGTAGATAGAAAAAAGATTGACGGATTTTTCCGGAGGGGTGGACCTATGAAAAAACAACGGAGATTTTTTGCCCTTTTTTGCGCGTTCGCGGCGGTTTTTCTCTGCGTTCCCGGCGTACACGCCATCGGGAACACGGATGTGGCGTTTGACAATATGATCATCGGGCCGGATAAACAGCCGGAGCAATCGTCGTCCGGCGAGCAGGAGCCGCAGCAAAGCCAGGCGGACGAGCCCCAGCCCAGCGAAAGCGCGCCAGCTGAATCGAAGGACCAGCCGCCGGCGAACTCTTCCGGCAGTTCTTCTTCGGGCCTTACCCCGGAGCAGCTTGCCCAACAGCAACAGCAGCAAAACCAGCTGACCAATTTAAACCAGCAAATCGGCAATCTGCAACAGCAGCAGACAGCCTTGCAGAATAAGATCAACGCGGCCAAAAATGAAAAGGAAAAAGCGGCCATTCAAAAAGCCAATATCGACAGTCAGCTGTACAGCACGACCCAGCAGATTCAGCTGACCAAGCAAAAAATCCAGCTGCTGCAAAATAACATTGACGAGACCAACGGGCAGATTGATCTTTTGCAGCAGGATATCAGCGATAAATACGAGCAGTTTAAAAAGCAGATCCGCAGTTCCTACATGTCTCCGGAATACTCGTTTTTAGAGTATCTGTTCGGTTCAGAAAGCTTTGCGGATTTTTCGGTCCGCATGGAGGCGGTATCCCGGATTTCCGCTCATGACCAGCAGGTCATCGACCAACTGGAGGTCCAGATCGGCGATCTGCACGAGTTGCAGGATTCTTTAGAAGCGGACAAGCAGGAGTTGGAGGGCAGCACCGCCCAGCTGGAATCGCTTAAAAGCCAGCTAAACACTCAGTCCGCCGAGGCGCAGGAGCACATCAGCGATATCGACGAAATGGAAAAAGCCTTTTTGGCCGACACCGCCGCTTTGCAGGCAAAGCAAAAGGCCATCCAAGCAGAAATCGACCAAATTTACGCCAACCTAACATCCACCGGCGAATATAAGGGCGACGGCACCTGGGCCTGGCCGGTACCCGGATACGGCAGCATCTCCTCGCCTTATGGGCCCCGCTTCCAGGGAACCGACTTTCACACCGGCATGGACATCTGCGGCAGCGGCAGCAGCATTTACGGCGCACGCATCGTCTCCTGCGGAGAGGGCACGGTGGTGAAGGTGCAGAACAACGGCAGCAGCGGCTACGGACTTTTCTGCATCATCGACCACGGCGGCGGGTATACGACTTTGTATGCCCACACCAGTCAGATCGTCGTCTCGGTGGGCGACGTGGTGGAAAGGGGCAGACCATCGGCTATGTGGGCAACTCGGGATGGGTCATTCCCGGCCCCAGCGCGTCCAATCCCACGGCGGGATCCCATTTACATATCGAATTTCGTGTGAACGGCGTTCACAAAAACCCGGCGGGATTTTTGTACTAAGATTTTCAAAGTTTCAAGGAAGCACAGTCAGGATAGTTGTGCTTCCTTTTATTGTTGCCAGTAAATTGCGTGTCTGACAAAAAACTTTCCAAAAGCGATTAACGCATCCCCTTCGCTATACTATTGTAACGTCGATAAATGAATAATGATTCATTTATTCATTGTAAGAGTCCAAACAGAAAAGAGGCTGCCGTATAGAAAAGAAACCTTGGCAAATCGAAAAACACGACCATAAAAAACGGCGGCACCCTTTTTGTGGGGAACGGCATCCATGACGCGCCGGTTTTAGCCATAGCCGATGTGGGCGTATCCATTCCGGCCGTGTTAAACGTCATCCAGATTTTTGCAGGTGAAGAAAAAATAGACCATGCCGCAAAAAAGTCCATGGATAAACGCCCATGGACTTTTTTATGGATTTTATAAGCCGTTCTTCCCGATCAGTCGATCATGGGGATCAGAACGATTTTTTTCTCCGGCAAAAATTCCTCCTCCAAGCCGTTTTCCTCCATCACAGCTGAAATGGAGGTGTTGTAGCGTTTGGCAATGCTCCAGATGCTCTCCCCCGCGTCGGCATAATAGATGGTCATAGCGCTTTCCGGCTCCCGCTTTTTTTCCCGCGTTTCGTCAACCTTGATCCCGGTGATAAAATTCACCGAGGCAACGCCCAAAATCAACCCGTCGGCCTTCAGCCGGCAGCGGCATTGTAGACTGTCTTTGTCCGACGGTTCATAACGGCAGTTTTCCGCAGTCAGGGACACTTCCAGCAGATAGTCGTCCGCGTCCGCCTGAAGCCGGTACTCCTGCGAAACCTCCTGGGCCTGTTCAAAATAGGAGGGCGCACCGTCGGCGTCGGTTCCCAGCATACAATAGCGCAGTTTGCCGCCTACCGTCAAAATATTTTCCCGAACCGAGGCGGAAAGCGCGCCGGTTTCGCACCAGAAATCCAACGGCTTTTTCATATATTCCGGCAGCGAGACCGTCTGCTCCATCTCCCAGCTTTGGGGAAGACCCTCCACCGCCAGCAGCAGCGACGCAGGCTTTTGGGACTGCTGCAACTCGTACTGGGTGGAATAGGCATCGATTGCGGGCAAAACGGTGTTTTCCCGCAGGGCAATACAGCGAAGGCACAGTGTAAACTCACCGGCGGCAGTCCGGGTCAGACCGTCCGCGTCGGTTTGGGGGTGCAAAGCGGACCAGAGAAGATCAAAATGAACGTGGCAGACCGACTCTTCCCCCACGCCGTCCAAATCCAGCATCTGGCTGACCGGCAATTGGTATTGGACCGTCTGCCTCTCTCCCTCGCCCTGGGGCTGGTACTCCAAAAGCACCTCCAATTCCCCTTTGGCGATGATTTTTCCCGCGCTTACTTTCCATTCGGTGGTATGGACCCTTTCGCTGTGCCGGAGGATGGAATCCATCGGCGGCTTTTCCTGGCCCAATTCCAGGTCCTCCCGGACCGTAAACCTTTTTCCGGCGGTCCCGATCAGTTCGCTGGACTGTACCGGACGGTGGCTCAGCTGAAGTCCGGCCCCTTCAGCGGCGCAGACCATCTCCTCCTCGGCGCCGGAAAGGATTTTGATCATAACGGAAAAAGCGCCGCGAACATCCACCCGGCGTTGGCTGACCGCCTTGCAGTTGAGGTAATCCTCTTTCAGCGTACAAAATACCGCCGGATTTTGCGGCGTGGTTTTTAACTCCAGCGTTTTGAGAAAATCCACCTTATGCTCGCTGGTATGCAGTTTTGCGTCCTCGCCGGTGTAATAAACCGTAATGGAGACAATACCCTCCAAAACGCACTTATCCCCATTGACCTCGGTTTTTGTAAAAGCGGGACGGGCCTGGCATTTTAATACCTTTACAATATCCGGGCAGTAATCCGGCAGCAGCAGATCGCTTTCTACCGGCAGTTCCGTAAAAGAATCCAACGCCGTTTCGCAAACGGCGATATGGTCTTTTTTCAGCTTGTATTCCATTTTTGCACACTCCCCTCTTTCTTCTGCTAAAGGATATGTGCCGGCAGGCAAAAATAGTACCGTTTGGCGCTTAAGCGGAATAAAGTGGGGACATCCGTCCCAAACTACCATAAAATCCAAAATGAAAGGAAGCTTTTTATGGTTACGAACTTTTCCCAAAATATGAAATCCAACGCCTATTTTCAGTCCCTGCCCGCCTGGGTGCAGGAGACCATCCAGCAAACCGCCATCACGCTACATTCAGAAGAGGAACTGCGTCAGTGCGCCCAAAAGCTTATGGAAAACGGGCAACAACAATAGGACCCCAACTCAAAAAGGCCGCTTCGTTAGCGAAGCGGCCTTTTTTTCGGGATGCGGCGCCCAAAACGTCTTGTCCTTCTGCCCGGCCTGTTGCAATTGAAAAAGGAAAGGCAGCATGCTATGATAAAGAAAAACCGACAAAGGGAGTATGGAAGATGGAGGAAGCATTCTGCCGCACCGCGCTGTTATTGGGCGAAGAGGGAATCCGGCGCCTTTCGGGCGCAAAGGTGGCGGTTTTCGGCGTGGGAGGGGTGGGCTCTTATTGCGTCGAGGCGCTGGCCCGCGCGGGAATCGGCCGGCTGGTCTTGTTTGACAGCGACCGGGTCTCCGTCTCTAATTTAAACCGCCAGCTGATCGCTTTGCACAGCACCATCGGCATGCTCAAAACCGAGGCAGCGGCCCGCCGGATCGCCGACATCCATCCCGCCTGCCAGGTGACCCAATACCCGGTATTTTTCCTGCCGGAAAACGCCGGGAATTACGATCTGTCCGACTGCGACTATTTTGTGGACGCGGTGGACACAGTCGCCGCTAAATTGGGCATCATCCAGCTGGCGGCGGACAAAGGCATCCCGGTGATCAGCTGCATGGGCGCCGGCAACAAGCTGGACCCCACCCGCTTTGAGGTGGCGGACATCACCCAGACCTCGGTCTGTCCCCTGGCCCGGGTCATGCGCCGGGAACTGAAAAAGCGGGGGATTTCCCACTGCAAGGTGGTCTATTCCAAAGAGCCGCCCATCGTCCCGCCAAAGTGGGAAAGCTTTTCCGACGACGGCTCCTGCCGCCGGCCGGTGCCGGGGAGCGTGTCCTTTGTCCCCTCCGCCGCCGGACTAATTCTGGCCGGAGAGGTGATCCGGGACCTTACACTGGGGATAGGGGGGCAGGCCGCCAATTAAACTCCATTCCAATAAAAAAAGGCCATCTGCGGCCTTTTTTTATTGGCTTTATGTATGGACAATCCAAAAATAAATCACATAGACCCAGCTGAGCAGTCCATGGAAAATCGCCCAGCCGATGGAATGCCAGGTGGTATAGCTGATGACCATCGCCAAAGCCGAACCAAAGGAGATCCCGGTTTTCACCGTTTTTTGGACTACGCCGTTTTTCTCTTTCTCCATTTTTATCCTCTTTTTAATTTTATGCCTCATGCTCCTTGCTGGTCTTCATCTCAAAATGGATGAGCAGCGCCAAAAGGGCCCGCAGAACGATAACCGATCCCAAAACCAGCAGTTCGTTGAGATCCCGAACCAGGACGGTTTTCAAAATCTCCGAAGCTACCTTAAATTCCAGACCGGTGGCCATGCCGTTGGCCAGATCCAGCTTGATGTTGCGGTCGTTGTGACCAAACAGGCCCCGCAGATAAAAATAAAAGCCCTGCACAGCCGAAACCGCCACCACAAAAATGCCGATCAGTTCAATGACCGCGATAATGGTTGGCAGCACCAGATGGATAAATTCTTCCAGCATAAAAACACCTCTCGTTTTTTTGTAATCTTCTGGGGCGGCGCAAAAAGTCGGACCTGACGCGTCCCCAAAGGCCAATCGTCGGATCGCCGGCCATGCCCGCAGGACGGCCATAAAATCCAGTACGACAACCGTTCCGCCATTATTGTACCATTTTTTTCTCTTTTCGTAAAGAAAAACGCATGCAAAATGCCCCGCATTTTTAGGATGCGGGGCATTTTTCTGCGGACAGCCGTTTACAGGGCAGCCACAAGATCGTCGATTTCAATGAGGGTGCGGACATATACCTTGATGCTGCGCATCAGATTCGGGATGTCTCCGTACTCGTCGGCCTGATGGGCGCCGCCCTTCTCAAAGCCGAACAGCCGCACACGGTCCGGAACGGTGACGCCGAAGGACACCGCGTTGGGCAGTCTTCTGGCGTAGGTGCCGCCGGCCAAAACCAGAGGGGGAATATCCGGCATGCCCAATACCTCTCTGGGCACCTGGATGAGCTTTTCCACCACCGGATGATCCAGCGGGAAGCTGAAGGCCGGATTATTGCCCAGTTCCAGAATCTCCAGTCCCAGCTTTTGGGCGTTTTTCGGCAGCGTATCCATCAAAAACGCCTGATCAGCGGTAACGGGATAGCGGATGTCGGGCTTTAAGATCAGCTTATCGCCCTCTTTGCGCACCCAGGTAAAGACGCAGGTCAGCTTGCCGGACATATCGTCCTCGCAGGAAATCCCCAGATCCTCGCCATAATGATGGCTGGTCAGCTGCTGGAACAGTTCCACAGCCTCGCGGGTTTTGCCATGCAGGACCTCTGCCTTTAACAGGGCCTTTGCCAATACGTTGTTGGCGTTGACCGCCCCTTCCGGCCGGGAAGCGTGCTGGGAATTGCCGGTGGCCAGAAAACGAACGCCCTTGGGGTCTTCTTCCACCGTGATTCGCTCCATATCCCCCAGCTTGGCCCGGACCTCATCCGCCTTGCAGCCGGAAACCACCGCGTAAGCCCGGTCGGGCACTGAGTTGGTCGCCTCGCCGCCGTGGATCTCCACCAGCTCTTCCCCAACGCCCGAAATCGCAAATACCGCGTGGATAAAGCCGATTTCCGCATAGCCTACCGGGAATTTCGAGTCGGGCACCAGCGACCATTTGGGCGCCTTTTCCCGCTTGAGAAACTCCGGCATATCGGCGCTGCCCTTTTCCTCGTTTAAGCCGAACACCAGCATTACGTCGTTTTTCAGCCGGATGCCGTTCTCTTTTAAAAAGCGCATGGCGTACATTCCCACCATCGCCGGCGCCTTATCGTCGGCGGTGCCCCGGCCAAACAGATACTTTCCGTCCTCGGACAAAACCGGATCAAAGGGATCGTGGGTCCAGCCGTTGCCCTCCGGCACAATGTCCATATGGGCGATAATGCCAATGGAATCGCCGTTGGGATTGTCCCCGTAAATGGCGCTTCCGCAGTAATTGTCATAGTTTTTGGTACGGAACCCATAGGACTCCGCCAGCTTGAAGGACGCCATCAGCATCTCGTAGCAGCCCTCGCCAAAGGGCTTTTCGCCGGGCGTCTCCTCCGATACGCTGCGGATCCGGCAAAGATCGGATACGTCCCGGATGAATTCCTCCCGGTGCTCTTCGACCCAGCGGTCCAACGCCCCGTTTAGCTTTTCCTTCTGCTCGTTTGTTAAATTCATCGCTTTTGCCTCCTTTTACGGCTCTTTTTTTCAGTATAGCAAAATTTTCCGGTTTCGTACAGGTCTTTTCAAAAAAAGGATCTTTTCAAAGTTCACAATCTTACAGCTTTTTGGCGGTTTAAAAGCGGATTTTTCGTATAAAAAATAAATTTTTCGTAGTAATTCCTTAAAAAGTCCCCCGGGGCTCTTGCACTTTTCTATTTTTCTGATATTTTGTATAATAGAGCTGTAATTTTGGCGGCGAAGGACAGACTAGACATGACAACAAACCCCATTGAGCAGCACCAAAAATTCATCAGGCTTTACGAATGCTACGCGCGGGACCTGGTTCGTTTTGCGATTTCAATCGTCAAATCCCCTGCCGTGGCCGAAGAACTGGTTCACGACGCATATGTGAAGATTTTAAAGCGGATTGAAGACATCGAAGATCCCGCCTCGGCCCGCACCAGGCGCTATCTGGTGGTCACCGTGCGCAACACCTGCTTTGACTATCTTTTAAAATGCGTTCCCACCAGTGAACTTTCCCATTACGAGTCCATCCGGGCAAATCCGCTGGACACGGTTTGGGACGACTTTAGCGCTGGTGAAATTAAGAAAAAATTCATATTTTTTCTAGAAACGTTATCCGATTCGGACCGTAATTTGTTTGTCGACGCCACAATTCGTGGATTCCACTACAAGGAACTGTCGGCGATGTACGGCATATCCGAAACCCACATTTCCGTTAAGATTTTCCGGCTTCGGGTAAAATTCCGCAAATTTTTGGAACAGGAGGACTAGGAATGGACAACCAGAAAGAACTATTCGAACAATTTATACACAACAACATGCCGGATGAGCCGTTCGACGCGGACAAGATATTGGCTGCGGCGCAAACGCAGGAATACGAGCCTTCGGAGCATTTTAAAAAGGAGATGGAAAAGCTGCTGCGCCAGTCCAAGCGGCGGGCGAGAAGAAACAGCGCGAAAATCTTTTTTACCCACAGGGGGATCCCTCAGATTGCCGTATCGTTTTGTGTGATTCTTTGCACGGTGCTGGTTGCTCAGGCTAACAACGGTGATATTTTTAACCTTCTGTTCCAACCCCATCAAAACTATACCGGCATTCAGCTGACCGAGCAGATTCGTCAGGGTTTGTTCTCCGACCCGCTGGACGAGTTGAGCAAGGTGGACATGCCGGTTTATTTTCCCCGCTACCTGCCTAAAGACTATGCCATAACGGACATTAACGCTTTCTCTGATTCTGTTAAAATTAGACTAGAAAATAAAACGAACTACATTTTGATTACTCAAAGAAATATAAACGGATACGACAGTCAGGTCGATTTGGATTCAGAAGATACCGAATTGGAGGAAGTGACGGTAAACGCACACAGAGGCTTTTATAAATTAAAAAACGGTATTCATTCTTTACATTTCTTTGACAATAACAACTATTACAAAATTATGGGAGATGCCCTTTCCAAAAACGAGTTAATCCGCATTGCCGAAAGCTATGAGATGGTGGTCTGATTGCCGCTGTAATCCTTCCTTCCCCCCTTCGTAATGGGGGTAAATTTTTTTTAAAAGGAAGGGTAAAAAACATGAAAAAAATCGTATCTCTGGTTCTTGCGGCGCTGATGCTCTGTTCGCTGGCTGTGGTGGCTTTCGCCGTCACTCCTCAACGTTGGTCGGTTATTGACGATACATATTCCAGCGCAACAAGGACAAAGATTGTCGGTTCTATGGGCACCCAGCGAAAAGCTGATTTATCCATCACGGCCCAGGTTTACCGGTACAGCAGCGTGGCCGACGACTACATGCGGTCGGTAAAATTTGAAGAAAGTGCAACAAATGATGACTATCTAGAATTGAGCGAACCCTATACTCTGTATCAAAAGGACAAGGTGGTCTTCACCTTTAACGCCGACGGCGAAATCCACACCGTAACCTGCTATGTAAAATAGTCCCGGGCAAACCGTCCGGCGGCAAAAAAAGCGCATCAAGCAAGAAGCAAGAACCAAACAGAGACAACAAAGGCCGGGGCAGACAAGCCCTGGCCTTTGTTGTTGCGTAAAAAAGCGGTTTGGAAAAATTTTTGCCGCAAAAAATCGGCAGCGCCGCGAAAGCGCCCGGAGCGCGTTTGCAAGCGAGCCGCCGAACCCAGCGCAACTTTTTGCGAGGGGCAGGCGTGCGCTTTGGCGTGTGAGAGTCCGGGGCAGTTTGGAAGAATCCGGGGCGCGGCCCATTTGTTTTGGGCATAGAAAAAGGCCCGTCTGCTTTACAAAGCAGACGGGCCTTTTCTACCCTACCAATCCCTGCATCTTTCGGATGATGCTTTGTATCCCCTCTCTGAGCGTCTGGACCTTTTTGGCCTCCACCTCGTACAGGGCTTGGTAGTCCGGCCCGGACGATTCCTCCGGCAGCTTCGGCAGGTCCAGATCGTTTTGCCCAATCCACCCGGAGGACACCCCCTTGCCGTCCCAGCCGTCGAATACCGCCTGACCCGCCTTGACCGCAAGGCTATCCAGGTGGAACATCCGGCAGGCCAGCGAGGAGGTCTTGCCGTCGTTTCGCGCTACATCCGGAAAGACTAGTACCAGGGCGTTTCCCATCCGCTGGGAAGGGGTGTCCCCATCCATGCCGGCGGCGATGATCGTGCCGTCTCCCGGACTGTAGATGGTCCGCTGGTGGTCCGGATTCCCCAGGTCGATGCCGTAATGGGCAAATCCCCAGGACTTGGTATATGCCGCCATTTTGTATCCCGCGTTGATGTTTACCCGGTTCATGGGCAGGATCAGTTTTTGGGTCATTATTTTATCCTCTTTCCTTCATTTTTGCCGCAAAAAAA
>CAJTQM010000022.1:0-479 GCA_910578255.1 uncultured Oscillospiraceae bacterium
TCGGCCTTGACGTTGATCCAGATGCGGCCCTGCCGCTCAAAGACCATGGCGAAAATTTTTCGGTTGCCCCGGTGCCGCAGTACCGTCCAGTTGTCATCGTGAAAAGGGTAATCCTCATAGGCGCCGGGCAGTTCCAAGCAGGCGGCGACGGCCGCTTCCCTTGTGGTCACGGACAAACGCCTCCTTTTTTGGCAGACGGCGGCCCGGCGTTTTTCAGCGCCTGCAAAATCGGCTCGTCCGCCGGACAGAAGGGGTATTGGTCCGTTTGGGAGACGTAAATCCACCGCAGATCGGCGTGCTCTCTTTTTTGCAGGACACCGGACTCGATTTGGGCGTTTAATAAGGTCAGATGGACGGTTAGGTCCGGATAGGTATGGGTTACTTCCATAAAAACGTCCTGTACCGACAGGGTAACGGCCAATTCCTCCTGACATTCGCGGATGAGCGCCTGCTCCTTCGTCTCTCCCGGTTCCACCTTG
>CAJTQM010000022.1:489-2341 GCA_910578255.1 uncultured Oscillospiraceae bacterium
CCGCCAGCAAATTCCCACAAAAGCCCCCGGGCCTTGTGGGCCGGCCGCTGGCAGATTAAAAACCGGTCTCCCTGCCAGATGAGGGCAGCCACCACCTCAGTCATCGGCCTGTTCCCCCTGCCCCCAATACGCCAGGATTTCGTCGGCGTTTTGATCGGGTTTTACCTTGGGCATCACCTGTTCAATGACCCCGTTTTCGTCGATGAGATAGGTGGAACGAACCACTCCCATGCTCACCTTGCCGTAGAGTTTTTTCTCCTGCCATACGCCGTATGCCTGGATGACCTGCAAATCCGGATCGGAGAGAAGCAAAAAGGGCAGGTCATATTTTTGTGCGAATTTTTGGTGGGAGGATACCGAATCCTTACTGATACCGATCACCACCGCCCCGAAACGGTCAAAATCCGCCAGGCGTTCGGCAAAAGCGCAGGCCTGACGGGTACAGCCGGGGGTGTTGTCCTTTGGATAAAAATAGAGGACCACCTTTTTTCCTAAAAAGTCGGACAGGCTGACCGGGTTGCCGTCCTTGTCCGGGAGGGTAAACTGGGGAGCCTTACTTCCTGCTGGCAGCATCTTTTTTTCCTTCTTTCCTAAAAACATAGTTTTTTTCGTCCGAGCATTCCGGCACAAAGCGAAAGCCAAGACGATCAAAGCCTTGGATTTCCTCCGGCGTTTGGCAGCAGTGCTGGGCCATATAGCGGACCATCTCGCCTCGGGCCATTTTGCACAAAGTCGCTTTTTCCGCGATGCGGCCGTCTTTTTCCTCGCCGAAAATGCAGCTGACCACCCGAACGCCCGCCGACAGGTGGGGGAGCACGCTGCGGCTGTACTCCTTTGAGGCGAGATTTACAATCACGTCCGTTTCGTCCGCCAGGCGACGGGCGAGAAGGTCGCCCCAAAAAGCGTACAGATCGGCGGCGCCATCTACCGAAAGCTTTGCCTGCATCTCCAGCCGGTAGGGGACGACCCCGTCAAAGGGGCGCAAAAGTCCATAAAAGCCGGAGAGAAAGCGCAGATGCGCCTGGACGTAGTCGAATTCCTCGTAGGTAAACACCCCCGGCGCCATATATTGGTACTGAATCCCATCATAGGCCAGCAGCGCGGGGGTGAGATTTTGGCGCAGGTCCGCCTGCTGTAAAAGGCGGTCGTTTTGGCGGGCCAGCGGCTGGCTGCATTTCCACAAAATCCGGCGCTCGTCGGGTGAAAGGGCGCGCAACGCGGCCAAAAGCCGTTCGGTCCGAGAAAGAAATACCGGCGTCCCCCGGCAATCCAGACTGTCGGTATCCACCCGCATTTTTTTGGCCGGGGAGATGAGAATTTTCATTGACAAAACGGCGGGACTCTCTTTCATCGTTGAACTCCTCTTAGCGGATAAAAAACAGGGTATGCTACTGTGTCAATAGTATAATAAAACGCCGGGGGAAAGTCAACGCGGGAAAGAAAAGGCTTTCCTAAATCCCAGTTTTGTGCTATGATACATTCGTTTGGGAAAAGACTGCTGACGGCAAAAAGGAAGGATGTGTTTTTTGATGATACGGCGCTTTATAACCTATTATAAGCCACAGAAAAAGCTGTTTTTTATGGATATGGCCGCCGCCTTTTTTATCGCGGTATGCGATTTGTTTTATCCGATGATCACCCGCAGCATGCTCAACGACTATATCCCCAACCGGCAGATGCGGCTGCTTTTACTTTTTTCGGCTGCGCTGGTGGCAATTTATTTTATCAAGATGCTGCTTAGTTATTTTGTCCAGTACTATGGACACATGGTGGGCGTTTATATGCAGGCGGATATGCGCCGGGATCTGTTCCGGCACCTACAAAAGCTGCCCTTTTCCTTTTTTGACCAAAA
>CAJTQM010000022.1:2377-34477 GCA_910578255.1 uncultured Oscillospiraceae bacterium
TGCAGGATATTTCCGAGTTGGCCCACCATGGGCCGGAGGATATTTTTATCTCGTCGGTGATGATTATCGGCTCTTTTGTCTATCTTTCCAGCATCAATCTGCTTTTAACAGTCATAATCTTTTTGTTTATTCCCGTTCTGGTTTGGTTTTCCATGTCCATGCGCAAAAAAATGAACGCGGCGTTTATGGAAAGCCGCCGCAAGGTGGCGGTAGTCAACGCAACGCTGGAAAGCAGCATTTCCGGCATACGGGTTTCCAAGGCCTTTACCAACAGTGGCTTTGAGGAGGAAAAGTTCCAATCGGGCAACGGAAAATTTGTCAAGGCCAGAGAGATGTCCTACAAAGCCATGGGGCAGTTTTTTGCCGGAACCGGCTTTATCACCGATCTGTTTAATGTGGTGGTGATCTTAGCAGGCGGCGTTTTCACCTATCGCGGCGTGATCAGCTACGGGGACTTTGCCGCGTTTATGCTGTTTGTTAACCTGTTTATTAACCCGGTGAAAAAACTCATTAACTTTATGGAGCAGTACCAAAACGGGATGACTGGCTTTCAGCGCTTCTGCGAGTTGATCGACCAGCAGGTGGAGCAGGAAAATCCCAACGCCAAAGAACTGACGCAGGTCAAAGGCGAGATCCGGTTTGACAAGGTAAACTTTACCTATGACGACAAAAAAGAGGTGCTGCACGATGTCAGTCTGACCATCCGGCCCGGCGAAAAGCTGGCGCTGGTGGGCCCTTCCGGCGGCGGCAAGACCACCATCTGCCATCTGATCCCCAATTTTTACCCGCTGGAAAGCGGCGAGATCCGAATCGACGGAGTACCGGTCAGCGATCTAACCTTCCAGTCCCTGCGCAAAAATATCGGTATTGTCCAGCAGGACGTATTTTTGTTTAACGGCAGCATCCGTGACAATATCGCCTACGGCGACCTGGACGCCAGTGAGGAGCAGATTATCGAAGCGGCCAAGCGGGCCAATATCCACGACTATGTCATGAGCCTGCCCGAAGGGTACCAGACGAACATCGGCGAGCGGGGTGTCCGGCTTTCCGGCGGGCAGAAGCAGCGGCTTTCCATCGCCCGGGTGTTTTTGAAAAATCCCGCCATTCTGATTTTGGACGAGGCCACCAGTGCGCTGGACAACACGACCGAGGCGCTGATTCAAAAGGCGCTGGACGATTTGTGCCAGGGGCGGACAACAATTGTAGTGGCCCACCGGCTGTCCACCATCAAAAACGCCGATGAAATTGCGGTGATTACCAAAGGGCGTGTTGTGGAGCAGGGTTCCCACGAAGAGTTGTTGGAAAAAGACGGCGTTTACAAAAAGTTATACGAGTCCCAGTTTCAGACGGATAACATCAGGGCCGACTGGATGGAATAAACCGAAAAAATGGCATGGAAGGCGTCAGCCTTCCATGCCATTTTTGGTAATCGCCAAGAGAGTAAAAACAGAAAAAAGAGTAAAAAAAATGCCGCCCCCACTATTGCAGGAACAGCACCCCTGGTGGACGATAAGGGACTTGAACCCCTGACCTCCCGCACGTCAAGCGGATGCGCTACCAGCTGCGCTAATCGTCCAAACACAAAATAACAAAATTTATTATAACGCCTTGCTGATAAAAATGCAAGAAATTTTTGAAAAAATTTGAACAAAATCCGAATTTTTTACCCGTTGCCCCCAAAGCGGGGTTTTTGGGCCGTCGGGCGGGATGGAAAATCCGGTGGGAATGTTGTTTCGAAAAATGGTTTATGCTATAATTATGCGGATATGGGAATTTGCGTGTATCAAAACGCCCGTTTTCCCCGAGAGGATCCTCAAAAAAGGCGTTTTGCAAAGGTCGGGCGTGCCCGATTTGTCAGAATAGGCGGTATGTATGCTGATTTTAGGAATTGACCCAGGCTATGCCATTGTGGGCTACGGATTGGTGGAATATCAAAGCAACCGGTTTCGTACAGTAGATTATGGCGCGATCACCACCCCGGCAGGGATGGAATTTCCCCAGCGGCTGGAACTGATTTATCGGGAAATGCAGGCGCTTTTGTCCCAATACCATCCCCAGGCGATGGCGGTGGAAAAGCTGTATTTTCAAAACAACCAGAAAACGGCCATCGATGTAGCTCAGGCCAGAGGGGTGATTCTTCTGGCTGCACGGCTGGAGGGGGTAGAGGTGTTTGAGTACACCCCGTTACAGGTGAAATCATCGGTGGTGGGCTACGGCCAGGCGGTAAAAAAGCAGGTGCAGGAAATGACCCGGATGCTTTTGCATCTGGACGCGGTCCCCAAGCCGGACGACACGGCGGACGCGTTGGCCATTGCCATCTGCCACGCCCATTCCTCCGGCTCGCTGATGAGCCGGCTCAAACAATATTACTGACAGGGGGAAAACCGTCATGATTTACAGTGTGCGCGGCAGGCTTGTTCATGTGGAGGAGGGAATGGCCGCGGTGGAATGCGCGGGGGTTGCCTTTGCGCTGAAAACCACCAACAACACCCTCTCCAAGCTGCCGGCCCTTCAGTCGGAGGTCATGCTCTACACCTGTTTTCTGGTCCGGGAGGACGCGATGGACCTGTACGGTTTTTCCGACCAGGGGGAATTAAGCTGCTTTAAGATGCTTTTAACCGTCTCTGGTGTGGGGCCGAAAGCGGCGCTGTCGATTCTGTCCCAGCTTTCGCCGGAAAAATTTGCCCTTTGCGTGGCCACGGGGGATGTCAAATCCATCACCCGGGCCCAGGGGGTGGGACCGAAGCTGGCCCAGCGGCTGATATTGGAGTTAAAAGACAAGGTGCAGAATGAGCAGATCGCCAAAGGGGTGGGGATGGACGACATTCCCGCGCCGGCGATTCTGGCGGGCTCGAATGTGCAGGAGGCGGTCAGCGCGCTGGTGGTGCTGGGATACACCCAGTCGGAGGCGGCGTCCGCCATGGCGAAGCTGGACGCGTCTTTGCCGGTAGAGGAACTGATCCGGCTGGGCCTCAAGGCCATTGCCACAGGAAAATAAACGGAAGGGCGGGGGACAATGGAAAAGGAAACGGATTTTGAAAGCCGGATCGTGACGCCGGAATACGGCCGGGAGGATTCGGATATCGAAGGGTCCCTGCGCCCCAAAACCCTGCAGGAATACATCGGCCAGGAAAAGGCCAAGGAAAATATGTCGGTCTATATCGAGGCGGCCCGCATGCGGGGGGAGCCATTGGACCATGTGCTTTTGTACGGCCCTCCCGGTTTGGGCAAGACCACCCTGTCCGGCATCATCGCCAACGAGATGAATGTGAATCTGCGCATCACCTCCGGCCCGGCCATCGAAAAGCCGGGGGATCTGGCGGCGCTTTTGACCAATTTAGGGGAAAACGACATCCTTTTTATCGACGAAATCCACCGGCTGTCCCGGGCGGTGGAGGAGGTGCTGTATCCGGCCATGGAGGATTACGCGCTGGATATCATCATCGGAAAAGGACCGTCGGCCCGTTCCATCCGCATCGACCTGCCCCATTTTACGCTGGTGGGCGCCACCACCCGTGCCGGCCAGCTGACCGCGCCGCTGCGGGATCGGTTCGGCGTGATTCTTCGGCTGGAATTGTATACGGCTGAGGAACTCTCGCAGATCATTCGGCGCAGCGCGGGGATTTTAAACATCCCCTGCGACTATGACGGGTCCATCGAGTTGGCCCGCCGAAGCCGGGGAACGCCCCGTATCGCCAACCGGCTGCTCAAACGGGTGCGGGATTTTGCCCAGGTTATAGGGGACGGCGCCATTACCCTGCCCATTGCCAAACAGGCGCTGGACCGGCTGGAAATCGACGGCCTGGGCCTGGATTCCATCGACCGGCGGATGCTTTTGACCATTGTCCGCAACTATGGCGGCGGCCCGGTAGGGCTGGAAACGCTGGCGGCGGCCATCGGCGAAGAGGCGGTGACGCTGGAGGATGTGTATGAGCCGTATTTGATGCAGATCGGCTTTTTGAGTCGCACGCCAAGGGGCCGCTGTGTAACGCCTATGGGGTACCGTCATTTGGGTCTGGCGGCGCCGGGGGAACAAAACGACGATCAGCTGAAACTGGATTTTTGATAAAGGAGCAAGATTATGGGGAAACTGTTTGGAACCGACGGCATCCGCGGAATTGCCAACAAGGAGTTAAGCGTTGACCTGGCCATGGAGGTGGCCCAGGCGGCGGGCACGGTTATTCGGGAAAAAATCGGGCGCAAGCCTTGCTTTATCATCGGGCGGGATACCCGCCTGTCTTCCAGTATGCTGGAATCGGCCATGGCGGCGGGACTGTGCTCGGTAGGGTGCGATGTGAAGCTTTTGGGGGTAACGCCAACGCCGGCGGTGGCCTATCTGGTCCGGGAATTGGCGGCGGATGCAGGGATTATGCTCACCGCCTCCCACAATCCGTATCAGGATAACGGCATTAAAATCATCAGCAGTACCGGCTTTAAGCTTTCCGACGAGGAAGAGGAGGAAATCGAGGCGATTATCATCGACAATGAGCGGGTTCCTCCCAAAGCGCCGCCGGAAAAAATCGGCCAAGTGACCGCCGCTTTCGATGAAATAAACCGCTATATCGACTATCTGGTTTCCCTGGGAGAAGGAGCCTTTCAGGGACTGAAGGTGGCTTTGGACTGCGCCAATGGCTGCGCCAGCGTAACCGCGCCGCAGATTTTCAAGCGTTTGGGCGCCGAATGCCATCTGCTCAACGCCCAGCCCAACGGAACAAACGTCAACCTGGATTGCGGCTCCACCCATATGGAAGGGCTGCGGGCCTACGTCAAAGAGCATGGCTGCGACCTGGGCTTCGCCTTTGACGGAGACGCGGACCGGTGCCTGGCGGTGGACAAAAACGGCGATTTGGTTGACGGAGATGTGCTGATGGCGATTTTCGCGCTGGATCTGAAAAAACGGGGGAAACTGAAAAATAACGGCCTTGTGGTAACGGTCATGTCCAATTTAGGGCTGTTCCACTTTGCCAAAGAGCAGGAGATCGCCACCCCAACCACCAAGGTAGGGGACCGGTATGTGCTGAAGACCATCATGGAGGATGGGTACAGTTTAGGAGGAGAGCAGTCCGGCCATATTATCTTTTTCGACGATATGACCACCGGCGACGGCCAGCTTTCGGCTATCCACCTGTTAAACGTTCTGACGCGGGAGCAAAAGCCGCTGGATGTGCTGCGCCAGGTGATGACCACCTATCCCCAGGTGCTAAAAAACGTGCGGGCCGATGACGAATTAAAGGCTACCCTTTGGGAATTGGACGATCTGTTCAAAGAGTTGGACGACCGTTTGGGCGATCAGGGACGGGTGTTGGTGCGCCCATCCGGAACCGAGCCGCTGGTACGGGTGATGGTCGAAGGCGCCGATTATAGGCAGATCGAAGAGATTGCCGGGCAGATTGCCGCGGCGATCGAGGCTAAGCGGGGGTAGAGGAATGAGAATTGCCGACCAGTGGAGGGATTATGAAATCATCGACACCTCCAGCGGGGAAAAGCTGGAGCGATGGGGCGATGTGCTGCTGATCCGGCCGGACCCGCAAATCATCTGGAACACCCCCAAGGAGTATCCGCTGTGGAAAAACGCGGACGCCCGGTATATCCGCTCCAGCAGCGGCGGGGGCAGCTGGCAAAATCGCTCGCTTCAAAAGGAGAAATGGCAGATTCGGTATAAAGAACTGACCTTTCAGGTCAGCCCCACCGGCTTTAAGCATACGGGATTGTTTCCGGAGCAGGCGGTCAACTGGGACTTTATGGGCAAAAAAATCCGGGAAGCCGGCCGGCCGGTGAAGGTGCTGAACCTGTTTGCCTACACCGGCGGCGCCACGCTGGCCTGCGCGGCGGCGGGCGCTTCGGTCTGCCATGTGGACGCATCTAAAGGCATGGTGGCCTGGGCGCGGGAAAATGCGGCGCTGTCCGGCCTGGGGGACAGGCCCATCCGCTGGATTGTGGACGACTGCAAAAAGTTTGTAGAGCGGGAAATCCGCCGCGGAAGCCGGTACGACGGAATTTTGCTAGATCCGCCCTCTTATGGGCGGGGGCCCGGCGGCGAGGTCTGGAAGCTGGAGGAGCAGATTTATGATCTGTTGGCGCTGGCCGGGCAACTCCTTTACGGCGACGCGATTTTCTTTTTGCTCAATTCCTATACCACCGGGCTTCCGGCCTCGGTGATGGAATATCTGTTAGGTGTCACGGTGGGACGAGGGCGAAAGGGCAGGGTCTGGGCCTCGGAAATCGGCCTTCCGGTCACCGCCTCCGGCTTTTCGCTGCCCTGCGGGTCCACCGCTGTATGGGAAAGCCAAACCTAGTCAAGAAAGAAGGAATGTCACATAGAACCGATTTTATCGGCAAGGGATGTATCCTTTGCGTATGACAATTACGAGGAAAACACCCCATCTCCCGTTGTACTGGAAAATGTCACCTTAGACGTTCGGCCCGGGGAATTTGTGGCGGTGCTGGGGCATAACGGATCGGGAAAATCCACCCTGGCAAAGCATTTTAACGCCATTTTGCTTCCCTCCTCGGGTACCGTTTACGTAGGCGGCATCGACACAAAAGAAGAGGAGCGGCTGTACGATATCCGCCAAACGGCCGGGATGGTATTCCAGAACCCGGACAACCAGCTGGTTGCCACCATCGTGGAGGAGGACGTGGCCTTTGCGCTGGAAAATCTGGGGGTGCCGCCGGAGGAAATCCGCCGTCGGGTGGATGAATCCTTAAAGGCGGTGGGGATGTACGACTACCGGGAGCATGCGCCCCATCAGCTTTCCGGCGGGCAGAAGCAGCGGATCGCCATTGCGGGGATCATCGCCATGCGCCCTAAGTGCATTGTGCTGGACGAGCCCACCGCCATGCTGGACCCCCAGGGTCGGCGAGAGGTCTTGAAGACCATCCGCCAGCTGGGAAGCCAATTTGGCATCACGGTGGTGCTGATCACCCATTACATGGACGAAGCCGCCCAGTGCGACCGGGTGGTCGTGGTGGATAACGGAAAAATCATCCTGGACGGGGGACCGCGCCAGGTATTTTCCCATGTGGAACAGCTAAAGAGCGTGGGGCTCGACGTACCGCAGGTGACCGAACTCGCCTGGCTTTTGCGAAAAGACGGCTACTGTCTGCCGGACGACATTCTCTTTGAAGAGGAATGCGTCCAGGCCATTGAAAAACTGTTGGAGGAACACCATGTCAGTTATTAAAACAGAGCATTTGACCCACACCTATTCACAGGGAACCAGCTATGAGAAAGCGGCGGTCTCTGATGTCAGCCTGGAAATCGGCCAGGGGGAGATGATCGGGGTCATCGGCCATACCGGATCGGGAAAATCCACCCTGATCCAGCATTTTAACGGTCTTTTGCGCCCGACGGACGGAAAAATTTACGTGGACGGCGAGGACATCTGGGAAAAACCCAAAGAGATCCGCCGCATCCGCTTTAAGGTGGGATTGGTGTTCCAGTACCCGGAATACCAGCTGTTTGAGGATACGGTCTATAAGGACATCGCCTTCGGCCCCAAAAACATGGGGCTTTCGGAAGAGGAAATCGACCAAAGAGTCCGGGAGGCGGCGCTGTTTGTGGGCTTAAAGTCCCATCATATGGAAAAAAGCCCCTTCGAACTTTCTGGCGGGCAGAAGCGGCGGGTGGCCATCGCCGGGGTCATCGCCATGAATCCGGAGGTGCTCATTCTGGACGAGCCCACCGCTGGACTGGACCCCAAAGGCCGGGATCGGATTTTAGGCCAGATCTTAGAGTATCACAAAGAGCAGAAAAACACCATTTTGCTGGTATCTCACAGCATGGAGGACGTGGCCAAATACACCGAGAAAGTGCTGGTCATGAATCACAGCAAGGTGGCCATGTTCGACCGGGTGGAAGAGGTCTTTTCCCATAGCCGCGAAATCGAGGCTATGGGTCTGGCGGTGCCGCAGGTGTCCCGGGTGTTTTTGTCGTTGAGTGAAAAGGGATGGCCGGTGCCTTCCAACATCTATACAGTCGAGCAGGCGAAAAACGCTCTGGAACAGGTTTTGGGCGGAGGAGGTGGCATCCATGCTTAAGGATATTACCATCGGGCAGTATTTTCCGGGCAAGTCGGTGCTGCACCGGCTGGATCCCCGGATGAAGATTCTTTTGACGATTGGCTATATCGTCATGCTTTTTACCGTGTCCAACCCGCTGGGGCTTTGTGTGGGAATCCTGTTTTTGATTTTTTCCTACGCCATTTCCGGCATCCCGCCCCGCATGATCACCAAAAGCTTAAAGCCGGTGATTCCCATCATTATTTTTACCACGGTGCTCAATATGTTTTTTGTCAAGGGCGACCCGCTGTTCGACTGGTGGATTTTCCACGTTTCCCGCCAGGGACTGCTGACGGCGGTGGTGATGACGATTCGCATTATCTGCTTAATTGCCGGCACCTCGCTTTTGACCTACACCACCTCGCCCATCACCCTTACCGACGGGCTGGAACGGCTGATGAAGCCGCTTAAGAAGGTCCGGTTCCCGGTGCATGAACTTTCGATGATGATGACCATTGCCCTGCGCTTTATCCCAACGCTGATTGAGGAAACGGATAAAATCATGAGCGCCCAAAAGGCGCGGGGAGCGGACCTGGAAAGCGGCAGCATCATGCAGAGGGCCCGCGCGCTGGTGCCGATTTTGATTCCGCTGTTTGTGTCGGCGTTTCGCCGGGCGGACGAGCTGGCGTTGGCGATGGAATGCCGTTGCTACCGGGGCGACGTGGGCCGTACGCGAATGAAGCAGCTGCACTATAGCTGGCAGGACGGGGTTGCGGCGGCGGTGACGGCGGCGTGTATCGGCGCAGTGGTCGTGGTCAACATTTTTGCGCCGGTGGTGCTTTAAAAGAATCGGGGATTTGTCCGAGGCCTTGGGAAAGGGGGAGACGGTGTGCGCAATATCCTGTTGACGCTTTGTTATATCGGTACCGCCTACCACGGCTCTCAGGTGCAGGCCAACGCCCGGTCGGTCACCGAAACGGTGCAGGACGCCATGGAAATTGTGCTGGGCCGACGGGAGGACGTAAAAGGCTGCTCCCGCACCGATTCGGGCGTCCACGCCAACCGGTTCTGCATGAATTTCTACACCCAAAGCGACCTGCCCCTGTACGCATTAAAGAGGAGCCTGAACGCCTTGCTGCCGGAGGATATCGGCGTGTTGGATTGCCGGGAGGTCCCTGCGGATTTTCACGCCCGCTACAGCTGTGTGGGCAAAAGATACCGGTATCTGATCTGGAATTCCGACGGGAAAAACCCCTTTTACAAAGGACGCGCTTTGGAATACTGGCGGCCTATGGACCTGGAAAAGCTGCGCCCGGTGTGTGAGATCCTTTGCGGAACCCACGATTTTCGGGGCTTTTGCAGCGCGAAAACCGACCAGACCAATACAGTGCGCACCCTCTACCGCTGTGAAGTCCGGCGTCAGGGGGATCTCGTTACATGTATCGTAGAGGGAGACGGCTTTTTGTATAATATGGTCCGGATTCTTGTGGGGACCCTTTTGTGGGTCAACGAGGGAAAGCTGGACATAGGGCAGGTGGCCCGGGCGCTGAAGGAACAAAACAGGTCCCTGGCCGGCGCCACCGTTCCGGCCTGCGGGCTGTATCTGGACGAGGTGTTTTACACCCGCCCGGTCGGATGGGACGCCATTTGTGAAAACTGAGGGGAAGAGGGCTTTCCTTTGGACGTTTAAGCGGTCTTGTCCGCCGCAAAAAAGAAAGGATGTGTCAAAATGGGCCAGCTGGAGGATATTGAGCGGCTGCGAAAAAAACGCAACCGGCGGCAGAATTTTAAGCGGCTGGGCGCCTTTTTGCTTGTTTTGGCCATCTTTTTCGTCGGGTGGTTTCTCTGGGAAAGAATCAAGGAAACCAGCCTGGCCGAACAGTTTGCAGGGGGACTTGCGGAACTGGGCTCAGGCAGCGGCTATCCCATGGAGTTTTCCGGCGCGACCATCCGGCAGATGCAGTCGATGGGCAATGTGCTGCTGGTTCTGACCGACACCCATCTGCATATTTATAATAAAAACGGAAAATTGGTGCGGGAGGTGCAGCACAATTACCCCAACCCGGTGATGAAATGCTCCGGCAGCCGGATTCTTTTGTACGATCCGTCCTCAAAGCTATTGCGGGTGGAAAGCAAAACCAAAACCGTAAAAGAGATGCATTTTGAAGAGCCGGTGCTGTTTGCGGTTCTCTCCGACAAAAACGATTTGGCGGTCATCACCAACACCCAGCGTTTTTTAGGTCAGATATCCGTTTATGACAATTCTTTGGAGGAGCCGGTTTTTTCCTGGAAATCGGCGGAAAACTATCTGTATGGGGCGGATTTTTCCCCGGACGGGAGAAGTATTGCCGTATCCTCCGTGCAGGTCAGCGCCGGGGATCTGGTCAGCAGCCTGACCATGTACCGTTTAAATGAAGAAAGCCCCTTTGCCCAGCGCCAGTATGTGGGGGAGGTCATCCACGATCTGCGCTACCAAAATGGCGAATTGCAGGTGCTGACCGGGAAGACGGCCTATTACTATTCCGAATCCGGGAAAGAAAAAGCCACCTTCTTTTTCCAGAACGAGCCGTTGCGCGCCTTCTGTGTAAAAGGGCAAAAGGTGTCCGCGCTGGTTTTGGGGGACTATCGGGAGTTTAAATCGGTTAAACTGTCCATATTGGGCGCTTCCGGAGAGGAAATCGGCGCCGTATCCCTCCAGTCTCCTGTGGAGGCGATCGACGTATCTGCAAGCCGCACAGCCCTTTTGGCCGATGGGCGCATTACGGTTTATAATGCCAAGGGGGAAGTGGTAAAAGAATTTTCTCCGGAACAGGATGTGTTGTTTTTGGCTCTGGGCGGGGGGCATCTATATTACGCAACGCCCAATGCAATTTGCCAGGAATCGCTTTTTTAGCGGTTCGTGAAAGAAAATGCTTAAAAAGAGAGAAGGGATTGACATAGAAAAATTTTTGCCGGTTATTTTGGATCTGGCGGCAGTTTTGTTTGTGGCAGGGTATATTCGCTCATCGGCCCGGCGGGGATTTGTCCGCACGGCGGTGCAGCTGGTGGGATTTTTTGTTTCGATGCTTTTGGCCAACGCCCTGTCCGGCCCGGCGGCGGAATACACCTTTACGCATTTTGTCAAAGAGGGGCTGACCGAAAAAATCTCGGAGCAGATTTTGTCCGCCGGTTCAGCCGGCAGTTTTTTGCAGACGTTAGAAGCGGTTTTGGAAAGCATCCCCGCCTATCTTTTGCGCGCGCTGGAATTCGCCGGCCTTCCGGCGGATTTTACGTTGCCTTCCGTAGCCGGCAGCGCCCAGCAGCTGGCCGCCGGCCTGGTGGAGCAGACCATCGGCCCCACCTGCATTGCGCTTTTTTCCACGATTTTTTTCCTTTTGTTTTTCTCCTTTTTCCTCTTTGTGACCCGCGCAGTTTCCCGCTGCTTTACGGGGATCCGGCGGATTCCCATCGTGGGTTCTTTCAATTCGATTTTGGGCGGATGCGTCGGCGCGGTAGAAGGGGTTTTGTATCTGTATCTAATCGTTGCCATCGCAAGTCTGGTTTTGGCCCTGACCGGGGACAGCATCCCTTATCTCAACCGGCAAACGCTGGAAAACACCTGGATTCTCCGGCTGTTTTTAGAAAAGAATGCGCTGGGCTCTTTGCCCGTGCCGGATTTTTCGGGCGTCATCTCTATGGGCCAGGCGTTTTTGCAGTCCCTTATGGAGGGGTAAAGTTTTTTTCTGCGCGAACTTTTTTTCACAGCCAGTTCATATTTGATTTTTATAATAAGGCTTAACGTGAATAGTCGATGGCGGTAGCTGTTTTGAAAAGATATACGAGGTGTAGATTTGGCGATGAATATGTTGTGTTCAAGGTGCAAAAAAAGAGTCGCGGTTGTTTTCATGACGCGGTTGGAAAACGGGAAGACCATCAACGAGGGATTGTGTTTACAATGCGCCCGGGAGTTGGGAATCGGTCCGGTAAACGAGTTGATGGAAAAAATGGGGATAACCGATGACGAAATTGAAAATATGAACGATCAGCTGATGGGTATGATGGAGGAAAACGACGGGGCACTGGACGTTCCCGACGAGGCGGATGACGGCTCGGAGGGGTCGGGTTTTATGCCCGGCGGCGCCCAGACGTTTCCGTTTTTGCAGAATATGTTCGGCAGGATGGATCGACCTTCCGATCAGCGCCCAAACCCGAAGGAGAGACCCAAAAGGGCGGAGAAAAAAGAGAAGAAAGCGCCGAAGCGCAAGTTTTTAGAGGCGTATTGTACCGACCTGACCCAAAAAGCTCGGGACGGCCGGTTGGATACCATCATCGGCCGGGACGAGGAAATTTACCGGGTGGTCCAGATCCTGAACCGGAGGACCAAAAACAATCCCTGTCTGATCGGCGAGCCCGGCGTAGGCAAAACGGCCATCGCTGAGGGAATCGCCCAGCGAATTGCGGCCGGCACGGTTCCGCTCAAGCTGAAAAATAAGGAAATCCATCTGTTGGATATGACCGCTCTGGTGGCGGGGACCCAATTCCGCGGCCAATTCGAAAGCCGCGTCAAAGGGCTGATTGACGAGGTGCGCACTTTAGGCAATATTATTCTGTTTATCGACGAGGTCCACAACCTGGTGGGCGCGGGGGATGCGGAAGGCTCGATGAACGCCGCCAACATCCTGAAGCCGGCCCTGTCCCGGGGAGAGATTCAGGTCATCGGCGCCACCACCTTTGGGGAATACCGCAAATACATCGAAAAGGATTCGGCCTTAGAGCGCCGCTTCCAGCCGGTGACAGTGAACGAGCCCTCGATTGAAGACGCGGTCAAGGTGATCGAGGGGATCCGCGGCTACTACGAGCAATATCACCGGGTTACGGTCACCCCGGAAATGGCCCGCAGTATGGTGGTGCTGTCCGAGCGGTACATCAACGACCGCTTTTTGCCGGATAAAGCCATTGACCTGCTGGACGAGGCCTGCTCCTGCGCGGCGCTTCGCAATAAAGAGATGGCCGAATACGATGAATTGGACAAAAAACTCTCCGATTCCCACCGCGTAGCGGAGGAAATGGAGGGCGATCCGGAGCACCTGGATTATGAGCAGCTGGCGAAAATCAAGGCGGATCAGCTGCAAATCGCCGCCAAAATGGACGAATTAAAGCCCAAAGCGCTGGGCGCACAGGTTACCAGCGAGGATGTGGCCAAGGTCATTGAACTTTGGACCGGTATCCCCGCCAGCAAAATCAAAGAGTCGGAGTTAAACAAGGTGGCGCGTTTGGAAGAGGCGCTCAAAAAGCGGATTATCGGCCAGGACGAAGCGGTGGAGTTGGTGGCCTCGGCGGTGCGCCGCAGCCGCGTGCAGATTTCCGGCCGGCGCCGGCCCGCCTCTTTCCTGTTTGTGGGCCCCACCGGCGTGGGGAAGACCGAATTGGTCCGGGTGCTTTCCCAGGAACTGTTCGATTCCACCGACCCACTGATCCGGCTGGACATGTCGGAATTTATGGAGAAGCATTCGGTCTCCCGGATTGTGGGAGCGCCCCCCGGCTATGTGGGCTACGACGAGGCGGGGCAGCTGACCGAGAAAATCCGCCGCCGGCCCTATTCGGTGGTTTTGTTCGACGAAATTGAAAAGGCCCATCCAGATGTGATGAACATCCTGCTGCAAATCCTCGACGAGGGCAAGCTGACCGACGCCCACGGCCGAAAGGTTTCGTTTGAGAATACGGTGATCGTTATGACCTCCAACGCCGGCAGCGAGCAGAAGGAAAGCACCGTCGGCTTTACCAAAAATGAAGCGCTGGCCAGAAAGGACCATGCCTATAAAGCGCTGTCCCAGTTTTTGCGGCCGGAGTTTTTGGGAAGGATTGACGAAATCGTCACCTTCCGCCAGTTAGACGAGAAGGATTACGAAAAAATCGCGGAACTGATGCTCAAAGAATTGGTGGATCCCATGAAAGAAAAGGGAATTACCTTTGGCTGGAACGAGGCGGTGCTCTCTTTAATCGCCAAAAAGGCGTATGGCAACAAAAGCGGCGCCCGAGACCTGCGCCGGGTTATCCGCCGGGAGGTGGAGGATCCCATCTGTACGCTGCTGGTAGAACAGGTGAACGGGCAGGTGGCGCTGGTGAAAGTCATTGACGAAGAAGGCAAGATTAAGGTTGTGTCGGCATAAAATTGCAAAAAAGGCGGGGGGATCCCCGCCTTTTTGTTGGGTCGGCGCCAGGGATGAAAGAAAACAAACTCACAAGCAGGACAAGAATCTATACAAAAGCATTGACAAACGGTTCCTGCTTTGGTAAAATATTATCTGTCGTTCAAAGCCTGCGGGTGTAGTTCAATGGTAGAATGCCAGCCTTCCAAGCTGGTTACGTGGGTTCGATTCCCATCACCCGCTCCATTTGTCATTCGCCGGCACTGACATATGCGCCAATAGCTCAGCTGGATAGAGCAATTGCCTTCTAAGCAATAGGCCAGGGGTTCGAGTCCCTTTTGGCGCGCCAAATATGGTGGGTATAGCTCAGTTGGTTAGAGCGCCAGATTGTGGCTCTGGAGGCCGTCGGTTCGAATCCGACTATCCACCCCATTAAAATAAAAAAAGGCTTCTTGCCTTTTTTTCATATTCGCCTTGAATAGGAAAAGATTGTTCGGGCAAAGATACAACTGAATATTGGGCTGTCGCCAAGTGGTAAGGCAACGGACTTTGACTCCGTCATCCCGCTGGTCCGAATCCAGCCAGCCCAGCCACCAGGCAAGGCCTGGAGCCATTTCGCGCTCTGGGCCTTTTCCTATATCCAAAATAACTGCCCGTGTCCGGGGTAGTTCCAAAGTGACCATACTTTCCACCAGGCAAGGGCCTGGAGCTATTTCGCGCTCCGGGCCTTTCCTATATCCAAAAAACTGCCCGCGTCTGGGGCGGTTTCAAAGTGATTATACTTTCCAAAAGCCCCAGTTTATAGGCGGAATTTTTCTTTGCCGTCTTTATGGGGAGAAGAAAGAGAGTCCCGGCAAAAGAAAAAAGTTGCGAAAAAATCCCGCCTGCTAAAAAGACAGACGGGATTTTTTGTCGGAAAAAGGATCAGCCGTCGCCTCGGCAAAGGTTTTCGGCGTAATGCTTTAAACTCTCTAAAGAGTTAACGCCCTGCGCCCGGTCCCCGATTTGTTCTTTTACATAGTCCGGCAGCGAGTCAAAATAGGCTTTGGCCTCCGGTTCGTTTTGAAACAGATCATACATGTCCGGATATTTCAAGCTTGTCACCCCCCAATATTTTATGTACGCCGTTCCCCGCACCGGCCGGATGCCGATCCGCCGTTTTTAGTATGCCCCAAACCGCCGGGACGATTCAGACAAAGATTTCATTTGCTGCGGCGAAGGGGAAATGACCGGTCAGCCTTGCGCTTTATGAGATTTTTGGTTAAAATAATCAAGGGAATTCACCATCGTGCATGCAAAAAATAAGAAGGGCTGCGCGGCAGTTTCTTTTAAAGGAGCGAAGGCCTTGATTTTTATTCTGCTGGCGTCTTATAATGGCGCCGACTACATCGCCCAGCAGCTTGACTCGATTCTTGCGCAGACCTGCCAGGATTTTATGCTGTATATTGGGGACGATTTGTCCGACGACGGCACCTGGGAGATTGTCCAGTCCTACGCCAAACGGTACCCGTCCCATATAACTGCCTGTCAAAACCGTGCCAATTCCGGCGGCGCCAAACGAAATTTTTTTGGAATGATGCAAAAATACCGGGACGAATATGTGATGCTTTGCGATCAGGATGACGTTTGGTTGCCGGATAAAATCGAGAAGACGCTGGAAATCATGCAAAAGGCCGAGCGGCAATACGGAAAAGAAACGCCGGTTTTGATACACAGCGATCTGACGGTCGTTGACAGGGATTTGAAGGTCCTGGATCCGTCCTACCGCCATACGGTCAATGGCAACTGGCAGAGAACGGCGCTTTGCTATGAACTGGTCCAAAACACGGTGACTGGCTGTACGGCCATGTATAACCGTGCGCTGGGGGAACTGCTTTACAAAGAGCCGCCGTTTTACGTGATGCACGACTGGTGGCTGGCTTTGATCGCCAGCGCCTTTGGCCGCATTGTTCCAATGCAGGAGGCAACGGCGCTTTACCGCCAGCATGGGGATAATTCGGTTGGCGCAAAGTTCGTGCGGTCCCCTTTGTATCTTCTGCGCCGCCTGCTGGACGCAAAAGGCTACCGCAGAGAACTGCGGGAGACGTTTTTGCAGTCGGAAAGCTTTTATCTTTTGTATAAAGACCGCATGAGCACACAGCAAAAAGAATTGACCCAGGGGTACGGCCGGCTTTCCTCCCAAAGCTGGATTCGCCGAAAAATTTTTGCGGTGAAGCATCAAACGGTGAAATACGGAGCCTTAAAAAAAATTGCCGGTTTTTTCTTTGGATAGGCAAGTTTTCTGCCAGGGGGATTTTAGACATCCCCCTTTATTTTCGCAGGTGCTGATTTCGTTTTTGCGGCGCGCGGCTTAGCAGGATTTTAGACCGTTTGGGGGAAATCATAAAAAAGAGGGATAAAAGCTTGTGTTTTATCCTGTTTTCGGTTAAAATAGCCATATTGAGAAAATAGGGGAGAACTGCGCCTTTTTTTGGATTTTGATTTTTTTAGGAGTGAAATGGCATGAAGGGAATTATTCTAGCCGGGGGATCTGGTACCAGACTTTATCCGCTGACCCTTGTAACCTCTAAACAGCTTTTGCCGGTATACGATAAACCGATGATTTTCTATCCCCTGTCCACCCTGATGCTGGCGGGAATTCGGGATATCCTCATTATTTCCACCCCCCAGGATCTGCCGAACTTTGAGCGGCTTTTGGGGGACGGTTCCCAATACGGTATTCGTTTGTCTTATGAGGTGCAGCCTTCGCCCGACGGGCTGGCCCAGGCGTTTTTAATCGGCGAAAAATTTATTGGCGGTGACCGGTGCGCCATGATTCTGGGGGACAACATCTTTTACGGCAGCGGCCTGACCCGCCATCTGCGGGAAGCCGCGTCGAAAGAGGATGGCGCGACGGTATTCGGCTATTATGTAGATGATCCGGAACGATTTGGCATTGTGGAGTTTGACGCTGACGGCAAGGCGATTTCCATCGAGGAAAAGCCGGCGCACCCAAAATCCAATTACTGCGTTACCGGATTATATTTTTATGACCGGCGGGTATGCGAACTGGCCAAGAAGGTAAAGCCCTCTGCCAGAGGAGAGTTGGAGATTACCGACTTGAACCGCATGTATCTGGAAGAAGGTTCTTTAAACGTGGTAACCCTTGGACGCGGCTACGCCTGGCTGGACACCGGGACGGTGGACGCTTTGTCGGAGGCGACTGAATTTGTCAAGGTGATTGAAACCCGGCAGGGGATTAAAATCTCCGCCATTGAGGAGATCGCCTATAAAAATGGCTGGATCGACAAAGAGCAGCTGCTGGCGTCGGCAGAGCGCTATGGTAAGTCGGCTTACGGCGCGCACCTGAAAAAGGTGGCGGAAAATAAAATCATCTACTAAAAAGGGGTATTTCTCTATGAACGTCATTCCAACACAGGTACTGGATGTCTTTATTTTAGAGCCGAAGGTGTTTGGCGACCATCGGGGCTGGTTTATGGAAACCTGGTCCACCCGCAATATGGAAGAGGCGGGGCTTCATTACCACTTTGTGCAGGATAACCAGTCCTATTCCGCCCAGAAGGGGACATTGCGGGGTATCCACTTCCAAAGGGGAGACGCCGCCCAGGCCAAGCTGGTCCGCTGTGGACGCGGCGCGGTGCTTGACGTGGCGGTGGATCTGCGAAAAGGCTCGCCCACCTATAAAAAGTGGGTGGCGGTAGAACTGTCTGCCGAAAACAAGCGGCAGCTTCTGATCCCCAGAGGGTTTGGTCACGGCTTTGTGACCCTGACCGACGACGTAGAGTTTTTGTATAAAGAGGATAATCTGTACGCCCCCTCGACCGACCGGAACATTCTGTGGAATGATCCGGAACTGGGCATTGACTGGCGGGTAGAGAACCCGATTTTGTCCGAAAAGGACCAGAAAGCGCCGCTTTTGCGCGACAGCGACGTGGATTTTATTTATAAGGAGAAATAAAAATGAAGTGGTTGGTTACCGGCGGCGCCGGCTTTATTGGCAGCAACTTTGTGTTTTATCTGATGGAAAAATACCCGGGGGATCAGGTCGTCTGTGTGGACAGCCTGACCTACGCAGGCAATCTGGAAACGCTGGAATCGGTGATGGAAAATCCCCGCTTTGCCTTTGAAAAGGTGGATATTGCCGACCGCAAGGCGATTTACGCTCTGTTCGAGCGGGAAAAGCCCGATGTGGTGGTCAACTTTGCAGCGGAAACCCATGTGGATCGTTCGGTGATGGATCCCGGCGTGTTTTTGCGGACTAACGTGCTGGGCACCGGGGTTTTGATGGACGCTTGCCGCCAGTACGGCATCAAGCGCTACCATCAGGTGTCCACCGACGAGGTGTACGGCGATCTGCCGTTGGACCGCCCCGATCTGTTCTTTACCGAAGAGACCTCCATCCACACCTCCAGCCCTTATTCGGCGTCGAAAGCGTCGGCCGATCTGCTGGTACAGGCTTACCACCGCACCTTCGGCCTTCCGGTGAGCATCTCCCGCTGCTCCAACAACTACGGGCCGTATCAGTTCCCGGAAAAGCTGATCCCACTGATGATTGCCAACGCGCTGAGCGATAAGCCGCTGCCAGTTTACGGTACCGGCGAAAACGTTCGGGATTGGCTGTATGTCACCGACCACTGCGCCGCCATTGACCTGATTGTACGAAAGGGAGAGGACGGCAGCGTCTACAATATCGGCGGCCATAACGAGCGCACCAATCTGGAGGTGGTCAAGACCATCCTGCGGGCGCTGGATAAGCCGGAAAGCCTGATTCATTTTGTCACTGACCGGCCGGGCCACGACCGGCGGTACGCCATTGATCCGGCAAAAATCCACAGGGAGTTGGGCTGGCTGCCGACCACTGCCTTTGACCGGGGAATGGAAAAGACCATCCGCTGGTATTTGGATCACAGAACCTGGTGGGAGCATATTATCAGCGGCGACTACCAAAACTATTACGAAAAAATGTACGGAAACCGGTAGAAACACCTGCGCGCTTTTTGGAAAAAGGAGAAATGAGAATGAAAATTCTGGTGACCGGCGTCGGCGGGCAGCTGGGCTATGATGTGATGAAGGTTCTGCATCAGCGAAAAATCGACTGCCTGGGCGCGGATATCAAGGATTTTGACATTACCGACGCGGCAGCTACCGCTCGTTTTATCGAGGACTATGCCCCGGATACGGTGATTCACTGCTCGGCCTATACGGCGGTGGACCGGGCGGAGGAGGAAGCGGATCTGTGCCGGCGGGTCAATGTAGAGGGAACACGGAATATTGCCAGGGTGTGCAGACAGCTGAGCGCCAGGATGGTTTACGTCAGTACCGATTATGTGTTTCCTGGTTTTGGCGATCGGTTTTATGAGGTGAACGATCCAACCGGCCCCGCGACCGTTTATGGAAAGACAAAGCTGGGAGGGGAAGATGCGGTAAAAGCGCTGTTGGACCGGTATTTTATTGTCCGCGTTTCCTGGGTGTTTGGCAAAAACGGAAACAATTTTGTCAAGACCATGCTCCGGCTGGGCCGTGAACGATCTGAGGTCAGCGTAGTGGACGACCAGATCGGCTCCCCCACCTATACGGCGGATTTGGCGCCGGTTTTATGCGATCTGGTGCAAACGGAAAAATACGGCGTGTATCATGTGACAAACGAAGGGGTCTGTTCCTGGGCGGATTTTGCCGCGGAGATTTTTCGCCTGGGCGGCTGTACGGCCCGGGTAAAGCCGATCCCCTCCAGCCAATACCCGGCAAAGGCCCCACGCCCCTTAAACTCCCGCTTGAGCAAAAAAAGCCTGTTGGAGGCGGGATTTGCGCCGCTTCCTTGCTGGCAGGACGCGCTGGCGCGGTATTTAAAGGAAATAGGGGAGTAGAAGAAAGGAAAGCCAATGAAGATAAAATGGAATTTGCAAAAGGGATGTTTGGCGTTTCTGGCCGCTTATGCCGCTTTGGCATCGCTTTTCTACTGGATTGGCGGTGAGCAGCTGAGAACCCGCGTTGATGTCGAGGAATCCATTTCCCCTTCAGCTTCAGCGGGAGAGATTCTGTCCGATACGATTTTAGAGCAGACTTTTTCTGCTCAATACGATCGACTGACGGATTTTTCGGTCCTTGTTGGGACCTTTGGCCGCGTCAATAGCGGAACGCTGTCGGCGGATTTGTATGTCCAGGATCCGCAGGGCGAAAAAGAACTGGTGGAACATTTTTCGGTGGACATGTCGCAGCTGCAGGATGGCGGCTGGCTCAATCTGCGCTTAGCTCGCCCGCTGGAGGATGCCGCCGGCAAGACACTTGTGTTGGCGTTTTCTTCGCAAGACGGATCGCTGGGCAATGCGGTAACCTTGTATTATGGCAACTCCATCGCCGCCGGACGGGTGGAGGTTCAAAGCGCGGATTGGATTCCGCTATATAAAGACGGTCAGCCGCTGGAGGGTACCCTTTGCTTAAAAACCACAGGAGAGACCAACCTGTGGTTCGGCCACTATTATTGGTACATTTTCGCCGGTGCAGGCGTTTTACTGGCCGCTTACTGCTGGCGGCTGTGTTCACTGCAAAAAAAAGGAAAAAATTGCCTGGGACTTAAGCTGCTCGCCGCCTTTTCCCGCTACCGTTTTTTGATCCGGCAGCTGGTTGGCCGGGATTTTAAAACCAAATATAAACGCAGTGTTCTGGGAGTGCTTTGGAGTTTTCTCAATCCTCTTTTGACCATGCTGGTGCAGTACGTGGTATTCTCCACCATTTTTAAAAGCGATATCCCTAATTTTCCGGTCTACCTTTTGACCGGAATTGTGCTGTTTAATTTTTTCAACGAGGCCTGCGGAATGGGCATTACCTCTATTTTGGGAAATGCCTCGCTGATTACCAAGGTTTATGTGCCAAAGTATATTTACCCGGTGACCCGGGTCTTTTCCTCCAGTATCAACCTGCTGCTGTCCTTGTTGCCGCTGTTGCTGGTGGTCCTTTATACCCACACTCCCATCCGGCCGGCGATTTTGCTTCTGCCATTTTCGCTGGTCTGCTTGCTCTGCTTCTGTATCGGAATGGCTTTGATTTTGGCGTCGCTGATGGTGTTTTTCCGGGACACGCAGTTTTTATGGAATGTATTGAGCATGATTTGGCTGTACATCACACCGATTTTTTACCCGGAGACCATTATTCCCGCTCGGTTTATGGTCATTTACAAGATGAATCCAATGTATCATTTTATCCGATTTGCCCGAACGGTTGTGATCAATGGCGTATCGCCTGAGCCAAAAGCCTACCTGATCTGTCTGATCTTTGCCGTCGGCAGTCTGGTGATCGGTGGGCTTATTTTCCGCAAGGCGCAGGATAAATTTGTACTGTATATATGAGGGAACAAAAATGATTGAGGTAAAAGATGTCTCTATGTGCTTTCGCATGTCCCGTGATAGGGTCCAGAGTTTAAAGGAATACCTGGTGATGCTGGTAAAGGGAAAGCTTAAGTACAAGGATTTTTGGGCTTTAAAAAATGTCAGCTTTTCGGTGCGGCCTGGCGAAGTGCTGGGAATCGTCGGCCGCAACGGCGCGGGAAAAAGCACGATTTTAAAGATCATCTCCGGCATTTTGAAGCCGACGGAAGGCTCGGTATCGGTCCGGGGAAATATCGTTCCGATGCTGGAGTTGGGCAGCGGCTTTGACTATGATCTGACCGGCCGGGAAAATATCTATTTAAACGGGGCGATTTTAGGCTATTCCAAAAAGTTTTTGGACGAGAGATACGAGGAAATTGTGCAGTTTTCAGAATTGGGAGAGTTTATCGAGATGCCCATCCGAAACTATTCCTCCGGAATGATGATGCGTCTGGCTTTTTCCGTCGCCACGGTTGTGAATCCGGAAATCCTGATCGTTGACGAAATCCTGGCGGTAGGGGACGAGGCGTTCCAGCGAAAAAGCCGCCGGCGGATGCTGGAATTGATGAGCGGCGGTACGACGGTGCTGTTTGTGTCCCATGATTTGGACCAGATCCGGCAGATGTGCGACCGGGTGGTTTGGTTGGATCACGGACAGGTTAAAATGATCGGCAAGACAAAAGAGGTTTGCGACGCGTATCAAATTTAACGGGGGACAAAGGATGAAGAATCTTTATGATGCGGAGTACTACCGGCATTACCGGACGGGAAAAGGGGAGGTTTCCTACCGGGAGTCAGAAGAATTGAAGGATTTTGTAAAAAATGCCGCAAACTGTATTAAAGAGCATTACCATCCTCAAACGGTTTTAGATGCCGGCTGCGCCATGGGATTGTTGGTTGAGGCTCTGCGCGATTTAGGCGTCGAGGCTTACGGCGTGGATTTGTCCGAGTATGCCATTTCGCAGGTTCGGGAGGATATCCGCCCCTATTGCGCGGCGGGGTCTTTGGCGGACCCCTTGCCCGATTGTCTGCCCAGGCGGTACGATCTGGTCGTATCCATGGAGGTACTGGAGCACATTCCGGAAGAAGAGGGAAAAAAGGCCGTCGCCAATTTATGCGCGATAACGGACCAGGTTTTGTTTTGCTCGTCGCCGGACGATACAGAAGAGCCGACCCATGTCAACCTGCATGAGCCTTCTTATTGGTGCGGGCTGTTCGCGGAACAGGGGTTCTTTGCCGCCGGGGAAGTGAAGCCGTTGTTTTTGGCAAGCTACGCGTGCCTTTTCAGGCAAAAAAGTATAGCGGCGGCAGTGGAACAATACGAAAAGGAGCGGATGAGAGAATCGCTGCAGCACCAAGAGCAGGTTCTGTCGCTTTCGCAGGATATAGACGATCTGCAAGAGCAATTGAAAGATTCCGAGGAGGACTTAAAAGAATATCAGGCGTTGTATTTTGGTAAAGTCGCAGAATATAATGCGCTTTTCCAGTCGTACCAGGCAACCGTTACCTCTTTTGCCTGGAGGATGACCAAGCCTCTGCGCGCCAGCTTGGACGGGGTCAAAAAGCTTTTAAAATCCAACAGAGCGACTTATCTGTTGGGTAAAGGCATCAAAAGCCTTTTGCGGTATGGTCCGGTCCATACCTGGAAACGGGTGAAGAGGGAAATGTCTCAGGCTAAGAACAGACGCAATCTGGGCAGATACGATGAAAAGCAACTGGCAAAAGAGCGGCAGCAGATGTTTCCCCGGCAGATTACATTCAGTATCCTGGTGCCGCTTTACAATACGCCGGAGGATTTTTTAAAAGAGATGATTCAATCGGTGCTGGCACAGACCTATTCCAATTGGGAACTGTGTTTAGCGGACGGCAGCGACCAAGACCATCCGCAGGTGGGGCGGATTGTGGCCCAGTTTCAGCAGCAGGACAGCCGGATTAAATATCGAAAGCTGGAGAAAAACTTTGGGATTTCCGGCAATACCAATGCCTGTATCGAAATGGCCACCGGGGAGTATGTCGCCTTGTTTGACCATGACGATCTGCTGCATCCCTCGGCCCTTTACGAAAACATGAAGGTGATCTGCGAACAGGAAGCGGATTTTATTTATACGGACGAATTGACCTTCCAGGGGACAATAAGCAATATTACCGTCGCCCACTTTAAGCCGGATTTTGCCATTGATAACCTGCGGGCCAACAATTATATCTGTCATTTTACGGTATTTAAAAGAAGTCTTTTGGATCAGGTGGGTTTGTTCAGAAGCGAATGTGACGGGAGCCAGGATTTTGATATGGTACTGCGCCTGACCGAACAGGCGCAGAAAATTGTCCATATTCCAAAGCCCTTGTATTTTTGGCGCTCCTTCAAACAATCGGTCGCCTCTTCTGTCAGCGCGAAGCCGTATGTGATCGAAGCGGCAAAAAGAGCAATAGGCGATCATCTAAAACGGGTAGGACTGCGAGGGGAAGTTCTGGATTCGGTCGTTCCGTCGATGTACCGGCTGAAATATGAAATCAAGGGGGAGCCGCTGGTTTCCATTTTGATTCCCAATAAGGATCATGTATCGGACTTGCGAAAATGTATCGTCTCCATCCAGGAGAAAAGTTCCTATGCCAATTACGAAATCATCGTCATAGAAAATAACAGCGAGGAAGAAAAAACCTTCCGGTATTACGAGACATTAAAGCGGCGGCAGAATATTCAGGTGGTTCGCTGGGAGGGGGAATTTAACTATTCTGCCATCAATAATTTTGGATACAAATTTGCCAAAGGGGACTACATTCTTTTGTTAAACAACGATACAGAGGTGATTTCGCCGGACTGGATCCAGGAAATGCTGATGTATGCCCAGCGGGAGGATGTGGGCGCGGTAGGCGCAAAGCTGTATTATCCGGATAACACCATTCAGCATGGCGGTGTAGTGCTCGGAGCCGGCGGCGTAGCGGCACATATGCAGGCCTATCGCGCAAAAGAGGACCCGGGATATATGGGAAGGCTCATATACGCGCAGGATCTGGCAGCGGTTACCGCTGCCTGTATGATGATTCGGCGTAGCGTATGGGAGCAGACAGAGGGTTTGGACGAATCCTTTAAGGTGGCGTTTAACGATGTGGACTTCTGCATGCGGATTCGGCAGCTGGGATATTTGATTGTTTTTACACCGTTTGCCGAGTTGTATCACTATGAATCCAAAAGCCGGAAAGCAGATGATACCCCGGAAAAACGGGCTCGATTTGTCGGAGAAGTGGAACGGTTCCGGGCGAGATGGAAGCGGGAATTGGAGCAGGGCGACCCGTATTACAATCCCAATTTTTCACTGGACGACGCGAATTTTACGATAAAGTAATCAGGGAGAGAGAAGATGCGAGAAAGATTGAGGAATTTGTGCAGCGCGATAAGCCAACGGCGTTTATGGCCAATTATTGTAGTAATTGCTTTTTTGACAGCAGTGTTTTTATTCTACTGGATTGACTATATTGGCCTGGAAGCATCCGAATTTGTCCCTGCCGAGACACAAATGAATAATGGCAAGGCCCAATATGTGGTGGGAGAAATCCTATCAGGAGATATGATGGAGCAGAGAATCCCTTTGGATATGGATATTTATGGAATTCAGATATGTTTTGGGACTTATAATCGCGTCAATAGCTGCACGGTGGACATCATGGTCTATGATGCAGATGACCAGTGTGTTTTTGCGGAAGAACTGCCGGCAGGGAAACTGAAGGACAATGATTTTCATGATTTTATCTTTGGCCGGAAGGTTTTTTCGGATGAAACAGATTACATTAAGGTTGTTATCACCTCTCAGGACGGAGAGGAAGGAAATGCCGTCACAGTATATCACTCTTCCCCGGAAGAATATATATCTGGCCGCTCATTTTATATAAATGGGGATGGGGGAAGTACAGTTCTTACCTTTCGGCTGCTGACGAATCAGAAGTTCTCATTTTTGGGATGGATGACGCTGGCTTTGTATTTGCTTTCGATTTCCGCTGTTTTAGTGGTTTATTTCTCACTGATAAAAAGAGATTTTTCATTGGAAAAGACCTTTGTATTGGCAGCAGTTTTGCTGGGCCTGATATCGAATACAATCTTTCCTCCGAACGCAATTCCCGATGAAGGAGCGCATTTATGGACGGCGTACAATTATACGAATCAGTTATTGGGTGTAGGTGTACCAGAAGATAAGAGCGAGATTTACATGAGGGCAAATGATCGAAAATTTCTTTCTTCATTAAGTATGTATCCCTCTAAAAATACTTATAAAACAGTTACAGAGCAAACCGGTCTATTCGTGTCTTCGGATGACTCGTTATATGTAAATACAACAGCAAGAACGGTGAATACGCCCTTTACCCAATATGCGGCTCCTATTGTAGGTTTGGCCATCGCCCGAGTTCTTCATTTACAGGCATTGCCAACATTATATTTTGCACGCTTTCTGAATTTGGGACTCTACATTTTTTGTATCTATTGGGCCATACGAAAGACTCCAGTGGCAAAACTGACATTTTTTGTCACGGGACTGCTACCTATGGGGATCCATTTGGCAGGATCTTATTCCTATGACGCAACCGTAATCGGAGTCTCCTTACTTTTTACCAGTTGGATGCTGTATTTGATTTATCAGGCAAAAGAGGTACAAAAAAAAGATGTGGCTATCTGCAGCGGCCTTGTGTTTTTGTTGCCCCACAGCAAGGCTGTGTACATCGTTTTAATTGGGCTGAGTTTTTTAATCGTAAAGGAAAAGTGGGGGCGTTTAAAGAAAAAATGGACTTGTAGTTTCTGGGCTCTGCTGGGCGTTTTAGGGGTTCTGTTCACGTATTTTGGTAATATTGCCCGTTTGTGGAACAAAAGTATTCAGCCCATAGAACAGTCAAGTACTTACACGCTTTCCTGGATTCTTGAGAATTTTGGAGAGGCTTTAAAAATGGGTATCCGCACGTTGATTGGACTGGGAAGCTGGTATTGGAATACAATGATCGGCAGTTCTTTAGGTTGGTTGGAAATTCCGGTCAGGGGATATCTGATTACGATTTTAACGATTTGCCTGTTCCTTTCTGTTTTTTCTGTTAAAGAGGATGAATGCGCGGTTTTTTCAACGCAAAGGCAGAAAACCTGCATGGGTGTCATCGTATTTTTAGGAGTTGTTTTAATCCATTTGGTTATGTTCGTAGGCTGGACCGGCTTAGCTAGTAAACAGATCCAAGGCGTTCAGGGACGGTATTTTATTCCTCTCCTCCCGCTGTTTTTGCTGCTGTTTCGGGGCAAGGGAATCGTTTTGGGAAAGCATGTTCCAAGCTTGATTGCAGTTACTACGGTGACAGTAACGGCCCTTTCCTTTTTAGAAGCCTTTACTTATATAGCTTGCAGATAGATACTTTTGTCCATATGGCTGGTTGAATGACCTTGTTTGTTCCCAATCTTCAGGCTGAATAGGAGAAACGATGGAAAATAAAAATTACGTTGAAACAACCCCCTTTAAAATCGGGATACTTACTTTTCAGGGCGTAAACAATTACGGCGCCGTTTTGCAGGCCTATGCGTTGCAAAAGGTACTGCAAGACGCAGGTTATGACAACGAAATCGTCAATTATCAGCGGGATAATTTGGCGGATATACTCTGCTGGCTGAAAAATAAAACGAAAGCGTTCTTTTCCAACAAGCCAGACCGTCAGCTTTATACATTTTTGGAACTGTTTAAGATGGTCTTTTGGGGAGAGGGAAACACCAGAGATATTGCAAAACCTTTTGCCAGGTTCCGGGAAAGAATGGTTCTAAGCGATCCTGTGGGGCCGAAAACAGTGGGAAATCTGAATGGTAAATATGACCTGTTCATTTCCGGAAGCGATCAGGTGTGGAATTGCGGGCGGGTGAATCTAGAGCCGACCTATCTGCTGGATTTTGTAGACGATCCGGATAAAAAAGGCAGCTATGCCGCCAGCTTTGGTATTCGGGAAATCCCGGAAAAGTATCGGGAAACCTACAAGCGCTTGTTAGGTGACTACAGATTTCTTTCGGTGAGAGAAGAGCAGGGTGCAAAAATTATTGAGGAGCTGGTGCAGCGCTCAGCAGAGGTGGTTTTAGACCCGACGATGCTTTTGGCATCTGACCAATGGTTGGAAGTAGGCAAAAAAACTTTGGACAAAGGATATATTTTGGTTTACCAGTTGGAGTATTCCGATACATTGATGCATTTTGCGCGTCTGCTTTCACAAAAAGAAAATTTACCGCTGAAGTTTGTTAAAAAACCGAAAAAAGGTGCAAAGGCAGAAGAAATTTGTCCGCATACAAGCCCGGAGGAATGGATCGGACTGTTTGCCGGCGCCGATTATGTCATTACCAATTCCTTTCACGGAACGGTTTTTTCCATTTTATTTCACAAAAAATTTTTTACAGAGATTACAAAAGAGAGAATCCGCGGGTCGATGTCTTCCCGACTGGAGAATTTGTTGAACTTCTGTGGACTTACCGACCGGTTGCTGGGAGAGGGATCCATCGAAAAGTCTCATTCGCCGATTGATTATGAGGCTGTAGATGAAAAACTGCGCGGCAAACGGGAAGCCTCGCTTCGTTATTTATTTCAAATGGTTGAACAAAGAAAAGAAGAGAAAAAGGTGCAGGTTTACAGGCAAAAGGAGGATTGTTGTGGTTGTACCGCCTGCCAAGAGGCTTGTCCGGCTGGTGCAATTCAGATGAAGCTGGACGCGGAAGGCTTTTTTTATCCGTGGGTGGACCCGAAAAAGTGTATTTCCTGCGGTTTGTGCAAAAAAATATGCCCAATGAAAAAAGAACCTCCGCAAAAGGCGGTGCAGGAGATTTATGCTTTGAAGGCGGAGGATCCTTCTGTGCGCAAAGAGAGCACTTCTGGCGGTGCGTTTACAGCGATTTCCGATGCTGTTCTCCGTCAGGGAGGTGTTGTGTTCGGCGCGGTCTTTGACGAGCGCTTTTCGGTTGTTCATCAGATGGCCGAAACACCCCAAATCCGTGACAAAATGAGAGGTTCAAAGTATACACAGAGCAGTTTGGAGAAGGTTTATCCCCAAGTAAAGCAGCTGCTGGAGGAAGGGCGGATGGTGCTGTTTACCGGGACTCCTTGCCAGAACGCAGGGCTAAAAAGCTTTTTGGGAAAGGAATATGAAAAGCTATATTTGTGCGATATCGCCTGTCATGGCGTACCCAGTCCGCAGATTTGGAAAGAGTATCTCCAAATGATTTCCGAAGAAAAAGGAAAGATTCAAACGGTTAATTTCCGGGATAAGACCAAAGGTTGGCATCGTTTCAGTCTGCGTATGGATTGTGAACAGGGCGGCCTTTTACAGGATATGAAGCAAAATCCGTTTTACATTTTGTTTTTTGACCATTATAATCTGCGCCCATCCTGCCACAGGTGCCCTTATGCCCGAAAGGAAAGAATAACGGATTTGACACTGGCGGATTTTTGGGGAATTGAAGAAGCTATGCCCCAGTTCGACGATGATACTGGCGTATCCCTTGTTTTGTGCGGAACAGAAAAGGGAAAGCGGCTACTTGACCAAACACAGGGGGTACAGCTTTTTGCCAGCGACTGGGACGCGTGCTATCAGCCGATTTTTGAAAAACCCTGGCCTAAAAATCCAAGACGCGGTACCTTTTGGAAGTATTGCAGAGATAAAGGCTTTTCAGCCGGCATAGTAAGGTTTGGAAAGTTATCTGCAGCGCAGAAAATCGTAAAATACATTATGGTGCCGGCTGCAAAAAAATTAGGCTTATACCAGTTTGCGGTAAAAACCGTAACAAATATGCAGTTGGGAAAAAGAGAAACAAAAAAAGGATCACAGTAAAAGAACCCCTTGCATCCAATGAAGACTAAAGCGGACGAAGAATTTTACATACCGCAGCCCTATTGTAAAAGGCACTTATATTTACGTGTGGTCCGGCAGTTCCTGCGGGGCAGACGTGCTGCCCAGCTTTGTATTCTATGAATGAAAAAACGATATGGGGGAATACAAGGTGGTCCATCTCACCTTTTTCCATGTTGATGATACCAATATATGAGAATGAGGTGATGAACGATTCCGGACGTTCGGCCAACCTTGTGCTTTGCGCAAAAAGCAGGGCTTCCGCTATTGTTTTTCAGATATCCATTTCTCTTTTGAGATTGTTATGCCCCAGATATCGTATTATGTGTCTATGCATCCAGCCAAGGTGATTCTGGCGGAGGACTGCTTTTATTCCAGCCTTTTTAAAGAAGTGTTGGGTGATTATATGTAGCTGCCGCCAGTTATACAGAGGAAGAACCATTATCTGTTTTTCCAGCCTATTGACGATGAAGAAATAGGAGAGGCGCAAAAGAAATCATATGAAGAAAAAAGGTTTTATCTGGAATACATTGGGAAGCGGCATTTTTGCCGTTAACGGCTTTTTGATGCTGATGCTGGTCAGCCGGATTAAGGGAACGGCGGTCGCCGGAGAATTCGGCATCGGCTGGACCACCGCACACATCCTGTTTATAGTCGGTCTGTTTGGAATGAATTCTTTTCAGATGACCGACTACGACGAGGAATATCGTTTTGCCGATTATTTTTGGGTTAAGGTATTCTCTACCGGATTGATGGTTGTCGGATGTGCGGCTTCTATCTGGCTTTTGGACTTTTCCGGAAACAAAAGCTTGTTTACGGTTCTGCTGACAGGCTATATGGTTTTAAACTCCTTTGCGGAGTTGTACCAGAGCATGTATTTTCAAAAAAATCGCATTGACTTAAGCGGAAAATCTTTATTTTACCGCACTTTTTTTTCGATGCTCTCCTTTATCCTGATACTATATGTCACCCAGAACGTGTTACTCGGCCTGATAGCAATGCTTCTAATCAATTTGGGCCTGACCTGGTGGTGGATTTTGCCGTCAAAACAGTTCAATTTAGGCGGGATAGAGTGGAGAAAAAAACAGGTATGCCAGCTTGCAAGAACTTGTACTCCACTTTTTTTATCTGCTTTTTTATCGATTCTTTCGCTCAACGCTCCCAAATATATTCTGGAGCATTTTTCGGACGATGTCACCCAGGGATATTTTAATATGATTTTCATGCCTGCCTCTGTGATCAATTTGTTAAGCGGGTTTGTTTTTAAGCCTTTGCTGAACGACTATGGTGAAGCTTTCAGAAATCGGGACGCTTCCCGGTTCTATAAAATTTTCAGAAAAAATATCGCCTTTTTGTTAGGCGTCGAGATTCTGTGCTGTGCCGGCGCATGGGTGCTGGGTACGCCGGTGATGGGCCTTTTATACAAAGCGGACCTGTCGGCGTATCGTGTTCCGCTGCTTTTGATTGTGATCGGCGGCGGCTTTATGGCAACGATCAATCTGTTGTACTACTTGCTGGTGCTGCTGCGCAGGCAAAAGCTGATTTTAATAAACTATGCCGCTGTGTCTGTCATAAGCTTTGCAATCGGAATCCCGTTGGTTCAATCGTATGGAATTTTTGGTGCTTCTTTAAGCTTTTTAATCTCTTATCTGCTGTCGGTTTTTTTATCGTTTGGAATATTACATTTTTCTCTCAGGAGGATCAAAAATGCCTGAAATCACAGTCGTCATCACCAGCTACAATCTGGAACAATATATCGGCCGCTGTCTGGGGGAGTTGTTTTCCCAGACCTATCAGGATTTTGACATCGTTTTGGTAGACGACTGCTCGAAAGACCGCACCCGGGACTGGGTACAGGATTATGTTAACCGCTATCCCAGACGGATTCAGACGTTTTATTTGGATCAAAACCTGGGCAGTCCGGCAAAAACCAGAAATTGGGCATTGAATTCCGGTTTCATTGACGGAAAATATGTGGTATTCTTAGACGGGGACGATTCGATAGAGCCGCAGTATCTGGAGCGCTTACATACACTGATTGAAGAAACCGGCGCGGATGTGGCGGTTTGCGCCTATGATCGGGTGGACGAAGCCGGCCGGGTCCTCTGCACGGAGATGCAGGGCTTTCCCGCTTGTCTGGCACTTCCGCCAAGGGACGATCTGCTGGCCTTTGTCAACGGTTCCCTGTGGAATAAAATGTTCGACAGCCGGCTGGCCTTGGAACACCGGATCCCGGATTTTAAGGTAGGAGAAGATCTATGCTATCAGCAGGCGGTTTATCAGGACTGCCAGCGAATTGTGTTTACCGCCCAGGTGCTTATCCATTATCGGGTCCGGGGCGTTTCGGTTATTTCCAATACGTCGCAGCAGACCATCCATCAGTTCGCCGAAGAATTGGCTTCACAGCACCGGCAGACGGATCACCCGGCACAAAAGGACACGATTGCCCTTCTGGCCTTTATCCATATCGGCCTTTCCATGGCGCTGCGGGCCAGCGACAATCCGGATATTTCTGTGCGCCAGCATTTAAAATGGACAAGAAGCTATCTCAAAGAGGAATATGACTGGTTTAGAGATAACCGATGGATGCGCTTGTCTCAGTTAAAAAAGCATGGGATCAAGGGACTGGCGATCTGGGTCTGTCGGATTTTGTACCGAATAAACTGCTTTCGGTTGTTTTTGTGGTGCTATCATGGGGCGACCAGGCTGTTCCATGTAGATTTTAAGTTTTAGGAAGTAGGGTTTAGATTGAAGCTTTTGATTGTCAT
>CAJTQM010000023.1:0-237 GCA_910578255.1 uncultured Oscillospiraceae bacterium
TTGTCGACCGGTTTGGCATTCAGTACAAACAAACGGTACATTCCTTTGGCGAGGAGGAAAATCCGGGCGCTTTAAATGAAACAGAAATCCTCTATCCGACGAAATGAAGGCATATAAAAAACCTCTATGCACTTTCAGCATAGAGGTTTTTTCCTGTCAGACAGGGTTTAGTTGCTGGTGTAGGGCAGAAGGGCCAGATGTCTTGCGCGCTTAATTGCAACGGTCAGCTGACGCTGA
>CAJTQM010000023.1:251-1075 GCA_910578255.1 uncultured Oscillospiraceae bacterium
AGTTCCGGTTACTCTGCGGGGAATAATCTTCGCTCTTTCAGACAAACATCTTCTGATTTTCGGAATATCTTTGTAGTAGCTGATATGGTCAATTTTATCAGCACAGAAAGCACATACCTTTTTGCGGCCTTTTCTGCCGCCACGGTTGCCTCTCTCAGGTCTTTCCATAGATCAAAACCTCCTTTAAAAATCGTGAGCACTAAAAGGGCAGGTCATCCAATCCGTCGATCTCTTCAAAATCTTCGGTATTTCCGCTGGAATACGCCACACCGCTATTGGTGTTTCCTGCCGCCGTCCCTATAGGGGGAGCAGAGAAGGTATTGCCGGCATCGTTGGGATTATTTCTGCCGCCGTCAACAAAATGGACGTTGTCCGCTACAATTTCATAACGTCTGCGTTTTTCGCCGTTTTTGTCCGTATAATTGGTCACCTGCAGGCGCCCTTCAACCAAAATCGGTTTGCCTTTTTGAAAATACCGGCAAACAAATTCGGCGGTGCTTCGCCAGGCAACACAGTCGATAAAGTCTGTCTGCCGGTCGGCGCCTTTCGAATAAGCACGGTCGCAGGCGACGGTAAAGGAAGTGACGGAAATATTACTGGGCGTCTGCCGAAGTTCAGGATCAGCAGTCAAGCGCCCCATAATGATGGCTTTATTATACATCGTTAAATCCGTCCTTTCTTTTTGCTATTCCTCTACTGCTACGGTCAAAGAACGAAGCACGCCGTCCGTAATGTTGTAGATACGGTCTAATTCAGCGGGAAAATCCGGTTTTGCAGTAAAGGTAATCATTACATAATACCCTTCCTGCTCATCCTCGATTTCA
>CAJTQM010000023.1:1139-16167 GCA_910578255.1 uncultured Oscillospiraceae bacterium
CAGTGCGTTGATGCCGTCTTCACCTTTTTTGGTGTTCAGGATCATCGTGGTCTCATACTGCTGGATAGTTTTTGCCATTTGTTACACCTCCTTCTGGACATAAGGCCCTGTTATTTGAACAGAGCAAGGATGTTAGAGGCTTTGTAAGCCGCATAACAGATTTATTCTATCAGCTTTGTCCAGTAAAGTCAAGATCCAATCCTTCTTTCTAAAGGGATTTTGCCAATTCCTTCAGATACGTCCGGAAATCCTCTCCAATTTCGGGATGGGCCAGGCCAACTTCCACCGAAGCCTGTAAAATCCCCAGTTTATTTCCCATGTCATAGCGGGTGCCGATATAATCCACACCGACCATTCCTTCCGTGCGGGTCAACTCCAGCATGGCGTCGGTCAGTTGGATCTCGCCGCCGGCGCCCGGCTTGGTATTCTCTAAAATAGAAAAGATTTTTGCCGGTAGCACACAGCGGCCGAGAATCGAATAAAGCGACAAAATCTGATCTCTTTTCGGTTTTTCGATCATATCGGTGATTTTAAACAGGTTCTCCCGGATTGACGCAACCTTAAGAGAGGAATACTTTAAAATTTGTTCTTCCGTCACTTCTTTAATGCCTGCGACCCCAAGTCCAAATTCTTCGTAAGCCTGGCACAGCTGACCGCATACAGGTTGATCGCTGATGATTACGTCGTCGCCGTACATAACGGCAAAGGGATCATCACCTACAAAGGATTTGGCGCACCAAACCGCGTGGCCAAGCCCTTTTGTCTCTTTCTGGCGTATATACTGGATGTTGGCCATTTTCGTCACGTCTACAATCTGATCGTACAAATCCTTTTTGCCCGAGGCCAAAAGACGTTCCTCCAGTTCAGGAGCACGGTCAAAATGATCTTCCATCGAACTTTTTCCGCGGTTGGTTATGATCAAAATGTCGGTAATTCCCGATTGGACGGCCTCTTCTATAATATATTGAATGGCGGGCTTGTCCACAATGGGAAGCATCTCTTTGGGAATCGACTTTGATGCAGGCAAAACGCGTGTGCCAAGGCCAGCAGCAGGAATAATCGCCTTGGTGACCTTCATAAGCTTTCCTCCTAAAATAAGAAATTTCTAAAAGCGGTGTGATAAATAAAACGCTTTTATGTAAACCTCAAAATCCCTGCCTGTGTTACAGGACAGGGATTGACCTTTACTGATATAAGACGTTTTGAAAGCTATACCATAAGATAGGGGATCATCATCATGCAGAATATCACATAGATCATCATCAAAAATCCGATAACAAACAGGTTAGTACGGCCTTTTTTGGCCAAAGCGGTGGCATATTCCTGGGTTGAAACATAGGTATCACTCTGAATTTTCTGGATTTTCCGAATGCAGTGGCGATAGTACAGCCAGTTGCAAAACAGGCAAAGCGCCATAGAAAGCATGGTGGAAACAATACTGCAGATCTGTGCGACAAAAAGAAGTGACTCAAACCCGGCGGAATAGCCGGCCATCAGGCCGGAAGCGACAGACAAATCCTCATACAGGCAGATCGCTGCAGGAAGGCCAAGCAGGGTGCTGACCAGGAAAACCAAAAAGGAAAGTCCATACATTTTTCGGTATAAAAGATATTTCCAGCCAAAAAAGAAAGCGCAAAAATTAAAGGAAATCGGGCGCCCGGATTGCTTCATTCGTGAAAAATTCGTCAGAAAATATGCCGCGTTCCCCCCAATAAACTGGGAAAGATCCCGAACTTTGACCCCATCCATTTCCGCATCCGGATCGGCCCCTCCGTAAGGATCGTTGTAAAACGGAACGTTGCCTCCGTAAAAAGGAGACCTTTGTTGGGCATAGGGTGGCGGGACATTTCCCGCGTTCGTCTCGCTCTGTCTTCCCAAACGCACCCCGCAATTGCTGCAAAAAATGCCGTCGGGTGGGTTGTCGGCGCCGCATCGCGGACATTTTATCGGCTGGTTTTCAGGCTCCGGGTCCGGCGAGGCAGGAGGCTCCCAGTTAATCCCCGACCGATGGTTTTCAATGAGCGCACAATGTCCAATCTGCTGGTAGCACTCCCGGTGATGGGGCGCCCCGCAGTCCGGACAGACGACAATATCTTCTTTTTCGGTAAAAGTCTTCCCACAGACGGGACAGGTTGCGTTGGCATACTTATTCAAAACAAAAGCCACTCCTTTGTGGATTTTAAGCGATAGAAAAGCAGAAAAGATAGAGTATTAATTATTTTACAACAAAATCCAACGAAAAAAAAGCAGGGAAAAGGTCCTAATTTTGAACACTTTGAAAACATTTGCCGTGATCTTAAGAAAGCTTTACTTTTTGGCAAGGATTCCTTATAATAAAACTGTTCATTTTGCCGGACGTTTATTCTAATCCCTTTGGCATAGCCAAAGGGATTAGAAAGATGATGAAGACAAAGCGGCATAAAGTCAGATCTGTGCTGCGGATTTAAGGAGATACTATGATTCAGTTCGAAGAATTAAAAAGCAAGCTTTTGGAACTAAAGCCGCAGATTGCGGATTATCGTTCTGCCATTGGGATGGATGATCTGCAAAAACGGCAAAATGCGCTGGAGGAAAAGACGGCCGATCCGAATTTTTGGAATGATTTAGAAAATTCCTCCCGCGTTTTGCAAAAGATCAGTCAGATCAAAAATAAAATCGCCACCTATACAAAAATGGAAAACGATTACGAGGATTTGGCGACGCTGTTGGAAATCGCGATGGAGGAGCAGGATGAGTCCGCCTACCCGGAAGTGCAGCAGCTTTACAACGCTTTGGCCAGTTATTATGAGGAGCAGAAGCTTTTAACCCTTCTTTCCGGCGAGTACGATGGCAAAAACGCTATCTTAACCTTTCACGCAGGCGCGGGGGGGACCGAATCTCAGGATTGGGTACAGATGCTGCTAAGAATGTACACTCGCTGGGCAGAGCGGCATGGCTTTAAGGTCAAAATACTGGATATTTTAGACGGGGAAGAAGCGGGGATCAAAAGCGCTTCAATTTTGGTAGAGGGCTTGAACGCTTACGGATATTTAAAATCCGAGACCGGCGTACACCGTCTGGTACGGGTTTCTCCCTTCGATGCGTCCGGCCGGCGGCATACCTCGTTTGCCTCGCTGGAGGTTATGCCGGAAATCGACGATGATACGGCGGTAGAGATTCGGGAAGAGGATTTGAAGGTGGATACCTACCGTTCCAGCGGCGCCGGTGGCCAGCATGTCAATAAAACCGAGTCCGCCATCCGGATCACACATATCCCGACAGGGGTAATTGTTGCCTGCCAAAATGAAAGAAGCCAGCACCAAAATCGGGAAGTGGCGATGAAAATGCTGCGTTCCAAACTTATTGAAATCAAGGAACGGGAGCATTTGGAAAAAATTGAGGATATTAAAGGCGACCAGAAGGATATTGGCTGGGGCAATCAGATTCGCTCTTACGTGTTTATGCCCTATACGCTGGCCAAGGACCATCGCACTGGGTTTGAAAACGGAAATATCGGCGCCGTGATGGACGGCGATCTGGATGGGTTCATCAATGCCTATTTAAAAGCCAGCAGCCTTGGACAGTTGCAAAAATAATCTTCTTTAGAAGCAACAACAAAAACCGGCGAACCTCAGCGTTCGCCGGTTTTTTGCCATATAAAAATCCTATCAGCATAGGAAGAATTGTTTGTCTGCCTGACCACCGGTTCGGTATTCCGCCCATACCCGGCAGCCCCGGCAGGAATCATTCCTTGGAATGCTTTTATTCTACCAGTCGATTGTGACGCCCGTGTAAATAAAGATAGAAAAAACTGCAAAATGCAGTACAGTTTTTTTGACTGGACCGTTTGATTTTTTACTTTGTGGGCCTTCTTTTTGGCGCAATGTGAATGGCCTGGCCCTCTATGTCCTCGAAAGCTTCGCTGACGGCCTCGCTGAAAGTCGGGTGCGGGCGGATCACCCGCCGCATCTGTTCTGCTGTCAGGCGATTGGAAATCCCATTGGCAAATTCGCTAATTAAATCGGTCGCCCGCGCGCACATCAGCTGTGCGCCAAGAAGAGCGCCTGATTCAGCGTCGCAAACCACCTTGATAAATCCGCGGTCCTTGCCTTCGATGATGGTTTTTCCGTTGGCGGCCATCAAAAATTTGCCGGTTTGTACCGCAATTCCCTGGGCCTTAGCCTCATCGGCGGACAGGCCGACGCTGGCAATTTCCGGATCGGTATAAATGCAGGAAGGGACGACTGAAAGATCCACGGATGACTGACGCCCCGCAATGATTTCTGCCGCCGCAATTCCCTGAACCGACGCAAAGTGCGCCAGCTGAATGGAAGAAGCCACATCACCAATTGCCCGGATATTGGGAATCGAGGTGGAAAAATCGGGCCCGGTGACAATTCGCCCACACTCCATCTGCACCGTCACTTGGGGACCAAACAGCCCCTGGGTATTTGGCCGCCGGCCTACGGCGACCAGGATCCCTTGGGCCTGCACACTGTGCTCCTGACCATTTTGGCTAAAATGGCAGGAGAGTATTCTGTCTTGCTCGGCGATTTTTTCAACCATTGCGCCGGTATAGATCGAGGCCCCTCGCTTTTTCAGGATCATGCCCAGATTTTGTGAGATCTCGCGGTCCATTGTGGGAAGCAGCCGATCCATTGCCTCAATGATCGTCACTTTGCAACCGAGATTTTGATAGAAAGTGGCAAACTCGACGCCGATTACGCCGCCGCCAATAATCACAAGGCTTTGATAATCCACCGGATCTCCCTCTAAAATTTGGTCGCTGCTTACAACGCCGGGCAGATCTATGCCAGGAATCGGCGGAAGAGATGGAACGGAACCGGTGGCAATTAAAATATGGTCGGCAGTGATCCGGCAGTCCTCTCCGCCGGTGATCGCAATCTCGTGAGGCGCCAAAATAGCAGCACTGCCGCGGATCAGGTCGATTTTGTTGGCATTAAACAGCTGTTCTACGCCGCCGCGCAGCTGCAAAACGACCTTTTCCTTTTTTTCGTGCATTCGCTCTATCTGATAGCCAGCCTGCGCAATATCCAACCCCAGAGAAGAAGCTTCTTTGACCTGACGATAAACCTCGGACGCGTGTAAAAGTGCTTTTGTGGGAATGCATCCACGGTTTAAGCAGGTTCCGCCCACGTCTCGATTTTCGATGACGACGGTTTTTAGTCCCAACTGGGCTGCACGGATCGCGGCAACATAGCCGCCGGGGCCCGCGCCAATTACTGCCAACTGATACTGGTTCATCTGATTTCATCTCCTTTGATTTTTTGAGGGTTGTTTTGTAAAAATTTTTGCAGATCCACTGCCATCTGGGCATACTGCGGATTTTCGGCTAAAGGGGATAGTGCCTTGGCAAAAGCGGAAAAAGAAACAGGAAGATTTTGTAAAAGGCCAGGGATTTTTTCGATAAAATCCGCATCCATCGCGTCGGAATAGGCCTGCACCTTTACGGTTTGCCCGGCGTGAACACCAAAGCGCAATGAAATCTCTCCCCAAATAAACCGGTGTGAAAGTTCGAAGGAAAAGGAAAGATCTTTTCCTAACCGCCATTGCCAGGAAGAAAGGAGATCCGTTTTTTCCTGCACCTTTTCCCAGTCTATCGCCGTTTTCGGCATAGACTGCACAGAAAGACCGTAAACCTGCCCAAACGCGCACAAAATTGCCTGGGAAAGCGTTTGGACCGCGATAGAAGAGCACAACTCTTTTAGGTTGACAACACGGGATTTTACTGACAAAACGCCCTTTGACTGCAGTTTTTCAGCTGAGACGGTGAGATAACGGGACATCTGCGCAAGATCGGTGTCGACCAGCAGCGTGCCGTGATGGCAGCCGCAGCGGCTATTTTTTTGAAAAGCGCTGCCGGAAAACTTCCGGTTACCGATCAAAAGATCGTTGCGACCGCTTTTTTGGGGATGTAAGCCAAATTGCTCCACTGCCTGGCAGATGATATCCATCTGGCGAGAGATCGAATAGTCTGCCAACGGCGCTATAAAGGTAAAATTAAGATTTCCCAGATCGTGAAAAACCGCGCCGCCGCCGGAACAGCGACGCGCCAGAAATCCTCCTTCCCCCTCTAAAAGTTCCACATTGCATTCCCGCCAGGCATTTTGGTTTTTGCCGATGACAACCGTTTTTTGATTCTGCCAGAGATAGCAGATACAGGTATTCGGCGGACAGGTTTGTAAAAAATAGGATTCCAGCGACAGATTTTCATAAGGATTGTTTAGAGTTCCTTGATAATACCAAAGATTTGCAATCATTGGACAGGCCTCCCAACGAAAAAGCAGCGCACCTGTTTTTTTACAGGTACGCGGCCTTAGTGACAACGGCTTTTTATTCTTCGCATAAAGCGGCATAGTCGTCCGCGCTCAGAAGATCTTCCATGCCGGAGACATCGGTCAATTCCGCAATCCAGGCGCCGTAAGGATCCTTGTTGATCGCCTCCGGCGTATCCATAAGTGTCTCGTTCACCTTTGCCACCGTACCGGATACCGGTGCGTATACATCGGATACCGATTTAACCGACTCGACATCACACAGTACATCGTCGGCAGAAAAACTGTCCCCAACAGCAGGGAGGTTGACAAAGACCATGCTGTTTAAATCCTTCTGGGCCTTGTCGGTCAAGCCGATCAGGACAGAACCGTCTCCCAGTTTTTTTACCCAGACATGTTCTTTTGTGTAAAAAAGTTCTTTTGGCACGTTCATAAAAACACTCCTTTTTTGAAGTTAAAAACGATACGAAACTTTACCGAAGTATGTCAGTGACTTCCCCTACATACATGCGGTGCGGCTGCTCCGTTTGATAATAAGAGGCAATGACTTCCTTAGGCATTTTGTTCGGATCAAGATCCTGCCAATAAATTTTTTTGCAGATCAGCACCGAAGCAGCCTCCTCAAAGGTCACACCCTGAGAAAGGGATCGGGGTGTGAGGCTTGTTAGTGCTACCTTATTACAGTCCCGCCCGGACTTGCTGCCCAGTATGCCCAGATCCTTTTTGTACACTTCAGGAAAAAAGCTTATGGTGAAAAACTCGTTTTTTTCCAGAAATTCAAATGTATAGCGAATTGGCTTTACATAGATTGTCGCAACCGGGCGGCTCCAAAGAGTACCAAGTCCGCCCCAGCTGATGGTCATTGCATTAAAATGATCCAAGGTTCCGGCACTGACCAGCGCCCACTGTTTATCGAAAAGACCAAATGCGTCCACTTCAAAATGCTCCATTACAAAGGCCTTCCTTTCAATTGAACCTTTTTTATTTGCAGTATAGCTGAAAAATGGGGTGCTGTCAAATCGAATTTTGTTGTTTTTTGCGTAATTGTCAAAGAGAAGCGAAACGAGTATGATAAGATTAAACACAAAATAAAAGAGGGTGTTCTGGGTTGGAGATTGGAGATACTATTGTCTTTTTTGTAGAAATTGTGGGAACGGTGGCTTTTGCCCTATCCGGTTCGGTCATGGCTGTGCAGCGGCGGATGGACATTTTTGGCGTTTTGGTCTTGGGAGTATGCACCGCAGTCGGCGGCGGGGTGATTCGGGACCTTTTGCTGGGTATTACGCCGCCCAATACTTTTCGAAACCCTGTCTATGCGCTGGTGGCAGCGCTAGCCTCCGCTTTGATCTTTTTTGTGGGAAAAAGCGAACCGGAAATTATTCTCACCAACCGGATTCAAAATCTGTCACTCTTTAATTTTCTCGACGCCATGGGGCTTGGCATTTTCACGGTGATCGGCATTAACACAGCCATCAGCGCCGGATTTGCAGGAAATCGGTTTTTACAGATTTTTGTAGGGGTGACCACCGGCGTGGGAGGCGGCATTCTCCGCGATATGCTGGCCGGCGTTACGCCGATTGTGCTGCGCAAGCAGATTTATGCCTCGGCTTCGTTTTTGGGCGCGGTATTATATGCTTGCTCCTATCCTTTTGTAAACCATTGGGTCGCGATGCTTTTCGGTGCGGCGATTGTTGTAATTGTCCGTATGCTGGCGGCAAAATATCTTTGGAATCTACCGGTGGCGATCCCGGAAGGATGGCCGGAAGAAAAATAAAAGTCTCTGTTGAAAGGATGAATTGACATGGAAACACTGGATTACAAAAAAGCATATAAGGATCTGTATCAGCCCAAAGGTCAACCGGGGATCATTCAGGTGCCGAAAATCTCTTTTGTCGCAGTAAGAGGGCAGGGAGACCCCAACGAGGAAAACGGCGCTTATGCCCGTGCACTGTCGCTACTGTATGGTATTTCTTTTACCATTAAAATGAGTTATAAAGGGGAAAGAAAAATTGAAGGGTATTTTCCCTATGTTGTTCCGCCGCTGGAAGGGCTTTGGTGGATGCCGGACGGAAAACCCGGCATAGACTATAGCCGCAAATCCGATTTTTGCTGGATTTCCATGATCCGTCTTCCGGAATTTGTCGATCAAGAGATTTTTGCTTGGGCAAAAGAAGCGGCGGCCCAAAAGAAAAAGATTGACACCAGTCCGGCGGAACTGTTTTGCTGGGAGGAGGGGCTTTGCGTACAGGCAATGCATGTTGGCTCTTATAACGACGAGCCTGCAACGATTGCCCGAATGACAGACTTTGTCATGGAAAACGGTTACAAAGAAGATTTTTCCCCAAACCGGTTCCATCATGAAATTTATTTAAGCGATCCAAGAAAAACTGCTCCGGAAAAATGCAAAACAATCATCCGGCATCCGATAAAATAATACAGTGGTAAGGCAAAACCTTTATTGCGAATCGGGGGAGGATGCATATGTTTTCTGGAAAAAGAAGAAAAACAGAAACAGCGGATACGTCCGCTATTGTGGTGGCGGCCGGAAACGCTTCGAGAATGGGTGGGCTGGACAAACAGTTTCTTTGTATCGGCGGCATTCCGGTTCTGATTCGCAGCCTGCAAAAATTTGAAACTTGCCCTTCTGTTTGCGAAGTGGTTGTGGTGACAAAAGAAGAGTCGATCCCGCTTTTGCACCAGTTAACCGTGGAGTATCAGCTGCAAAAAATCCGGACCATTGTAACCGGTGGAAAGACGCGGCAGCAATCGGTGGAAAAGGGATTACGAGAAATCAGCGCCCAAAGCCGGCTTGTGGCGATTCACGACGGCGCTCGTCCCTTCGTCCGGCCGGAGGATATCGAAGCATGCATCGCGTTGGCCAGGGAAACCGGCGCGGCAACTTTGGGGGTTCCGGTAAAGGATACAATCAAGCAGATTGACGGTAATGGAAAGATTATCGCCACGCCGGATCGCCAATCTTTATACTTAACCCAGACGCCGCAGGTGTTTTTTGCCGCTGATTACAAAAAAGCAATGGAAAAAGCCCTTGCCTTGGCGCAAGATTTTACCGACGACTGCCAGCTTTTAGAAAATCTAGGCATACCGGTTCGGATGGTCAAGGGCTCTTACAGCAATATCAAAATTACCACGCCGGAGGATTTGGCGATTGCCGCAGGGCTTTTAAGCTGCCAAAGCGGATGGGAAGAAGAGGTAGAATCATGTTTCGAATAGGACACGGCTATGATGTGCACCGATTTGCAAAAGAAAGAAAATGTATCATCGGCGGGGTGGAAATCCCTTTTGAATTGGGACTGCTGGGTCATTCGGACGCAGATGTTTTACTACACGCCATTATGGACGCTTTGTTGGGCGCGGCGGCTTTAGGAGATATTGGCAAGCATTTTCCGGAAAGCGATCCGGCTTACGCCGGGGCGAACAGTTTAAAGCTTTTGGCAGCAGTAGTCCAACTCCTTCAAAAAAAGGGGTTTGGAGTGGAAAATATCGACAGTACGGTGATTGCCCAGCGTCCCAAGTTGGCCGAGTATATACCAAAGATGCGGGAAAAAATCGCCGGCGCCTGCCAAATAGAGATTGGCCAGGTAAGTGTGAAGGCGACGACAGAAGAAGGACTGGGTTTTACCGGAATCATGGAAGGAATTTCCTCTCATGCGGTGTGTTTATTAAAAAAGGATGCGTAAGAAACATAAGAAAAATTGTTTTTTCTGAAAACAGGCGTTGAATTCATCGCAGGATGTGATAAAATAGATTTGTATCCGCGCATCGTTTTGGACAGTCAGGGGGGAATACGCGTGATTAGCTTTTCCGAAGCATGGATCAATTTGGTAAACGTTTTAAAAAGCTTTCGGCCAACCGACGTTCTGGATATTCTGATTACTTCGTTTTTGGTGTATAAATTGATCACCTGGGCCAAGGTTACCAGAACCGGTCAGCTGGTAAAAGGATTGCTGGCATTGGTCATCGCTTATTTTTTGGCGGATTGGATGCAGCTGCAAACCATGAAATATACAATGCAGTATCTATTTTCCAACGGACTGATCCTGCTGGCGGTTATTTTTCAGCCGGAGTTGCGCACTGCCTTAGAGCGAGTTGGCCGCAGCCGGATTTCAAAGCTGGATCTTTTTTCCCATCAGGAGGAAAAATCTGTGGATCAGCAGTGGAAGACCGCGATTTCTGCCATCTGCGAGGCCGCACCGATTCTTTCCAGGCAGAAAACTGGCGCTTTGATGGTCATAGAGCGCAAATCTCGATTGGGTGAGATTATCAAAACTGGCACGGTGATTGATTCGGTCCCAAGCATGGAGCTGATTGGAAATATCTTTTTTCATAACTCCCCTTTGCACGACGGTGCAATGATCCTGCGGGATGGAAAGCTATACGCGGCCGGATGCTTTTTGCCCCTTTCGGATAATTACGATATCAGCAAGCAGCTGGGTACCCGCCACCGGGCCGCGCTGGGGATGAGCGAAAATTCCGACGCGCTGGTGATCGTCGTATCCGAAGAAAACGGCGTGATCTCTGTAGCGCTGGAAGGAAAGCTTACCCGCGGCTATGATGCAGAGATGCTGCGTGAACTTTTGGAAAAAACGCTTCTGCCTGAGAAAAAGGCAGAAGATAAAAAGCCAGGGTTTTGGAGGGCGATTACAAAATGAAAAATCCAAAATTCCATCTGGAGTCCCTTTGGCAAAATAATACCTTTTTTAAGGTGATTTCTGTACTCATCGCCTGCATTATCTGGGTTGTGGTGGCGATGAATATGAAAACCGATATTCCACGGGAGATAAAAGAGGTCCCTGTGGCAATGGACAATCAGACCTCCTTTATCACACGGATGGGACTCACCACCATCGGGGAAGAAAACTTGTTTGTAGATGTGACGATTGAAGGACAGCGGCTGGTTGTGGGCAGCATTAAACCGGAGGATATTGCTGTGTCAGTTGATCTGACTTCGGTCAATGGTGCGGGTAATTTTTCTTTGCCATTAGTTGCGGAAAATGTATCCGGCAAAAATTTTACCATTTCGTCGATTTCTCCGTCTACTGTGAATCTGAAATTTGACCGAATGGTCACGAAAAAATTCGGTCTGGATCTGCAGATAGAAGGACTGACCGTTCCGGAAGAAGGGTATCTGATGGAGGAAGCGGTGATTAGCCCAGCTGAAATATCTGTTACCGGGCCTGATACCGATATTGCGAAAATTTCCAAATGCGTTGTGCCGGTGGACCATGAAGGGAGCCTTACCAAAACCACTGTATTTCCCAGCGACATTCTTCTTTTGGATAAAGACGGAAACGAAATTGATACATCAGGTTTAACCACGGATGTAAAGCAGGCGGAGGTTACCATTCCTATTTTGAAAACGGTAGACCTGCCGGTAAAGGTAGATTTTTTGAATGTTCCTGCCAGTTTGAATTTGGAAAATTTAAAGTATACGGTATCCAACGAAACGATTACCGTTGCGGGCACAGCGGACGAAATTGACAAATACAGCGAAATTCTTTTGGGCTATATTGATTTTAAAACATTGGATCTAGAAAGCAGCTATACGTTTGACGTGGAATTGCCGGAAGATTTCATCAATGTGGCCCATACCGAAACAATAGCCGTCAACTTTGACTGGACCGGCATGGAGGCAAAGGAATTTACCGTCACCAAGCTTTCCTTAATCAATGAGCCCGCCGGTTATGATGCGAAGCTTCTTACCAACCGAATTGCCAAGGTGAAGGTGATTGGTCCTGCGGATGTTTTAGAGACACTGACGTCTGATGATTTGGTTGCACAGATTGACCTAAGCAAGCGTTCGGTAGAGACCGGGCAGTTTAGAACGGCCGTATCCATTTCGGCACCGTTAAAAGATCTTGTCTGGGCGGTGGGAGATTATACTGCCGTTGTGGTGATCAGCGAAAAAGATTGATTTTTTCATTTTCGAAAAACGTTTGGGCAAAATCCTTGCTCAAACGTTTTTTTAAAGAAAGGCGGTGGGAAACATGGCAATTATTTTAAGCGGTATACAGATTGATTTGGATGATTCGTTTGAAAAAGCGGCGCAGCTGGCTTGTAAGCAGCTGAAAGTCGATCGTCGAAATGTCGCTACAGTCTATCCTGTAAAAACTTCTATTGATGCGCGGCATCCAAACAAAATAAAGCTTGTTTATTCGGTTGGCATTGAGTTAAAGGAGGGCGAGGAAAAAGTTTTGCAGCGGGCGAACCGGTCTAATGCCTCTTTGCGTGAAAAGCCCTCGCTGAACATCTCTTTTGGCAGTCGTTCTCTGCCACACCGCCCGGTTATCGCGGGATTTGGTCCTGCCGGGATGTTTGCAGCGCTTTTATTGGCACAGCACGGATATTGCCCTCTGGTGCTGGAACGGGGAATGGATGTAGATGCCCGCGTACAGGCGGTGGAAGGATTTTGGAGGTCCGCGGTGCTAGACCCAAAAACCAATGTGCAGTTTGGAGAAGGGGGCGCCGGAACCTTCTCTGACGGAAAGCTGACCACCCGGATTCACGATCCGAGATGCGGATACGTTATGGAGCAGCTGGCACAATTCGGTGCCCCTGCTGAAATATTGCAGCGCGCCAAACCCCACATCGGAACCGATAAATTGCGCTCTGTCGTAAAAAACATTCGCCAGCACATCGAATGTCTTGGGGGAGAAATCCGATTCGGCACACAGGTTCAGGATCTGTTGGTCCGCAATAAAAAATTGGTTGGCATAACGGCAAATGGCGAAGAAATCCCCTGTGAACAATTGATTTTGGCAATTGGTCATAGCGCGAGAGACACTTTTTCTATGCTGCTAAAACGAGAAATTCCGATGGTTCCCAAAGCTTTTTCGGTTGGCGTGCGTATCGAGCATCTGCAAACAGCTGTTGATCAGGGACTGTATGGAAAATTTGCCGGACATCCGGCTTTAGATAAGGGTGAGTACCAGTTTTCCTACCGGGAAGGGGAAAGAGGGGTTTACACCTTTTGCATGTGTCCCGGCGGACTGGTGGTGCCATCTGCTTCAGAAGAAAACACCGTTGTGACCAACGGGATGAGCGAGTATGCCCGGGATGGAAAAAATGCCAACGCGGCTTTGGTCGTTTCGGTAGGTAGTTCCGATTTTGGGCCCAAACCGCAGGACGGTATTGCATTTCAGAAAAACCTGGAGCAAGCGGCTTTTTTAGCGGGCGGCGGGCATTATACTGCTCCGGGCCAGACGGCCAAAAGTTTTTTGGAAGGCGGAATCCCCGCGCTACCGGACCAGTTGGAGCCCACCTATGCACTGGGCGTTCATCCTTACCGGCTGAGCTGTCTTTTTCCTAATCCAATCAATCGGATGCTGTGTGCCGGCCTTCGAAAATTCGAACGACGCATTCCGGGCTTTTCCGGTTCCAATGCCTTTTTGACCGGCGTAGAAACCAGGACCTCTTCTCCGGTTCGAATTTCCCGGGAGGAGGATCTGCAATCGCCGGGGCTTGAGGGATTGTATCCCTGCGGAGAAGGCGCCGGATATGCCGGCGGTATCGTCAGTGCGGCGGTTGATGGAATCCGGGTGGCACAGCAGATCATGGCCCGGTACGCGCCGTTGGAATAATAGAAGATCACAGCATTTTTTCCTAAAATTTGGTAATAGGCCGGCACGGATTACGTGCCAGCCTATTAATTTTTAGCGGTCTTATTCTTTTTTCACATCCGATTTCATAAAATGAAAAAAGGAGTGTGGAAAATGAACGAACACAAAAAAGACAACCCTTTTAAAAACGTTATATCTATTTTGCCTAAATCACTTTTCCGGATTTTAGATACTCTTGACCCGGGGCTGCAAAAGGAGGTCCGGGAAATCCGTCTTCGATTGGGGCAGCCTTTATTCCTTCAAACGGGGGTAGGCGGCCATTTTCTGTCGTTGACGGGAGAAGCGAAAGCTTCCCCAGGACAAGACAGCTTTTTTGTTCAGCGGGATCTGCTGGAAGAATGCTTTCGGGCGATTTGCGGCTATTCTGTTCACACCCATCAAAACGAGTTAAAAGATGGGTTTATAACTCTTGTTGGGGGGCACCGCGCCGGAATTTGTGGGACAGGCGTATATCAGGGTGGAAAACTGGCCGGTATGCGGGATATTTCCTCTATCAGCATTCGAGTTGCACACCAGGTTTTTGGTGCGGCGGATGAAATTCTCCGGCATTGGGACGGAACTGGCGGAATTTTGCTGGCTGGTCCTCCGGCCAGCGGAAAAACGACAATTTTACGAGATCTCGCGCGTCAGCTGGGAAGCGGTTGGAATGGGCGGATGCGAAAAATTGTACTGATAGACGAACGGCAAGAAATTGCCGCCTCGGTAGGAGGATACCCGCAGAACGACGTGGGATTTTGTACCGATGTACTCAGCGGCATTGCGAAAAGCGACGGAATTTCCATTGCGGTTCGGACCTTATCTCCTCACATGATTTTTTGCGATGAAATCGGCCAGGAGAGCGAGGTATATCCCATTGCAATGGCCATGGCATCCGGCGTAACAATGGCGGCAACTGTGCATGGGAAAAGCTTTCAGGATCTGTGCCAAAAGCCTGCCATAGCAAATTTGCTGAAGATGGGGTCGTTTTGTACAGTCGCGATTCTTGACAGTCAAGAGGATGTAGGAAAAATCCAGCAATGGATAAATCAGGAGGGAATCAAACATGAGATGGATCGGTTTTTTTCTGGCGGCATCGGCTTGCCTGGGTATTGGACGATGGGCGGCAGCGCAGATGGG
>CAJTQM010000023.1:16177-32347 GCA_910578255.1 uncultured Oscillospiraceae bacterium
CTTCTATATCGCTGATTGAATTTTTTAAAGCGCAGTTGGCTTTCACCATGGCGGAGCCTGTGTCTATCTTGCAAGAAGCGGTTTCCAGAAAAGCGATGAAGGATCTTCCTTTTGTTTTTTCCTGCCTGGATTTGTGCCGGCAGGGGGAAATTTTTCCCGACGCATGGCAAAAAAGCCTACAGGCAGAGCGGTCTGGCGCGCTTAGTGACGAAGACCGGCAGATTTTGATGGATTTGGGAGAAATCTTAGGCAGCACCAGTCTGCAAGGTCAGCTGGATCAGTTAAATTTACTGCAAAAGCGGTTGCAACTCCAGCAGGATGCGGCGGCAGAGCGGTATCAGACCAGCGGAAAACTCTACCAGTCCCTTGGGCTTATGGGTGGTTTGGCGTTGGTGATTATCCTTTGGTAAAGAAGCGGGAAAAGCCAGGCGAAAGGTCTTTACGCCTGGCTTTATTCATATTGAGAAAAGGTGTGCGCCGCAATTCCAAACGCGATAGACAGGTTTAACGAATCAATTTCGCGGCTGTGCCGAATGAGGATGCTCTCTCCATAATCCAAAAAACAATCCGGCAGGCCGGTTGCTTCATTCCCAAAAACCAGTGAAAAAAGCGAAGGAAACGGCGGGTGAACGTCCCGCAGACTTTTTTGCCCTTTTAACATAAAGGAATAAATTCTGTGTTCGGAAAATTGCTCCCGGTACGCTTGAAAGGAATCGAAAAAGGAAAGATTGATATGAAACAGCGCACCCATAGAAGAACGAATGGTCTTTGGGTCGTAAGGATCAACTGCCGGACGAATAATCGCCAGATCCTTTAATCCAAAACCAACGCCGGTGCGGATAATCGTACCCAGATTCCCGGAGTTGCTGGGATTGACCAAAACAATATGCGGCTTATTGGTGGCAACCGGCGCGTCGTATTTATAAAACACGCCGATGACGTAAACATTTTCTTTGAGCGAAAGCCGGTCAAAAACCTTTTTGTTTACCTCCCAGGGAAGATTCTGGCTGGCGCATACCTCAAAAATGTTATATGCTTCATCACGCGGAACATAGTCCGGATGGACATATATTTTATCAATTGCTTCTTTGCGGTATTGGATCAACTCAAGCGTAGGGGCCATTCCTAATGTGTAGGAATAGGCTGCTTCATGCTTATATTTTTTTAAATCCATCCTGTGATTCCTTTCTTGCCTGCCAAAGATTTTTTGTCTTTCAATAGTTTTATCTTACTATAGAAAAGAAGTTTTCTCAAGAGGATATTACTGCTTTTGTTATCCCAAGATTTTCATCTGCTGGAAAAATTATTGCAAAAATTGGGATGAATATTTAAAAATGATTGACAATAGAGTCATTTTATGTCATCTTATAAGAAACTCTCAGAATAAATAAGGAGGAGAATAAATGGAAAAAGCAAAGGTTTATTTTACCGACTTTCATACAAAAGCCTTTGGTGACGGACTGCCGTATAAGTTAAAAAAGCTGATCAAAGCAGCAGGAATCCAAAAAATTGACTTGGACGGAAAATTCGCGGCGATAAAAATGCATTTTGGTGAATTGGGAAACATCAGTTTTCTGCGGCCCAATTATGCAAAGGCGGTGGCCGACGTTGTGAAAGAACTGGGCGGCCATCCTTTTTTGACCGACTGCAATACGCTGTATCCCGGCAGCCGTAAAAACGCGCTGGAGCACCTATATTGCGCATGGGAAAACGGATTTACACCGCTGACGGTCGGATGTCCGATTTTAATCGGAGACGGATTAAAAGGCACAGACGACATTGCCGTCCCGGTAAAGGGCGGGGAATACATCCAGGAGGCGAAGATCGGGCGCGCCATTATGGACGCGGATGTTTTTATCAGTCTGACCCATTTCAAAGGGCATGAAATGACCGGTTTTGGCGGAGCGATTAAAAATATCGGCATGGGCTGCGGCTCCCGCGCCGGAAAAAAAGACCAGCATAACGACGGAAAGCCAAGCATAGACAGCGAAAAATGCCGCGGATGCCGACGCTGTCAGCAGGAATGCGCCAACAACGGGTTGGAATTTGATGAGGCCAGCAAAAAGATGCGGGTAAATCAGGAGCATTGCGTCGGATGCGGCCGTTGTCTTGGCGCTTGCAATTTCGATGCGATTTCTTTTGACAGCAGCGCCGCACTTTCCGACCTGAATTGCCGTATGGCCGAATATACAAAAGCGGTTGTGGACGGCCGGCCTTGTTTTCATATTTCTTTGGTGGTGGACGTATCTCCCAACTGCGACTGCCATTGTGAAAATGACCTGCCGATTTTGCCGAATATTGGTATGTTCGCATCCTTTGACCCACTGGCGCTGGACCAGGCCTGCGTCGACGCCTGTATGGCCGCCGATCCTCTGCCGGGCAGCCAGCTGGCGAAAAATATGGAAAAGGCAGATTTTATCGATCATCACGATCATTTTACCAATTCCACGCCGGAATCGGAATGGAAAACCTGTCTGGAGCATGCAGAGAAAATCGGGCTTGGTACCCGTGAGTATGAACTCATTACCGTAAAATAAGACATAAAAAACCTTCTGATTTTGTTTAGCGGCAAAATGCAGAAGGTTTTTCTGTATCCAATATAGCGGAAAGGGAAGATTTACTCCAACTCCTGATTTTCCGCCATCAGTCGAAGAATTCCTTCATCCGGGTAGGAAAGAAGTCTTCCGAAACGAAAGGCAATTTCTGTACGCGCCTTACCACAGTACAGATTGCTTTCGAGAAGCCGTTTCTTCTCTGATTTGATATCCAGATATTCCCGAAGGGCCGCTGCATCCTTATAAAAAATGAGATTGTATTTTCCCCGATTCAAAGAAACCGGAAATAGATCCGTAATCAGCGGCTCGTCTTCCATATAAAACTGCGTTTTATATTTTTGGCATATTTCCCGGGAAAAGGGGAGCAAACCATCCCGCACAATGGCGGAATCGGCCGGATGGCTCAAGGCAATTTTTTTAAGTCCTGCGCGGACCATTTCGTTAAAACAGTCAATCACGCTGCACTGATAAGAATATTCATCGATCTCTTTCATTTTTATCCTCCGTTATGCCTGTATTTGTATGGTGCTTCCATGATAGCCGGGCAACACCTGAATTTGGCGGTAGATTTGTTCTTTTAGCTGCGGTACATGGGAGATAATCCCTACCAAGCGGTTACCTTCTCCAAGGGAAAGGAGGGTATCGACCGCACTTTTTAAAGATTCCGAATCCAACGAGCCAAAGCCTTCGTCAATGAACATGGTGTCTATGACAATACCGCCGGCGAACATCTGCACAACATCCGCCAAACTCAGGGCCAAGGCCAAAGCCGTTTTAAAGGATTCACCGCCAGACAAGGTAGAGGTCGGACGCTTTTTTCCGCTATATTGGTCCAAGACCTCCAAATCCAAACCAGAGGACCGGCCAAATTTTTCCCGATCTTTTTTCCGGCACAGAACATATCGGCCCTCACTCAATGTTTCTAGCCGCTGATTGGCGAAGGAAACGATGGCGTCGAAATAAAAGCCAAGGACATAACTCTCAAAGGAAATTCGCTGCGCGTTATTTCCTCTGGCGATTCGGAAAAGTTCGTTGACCTGCCGGTAATGCGCCTCCTCTTTTTCAATCGCCTGATAGGAGGACTGAATTGCCTTAAAGTGCGCCGTATCATTGCGAAGACGAAGCTGAATCAAAGAAATATACTCCCGTTCTTTTTGTATCTGTTCCCCAAAACGCTGTTCCTGCTCCAGCAGATTTGTAATGTCTATATACTTTACATATTTTGTCTGCTCTTTCAGCTGGAGAATTTGTCCGGATAAAGACGTAACGTCAAGTTTATAACGCTCTAACGTTTCCTCTATTACCGGGATTTTTCCAATTTGGGCGCAGGTGTCTAAAAAGTCATCCTGACCTTGGGGGAAAAGAGCGGTAAGGGCGGAAAAGAACTGGGATTCTGTTTGGTCGCTCTTATTTTGAAGTGCCTTGATCCTGGATTTCAAATCTTCCTGCGCCTGCTGGCCAAGTTGGATTTGTGACTGGATTTCCCGCAAATCCTTCTGCGTTTTTTCCACCGCTGCTTCTAAAAGCCCAATGGACGACTGAAGCAGCGCGATTTTTTTTGTCAGTTCTTCCTTTGACCGAATATGGGCCGGCAGCTTTTTGCTCAGCGCTTCCAGCCTTTTTTGATGCAGCGCCAAAACGCTTTGCTCCGCTTGCCGGCGGCTACGGCTGTTCTCGGCAAATTTTTGGGCCTCCTGCTGATCCGGCAGATCCGGAGGACTGGAAAGCACCGCCTTTTTTTCCTGAAGTGTGTTCTTTAAAGAGAAAAGCTTCTGCTGCACCTGTTTTTGCAAAAGAGCCATTTTGGAGGTCGCCGCCGCGAGAAACTCTTTTTGCTCTGATGCGTTTTTTAGAAGCAAATCCTGTAAAGGAAAAGCACTTTGCGCTGATTCTTGGCCAATTGTTTCGATTCGCAGCTTTAATGAAGCCAATTGCTGGGCCGTTTTTTCCGCCGTGTCATGCATGGAGCGCAGTTCCTCTTGGGTTGGAGGGTGACTTTGCAGAGCAGCCGGGTGCGGATGTGTCCGGCTGCCGCAAACTGGGCAGGGGGTGTCATCCTTAAGCTTTGAGGCCAAAATGCCAGCCTGTGCGTCAAAAAAAAGGGCATAACCAGTCAGATACTGTTCTTTTTGGCGGCAAAAAAGAGCGGTCAGCCGGTCTTTTTCTTCGATGGCCTGTGCTACGCTCTGCAAAGTTTCGTCCTGTTTTTTTAAGTTTTGGGCCTCATCTTCTTGCAGATAATATGCGGTCAGCGCATCGGAAAAAGCCAATTCCTTTTCTATTTGCAAAAGGTTTTTGGTACTTTTTGCGATAGACTGGTTTCGTTCTTCTTGCTCTTCGAGTATAGGGAAAAGCGTTTGCAGAAAGGTGATTTCAGAAAGAAGCCGGTCTTTTCCCGCCAGATCCATCCGCGCCTTTTCCGTTTTTTCCTGAGCGGCTTTTTGCTCTGTTAAAAGGGAAGAAAGTTTCTCCTCCTTTTCCTTTAAAGCAGTTTTTAGCGCCTTAATCTCCGCGGACTCTTCCTCTTTCTTTTGCCACAAAGGAAGCAATTCTTTTGTATTTTTTAACCGTTCCAATTGCTTTTGCAGTCGCTGTATCTCTGGCTTTTTGGCCGACAGCTTTTGCCATTCGCCTTCTCGTTTTTCCAAGTCCTGAAGGCGCTGATTATTCAACCGATGGGTTTCGATATTTAAGCCGGCGCATTGCTTTTCTAACCGAGACACGCTTTTTTGATGCGCTAAAAGTGCGTTTTGATCCTCCGTTAAAAAGGCAGACAGGCGCTCCTGAATCTGTGGAATGGGCGGATATTCTGCTCCAATCAGCTGGGAAAAGGCGCTGTCGTCCCGTCTTGTGAGGGCTTTCAGATGAAAGTTTAGCATGTGCCGTTCCTGTTCAATCTGAGAAAAAGACATTTGGGCCTGCTGCTCTAAAAACAGAGTAAAGCGGTTAAACTTTTCCGTATCAAAAATATGACGGAAGATTTCCTGTTTTTCCTTACTGGACGCGTCCAAAAAGCGCCGGAAATCCCCTTGGGCCAACATGGTGATCTGTTTAAACTGCTTTGCCGAAAGCCCGATGATCTCCTGAAGTCTGGTGCTGACGGCGGCAGGACCGGTAACCACTGATTGATCCGGCAAAATCAGTTCCGCCTTGGCTGCCGCTATGGTCATCTCCCCATTTTTCTTTTGCTTTTTTTGCTTTGGCGCTCGGTAAACCTCAAATTTTTTGTCCCGGACGGAGAAGGTGTACCGAACAAAGCAAAGGTCGGAAGGATCAGAAAAATCGCTTTTGAAATCCTCATTTTGCCGCAGCGATCCGCTGGCCTCGCCGTACAGAGCAAAGCAGATACCATCAAAAATCGTCGTTTTGCCGGCTCCGGTGGGGCCGCTGACTAAAAAAAGGCCGGATGCCGCCACCGCTTCAAAATCAATCACTTCGTTTTTTGAAAAAGGGCCAAAAGCGTTAAATTCCAGACGGATCGGCTTCATCTGCCTCACCTCCCATCTGCAGACAATCGCAGGCGTTTTTTATAATCTCGCCTTGTTCTTTTATCATTTTTTCCCCAGTGACCAGCTGATAAAATTCTTCGAATAGGTCTTTGACTGGCTTTGATGCTTTTTGAGCAGGCAGCACGCCGCCCTGACCAATCTGTTGCCGCTTCATAGAAAGACCCAGCGCGTGGGGATAAACTGCCCGCAGACGGTTCATCGCATTGGGAATTAACGTACGGTCCAACAAAGAAAAAAAGATTAGATCTTCTTTTTCCCGCCCTTTTGGCGCTTGCTGCAGAATCTGGTCAAAGTATCCCTGGATTATTCGCATATCCCGCAGGAGGGGAAGCGCCTGCCTTTTTAGTTGAAGGCTGCCTTTTTCCTTTATCTCTGCGACAACGACGGATTTGGAATAGGGAATCTCCGATTGAGAATATTTAAGCGGCGATCCGCTGTAGCACAGATGCTCTCTTCCGGTGCTTTGGGGGCGGTGAATGTGGCCTAAAGCAACATAATCAAAATCTTCCAGCCGCTTTGCGTCGATCAAATCACTTCCGCCTAAAGAAACCTCCGACTCACTTCGGGCCACAGAATCGGGATTTTTTAGATAAGAGAAAAAGCCGTGGGCCAAAAGGACATTTCGTTTTGTAAAATCAATCTGCGGAAGGTTTTGCGCAAAAACAGCGGCAAACGCGTCGTCAAAAGAACGAAGTTCTTTTCCTGGGAAATCTGCGCGGACCAGTGCCGGTTCTAAATAAGGGCAGAGATAAAAATAGACCGGCCCCCATGCGTCCCAAAGGGTGACCTTTTCCCACTGCTTTTGGTATTGTCCGGCAATATACAATCCAGAGGACCGCAAAAGCCGGCTGCAAAAATCCAAGCGCTGCGGGCTGTCATGATTTCCGGCAATGGCCAGCACGGGGATTTTCAACTCCAATGTGACAAAACTTAAAAATTCATCCAGCACCTTTACCGCCTCGGCAGGGGGGACAGAGCGGTCGTATAGATCCCCGGAAAGCAAAAGCGCATCCGCCCCCTCATTCTGAGCGAGTTTTGCCAACTGATCCAAAAAAAAGCGCTGGTCTTCCAATAAAGAAAACTCATTGATCTGTTTTCCGATGTGCAAATCGGACGTATGAATCCATTTCATTTTTGACAGTATCCCTCCTGACACTTCTTATTTTACACATTTTGCCCGATGGCGTAAAGGAATAAATTGGACTGGCCCAGAATAGATATCAATCGGACGAACTGTCACACAGGAAAAGATTGGGAGGATGAAAATGGCAAGAACAAGCCGGACGGATTCCCTTCGTACCGGTCTTTCAACCGCAGAAGCGGAAAAAAGGCTGGCAAAATACGGAGAAAATCTCTTATCGCGTAAAAATGCCGTCCATCCAGCGAAGATTTTTGCTGGTCAGTTTAAGGATTTCATGATCATGATTTTATTAGGCGCGACCATCGTTTCGGTTTTGATGGGGGAGGCGGTTGAAGCGTTGACCATCGTGGTCATAGTGCTAATTAACGCCGTTCTGGGTTTTTTGCAGGAATATAAAACGGAAAAGACTCTGGAAGCTTTAAAAAACATGGCGGCCCCCACCGCCAAGGTCATCCGCGACGGCGTGCAGACAGAGATTCCCGCGTCCGATGCCGTTCCGGGGGATTTACTGGTTTTGGAGGCGGGAGACCGGGTAGCGGCCGACGCCCAGATTGTTGAAGCCATACTTTTGCAAGCGGACGAAGCCATGCTGTCCGGCGAATCCCATCCGGTAAATAAAACCCAGCTGCCGCAGGAGGACAACTCAGACGGTTTTCGAAAAGACATGGTTTATATGGGCACCACCATTACCAAAGGGCGGGGAAAAGCTGTCGTATCCGATACCGGCATGAAAACGCAGATGGGGCAGATTGCCGGTATGCTGGATACCATTGAAGCGGAGAAAACGCCTTTGCAGGAAAAGCTGGGAAGCCTTGGAAAATATATTGGCGTTGGATGCCTTTTGATCTGCATGGTTGTTACTTTAACAGGCATCCTTCGGGGGGAACCTGTATTTGACATGCTGTTGACGGGGATTTCTTTAGCCGTTGCCGCCATCCCAGAAGGACTTCCCGCCGTGGTGACGATTGCTTTGGCTCTTGCCGTCTCCAGGATGATAAAAAGAGGTGCCTTAATTCGAAAGTTGCACGCGGTGGAAACGATGGGATGTGCCCAGGTAATCTGCACGGATAAAACGGGAACGCTTACCGAAAACCGAATGACCGTACAGGAAATCGCGACCCCCGGACAGCATTTTTATTTAGACGCATCCGCAAAAAATGACAGGCGCTTTCTTTCGAAAGACCACAAGGACGCTGCGGAGGAACAGGACGTCAAGCAGCTGATGGAAATCGCAATTTTGTGCAACAATGCAAAACTTTCTTCGCAGGAAGGAAAGGAAAATCAGTCCGCGCAGGGCGATCCCACAGAAATGGCATTGCTGAATATGGCGGAAAACGCACATTTTCCTGCCGGCAAAGCCTTGCGGGAATTTACCCGAACCTTTGAAATTCCCTTTGATTCACAACGAAAGAGGATGAGCGTTATCGTCCGAGGGCGTCAAGGGGATCGATGGCTTTTTTCCAAAGGAGCGCCGGATTATCTTTTGGAACTGTGCAGCTACTATTTAGAGGATGGAAAGGTCAAGCTTTTAAGCACGGCTGTCCGAAAAAAAATCCAGGCACAAAATGAGCAGATGGCCCAAAAAGCGCTGCGGGTACTAAGCTTTGCCTATAAAGAGGAGCCGGAGGAAACAGAGCAGGCGGAAAAGGATTTGATTTTTGTCGGGCTGTCCGGCATGATTGACCCCCCAAGGCAGGAGGCGTACCAGGCCGTACAGACCTGCAAAAAGGCAGGAATCCAAACGGTTATGATCACCGGGGACCATATGGCTACCGCTTCGGCGATTGCCAGGGAACTGAAAATCCTTGAGCCAGGGGGCCGGGTGATGACCGGCGTGGAACTTGACAAAATCACCGACGCCCAATTGGACCGTGAATTGGATCAGATCCGTGTTTTTGCGCGGGTCGCTCCCTCCCATAAATTGCGGATTGTAAAGGCGTTTAAAAAGAAGGGAAGAGTCGTCGCCATGACCGGCGATGGAGTCAACGACGCGCCGGCGATCAAAGAGGCGGACATCGGGGTGGCCATGGGCAATGGTACCGATGTTACCAAGCAGGCGGCGGCGGTCGTGCTTTTGGACAGTTCCTTTGCAACTCTTGTAAGTGCCATCGAAGAAGGACGGGTTATATATAAAAACATTCGAAAATTTATCCGATATTTACTCTCTTGTAATATCGGAGAGATTGTGACCATGTTCTTTGGCATGCTGATGGGAATGCCCGTTGTTTTGCTTCCCATCCAGATTCTGATTGTTAATCTGGTTACCGACGGATTACCCGCCATTGCTTTGGGGTTGGAACCGGCCGAAAAGGACATTATGCAAAAGCCGCCAAGAAAAAAGCAGGAGGGGATTTTTTCCGACGGACTGTTGTCCACCATTGTGTTTCGAGGAATTTTGATCGGGTTTACTACGCTAGCGATTTTCACCTCTTTTTATCGCAGCAGCGCAGATTTGACAGTGGCGCGGACTGGCGCGCTGACAACGCTTGTACTGACGCAGCTAATCCATGTGTTTGAATGTAAACGGGAAGATGAAGGAATTTTTCGAATCCGTCTGCTGGATAATTGGAAGCTTGTAGCTGCCGTTTTGGTTTCTGCTCTTATTTTAGTGTTAAGCGTCAACCTGCCGGTCTGCAATCTGCTGTTTCAGACAACGCCCCTTACCTGGGGACAAATGGGGCAAATTGCCGCTTACTGCGCCACCGTTCCCGTATTGTCGTCAATTGCCATCTCCTATCAGCATAAGCGCCGAGCAAAAAAACAGCGGGAAGAAATCCGTTTTTCCTATCCGTTAGAGGAAAAGTAAAGCGGATAAAATAGAAAAAGAAGGTGATCCAAGGTTGGATTGCCTTCTTTTTCTATTGGCCAGATATTTTTACTAAAATAGATTCTTAAGCGAAAAATTCCAGTTTTGCTTTTTCTTTAAATGCAGTCCATATAAAACAATCACCGGCGCAAGAATGAATCCCCCAATCCCCCAAATCTGCGCGCCGGCATACATGGCGGTGATGGTGGCCAACGGATGCAGGCCAAATTGTTTTCCAAGGATTTTGGGTTCAATGATGGTTCGGACCAACGATATAATCCCATACAAAACCAAAAGGCCGATTCCCTGAAAATAACCTCCTCCGACGCAGCAGGTTACAGCCCATGGAACCAGGACAATCCCCGGCCCTACAATCGGTAGCGCGTCTGCTGCCGCAATCAAAAACGCCATAGACCAAAAGTTTTCCACCCCCAGCAGCCAAAGCCCCAAAGAAAGTTCTAAAAATGTAATCACAAACAAAATTCCATAGGCTTTGAGAATCTGAAACAGAGTGGAAAAGATAAACTCTTTTAAGTCCAGCAGTATTCGATGAACGGTTCGCGGCGTATTATGCTGGATCCAGAGACTGATATTTTGGTATTCCATCGAAATCATAAAAGAGGAAAGTACCGCAAAAAGAAAGGCGGTAAACATCCCCGGCGCTTTTCCAATCCATCCGCTAATAAGCGCCAACGCTTTCGCGGAGTATTCAACCAACGTTTTTTGCACCTGCGGCATCCACTCATCCGAGGACCGGGCACGGGAGGCTGTGTAGGTGCCCACCCCGGAAAAACGCTCGGAAAGAACCGTTAAAAACGGTTCTATCTGCTCTTTGTACACTTTGGGAAGAAAAGCAAACAGATTCTGAATTCCTGTTAAAATAAGGCAGCCCAAAAGCCAAAGGAGAATCCCGCTTAAAAGGTACAAAAGAAGCAGAAGCGCTACCGACCAGAAGCTTTTCTTGGCGCAGGAAAAACGGCTGATCCAGTTTACTGCTGGGTGCAGCAAAAAGGCCAGAAAAAGGCCCGCCAAAAAAGGCCAGAACAATCGAAAAGCAAATTTTAAGGAAAAGTAAGAAAGAAAACATACCACGGACCAAAAGGCGGCATTTAGTAAAAAATCTTTTTTTCGATCTGTATTCATTCGCTTTCATCCTCTCATCCGCCCGACAGGCCCAGAAAATAATTCTCATCAATAATTTGCAATACTTTTCTTTGCTTATACCAAAAAAACTTAAGAAAAGAAAAAAGAAAGAAGAAAAAGTCATAAAATCAAATCAGAATCCTTTAAAAAAATATGTTTTTTGACAGAATAAAATAGAAAAATAGAGATTTTATAAGAATTCTTATGATCATTTCCTATAATCGTCATATTTCGCTGAAATTTATAAAAAATCGTTTTTTTTTCGAATTGTGATCCACTGAGAGTTTTGTTATAGTGTTTTTTATTCGAGGACAAACGTTTTTTAGGAGAAGACAAATGGAGAAAAAATCAAAATACCTTTTAGTCGATTCTCAAATTTTGCCCGAAGTATATCTAAAGGTGATCACAGCAAAAAAGCTGTTGGCTCAGGGGAAAGCAAAAAGCGCATCAGAAGCGGCGAAAGACGCCGGAATTTCTCGCAGCGCTTTTTACAAATATAAAGATTTCGTCCACGAGTACCACACAAGCTTAAACGGCTGTATTATGACCATATCTGCGGCGTTGGCAGATGAGGCAGGGGTTTTATCAACATTAATGGCGCAGATTTCAGAAAATGGCGGGAATATTCTAACCATTCATCAAAATATTCCCATGGATTCGGTCGCGCCGGTGTTGATTTCTCTGCGAACCGATCAGCTAAAATGCTCGCAGGAAGAATTGCTGGATAAAGCAAAGCAGCTGCCCGGTGTACTGCACATCCAATTTGCTTCAGGAAATTAATAGAGAAACCAAGGAGGCGGAAACATTGATAAAAATAGCGCTTATAGGGCACGGCGTGGTCGGTTCCGGCGTCGCGCAGCTTTTGGAGGAGAAAAGGGAAAGTCTTGAGCAAAAGGCGGGCGACAGGTTATACTGTGCCAAAATTCTGGATCTTCGTGATTTTCCACATACGCCTTATGCCGATCGTTTTACAAAAGATTTTGACGAAATTGTATCCGACCCGACCATCCAAATTGTGGTGGAGGCCATGGGAGGGCTGCATCCTGCTTACGAATTCGTAAAAGCATGTTTGGAAAAAGGAAAAAGCGTAGTTACCTCTAATAAGGAATTGGTGGCAGAGAAAGGGGCAAAATTGCTGCGGCTGGCAAAGGAAAAAAATGTAAACTTCTTTTTCGAAGCCAGCGTAGGCGGGGGGATCCCCATTATTCGGCCTATGCATCTGTGCCTTGCCGCCAACCAAATCGACAAGATTTACGGCATTTTAAACGGCACTACTAATTTTATTCTCACGAAAATGATCAAAGAACAGATGACCTTTCAAGACGCGCTGCTTTTGGCTCAAAAGTTGGGCTATGCGGAAAAGGACCCTTCGGCGGATGTGGACGGGGTAGACGCCTGCCGAAAAATCTGTATTTTAGCGTCGCTGGCTTTTGGAAAGCAGATTTATCCCCAAGAGGTGCACACCGAAGGAATCTCCCAAATTACGCTAGAGGATGTGGAATACGCCAAAAATGCCGGCTGTGCTCTTAAGCTGATCGGGCAGGCCAAACGGCTTTCAGGGGAAAAATGTAGCGTGCTGGTCAGTCCGGCTTTTGTTCCGATTGACAATCAGCTGTCCAGCATCGACGATGTCTTTAACGGCGTACTTTTAAAAGGCGACGCCACCGGAGAGGTTTTGTTCTATGGAAAAGGCGCTGGAAAGCTGCCAACCGCATCCGCTGTGGTCGCGGACATCGTCCATATAGCCAAGTCTCCCCACACCAGCCTTTCTCTAACCTGGGAGAATTCCGACGCAGATCTTGTCGCGGATATCTCAAAATACGAAAACGCCTTTTATTACCGGCTTCGCGGCGCGATTTCTCCGAAGAAAGCACAAAAGCTTTGGGGACCACTTACCATCCTCTCCCGCAAAAATCAGCCGGAAGACGAGATCGCGTTTATAACCGGCCGTATGCCGGAGTCAAACGCTGCCGCTATCGAGAAGGAAATGGGAGAAGAAGCTGAAATCCTCGGAAAAATCCGGATACTGGCATAAACCAATGAAAGGAAAAAAACATATGATAAAAGTGCAGATTCCCGCCACCAGCGCCAATATTGGTTCCGGCTTTGATTCGTTGGGACTGGCAGTGACTATATACAATTCTATTGAGTTGGAAGAATCGGACCATCTTACGATCCAAACGGCGGACGACACGCAGATTCCTTTGGATGAATCCAACTTAGTATATAAAAGCGTCAAATATATCTACGATCTGTGCGGAAGGTCCTTTAAGGGGATGAAAATCCGTCAGACCAATCAGATCCCGATTGCCCGGGGGCTGGGAAGTTCGTCTGCTTGTATTGTGGGCGGCATTGTTGGCGCAAACCACCTTCTGGGAGAACCCTTATGCCAGCAGGAACTAGTGAATATTGCCGCTACCATGGAGGGGCATCCGGATAATGCGGCGCCGGCACTGCTGGGCGGGTTGGTCACCGCGGTGTTGGAAAAGGGGAAGGTTTATTATGTCAAGCAGGCGATTGCGCAGGACCTTCGGTTTGTGGCCATCGTTCCAAATTTTCCGCTGGAGACTTCCTTCGCCCGTCAGGCGCTGCCGAGAGATGTTTCCCACAAGGACGCTGTATTTAATCTTTCGCGGTCAGCACTGATGTCGGTTTCTCTTTATTCCGGAAACTACAGTAATCTGAAAATTGCCTGCGACGACCGGCTGCACCAGCCATATCGTCTCTCGCTGATCAACGGCGCCCATGAGGTGTTTGATCTGGCTTACCAGCATGGGGCTTACGCCGCGTATATCAGCGGATCCGGTTCAACGCTGATGGCGATTGTAAGCGCGGAGAAAAAAGATTTTGCCCGGCAAATACGCGAAGGCTGCGACCGCCTGGGCCTGGAGCAATGGAAAATTCATGATCTATCGGTCACCAATGTTGGTGCCCGTGTACTAGAAGAATAGGGGGTACGCAAAGATGAGTCTAATCGTTCAAAAATTCGGCGGTTCGTCGGTTGCCAACGCCGAGCGGGTATTCAACGTTGCGCACATCGTTACCGAAACTTACGATAAAGGCAATGATGTGATCGTAGTCGTTTCCGCCCAAGGGGATACAACCGACGATTTGATCGAAAAAGCCGCCCAAATTAACCCAAACCCATCGAAACGTGAAATGGATGTGCTGCTTTCCACCGGCGAACAAATCTCCATCGCGTTATTGGCCATGGCCATCGAAAAACTCGGCTATCCGGTGGTCTCTTTAACTGGTCCGCAGGCTGGATTTATCACCGATTCCAACTACAGTAAAGCCCGGATCCGCCGGATTGAGAAGGAACGGGTGGAAAACGAAATCGAAAAACATAATATCGTTATCGTCGCAGGATTTCAGGGAATTAACCGCTACGACAATATTACAACCCTTGGACGTGGCGGATCGGATACCAGCGCGGTGGCTTTGGCAGCGGTATTTCATGCGGATTTATGCCAGATTTTTACCGATGTTGACGGCGTTTATACTGCCGATCCCCGTATTGCCCCAAACGCAAGAAAGCTGGATGAAATTACATACGATGAGATGCTGGAACTGGCCAGTCTTGGTGCAAATGTTCTGCACAATCGGTCAGTAGAAATGGCAAAAAAATACAATGTAAACCTTGAAGTGGTTTCCAGCCTGGAACGGAAGCCCGGTACAAAGGTGAAGGAGGCAACAGACGTGGAAAAAATGTTGATTAAAGGCGTGGCAAGAGATGACGATGTCGCCCGAATTTCGGTTGTTAGTGTACCGGATAACCCCGGCATCGCTTTCCGGCTATTTTCTACTCTTGCTTCGAAAAAAATAGATGTGGACATTATTTTGCAGTCTATCGGTCGCGACGGTACAAAGGACATCAGCTTTACTGTATCCAAAGGGAATTCGGAAGAGGCTGTTAGAGTTGTTGAATCGCTTAAGGAAGTGCTCTGCTTCCAGTCGATTGAGCGGTCGGAAAACATTTCCAAGGTTTCGGTTGTCGGCGCAGGTATGCAGAGCAATCCTGGCGTTGCCGCAAAAATGTTCGAGGCTTTGATGGACGCTCATATCAATATCCAGATGATTTCCACCAGCGAAATCAAAATTTCGGTCTTGATTGATTTAAAGGATTCCGCCCGTGCTGTAACGGCGATACATGACGCTTTTTTTGCTGATCTTCCCAGATAAACTTTTCTTCCATTCAAAAAAGAACGGCTATGGGGATTCATTTGCGGCCCATGGCCGTTTTTTTGCGGTTGTTTTGGAAGACCGGTTGCAATGAAGCGGTCTTCTGGTGTATACTGGAAACGACGAGAGGAGTGTAAATGCAATGGAGATTCAAGGTTATCGGCACGATCTTTTTACCTACGCCAAGCTGCTTTTGGGAATCGACAGTCCCACAGGCTATACTTCAAAAGTTATTGACGCAATCGGCCAGGTTGCGCAAAGTCTTGATTTTGGCTTTGAAAAAACGGTGAAGGGGTGCGGCATGATTTATGTACCCGGCCGGGACAACAGCAAAAAGGTGGCGGTTTCCGCTCATGTGGATACGCTCGGGGCAATGGTTCGCTCTGTCAGCGCAAATGGCATGATCAAATTTACACCGGTCGGCGGCCCGATTCTGCCAACGCTTGACGGGGAATACTGCAAGATCCTTACCCGTGAGGGAATCGTTTACACCGGTACCATTTTAAGCCTTAGCCCGGCAGCGCATGTTTTTTCAGATGCTTCTACCCGGACCCGTGACGACGCCAATATGGCGGTTCGGATTGACGAGGAAGTATCCAAAAAAGAGGATGTGCAAAAGCTGGGAATTGCCCCAGGAGATTATATTTTTATCGACCCGAAAACAGAAGTGACCTCCAGCGGCTTTTTAAAATCCCGCTTCATTGACGATAAAGGCAGCGCCGCCTGCCTGCTGACCGTTTTAAAGATTTTGCGGGATCAGAACCTGCGGCCCCAGTACAACACCATATTTTTCTTTTCCGTTTATGAAGAAACCGGGCATGGCGCTGCCTATCT
>CAJTQM010000024.1:0-17901 GCA_910578255.1 uncultured Oscillospiraceae bacterium
GCTCGACTCAAACCGGAAGCGCCAGCGGAACATATTGGACGCCATCGAGGAGGGCACTGGGGCCCGGGGCCTTGCCGGTCGCCTGGCGGAGCTGGAAGCCGAAGAGGAGGAGCTGCTCGTGGAGATCGAGCGGGCAGAAATGAAAAAGCCCCGGCTCACCAGTGAGGCGGTCGGGGCTTGGCTTCGTTCGTTCAGAAATGGGGATACAAAAGACGCCGCCTTCCGGCAGCGTCTCGTTGACACGTTCATCGCCCGGATCGAGGTCAGAAACGGCCAGGCGATGATCTTCTACAACATACAAGAAAAAGGACCGCACTCAAAAGTTCGAGTACGGTCCGAATGGTGGAGGCGAGGAGAATCGAACTCCTGTCCGAAAACTTATTCACATAGGCATCTCCGAGTGCAGTTTGTCCTTAACATTCCCTCATCCAGACGCTGACAAACAAGCAAAAGGACTTGGTATCCTCCTATACATCATCCGCGCGGGAGGCGCCTTGCGGTGACGTTCACCACTCATCGACGCCCAATCCGGGTCCGTGGTCCTACCCGGTTGGACGGCTGCTTAATTAAGCAGCAAAGGCAACGTTATTGTTGTCGTTTAATTTTAAAGTGTCAGGTTTTTAAGAGGTCCTGCGCCTCTACTCGCTTCCTATGCTTCAAAATCCCCGTCGAGACCATTACGCCCCCATGTTTTAACGATTTCTTTCCTTTAACGCCCGCTCAACGTCCCGCTTCGCGGCCCTTGCCGCCAAATCCTCCCGCTTGTCATAGCGCTTTTTTCCCCGGCAAAGGCCCACCTGGACCTTGACGCGGGAACCTTTAAAATACAGCGAAATGGGGATGAGCGTCAGGCCCTGGGTTTTCAGCTGCCCGTAAAGCTTTAAAATTTCCTTTTTGTGCATCAGCAAACGTCTGGGCCGCACCGGATCGCGGTTAAAAATGTTCCCCTGCTCATAGGGACTGATGTGCATACGAACATAAAGTTCTCCATCCTTGATTTCGCACCAGCTGTCCTTGAGATTCGCCTTTCCCGCCCGCAGGGACTTAACCTCCGTCCCGAACAACTCAATACCCGCCTCGTAGGATTCGAGGATAAAATAGTCATGGCGCGCCTGACGATTTTGCACAATCGTTTTTGTGTTGGCCTTTTCCATCTCATCCTCTCCTTCTCACGGTACAGATTTATTGTACCATTTCTCCCGCTTTTCGTCAACGGCGGGGATTCGCCGGCTTTCGTCCAAAAGCGGCAATTGGGCGGACTTTTCCCTCTTTAACGGGCAAATCCCTTTTTTTGCGCGGCGACTATCCAGGGCAACGCCAGTTGAAGACCCGTTTAAATCTCCTGGCGGCCCTCCAACGCGCGGTAAAGGGTCACCTCGTCGGCATATTCCAGGTTACTGCCCACCGGGATACCGTAGGCCAGCCGCGTGACCTTCACCCCCAAGGGCTTGATCAGCCGGGAAAGATACATGGCGGTGGCCTCTCCCTCCACGGTGGGGTTGGTCGCCATCACAATTTCGCGGATCTTTTCCTGCCCGATTCGCTGAAGCAGTTCCTTTATGTACAGCTGATCCGGGCCCACCCCGTCCATGGGGGAAATCAGCCCGTGCAAAACGTGATACAGGCCGTTGTATTCCTTTGTCCGCTCAAAAGCCAGCACATCCCTGGGACCTTCCACAACGCAGATGATGCCCTTGTCTCGAGATTCGTCCCGGCAGATGGGACACAGTTCACTGTCAGTCAAATTCTGGCAGACTTTGCAATGCTTAATCTTTTCCTGTGCCTCCACAATGCAGTTGGCGAAATCCAGCGCCTTTTCCCGCGGCAGGTTCAATACATAAAAGGCCAGCCGCTGGGCGGACTTTTTTCCGATTCCGGGAAGCCGCTCAAAATGCTCGATCAGCCGGGTCAGCGGCAAAACATTGTATTCCATACCGCTTAAAACAGCCCGGGCACGCTCATGCCGCCTGAGATTTTCTCCATTTCCGCATTGGACTCCTCTTCAATTTCCCGGATCGCCGCGTTGACGGCGGAGATTACCAGATCCTGCAACATCTCCACATCCTCCGGATCCACTACTTCCGGCTGGATGGTCAGGGACTTAAGTTCTTTTTTCCCGCTCATGACCAGCGAAACCGCGCCGCCGCCCACGCTCACCGTGTGCTCCTTTTCCTCCAACTCGGCCTGGACGCGGGCGATCTCTGCCTGCATTTTCTGCGCCTGCTTAAGCATCCCCTGCATATTGCTGGCAGCGCCGCCGCCATATCCCTGTGGTAATCTTGCTTTCATGTTACCTTCATTCCTTTCATCTTTCTTGCTTGATCTATTCTGGACATCTGCTCCGGCGGACTTATTTTTCCTCCACCGGGATTCCCAGTTCTTTGGCCGCGTCCAGCAGTGTCTCCAACGGATCTTTTTTCGCCGGCGGCGGTTCCTGGGCCCGGTAGGGCCCCAAACGATACCGCTTTCCGGTCTGCGCCAGCAAAGCGTCGCGCAAAGAATCCTTTGCGAATTCGTTTTCCCGGATCAATTTGAAAAACAGTTCGTTTTTGGCGTCGATCAGCATCAGATCCCCCTTTTCATACGCGTCAGAGGTTTTTAACGCTGCGAATAACGGCGGATTGGTTTTTAACAGTCGGCCCAGCACCTCCTGCCATTGGCCAAACGGCCGCGCGTCGGAAAGAATCGTGCTTTCCTGCGGCTGCGGCGCCGACGGCGCCGCACTTTTTTGGCGGGCCGACTTTTCCTGTTTTGTTTTTTCCTCGGCGGCCGGCAGAACCGCCGTCCCCTTTCTCACCGCCGCCTCCAGTGCCTCCAGCCTAGTCAAAACCGCCTCGATGGAACCATCCATCGCCGGATTGCAGATGCGAACCGCCGACATTTCCAACTCGGTACGCCGGTTGGCGGTTTTGGTCATCCGATTCTGGGTTTCCTGCAAAACCGACATGATGTATAAAATCTGCGAAAGCGGCATCGAGTCCGCCAGCGGCCGCATATTTTCGATTTCCTCCGGCAGGGCCACAATCAGCCGCTGGGGCTGATCCACCGTTTTTAACAGCATCAAATCACGGTAAAAGGCCACCAGATCGCCGCACAAACGCTCCATATCCACCGACTTTTCGTGCAGCGCGCCAATCTGCTCCATGCACGAGGCGGTATCCTTCTCCAGGAAAGCTTTGGACAATTCCAACAGGTGCCCGGATCCCGCCAGTCCCGCCGCCTGGGCCACCACCTGGGCCGTAACCGCGCCGCCATAGGAGATGCATAAATCCAACAGAGAAATTGCGTCCCGCATGCCGCCGTCGGCCAACTTGCCGATGAGCAACGCGGCGTTGTGATCCAACGAAACCTTTTCCTTTTCGGCGATTTTTTCCAGGTATCCCCCGATGTCTTCGCTGCCGATGCGTCGAAAATCAAACCGCTGGCAGCGGGAAAGAATGGTGGCCGGGACCTTGTGGGCCTCGGTGGTCGCCAGAATAAACAGCACATGGGCCGGCGGCTCCTCCATAATCTTTAAAAGCGCGTTGAACGCGCCGGTGCTGAGCATGTGGGTCTCGTCGATAATATACACCCGGCGCTGGACCTGCCCCGGGGCAAAATACGCGTCCTCACGCAGCTGGCGGATGTTGTCAACGCCATTGTTGCTGGCCGCGTCAATTTCCAGCACATCCATGATCGTGCCTTCGTCAATGCCTCGGCAGATTTCGCATTCCCCGCAGGGGTTCCCATCCCGGGTATTCGGGCAGTTGACCGCTTTTGCCAAGATTTTAGAGCAGGTGGTCTTACCGGTCCCGCGCGAGCCGGTGAAAAGGTAGGCGTGAGCCGTTTTCCCCGCCCTCACCTCGTTTTGCAAAGTACGGGTGATGTGCGGCTGCCCTACCACATCGTCAAAAGTTTTAGGCCGGTATTTTCGATACAGCGCCTGATACAAGCTTTTCCCGCTCCTTTCCGCCCGCAGATACACAAAACAGACAGGGCACCGGTTTTCTCATAAGGATATACAGGTTGACTGCGGCGCACAAAAACAGCCGCTTAATGCTGCTCGGTTCCCCGCCTGACATGGTTCACAGCGCCTTGTCGCACAGGACCCGCATACCCTCATGACAGAATCGGTATCATCCTGTCTGTTTTTTCTTTTCCGCAGAACCGACAAAATCGCTGCGGCCACGTTGCTATTATACTGTATTTTTTTCTGTTTGACAATAGCCTGAAGCGGAAAAAATCTGGTTACCCTATCCTTGTGCCACCTCAAAGCCCATATCGCAAATCCGGTCCGCCAGATCTGCCCGCTCCAGTTCGGTACCGCAGACGGTCAATTGATTTTTCTCCCGGTTAAAATCAACGGTATCGACCCCGCTGATTCCATAAAGCTTTTCCCGGATTCTCTCCTGCGCGTCCTGGGCCGAAAGGCCGGTTATGGTAAAAACAATGCGGTTTTCCATCAGATCATCTCCTTTTTTAAAGTATTCCCCAAAAAGAAATTCCTATCCCCAAAATAGAAAAAGCGCGGGACACATCCATTGCATCCCGCGCCAAAATTTTCAAACAGCGGCTCTACCGTCTCTCTCCCAAAAAGAACAACGCAACCGTACCCGGACCCGAATGGGCGCCGATGGTCGGGCCCACAAAATGGATCAAATGCTTTTGAATGCCGAATCGTTTCTGCACCTCGGACGCCACAAATTTTGCGTCCTCCAGACAGTCGCCATGACTTACAAAAAAGATTTCGTTGTGATAAGAACCGATACGCTCCTCCATCATGTTGACAAGGCCAAGCAGCGACTGCTTTCTTCCCCGAACCTTTCCCAGCGGGATCAGCTTGCCCGCGTCGTCCACATGCAAAAGGGGCTTGATATTCAAAACCGTGCCCAGCACTGCGGCTGTTTTGGAAACGCGACCGCCCCGGTACAGATGGTTTAGATCGTCTACCGTAAACATGTGGCACAGATGCAGCTTGTTTTCCTCCACCCAAGAGACGATTTCGTCCAGCGACCGGCCTTTTTCCTTCATGGTCACCGCATAGTGGGTCAGCAGGCCCTGACCCAAAGAAGCGCACAGCGTATCCACAACAACCACCCGCAGGTCCGGATACAACTCCTTGAGTTCCTCCGCCGCGATCAGCGCGCTGTTGTAGCTGCCGCTTAAACCGGAAGAAAACGCCAGGTACAGTACCTCTACGCCGTTTTTGAGATATTCCTCGAAATACGCTCTGGCCTTTTCCGGATTGACCTGCATAGTCTTTACATCGGCTCCGGCGCGCATCTGATCGTAAAACGCGTGCTCGTCAATCACGTCCTGGTCCGCGCAGAAGGTTTTTCCATCCACCGAAAAACTCAGGCACAAACGGCCCAAGCCGTGATTTTTCAGGTATTCCTCCGGAAAATCCGCATTGGTATCGGTAACGATCACAAATTTTTTCTCTTCCAATCTATGATTCTCCTCACTGTCTAGTTTTTCCGTTCGCGCCGCCCAAAGCCGCTTGGGACGCAATCGGCCGGCCGCCCCAAAAACAGGGCGCGCCCGTTATTCTTTTTTTATGATACCATATTTTTCTTCCGGATTCAACTGCTTTTATGGCAATTCACGGCCTTCTATCAGGCCCTGCGCTAAAACCGCGTCGGCGGTCTGGGCAAACAGCGGCGCCGCCGCCCGGTTCCCCGATTGGCCGTTTTCAATAAAGACCACAATGGCGTATTGGGGATTTTGGGCAGGATAAAAACCGCCGAACCAGGCGTGGACGATCTCCTCCCCGTTTTCGTCGTAGATGCCCGTCTGGGCAGAGGCGGTTTTCCCTCCTGCGCCGCCGGCCGCCGGGGCCGCCAGCTGACCGGAGCCTTCCAGCACCACTGTCTTCATATAGCTTTGCAGGCGCTCCGCCGTTTTTTCCGGCAAAATCCGGTTGGCGGAAAAAGCCGCCTCTTTCTGCATTTCGCCGCCGGTATAAAAGCCCTCTATCAGCCTTGGCACCGTGAGATTTCCTCCACTGGCGATGGCGGCGATCATTTTACAGATCTGGACCGGTGTGGCGGTCAAAAGCCCCTGACCGAAACCAAAATTCGCAAGTTCCGCCGGATTTTCCAGCTGCTCCTCGGTGGGAAGATTTCCCTTGGCCGTCTGCCAGGCGTCGGCCAGCAAATCCTCTTGGGAAAAACCAAACCGCAGCGCCATCTGCCGCAGATCGCGGGCACCGATCTCGGCAGCCAGCTGGATAAAATAGCAGTTGCAGGAATGGGCGATCGCCTCTTCCAAATCGATTTCCCCATGGCCGGACAATTGGTTACATTTGAAGATCTGGCCGTCCACATCCAGCCAGCCGTCGCAAACATAGGTTTTTTGCGGCGAGATTCCCTGTTCCAGCGCGGCGGCGGCCACCAGCAGTTTAAAGGTTGATCCCACCGCATAAGCGCCGAACGCCCGGTTGACCAGGGGGCTGTCCGGCTCGTACATAGCGCTGGCTACATTGCGTGGATCAAACGAGGGCGCGCTGGCCACCGCCTTAATCCCCCCGTTTTGGATATCCATCACTACAATGGCCCCGCTGACCTTAGCCTTATTTAAAATCTGCTCGCAGGCCTGCTGCAGCCCCTTGTGCAGAGTGAGGACGATTCCGTCCGACTGGCTGCCCTCCTGCAAAATTTCGGCTCCGTCCCCCGAAAGGGCGCGGCCGATTGCGTCCATTTGATAGCGGACCCTAATTTTCTCACCCATCGACTCCAAAAAATCGTTGAAAACCCGCTCGACCCCTGTTTGGCCCACGCCGTCGGCATCCACATAGCCGATGATGTGGGGGGCGGTGTAATCATCGGAATAACGGTCCGGCACCGAAAAGACCTCCACCCCCTCTCCCGCCACGGCCTCGGAACGAACTTCCATTAAAAACGGCGCTTGCTCGCTCATTTTTTTTCGCCATGCGTCTTCCGAAGAAAACTCCTCCCGCAGCAGCGCAGCGCTTTCGTTACAGGGCAGCACCGCCGCCAAATAATGCGCGCTGTCGTTGACCAGCTTTTGACCCTGGCAGTCGTAGATTGTGCCACGGATGCTGGAAACCTCCAGCGTGTAAGTGCTCTGGCGGTTGGCCGCCTGGGCGAAATCCTCCTTTCGGCTGATCCAGGACAAGCGCCAGAGAATCGAACTGAACAAAAAAACCGCGACGCCAAAAAGCGCCACAATGCGCTTTCCCATTTTCCCCGCCTCCTTTACAAGTTTTATTTTGTTCGCACCACCCCATTTCATACCCCGGCAGGAAAAGCTTTTTTGGGATCCACAGATTTTTTCCGGCCTGTAAAGCCCCTTTTGCATAAAGAAAAGGCAGTCGAATCGCCGACTGCCTTTTTGCCCTGCCTCACCGGGAAAAATTATCGCTTTTCCCCTTCGAAAAACAGGCCCTTTAAAATATTGACAAAGCTGTCCTTTTCCCTGACGGCGTGGGCTTTTCCCCGCCACCAGACCGTAGACCCGTTGGCCTGCGCCTTTACATCCCCGCCATCCTTCAAATGATAAACCACCGTGACGGCGGGCTCCCCTTCTCCTTTGCCCAAAAGCCGGTAGGAAAGAAGATTGCAGGCGTTGACCAGCAATTGGATGTCCTCGCTGTCGGTGACGGTCCTTTCCTCTTCGCCATAAAGAATGGTAACGCTTTGGACCTCCTCTTTTTCCGGCACACCGGTCAGGGGGAAGCCATGAAACCCAATCCAGATGGCCCCGTTTAAAACGCAGGAGACAATTACAAGCCACAAAGTGCCCCACGAAAAGAATTTCCAGGTCTTTTTCTCTTTTTCCAATGTTTTTCCTCTCTCTTCGGATTTTCGGCGCGGTTTATTTCTCGCTCATCAACTCTTTGACCGAGGTCGCCAGGCCGGCCAGACTCTGAATCTCGCTGGGAATAATGATCTTGGTCGCTTTGCCGTCCGCCGCTTTGCCAAAGGCCTCCAGGCCCTTAAGGGCCAGCACCTTTTCCGAGGGGGCTGCCTGGTTAAGCAGACCGATGCTGTCGGCCAGCGCCTTCTGCACCATCATCACCGCTTCCGCCTCGCCTTGGGCCTCGCGGATTTTTTGTTCTCTTACCGCGTCCGCGTGCAGGATGGCGGCCTGTTTCTCCGCCTCGGCCCGCAGGATCTGGGATTCCTTCTCGCCTTCCGCCACCAGAATCTGGCTGCGTTTTTCGCCCTCTGCCCGCAGAATCGCCTCACGCCGCTCGCGCTCCGCCTTCATCTGCTTTTCCATGGCGTCCTGAATCTCTCTGGGCGGCAGGATGTTCTTGAGTTCCACCCGGTTGACCTTGATGCCCCATTTATCGGTGGCCGTGTCCAGCGTTGCGGTGATTTTGGTGTTGATCACGTCACGGGAGGTCAGGGTGTGGTCCAATTCCATCTCGCCGATAATATTTCTCAAGGTGGTAGCCGTCAGATTCTCGATGGCGGACATGGGTCGCTCCACCCCATAGGTAAACAGCTTCGCGTCGGTCACCTGGAAGAAAACAACCGTGTCAATCTGCATGGTGACATTGTCCCGGGTAATCACCGGCTGCGGCTTAAAATCCACCACCTGTTCTTTTAGCGACACTTTTTTGGCCACCCGGTCAAAAAACGGCAGCTTAAAGTGAAGTCCCGTCTCCCAGGTGGCATGGTAAACGCCCAGGCGCTCGACCACATAGCAGTTGGACTGGGGGACGATCTTGATGCAGGAGATGACAATCCCCAAAATCAAGAAAAGCAGAATAAAAACAATGATCATTCCAACAATTGGCGGCATATATAACTCTCCTTCTCCGCATAGATAATTTTTTAACATGGGCCGGCCCTATCTACGCGGGCAAAAGCCGGACCATGGTACAAACGTGCTCAGGCTCTTTTTACAATCAGGGTAACGCCCTGAATGGCTATGATGAGAACGCGGCTTCCCGACTCCAAGACGGCATTGTCCACCGCCTTCGCCTTCCAGGAAAGGCCGTCTACCATTATGCGGCCCCGCTCCAGGCTGTTGTCGACCGTTTCGGTCACCAGCCCTGTTCTGCCAATAACCCGGTCCGCGTTGGTGTTCACCTTTTTCACCGCAAGAACCTTTCGGACAAAAGGACGGGTACAGACAAGGCAAAGGGCCGATATGACCAAAAACACAAAGATCTGCACCAGAAACGGCATACCCATCATGGCGGGGACCAGCGCCACCAAAGCGCCGACCGCCAGCCAGATGGAAACCAGCTGTACGGTAGCCGCTTCCACCACGACAAAAACAATAATCAACGCAAGCCAAATCACCGGATAAACCCATTCCATTTTCTTTCCTCCTTTTCAAAAATCCGCATAAATATACAAACGACCTATGAAAGACCGAATTCTTTTATAAAGCGAAGCCGCCGTCGGCGCAGATCACCTGCCCGGTGATGAATCCCGCCTGGTCCGACGCCAAAAACAAGGCCAACGCCGCGACATCCTCGCCGGTTCCCAAGCGACCCAAGGGCGTATCCTCCGCCAGTTGCTTTAGTTCCTCCTCAGAAAAAGAATCCAGCATCGGCGTGCGGATAACCCCCGGCGCAATGCAGTTGACCGTAATGCCCGACGGCCCCACCTCTTTGGCAAGGGCCCGGGTCATCCCGGCCACCGCCGCCTTGGAAGCGGAATAGTGCACCTCCAAAGAGGCGCCGCACACCCCCCATATGGAGGAAATCTGGATAATCCGCCCCTTTTTTTCCCGGATCATCCCCGGCAAAAACGCCCGCGTTACATAAAACACTCCGTCCAGGTTGACCCCCATCATTTTTCGCCAATCTTCGTCAGTAATTTCCTGAAACAGCTTTTGCTGCGCGACCCCCGCGTTGTTGACCAATACGTCGACCTGGCCGCAGTCGGCCAATACCCTTTCGGCAAACGTCAAAGCCCCTTTGGAAGACGACAGATCTCCCTGGACCGCTTCTGCGGCCCAACCCTCTTCCCGCAGCTGGGCCGCCAGTTTCTGGGCTCTTTGGGGATGAGAAAAACTGCCGCAGAATACCCGGTATCCCGCCTGCGCAAACTGCCGGGCCATGGCCTGCCCAATTCCTCCGGACGCGCCGGTGATCACCGCCGTTTTGCCCATGACGGCGCCTCCTTTCCCCTTCTCGTTAAAAATCACAATAGTACAACCGTAACGCCGTGATTGACCTTAGAATAGTCCGAATCCTTCGCCAGAGACGGACAGGCCGCTACAATGGTCCTGGCTCTGCTGTCAAAAGGAGAAAAATCCTCTCCCGGCACAAATTCTCGGATCTGGCCCGAACGCTTTTTGGCCGCCAGCTGTGCCCGCACATCCGCTCGGATCGCCCCGCCTTTCCCGCTGGAGCCGTATCCGTGGATGAACTTAAGTGCCCGGACCCGATTGGCCTTCGCGCCGCGAAGGGCCATATTCAGATGGGTACGCGCCTGCTCAACTGCCGGCATTCCCGCTTCCAGATTCACGATTTGGCACTCCACTGGCAGTTTTCTTCCTTTCCGACCGAAGCGTCGTCTTTATTTTTTCGGGTAAAATTGTCGATCATGTCCTGCAATGTGCGGCTGTCGATCACCTGATCCACCGCCGCCTTAATATCCCGCCAAAGTTCGTAAGTGGCGCACTCGCCGGCGTTTCGGCAGGGCGCGGGCTCATCCGCCGCCTCCCGCACGCAGTCCACCGGGGACAAGGACCCTTCCATGGCCCGCAGAATCTGCCCCACGGAAATCTCTTTGGCCGGGCGGGACAGCTGATATCCTCCTCCTGCGCCGCGGATGCTTTTTAAAAGTCCCGCTTTGTTTGCCGAGGTGATGATCTGCTCTAAATACTTATCGCTCAAGGACTGCCTTCGGGCAATATCCCGTACCGAAACCGGACCTTCCTGCTGGTTCATGGCAATGTCGATCATCATCCTCAGGCCATATCTTCCTTTCGTGGATATTTTCACCGGTTTCACAGCCTTTCCTCGTTCTTTTTAACAAATTGAGTATAGCATAAATCCGCTTTTTCTTCAACAGCCGTTCCGGTGGAAAAAAAGCGGAAAAAGCCTTTTGGCGGTAAAAGGAAAGCACGGAAGAGCCCGGGCTTTCGCGCTCGGGTTCTTCCGTGCTTTTTCCTCATGCGGCGCTATTGCAGCGACGCTACAGCCTTTTTCAATTCATCTGCTTTATCTGTTTTTTCCCACGCTACGCCGAGTTCCTCCCGGCCCATGTGGCCATACGCCGCCAGCTGCCGGTAAATCGGGCGGCGCAGTCCCAGCGACTCGATAATCGCCGCAGGACGCAGATCGAAGACTTTTGTCACCGCCTTGGAAAGAATCTCATCCGAAACCGTTCCGGTGCCAAAGCTGTCCACCATCACCGAAACCGGGCTTGCCACGCCAATGGCGTACGCCAGCTGGATCTCGCATTTTTTCGCCAGGCCTGCCGCCACAATATTCTTGGCGACCCAACGGGCCGCGTAAGCAGCGGAGCGATCCACCTTGGTCGGGTCCTTTCCGGAAAAGGCGCCGCCGCCATGCTTTCCATAACCGCCGTAGGTATCTACGATAATTTTTCTCCCGGTCAGGCCCGTATCGCCATGAGGTCCTCCGATGACAAACCGGCCGGTGGGGTTAATATAATACTTGGTGTTTTCGTCCAACAGGTGGGCGGGGATGATGGGCTTGACCACCTCCCGGACAATGTCCTCCCGCAGCTGTTCCATCGAAACCTCCGGCGCGTGCTGGCTGGAGACCACCACTGTGTCCACCCTCACCGGCCGATCCTCCTCAAATTCCACCGTCACCTGGGTTTTTCCGTCCGGCCGCAGATAGGATAAGGTGCCGTCCTTTCTTTTGGTAGCCAGCTGCCGGGCCAGCTTGTGGGCCAGCGAAATGGTCAGAGGCATCAGTTCCGGCGTTTCATCGCAGGCAAAACCGAACATCATCCCCTGATCCCCGGCGCCGGTGCTGAACGCGTCCTCGTTGGCGCCTTTTTTGGCTTCCAACGCCTTGTCAACGCCCATGGCAATATCCGTCGACTGCTCGTCGATGGCAGTCAGCACCGAGCAGGTATCCGCGTCGAAGCCGTACAGCGCGTTGTTGTAGCCCACCTCGCGCACCACTTTGCGCACCGTCTTCGGAATGTCTACATAACAAGAAGTGGTGATCTCTCCCATCACCATCACCATGCCGGTGGTCGCCGTACATTCGCAGGCAACTCTGCCCATAGGATCGTTGGCCAAAATTTCATCCAGCACCGCGTCGGAAATCTGGTCGCAGATCTTATCCGGATGTCCTTCGGTAACCGATTCAGAGGTAAAAAAGTGTCTTGCCATTGATGAAAACTCCCTTCTTTTCCAGCCCCATCCACAACAGCAGAACACAAAAGCACCCGGAAAATCCGGGTGCTTTTAAAATCCTCATCTCCCGGAATTTTCCGCAGGATTTAGCACCTACTACTCAACATGAGTCCGGTTGCCGGGCTTCACAGGGCCTGTTCCCTCCGCCGCTCTGGATAAGGTGAAATATATAATTGTTAAAAAGAATTATAGCTGGTTTCGCAAAAAATGTCAACTTTTTTCATCCAAAAACAAGAAGCGAAATCGCCGTTTTTTAAGCGCTCCTTTTCCGGCCTATGCCTTTGGCAGCGCTTGCGGTTTTTCCTGGGGCAGCGAGCCTTTCATCAACTGGCTGAGTTTTTTATAGACCAGGAAGGTCAGCCCGGAAATAATCAGGCCCTTGATCAGGTTAAAGGGCATCGCGCCGAACAAAATATACCCGTTGATGCTGTCGATCATGGGGTTGACCGCGTTGCAGGCCGAAACAATCGCGTCAATGGGCATGATCTTGGAATAAAACGGAATGATTAAGAAAAGGTTGGTCAGCGCGCCAACGATTGTCACCGCCGCCGTACCGGCCAGGCAGGCAATCAAAGCGCCCTTCTTGCTTTTGTGGAAGCGGTAAATAAACCCGGCGGCCAAAGAAAAGGTGGCGTAAATCAAAAAATCCGACAATTCGCCGACCCCGCCGGTCTGGCTGGACAAAAAGTGGATCAAATCCTTGACCAGCGTGATGAAAATGCCCGCCGCCGGCCCAAACATAAAGGTACCGATCAAGGTGGGCACGCCGCTGATATCCAGCTTTAAAAACGGCGGCATAAACAAAAAGGTCAGTGGCAGTTCCAGATACATCAGCGCCGTGGCTACCGCCGCCAGCAGGCCGATATAGACCATCTTGCGGGTACTCATTTTTCTTTTCATAAAAAATTGCTCCTTTCTTTTTGTCTGTTTTGGCAAAAAGAAACGCCTCTAAACCGCATCGGTTCAGAGACGCAATGGTGCAAACACGAAATTTGCGCCGTTTCTTTCATCCGGACTATACCGTCGGTTCCGGAATCGCACCGGATCAGCTGCAAACGCAGGTCGCGGACTTGTCGCTTTCGCGCATTACCGCCGGTGGGGAATCTCACCCCGCCCCGAAACAGACTTTGCTTTCGTTTTCTAATGATACTCATTCTCCGCCCGTTTGTCAACCCCTTTTGGCAGGTTTTTCACAATCGAAAAAACGAAACATCCTTACCCGAGGCAAACCGCCGAACCGGTCAGATCATCCCCTTGCAGGGCTTGCAGGCGGCGAAAAACCATTCGATAGGCAGCGGGTCCTTTTTTAGATAGCCCAGCCGGCCCAATTCTTCCCGCATGGGTCCGGTGACGGCGGAGAAATCCGCTTCCACCGCCTGGGATAGGGACCCGTGGTTCAGCGCCGCCCGCAAAAGTCCGTCTAAAAGCGCCGGCTCCTGGCACCGGACCGCCAGAATCCGAATGGTTTTTCCCATCAAAAACAGGCAAAAGCCCAACAGACTTCCCCGCTCCGAAATGGCAAAGGCGCCGCACCCCTCCCGAAAAGGGATTTTCTCTTCTTGAAACCACTTTAAAACCTGCGCGGCATCTTCCAACGGTTTCATCTCCAGCACTTTATCTCTTCTCCTTTCCGTTTTGCTCCTGGCCGCGGCGCAGCGCCGACTGAAGGGACGACAGTTCCTGCGGGGTCAGCATCCGCCATTTTCCCGGCGGCAGCATTCCCAGCCGAACCGGCCCGATAGAGGTTCGCTTCAGCCGCGCCACCTCCAGCCCCACCGCTTCACACATCCGGCGGATCTGGCGGTTTCTCCCTTCGGTGATGATGATCTGCACCACAACCCGTCCCGGTTCTTTGGACAATACCGTCACTTGGGCGGGGGCTGTCCGTTCGCCGTCCAGTTCTACCCCTTCCGCCAGCCGTGTGGCCTGCTCATCGGTGATATCCGGCCGCACCGTCACCCGGTAGCATTTGGGCACATGGTAACTCGGATGCATAATCTGGTTGGCAAAATCCCCGTCGTTGGTCAGCAGCAAAAGGCCCTCCGAATTGCGGTCCAGCCGACCGATTGGATAAACCCGCGCCGGCGCGTCCTTTACCAGCTGCGCTACACAGCGCCGGTCCATCTCATCCTGCATGGTGGTCACATAGCCCCGGGGCTTGTGCAGCGCCAGATAGATTCTTTTTTGGTGCTGGCGCGTGTCCACCCGTACACCTTCCACCGTGATAATATCCCTAACCGGATTCACCTTTTGGCCGATCAGCGCCTTGCGCCCATTGACCGTTACCTTTCCGTTTTGAATGGACTGCTCCGCCTTTCTGCGGGACATGACACCCGCATCCGAAAGCAGCTTGTGAATTCTCACCAAATCCTCTTTTTTCTGCATATTCTGCTCCATTCCGCCTGACGGCGCTTTGAAAAGGACTGGAAGGCTATCGGCCAAACCAGCCTTTGATTGTGTCCCAAATTCCCTTTTTTTCGCTGACACGCGCTTCCACTGTCCTCTCGGGATACAAATCCCAGCTGCCCAGCTTCTGCTCGCCCAAATAAAATTCCACCTCGCCGGCCTTTTGCTCTTTTTGCAAAGGCGCGTAATAAAAAGGATCTACAAAAATTTTCGCCGTGATCTGCCGCTCTTCCCCCTGCAAAACCGCCGAAACCGTGTCGCCGGACAGCCGGGCCTTTACCGAAGACAAGGTCCCGCCCACCACCGGCAGCGAAATTTCCGGCAGACAGGCAGCTAAGTCCACCTGCTGCACCAAAGAAAAGCCGTAGTCAAACAGTTTTTTGTGTACATTCCAGTCGTCTGCGGCCGATAAGGTCACGCAAATGAGGGTGATTTCTCCCCGCCGCGCCGCCGACACCAGGCATCGGCCCGCTTTTTTTGTAAAGCCGGTTTTGACTCCGATGCACCCGTCGTATTCCTCTAACAACCGGTTGTGGTTTTTAAGCCACCGGTCATACGGGGGATTTCCAAAGGAAATCTGCATTCTGGCAGTGGAGCAGATCTGGGAAAAATCTTCGTTTTCCAGCGCGTTTTTCGCCAAGACCGCCATATCATAGGCGCTGGAATAATGATCGTCCGCGTCCAGGCCGGAAGGGGTGGAAAAATGGGTGTCCTCCAGGCCCATTTGGGCGGCCCGCTCGTTCATCATCGCCACAAAATTTTCGGCGGTGCCGCCAATTTTTACCGCCGCCGCACCGGCGCTGTCGTTGCCCGAATGCAAAAGCATCCCCACCGCAAGACCCCGAAGGGTAACCCGGTCGCCGGGAAGAAGCCCCATAGAAGAGCCCTCGACCAAAATCGCCTTGGAATCCACCGTAAAATACGCGTCCAGGTTCGGCTGCTCCAAGGTCAGCAGCGCGGTCATGATTTTGGTCGTGCTGGCCATCGCCAGCCGCTCATGGATATCCCGGCCCGCCAGCACCCGGCCGGTCTGCATTTCCATCAGGACATAGGAACCCGCCTGAACGGAGAACGGCTCCGGCGGTGTCTGCTCCTCGCCAAAAGCGACGGCAAACGTCGTTTTTTCTAAAAACACCGCGGCCAAAAACAGTATGCCAAGAATCCATCTAAACCGGCGTTTCATCTGCATCCCCCCGTACAATCTATGAGGGGAAGGTCCAAGTTTATACGAAAGACGGCGTTTTTCCTATTCGGCCGACTTTTTCTTTTTTTCCTTCGAGAAAATATCCGCGAATTTATCGACCAGATCCGGAACAATACCTACCGCCCGGTCCGCCGTGTTATCGTAATTTTGCATCTGCAGTAGCCGGACATTTCCTTCCTGAATAACCAAAAACGCCAGCGGCTGGATGGAAACCCCCGCGCCGGAACCGCCGCCGAACAGATCCTTCGGCTTGTCCCCGCCAAAATCGCTTCCGCCGGAACCGTATCCAAACGCCACCTTCGATACCGGTATAATAATCGTCCCGTCCGGCGCGGTGATCGGCTCGCCGATGATGGTATTTACGTCTACCAGCCCTTTGAGTTTTTCCAAAGAGCAATTGAGCAAACCTTCCAAATTCCCCTGACTCATCTTTCTTTCTCCTTTTCGCTTTTTCTTTATAAACTCTCCGCCGGGCCTTACCGGCGGCAAAACAGGCAAAATCGCGGGATGAAAACCGCTATTTTTTCATCTGCTTCCACAAAAAATTCCAACCAAAACGGATGCAGGCTCCCAGCAAAAAAACAACTCGCAGCCGCAGCCTAAAGGATAGGCACAGCCTGTCCCCAGAGGACAGATAGTCCGCCAGCACCTGGACCCGACCCTTTTTCATATGAACCAAACAGCTTAGCGCCGCCCAGGCCCCGTGAACCCAGCCGTTCATCTGCCCGTAGGCGATGGCCGTTTGGGCCGCATCCTCCCGTGCGACGACCAGCTGCAAATCCAGCTTTTCCACCCACAAATGCCGGTATAAAAGCCCCAACGGCTTTTTCGCAGACTGCAAAAGATCCCGAACCATCCCAAACATATCCTGCAGATCACGGGACTGCCGGTCCAAAGCTTCTTTCTTTTTTTCCCCGCCTGGCGGTGCCGCCGTGGACGGCGTTGTTTCCGGCGTCTGTGTTGCCTTCGCCTCGGCTTTCGATAAAGCTTCGGGCGAATTTTTCTTTTTTACCCTTTTTTGTTTTTTCTTTTTTGTTGACTTTTCTCCTTTTTCCTTCCCCGGCAGAAGCTGGTAGCGTAAAACCAACCAGCGAAGCTGCAAAAAAAGCTGTGTGTTTTCATACCGAAAAACCAACCGGACGCTGGAAAAAAGAAAAAGGGACAGCAGAGCCAGCACAACTGCCAAAATGATCCAACCTGTCATGGCGCTTCACCGATTTCCCATCTGTTTGACTAAACCTTTTCCATTCGGACCTGTCCGTCCAATTCTTCCTCTTCTTCCCCGCTTTGTGGCACCAGCGGCAGCGCGCCTACCGATTCCAGCCCGAAGCTGCGCAGAAAATGCGCCGTGGTGCCGTAGGAAACCGGACGGCCCGGCAGGTCCAAACGGCCTTTTTCCTCCAACAGGCCCCGCTCCGTCAGCATATTGACCGTGCTGGAGGAATCCACGCCGCGGATCTGCTCTATAAAAGCCTTGGTCACCGGCTGATTATACGCTACAATCGCCAGCACCTCCATCGCCGCCTGGGATAAGGGCTGGTTTTTTTTCATCTCCAGCGCCTTTCTCACCGGTTGGGAAAATTCCTCCCGGGTCGACATCTGATACTGCTGGTCCAGCCGAAGGACCTGCAAAGGACTTTCTTCCTCGTCAAAATAGTCCATAACCCGTTCCATCATCCAATGGACGGCTGCTTCGTCGCAGTCAAATACCTGCGCCAGACGCCCCGCCGAAATCGGATCGCCGCTGGCAAACAAAACTGCCGCCGCCGCTTTCTCTGTCCTGGTCAGCTTCACTGGCCGTCACCCCCTTTATCCTGAACCGGCGCCGCCCGGTTTTTTCCCAGCGCCACCAGTCCGCCATCCGCCACCGTAATATGTTTGGAGCGCACCAACTCCAGCACCGCTAAAAAGGTCGCAACCATCTCGGACCGGTCCTCTGAGGCGAAAAACAATTCTTTTAACGGAACCGCTTTTTTTCGATACAA
>CAJTQM010000024.1:17917-31171 GCA_910578255.1 uncultured Oscillospiraceae bacterium
ATTTAAAATCGGCGCGATTCTGGATTGGACCGAAACGATCCTTCGCTTTACAATCCCGGAAAAAGCCTCTTTCGGCGGCGGCATTTTTCTTTTTACCTTTCCCAACGCCGAAAGGTATGCGTTTAAAATCTCGCCGGGCTCATGCTGGCAGCGGTATATCAGATCCGCCGGCTGCACCGCGGCGGTGCGGCAGAACAGCCGATCCCCTTTCCAAAGAAGCGCCAGCGCCGCCGCCGCTTCTTTACAAGCCTGGTATTCCAGCAACTGCCCGGTCAACTCCTGCTTAAGCTGTTCGCCCTCGTCTTCGTATTTCGGCAGCAGCATGGCGGATTTCATATACACCAGCCGCGACGCCATCTCCAAAAAATCGCTGGCTGCTTCCAAATCGGCAAAAGGGATTTCTTTCATCTGGGCCAGATACTGCTCCAGTAAAAGATCAATCTGTATATCGTAAAGGTTCAGCTTGTGCTTCGCGATCAAATGCAAAAGCAGATCCAGCGGCCCTTCAAACTGTTCTAATTTGAACGTCAGCTTTTCCATTCCTTCTCCTTATCCGATCAGCCGCAGCAAAAAATCCACCGGGGCCGTCGCCCAGTTTAACCCGCTGAACAAAAGACTGCTTAAAAAGTTTAAGGGAATCTGCAAAAATCCCAGATACAAAAGCAGGATCAAGGCGACGTAAAAAAACTTTTCCGCCTTTCTCATTTTCATCCGAATCGAAAAGGGGAGCGCCGCGTCCAGAATTTTCGAGCCGTCCAGCGGCGGAACCGGCAACAGATTAAACACCGACAGGGTCAGGTTCGTCCAGAGGATTGTATAGATCACCTGCCCAAACATCCACCCCGCGCTGCTGTTCATATCTGCGTAAAACACATACACCTTAAAAAGCGCCATCGTAACAAGGCCCAGCAAAAGATTCGCCAAAGGACCCGCCAGCGCCGTCAGCGCCAGGTCCCGCTTCGGCTTTTTAAATCGGCTGCTGTTGACCGGCACCGGCTTTGCCCATCCAAAGCCAAACAAAAACAGCGCCAGCGTTCCGAATAAATCCAGATGCACAAAGGGGTTTAAGGTCAGCCGCCCCTGTTCTCTTGCCGTGTGATCGCCCAGCCGGTCCGCCGCCAGGCCGTGGGCCAACTCGTGGGCAGGCAGCGCAGTAACAATCACCACCGCCATCGTCAGATAACGAAGCACTGCTTCATCATTCAAGCCATTCTCTCCATTCTTTTCCCATATTTCTGTCTTATTATACTAAAAATAAACCGCTAACACAAGGTTTCACCATTTTTCTGTTTGCAAATCGTTTCCCCCAAGAAATAAATTTTAAAAAAAGCTTGATTTCACCATGAAAACCTGATAGTATATTACTGTTGACTTTTTATGTGCAGGAAAGGAGGTGCAGACCTATGGCAAAATGCGACATCTGCGGAAAAGGTGTCACCTTCGGAATTAAGGTTTCCCACTCTCATAAGCGTTCCAACAGAAGCTGGAAACCAAATGTAAAGCGTGTAAAGGCAATCGTTGACGGATCTCCTCGCCACATTTATGCCTGCACCCGTTGTTTGCGTTCGAATAAGGTGACTCGTGCAATCTAAGTCTTTGATCGTCCAAAAAGGACTGCCGATCGGCAGTCCTTTTTTCATCCGCTTTTTTCTCTCCTAAGGAAGAAAATTGCCGTAAACCTGTCAAGATTCTCCCATTTTATACTTATTGTATATAATTTGGTAAACAAGAACCAAAACCGGGATTCCGCCCAGAACATAGATCGCAGCCAAAATGCCGCCCAGCAACATCGACCAGAATCCGGCAAAGCCAATCAATGCCATCCCGGCGGCGAAAACCATCCACATGGCGGCGTTGGCGCGGTTGTATTTGGGAATGTCGCCGATCTCTTTTGGGGAAACGGTGCTGCCCGACCAAAAGTGCATGGGCGTTTTTCGCCGCAGCGCCCAAAGGCCCATGCCGAAAAACAACGCTGCGCAAAGCCACATACAAGTGGCGAAAAGCCAAATGCCAAACATTTTTTCACCCGATCCCGCAAAAATTATTTTCCCAGCAGCCAGATGACCTCCGACTCATGCCGTTTGGGGCGGCTCATCAGATCTCGCAGCGCCTGAGAAGGATTTTTATCCTGATACAATACCTTGTAAGCCTGCTCCACAATGGGCATCTCCACCTGTAGCTTCCGGCTCAGTTCATAGGCGGTTTTGGCGCAGGGATACCCTTCTACTGTGCCCACCTGCTGTACCGCTTCTTTGGCGTTTTTTCCCTGGCCGATCAGGATGCCGGCCCGGCGGTTTCTCGAGTGCATGCTGGTACAGGTTACGATCAGATCGCCGATTCCCGCCAAACCCGCAAAGGTTTCGGTCCGGGCGCCCATCGCCACCCCCAGCCGGGCGATTTCGGTGATCCCCCGAGTCATCAAGGCCGCCTTGGCGTTGTCGCCCAGCTGCAGACCGTCGGCAATACCCGCTGCCAGCGCAATGACGTTTTTCAGCGCGCCGCCCAATTCCACACCGACCACATCGTCACTGACATACAGCCGCAGCGTCGGATTCATCAAAAGATCCTGCACCTCTTCGGCCGCGGCCCTCTCCCGGGAAGCCACCGTAATTGTGGTCGGTGCGCCGCGCCCCAACTCCTCGGCATGAGAAGGGCCGGACAGCGCCACAATCCTCTGCTGCGGCAACTCCTCCTCCAAAACCTGAGAAAGGCGCTTGTAGCTGCCATCCTCCAGCCCCTTGGCCACGTTGACCACAATCGTTCCTTTTTTTAAATGGGGCGCCGCTCGCCTTGCCGTCTCCCGCACCGCGAAGGAGGGGACTGCCATGATACACAAATCGCAGTCTGCTAGGCAGGATAAATCCTCTGTCAGGCGGATGCTTTCCGGCACCATTACGCCGGGCAAAAGCCTTTTTTGCTCTTTGTCCCGCCGGATCTCCTCCAACTCCCGGGGAAACAGGGACCACAGCGCCACCTGGTGGCCGCAGCCGTCCGCCATCACCGCCAACGCAGTTCCAAACCCGCAGCCCAAAACTACAACCTTCGCCATCGCTACTCCTTCTCCCCGTCCTTTTTATTTTTTCCGCCGAACCGGTTTTCCGTTCCGTTTAGCAGCCGTTTGATATTTGCCCGGTGCATCCAGATGACCAGCAGGGCCAAAACCGCCGAAAAGAAAAAATCCAACCAGCTGACCCCGCCGGTAAAATAGTCTACCAGCAGCGTCAGAATCGGGAACGCTGCCGCCCCCGCCAGTGAGCCCACTGAGACGATCCGGGTGATGAAAATCAGCGGCAGGCCGATAGCCAAAAGCCCCACAAATACGATGGGATTGATCACCGCGATGATCCCGATAGAGGTCAAAATCCCCTTGCCGCCCCGAAAGCCGAAATACACCGGGTACAGATGGCCCAAAAGGGCAAAAAGCCCGGCCACATACGCGCCGTCGAATAAACCCACCCCAAACGCCGCGAAGATCAGCCGGCCGGCCAACACCGCTACGATTCCTTTTAGAAAATCCCCCGCCAGTGTCAGGGCGGCGGCTTTTTTGCCGTATGTACGCAGGATGTTGGTCATCCCGGCGTTTCCGCTGCCGAACTGGCGAACGTCCTGATGGTATAAACAGCGGGATACAATCACCGCAAAGCTGATACTGCCCAAAAGATAGGCCGCCGCCGCGGCCAGCACCACTGCCAAAACGGTTTGCATAACACTATTCCTCCTCAAAGCTGCTATAGGCCCTGTTACTTTTCGCCCCGCTCCCGCACGATCATCCGAATCGGCGTTCCTTCCAGATGAAAGGTCTCCCGGATCTGATTTTCCAGGTAGCGCTGATACGAAAAATGGAACAATTCCTTGGAATTGACAAACACCACAAAGGTCGGCGGCTTGGTCGAGGGCTGGGTCATATAGAAGATCCGCAGCCGCCTGCCCTTGTCCGACGGCGGCTGCACCCGTGCCGTCGCGTAAGACAGCATATCGTTAAGCCGTCCGGTGGGAATGCGCATGGCGTTTTGTTCCCCCACATATTGGATCAGTTCATATAACTTTTCAATCCGCTGCCCGGTTTTGGCCGAGATAAACAAAAACGGCGCATAGGACATAAAGCTGAAATCGTTTTCCAGCTTTTTGGTAAACTCCTGCATCGTTTTCCCGTCTTTTTTCACCGCGTCCCACTTGTTCACCGCGATGATACAGCCCTTGCCCTGCTCGTGGGCATAGCCGGCCACCTTCGAATCCTGCTCGGTAAAGCCTTCGGTGGCGTCGATTAAAATCACGCATACATCCGATCGGTCCACCGCCATATAAGAGCGCAGCACCGAATATTTTTCGATGGCTCCTTCAACCTTGGCTTTGCGGCGGATGCCCGCCGTGTCGATAAACACAAACCGGCCGTACTCGTTCTCCACAAGGGTGTCGGTGGCGTCCCGGGTCGTGCCGGCGATGTTGGAGACGATCACCCGCTCTTCCCCGGCCATCCGGTTGATAAGCGACGATTTGCCCACGTTGGGCTTTCCGATTACCGCCACCTTCACCGTATCCTCGCCGTATTCCTCCTCCTGGTCAAAATCCAGATACTCATAGCAGGTGTCCAGCAAATCGGCCACGCCGTGGCCGTGGACCGACGAAACCGGATAGGGGTCCCCGATTCCCAGGTTATAAAACTCGTACAACTCCGGCGGCGGCGCGCCTACGCTGTCGCATTTGTTCACGCACAACACCACCGGCTTGCCGGACCGCTGGAGCATCGATGCCACATCCTGATCGGTGGCGGTCATGCCGGTGCGGATATCCACGACGAAAATAATCACATCCGCCCGGTCGATGGCCAGCTGGGCCTGTCGGCGCATCTGGGCCAGGATGACGTCGTCCGCTTTTGGCTCAATGCCCCCCGTATCCACAATATGGAAGGTCCGGCTGCGCCATTCCCCCTCCGCATAAATCCGGTCCCGGGTCACGCCGGGCGTATCCTCCACGATGGACAGGCGCTTTCCTACAATTTTATTAAACAGGGTGGATTTTCCCACATTGGGTCTTCCCACCACGGCAATCAGCGGCTTCGCCATTGGATTTCCTCCCTTTCTGCCGGCATCGGCCGGACCTTTCTTTCCTTTATCCTGTGCAAATCATCTGTTTTCCATTCTGTTTCGCCTGTCTAAAACAGGATTTAGCGCCTATTTTTCTTCCGGCTCGTCGTAAGCGCCCAGCAGCGCCAACAAAAACTGTGTACCGTCGTTGTCCACCGTCCGCACCGAAACGCCCAGCGCCCGCTGCACATCTTCGATGGTCTGATCGTCCAAAAAGCGGTCCTGCTCATGGCGCAGCATCACCCCGGGGATCAGCAGTTCTTCCCCCAGGTCTTTTCCCTTCAGCTGGCGGATTAAATCCGTCGCGGTCACCAGGCCCGCCACCGTAATATGCTCTCCAAAATAATCGTTGCGGATTTCGTAAACCGTGCAGTCCAGCCCCGGAAAGCGCTTTTTAATTTGGGCGATCTGCTCGCGCAGAAACGGAGCGGCGGCCTCGCCGGTGGCAAGACTCACCCGGCGGGAAAGGCCCTCGTCCTCCCAGTCCTCCAGCTCGTCGGCGATTTCCCGCCGCAATAAGGACAAAAGTCCCACACCGTTTTCCAGCTGGTTAAACTCGCCGTAATACTCGTCGTCTGGGATCGGCATTTGGGCCATTAAGAAAAACTCATCCGCGGGATAAGCCAGGCGCACCCCTTCCCGGGCCAGAAAATCTTCCGAAAATCTATGGATGGTCTCGATCACTGCCCGCGCCTCCTCTTGGGTGTAAGGACGCAGCGGGAACAGCCCCTCCCGGTACTTGGTCAGTCCCACCGGAACCGCCGCAATGCTTTCCACACTGGGGTAAAGATTCCCCAATTCTTGTAAGGAACGGACCAGCTGCTCGCCGTCGTTGATCCCCGGGCACAACACCAGCTGCGTGTTGATCTTGATCCCGGCTGCCGCCAGCTGCCGCAGAAAATCCAGTGAAGAGGCGGCCGCCGGATTGCCCATCAGCTTCTGCCGAAGAGCCGGGTCCATGGTATGGACCGAAATATTCACCGGGCTAATATGCATCTTGATCATCCGGTCAATGTCCTTTTGACGCAGGTTGGTCAGGGTGATGTAATTGCCGAATAAAAAGGACAGCCGGGCATCGTCGTCTTTAAAATACAAAGTTTCCCGCATTCCCGGAGGCATTTGGTCCACAAAGCAGAAGATGCATTTATTTTTACAATGATGCTGCCGGTCCATCAGATAGGACGCAAATTCCAGCCCCAAATCCTCGTATTCCTCTTTTCGAATGGCAATATGCCGTCCTTTTCCAGTTTCATCCTGCAAATCGATCTTCAGCTTTTTTTCGGTGCTGTAAAACTGGTAGTCCAAAACATCCTCGATTTCGTTTTGGTTGATTGCTTCTAGCTGCCAGCCGGCGCAGATGCCGGCCCGGGCCGCCGGAGAACCGGGGACGACCGCCGTAATCCGTACCGCCAAAGCGGCACCTCCTTTTTAGGCATAAATAAAAAGGCAAGGGCGGAACCTCGTCCTCCCCTGCCTTCAAAGAGACCTATTTGGCCTCCATTTTCACGACTTCTTTGCCCTTGTAGTAGCCGCAGTTTGCGCAAACCTTGTGAGGAGCCTTCAATTCACCGCACTGGGAGCACTTGGAGAACCCCGGCACACTGATTTTCCAAACGTTGGAACGTCTTTTATTCTTTCTCGCTTTGGACGATTTTCTTTTTGGTACCGCCATTTCAGCACCTCCTTAAAGATTAAGATTCTTTAAAAAATTCACTGAGAATTTGAAGGCGAGGATCCGGCTGCTTCAGATTGCATCCACAGTCCTTTTCGTTTAAGTTGGCGCCGCATACAGGACACAAGCCCTTGCAGTCCTCCCGGCAATATACCACGGAAGGCAGTTCCAGAAGAATGTCGGATGTCGCCAGATCATCCAAATCCAGCTGATTGCCGGACACCACAATGAAGTCGCCATTGTCTTCTTCATTCAACTGACGAACCAGGACGTGCGCAAACCGATAGGTTTCGGCACGCCGCTGCCGTTCCAGGCACCGCCCGCACATCAAATTATAATCCATCTGTGCTTCATACTCGATGGATACAATACCGGCCCGGTTATACACCTTACCGGAAAGATGGATCGGTCGGTCGAAAGGTGCGGTTCCCCACAGCGAAATTTGAGACATGTCCAGATCATGAGTGAAAGAAATAACCTGTCCCTGGGCCTCAAACAGCTGCTTTACATCAATAAACATCATGATACCTCATAACGCCACGAATTTTATTATATCGGCCACTTTGGCGTTTGTCAATACAAGTTTGGCGTAAATCTGCTTTTTCATGCAACTTGCTAAAAAAGCAAAGGCGAAACCGCCCAAATTCGGCCATTCAGCGCCGGTTCCGCCGACTTTTTAAAAATGCGGACGCATGTTTTTATGCGCCCGCACATGCTTTGTTTAGATGATGTAGGAATGGACCGATTCCGGCAACTCAGACCGGTCGCAGGATACGGTAAAGACCACCTCGACCTTGTTTTCCGCCGTCAGCTTTTCCAGTTTGCCAACCATCGCGGCAAACGCGTCCAGATCCCGGCCGCCGATTTTCAGCGTCGCGTCGATAAACACCTCGGTAATATCGTAGTTTCCCGCGCAAACGCCCGCAATAAAGCCATAAAACGCATCGAAGCCCTGTATGCCATAGCTTTCAATATCAATCAGCCGGACAGAATAATCAATATCATAGGTCATTTTCAGACCCTTTTCGATGCAGACAATGTTTCCAGAAGTCGTTTTTGCCGCTTTATTGATCATATCAATCAGCGTTTTGGTTTTTCCGGAGCCTTTGTTACCCACGATAAGCTTTATCATGTTTGTATCCTCCTTAGGTTATAAAATCTTCTATAGCTTCGCCAAAGGCGAAAACGACACCGTTATTTCAGCCGTGCTTCCAGCTGCGCTTTTTGATCCTCATACCCGGGCTTGCCCAGCAGAGCGAACATATTCTTCTTGTAGCTTTCCACGCCCGGCTGATCAAAGGGATTGACCCCCAGAATATAGGCGGAAATCGCGCAGGCCTTTTCAAAGAAATAGATCAGGTATCCCAAATGGTATTCGTCCATCTGGAGCAGTTCCAGCACCACATTCGGCACGCCGCCCTGGGTATGGGCCAAAATCGTTCCCTGAAACGCCTTATCGTTTACCACCGACATATTTTGGCCGGACAGAAAATTCAGGCCGTCAAAATTGTCCGGGTCATCCTTAACAAAATAATCCTGAACGGTCTTTTGGGGACGGATCACCGTCTCGAACAGAATGTGGGATCCCTGTTGGATAAACTGGCCCAGACTGTGCAGATCGGTGGAAAATACCGCCGAGGCGGGATACAGCCCCTTGCCGTCCTTGCCTTCGCTTTCTCCAAACAGCTGCTTGAGCCATTCGTTCATCATAGCAAACGCCGGGTCATAGGTGATGAACATCTCCACGCATTTGCCCTTGCGGTACAAAATGTTGCGCAAAGCCGCGTACCGATAGCAGTCGTTTTCTGCCAGTTCCGGATTGGCGCAGTCCTGCCGCGCCGCCGCCGCGCCTTTCATCAGCGTCTCGATATCAATACCCGCCACCGCGATGGGCAAAAGCCCCACCGCCGTCAGCACCGAAAAGCGGCCGCCCACATCGTCCGGCACCACAAAGGTCTCGTAGCCTTCCTGGTCGGACAGTTCCTTTAAGGTTCCCTTTGCCCTGTCCGTTGTGGCATAGATCCGGCCTTTAGCGCCTTCTTTGCCGTATTTTTTCTCCAGCAGTTCCCGAAAAATCCGGAAAGCCAAAGCCGGCTCGGTCGTCGTGCCCGATTTAGAAATCACGTTCACCGAAATATCCCGTCCCTCACAGATGGACAAAACCTCCTGCAGATAAGACGGCTGAATGGAATTGCCGACAAAATAAATGTCAGGCGTGTCCTTTTTTTTGTTGTTGTATAAGGGCGAACGAAGCTGCTCGATCACTGCCCGCGCGCCCAGATACGACCCGCCGATTCCAATGACAATCAACACCTGACTGTCATTCTTAATTTTTTGGGCAGCTTTCTGAATCCGCGCAAATTCCTCCTTGTCATAATTCACCGGCAGATCCAGCCAGCCCAGAAAATCTTTTCCCAAGCCGCTTTTATTGTGCAGCAACTCGTGAGCAGCCTTTACCTGCGGGACCATCGCTTCCCACTCGTGACCACCGACGAAATCGTCCAAATAGCCTGTATTGCATTTTATTACCATTTCCTCAATATCCTCTCCTAACGATATAAATCCATTTTACTCTAAATGCCGGTTTATTGCAAGAACCTTATGAAAACTTTCAGAAAAAATCCGGGACAGAATATTCTGCCCCGGTAAAATCCATCCTAAAAAGGTTCCGTTTTTCCCAAAAGCGCGCCGAAAACGATCTCCATTCCTTTGCCAAACCCCATTTTTTCCACCGACGTTTTCGCCATAATCGGATACTCGCCCAACACAGCTCCCTCTTTCGAGACGACCACTTTACCCAACAGCTGTCCTTCTTCCACCGGCGCCTGTACATCCTCGGTCAACTGCACCTGCTGGGTCAGGCTCTTTTCCTCGCCCCGCTTCATCACAAAAGAAGGGGGAAGATCGCAGACCAACTCCACCTGCCGGCGCACCCCGTGCAAAACAGGTACCGGCTCCAGCTGCTCCTCTAAGGACGGAGGCTGTATATTCACATAATTGGCAAAGCCGTAATCCAAAAGCGTACGGCAGCTGGAAAACCGCTGGGCGCTGGTATCCGACCCCAGGCTCACCGCGATCAGCGAAAGTTTATCTCTCTGGGCAGAGGCGGAAAGGCAGCTGCCCGCGCCGTTGGTCGTGCCGGTCTTCAATCCGGTGGCGCCTTTATAAAACCGGACCATTTTGTTGGTGTTGACAAGTTCGGTAGCCCCGCCGCGCAAACTGTCCATCCAGACAGTGGAATAGCGGGTCACGTCCTCATAGCGCAAAAGGGCCGCCGACATCAGCGCAATATCCCGGGCGGTGGAATAGTGGTCCTGGGCGTCTAGGCCGGTGGCATTGGCAAAATGGGTGTTTTCCATTCCCAGTTCTTTGGCCTTTTCGTTCATCATACTGACAAACGCCTCTTCGCTGCCGGCCACAGCCTCCGCCAACACGACAGCGGCGTCGTTCGCCGAAGAAATAAAGGTGGCGCGCAGAATTTCGTCCACCGTCATCTGCTCGCCCGGCTCCAGCCAGATCTGGGAGCCGCCCATAGATGCGGCGTGCTCTGAACAGCTTAAAGGCGTGTCATACTGGAATTTTCCCTGTTCCATCGCCTCAAAGGTCAAAAGCAGCGTCATGATCTTGGTAATCGAGGCCGGCGGCATTGGCTGGTCGGCGTTCATTTCGTACAAGACCTGACCGGTGCTCTGCTCAATCAAAATCGCCGATTTGCACTCCAAAGAAATCCCCGCGCCGCCGGACGGGTCCTGTTTTGGCTCTTCGGCCCATACCGGCGCAACCGCCAATACGAAAGAGAGAAGGCCGGCCGCCGCTTTTTGCAGTGGATGAAAAATCATGTTCGCCACCTCCGCAGGCATTTGATATACTATATTCCTATGTCGCGGAAGGCAAAAACATGTCTTTAAAAAAATCGCAGCATTTTTTCTTTTCATTTTCCAACAAATTTCTCGCGGATTTCAGGTCTTATTTTTGCGCCGCGGCAAATACTAAAACGGGAACACCTTTTGTTCCCAAACGGATGTCAGTAGAACAGGCGGTGCGAAAAATGAAAAAAATCGCATTTGCCGCGGCGGCCCTTTTGTGCCTATGGCAGGTTCCCCACGCCGCGGCCAACGACCGGATGGACTATCTTGCCATCGAAAACAGGATACAGGATCAATGGGTGGAGTACGCCTATCGTTATCCCCAAATTACCCGCGGCGAAAGCCGGGTTGCCGAGCAGCGACTAAACAGCTTTCTGCGCGAATATAGTCAAAGCACGGCGCTGAACGCCCGGCTTCAGGCAAAAAAAGAAGGCAAACGCATAATTGGAGAAACTTCCTTTTGTGTCACGCGTAACGACCGGACCTTTTTTAGCCTTGTGTTTTCTTCCCAGTTTGGCGGCCAGGAGTGCAAAAAAGGCTTTGTCTTCCTTCCGCAGGAAGGGACTCAGCTGCGGCTGGAGGATCTGTTCTCCTCGCCGGACTTTACCGAGGTCTTATTGCAGGCCAGCGCAGCTTGGCGGGAAGAAAACGGCATATCCGACGTCCTGCCCACCCTTCAGGATTTTTACCTGACCGAGGAAGCGCTGGTCCTGCTCTTCCCCTCCTCCGACCAGGCCGGAACCCTTTCTTTTGAAATCCCCCTGGAATCATTAAACGGCATTCTTTTAGAATCGTTGCTTGAGGATGTATCCTGATCTGACCGCATCAGCCTTTTGGCTGCTGCGGTACATAAATGGCTATTCGATCAATTCGCCCAGACAGCAGTCGTTTAAGGCGGCGGTAATCCGCACCCGCCGGATCTGGCCGCAAAGCGCCTTTTCACACTGCACGCACACCGGCGTATAATTGGGGGTATATCCCTGGACCCCGTAAGGGGTTTGGGCCGTCTCAAAGAGGACCGGCTCCTCCCGTCCCACCTGCGAGCGCAAAAACGCCCGGCGGGTTTGGTCGGTGACCTCGATCATCCGAAGGCTCCGCGCCTTTTTCTCGGCCTGGGGCACCTGGTCGGCCATCTCCGCCGCCCGGGTGCCCGGCCTTGGCGAATAGATAAACACATGGGCTTTCGCCAGCCCCATCTCCTGGGCAAAACAGACCGACGCTTCAAAATCCTCCCGGGTTTCGCCGGGAAAGCCCACCATGATATCGGTGGTAATCGAAGGGTTGGGGAAGGCCCGGCGGATATCCTCCACAAGCCGCCGGTATTCTTCGCTGTTGTAATGGCGGTTCATGGTCCGAAGCGTTCGGTCACAGCCGCTTTGCAGGGAAAGGTGAAACTGGGGGCAGAATTGCGGCAGGGCCGCCAGCCGCTCCAGATCCTCTAAGCTTAAAAGCTCCGGTTCCAGCGAGCTTAATCGGACGCGGGAAATCCCCTCGACTCGGCAGGCGGCCTCCGCCGCGTCGATCAGCCGGATTCCCAGATCCTTTCCGTAGCAGAGCAGATTGATCCCCACCAGTACAATTTCCTGGTACCCGTGGGCCGCCAGCTGCTTTAGTTCCGCCATCATGTCCTCCACCGGTTTTGAGCGCAGCGGACCTCTGGCATAGGGGATAATGCAGTAAGAGCAGTACCGATCGCAGCCGTCCTGGATTTTTACAAAGGTTTCCTTTTTTTGGTGGGGGAGGATCTGCACGATCCGCTGCCGGCTTTGTAAATACGCCTGCACCAGATCCAAAAGTCCTCCCCGGTTGGTGGAACCGGTGACGATGTCCGCCTCTTCCAGCGCGGCCGCTTCCTGGGGGAACGCCTGAGGGTAACAGCCGGTCAGCACCATTATGGCGTCCGGGTTCTGCCTTTTTAACCGGCGCAGAAGCTGGCGGGTCTTTTTGTCCCCCGACGCTGTCACCGTACAGGAATTGATTACGCACAGCTGTGCCAGTTCTCCCTCCCGGACCGGTTCGATCCCCGCCTGGGCAAAACGCTCCTGCAAAATCTGCGTTTCATACTGGTTTACCTTGCAGCCTAACGTGACAAAGATTGCTTTCATGATATTTTTCTTATCCTTTCAAGCGTTGAAAATTTTTATTCTATTTACACAAAAATAGGTATAAATTTTTAACATAAATTACGAATCAAAGGCCCTCTTCTTTGTTTTTTTCTCCAATATTATACTGGAAAACGAAAATAAATACAATTGTGCATTGACAAAAAACAAAAAATTGTATAAGGTTGTAATTGATCAAAGAAAACAAAAAATATCATTCAAGGAGGCTATGCTGTATGATTACAAAAACCGTTTCTCTGAACACGATCGTTGATGTAAAGGAATTTGTCAACGTTGTCGCTCGTTACGAGTTTGAGGTTGATCTGGTTTCCGGCCGGTACCACATTGATGGAAAATCCATTATGGGTATTTTCAGCCTGGATCTTTCCAAGCCTATCAAAATGGAAGTTCACTCCGATGATTGCGATGCCTTCCTAAAAGAGGTTCAGCGTTTTATTGTCGAGTAACACCAACCAGTCAAGTACCACCGGCGAAGCCGGTGGCTTGAGTAAGCCCTAGAAGGGCATGGA
>CAJTQM010000025.1 GCA_910578255.1 uncultured Oscillospiraceae bacterium
ACCATGAAAAATCAGGATAAGGAAGTCAACGAAAAGGGAGTATTGAAAGTGGTAAAACTGTTAGTCATAATTCCCGCCTATAATGAACAGGAAAATATCGCGCGGGTGGTGGATAACCTGATTGAACATTACCCGCAGTATGACTATCTGGTGGTCAACGACGGTTCAAAGGACCGCACGGCCCAGATCTGCCGGGAGAAAGGCTATCGCTTTTTGGACCTGCCGGTCAATTTGGGCTTAGCGGGGGCTTTTCAGGCCGGCCTTCGATACGCATACAGGACGGGGGGGGGGTATAATGCGGCGATCCAGTTTGACGGAGACGGCCAGCATGACCCCAGCTACATCGAAGAAATGGCGGCGCTGATGGAAAAAGAGGGTTTGGATGTGGTGATCGGCTCTCGCTTCAAGGAAGAAAAGAAGCCTTTCAGCCTGCGGATGCTGGGAAACCGAATGATCCAGCTGGCGATTAAAATAACAACCGGTGTCACCATCAAGGATCCCACCTCCGGGATGCGGTTGCTCAACCGGCCCATGATCCGTGAATTTGCCCAGAATCTTAACTATGGGCCGGAGCCGGATACCATCGCCTACCTGATTCGCACCGGTGCAAAGGTCGAAGAGGTTCAGGTCCAGATGATGGACCGGATCGCAGGGGAAAGCTATTTTAACCTGCGACGGTCGATAGAATACATGACCCGAATGTGTATTTCGATTCTATTTTTCCAGTGGGTTCGCAGAAGGAGGGATTAAAATGTCGGTGACCTTTCGTGTTGTTTTAATTGCCGCATCGGTGCTGACATTATGGTATACGGCCCGAAAAATCCGCAAGTCGCAGATGCAGATTGAGGACGCCATTTTCTGGATCGGTTTTCCCGCTGTATTGGTGGTTCTAAGCGTTGTTCCCGGTATCGCCGGTTGGGCGGCAGGCGTTTTGGGTATCCAGTCTGCGGTGAACTTTATTTATCTGTCGATTATTTTTGTATTGATTTTAAAAATTTTTTCTTTGTCCATCCGCTTTTCCCAGATGGATGCCAAAATCCGTACGCTGACGCAGGAAATTGCCATCCGGGAGTGTCTGGAAAAAGACGAAAAAATAAAAGACGAGACAAAGGTCAGATAATCCTATTATAAACGCCGCCCCAAACGGGGCGGCGTTTATAATAGCAGATAAAGAAGGCCGAGCATCAGTTTTTTGTCTGCCTGATTGACGTATAAAGCGGCCAAAATGCCCAATAAAAGCAGCCGGTCTCTTTGCAGCGGATGGGGAAAAGAAGGGGGGATAGATTCTATTTTTTTTTAGGTTCTTCCGCTTTTCCCTGGTTTTCCGGATGATAGGACAGTCTTTCGGCCGGTCGGGGCGGCTGATAGCAGCCTTTTTCCGGGCGAACCGCGTCCGGATGGAAGGAGGGACCGCGCCGGGGCTTTCTCGGGATAAAACCATCCGGATGGTAGGGCAGCGGCGGCACGAAAACCGGTTCTGCAAAAACTGTCTGGGGCGCATGCGGTTCCTGAATGGGGTCGGGATCCTCTTTTGCATCCGGCCTGAAGGTGTCCGGCGGATTCTCGCGGGAAAAATCCGGATCTCCCATGGCCTGGGAGATATCCTGGATGGTTTGCAGTAAACCTTCCGAAGGCATAAATTTGTCCGGCGCCTCATCCAGCGGCGCCGCCCCCGGTGTATCCTCCAGGACCGGGGAAAATTCCTCTACGGCAGTTTCGGCCGAAAACGGCTGAGGCGGATCGAGGGACGGCCCGGCAGCGAATACCGGATCACCGCTGAGTTCCTCGGGGGCGGATAGATCCGGAGAAGACTTCTCGGGCTGACGGTCCGGCAGTTCCACACCACCGTTTTTGACCGGGACCGCATCGAATGCGTCCGGTTGGGACGCTTTAAAAGACTCCTCCTGAGCCGGTACCGCCAAAGGGGCTTTTGGCTTCTGCAAATCTGGATCATCCGACGGCGCAGAGGCAAAAATCGGCCTTTGGGGGCCGGATGTCTGCCTTTTGGCCAGTTCCTGTAGCTTTCGCGTGGCCTCTTCCCGCATGCGCAGAAATTCCTCCCGGGTCAGGCCGCCTTTATTCCAATGCTCCATCATCTCGCTCCTCTCCATGGACTGTTTTTCTCTTTCCGCCCCCAAAGCTTTGCAGCAGCGGCAGCAGGTTTGCCAGCCGCATCAGCTTGATAACGTCTTCGGCCCGGGCGGCCCTGTCAGGGGTAAGATGGGGCTGCAGCGCCCGCAGCAGGCGGATATTTTTGTCATCCTCCTGCAAAGAGGAAACAATTTTTAGAATTTGTTCCAGATCCCCCATGTCCGGCGCAGCTTCTTTTTCCGAACCGCTTTGACCGGCCCCGGCAGGCTGCATCAGCCCTTCAAAAAGGCCAAAAAGGCCGCTTATATCGTCCGACTCGCCACCCGATTCGTTTCCCAAAAGGCCGCCCAGCAGGTCGGAAAGTTCACTCATGGATTTTTCTGCCCTCCAAATTCCTTCAAAAGCCGTCCCACGATCCCCGAATGAAGCAGTATTTCCAGTTTTTTTGGATCCGAAAGCAGGTTATATACCTGTTCGTTTACGGCAATTTTGCCATCCTGCATGATGCCGGACAGCTTTTCCTGCAGCTGTTTTTTGGGGATTCCTGTTTTTTCGCTTGCAAGGTTCAGCAATTCTTCCAGCTTTTCTTCTTCAATGAAAAATTCATGCATTCTGCTCACCACCTATTCCAATTGTTTTATTTCTATGTTACAGTAAACGTATCTATTCCTGTGCGTATGCGATTCCCAAAAAGATTCCGGTATGGCCGGACAGGCTTTCAGATAAAACCCAAGAACGGAGGGCAAGTTGATGCGGATAATCGTCATGTCAGACAGTCATCGGAACTTTCGAAACGTGCTGCGGGTGGTAGACCGCCACCCGGACGCAGATCTTTACATCCATTTGGGTGACGGTGAGCGGGAGTTTGAAAGCGTGCAGGATCTCTACCCGGACCGTCGTTATCTATGGGTGGCCGGAAACTGCGATTTTGGCTCGGATACGACTACCAGCGACCTGGCAAAGCTTTGCGGGAAAAACGTTCTTTTGACCCACGGGCATACCTATGAGGTAAAGCAGTCCCTGTCAAAGTTAAAAAACGCCGCCCGCATCTGCCATGCCAGCGTTGTGCTGTACGGCCACACGCATGTGGCCTACACCGAGTACGACAGCGGACTTTACGTCATGAACCCCGGCAGTCTGTCGGTTCCCCGGCGCGGTGGGGCCTCGTACGGAATTTTGGATATTACCAGCCAGGGAATCATGACCAACCTTGTGGAGGTGCGGTGATGGAGCAGCTGTTGGGGCTCGACACAAAATGGTGCGGGCGGCATCTGATCCGCCTTCAGGAGGTGGATTCCACCAACGAATACTTGAAAAAAGGGGATTTTCCCGACGGAACGGCGGTGATCGCCGACCGGCAGACCGCGGGGAAAGGCCGTTTGGGAAAAAACTGGTCCGGCGCACCGGCCGGGCAGGCGCTGTATCTTTCGGTGCTTTTTCATTCTATGAAGGTCGACGATATGGGGTTACTGCCGTTGCTGTGCGGCTTGGCTGCGGTCCGCAGTCTGGGGGAAAAAACGCTTATCAAGTGGCCTAACGACATTGTACTGGACCAAAAAAAAATCTGCGGAATCCTCTGCGAAAGCAGAATTCAGGGCGGACAGGTGCTGGCGATCTGCGGGCTGGGGGTGAATCTCGGTCAGCCCGCGTCGTTTTTCGCGCAGAACGATCTGCCCCACGCAACCTCCCTGCTGGCATCTATCGGCCGGAGCCTGTCTGTCCCGGAAGCGGCGGCGAGGCTTTTAAACGCGTTGGAGCCGATTTTAGAGCGGTATAAGCGGGAAGGGTTTGCGCCGTTTTTACAGGAGTATTCCAGCCGCTGCATCACCTTGGGCCGTCCAGTGCAGGTGGTGCTGGAAGAAAAAACCGTACAGGCCCAAGCGGTATCCATAGCGCCGGACGGAAGTCTTGTCTGCCAAAAGGATGGGGAAAGCTTCTGTGTCCGGGCGGGAGAAGCCTCGGTCCGGGGGCTTTACGGCTATGTTTAAAAATCCGAAAAGAATCGGCCCGGCCGATTGTCAACGAAAAAAAATATGGTATAATAACGATAGAATCGTTATTATACAGATTTTTTATGGCCGCCCTACGGGCATGGCCAATGATCCCATGTGCGGCTCTTGCCTTCATGGGATCATAACGACAGAATCGTCATGATACTCAAATTTTAATGGCCGCCTTGCGGCTTTGTCGTTATTGGATTTGTGATTTATTGACATTCTGCGAAAAAGGCCGGTTATCTGCAATTTTCAGAGGGTAGTGATAATCTTTTAGGCTGTTTTGTTGAATCGGATAGAGAAAAGAAAGGCTCGCGGGCTTTTGGATACGGAGGGGTTTCATTGAAGAACAACCAGGAATCGGATTGGGAAAAGCTGATCAGCCAGACCATTGACGACGCGCTTCATTCCGGTGATTTTACAAAATTAAAGCAGACGCTGAGCGATACGGCCCAAAATGTGATGAAGCAGACCGTTTCCGGCTGTGAGCAGCTTAGCGCGCAGCTGGGCCAGATTTTTGGCGGGGCGGGGCAATCACAGCGGCCTGCCAACACCCCTCAGCGGCCGGCGGATCCCCAGCGGCCGCAGCCGGTTCCGGTGCAGCGGGTTCCCTCCCGGTATGCGACCCATTGGCAGCGGCCGGCTGTCCCTTTGAGGAAAAAGACGGTTCGGCTGCCGGGCAAAGCCATATCGACGGTGGGCGTTTTTCTGGGTCTTGGTTTGGGAATCCTCTCTCTACAAATGGTTTATCAGGCGTTGATGGAACTATTACACCAGGCATTTGATTTTTCAATGGTCTTGAATCTGGCTGTCTTTCTGCTTTTGATGGTCGCCAGTTTCTGGTTCGCGGCCCATTGCGTTGGAAGGTTTCGCAAACGCCGGTATCTGCAATACCGGCTGGCCATTGGCGACCGGCAGGTCTGCGCTGTCAGCGTACTGGCTTCTGCGGTAAAAAAGTCGCCTAAGTTTGTTCTGCGGGACATTAAGAGCATGATTAAAAGCGGGTTATTTCCGCAGGGCCATCTGGACGATGAGGAAACCTGCCTGATTTTAACCGACGAAGCGTATTCCCAGTATCGGGTCGGCCAGGCCAACCGCAAAAAGCGGGAGTTGGAGCAGGCGAAAATTCAGGAGAACCCCGATGGAATCGACGCGGTGATCGCCGAAGGCCGCGGCTGGATCCAAAAAATCCGCGAAGCCAACGACGCCCTTCCCGGGCAGGAGATTTCCGATAAACTCAGCCAGCTGGAGACAGTAACCGGAAAAATTTTTACCTGCGTGGAGAAGCATCCGGAAAAGCTGCCGGAAATTCGGCGCTTTATGAATTACTATCTGCCCACCACCGTCAAGCTGGTGGGTTCCTACCGGGAATTTGAAAATCAGCCGGTGCAGGGCGAGAATATCCAAACCGCCAAAAAAGAGATTTTGGATATCCTGGATACGGTGAACCGGGCGTTCGCCTCGCTTTTGGACAGCCTGTTCCAAAACGATGCAATTGATATTTCCGCTGACATCAGCGTTTTAAAAACCATGCTTGCCCAGGAAGGGCTGACCCAGAAGGATTTTGATAAGCAGCCCCAATAAAGGATCTTATAAGGAGGATATAAGCGATGGATGAAAAGAAGACAGAGACTGTTCCGCAGCTTTCTTTGGATACCCAGGAGGTCCCGACCCTGACGCTGGATCTGGAGGTGGCCGAGGAGCAGCCATTGGCGCCGGCGCAGCCTCCCCAAACGGCGGTTTTTGACGAGAGTTCCTTAACCGATGCCGAGCGCAAGATGGTCAATGATTTTGCTCAGAAAATCCAGCTGGACAATTCCAATCTTGTGCTGCAATACGGTTCCGGCGCACAGAAAAAAATCGCCGATTTTTCCGAAACCGCCCTCAACAACGTCCGGACCAAGGACATGAGTGAGGTTGGCGAAATGCTGACCAACGTTGTGGTGGAGTTAAAAAAGTTTAACGTAGACGAAGAGGAAAAAGGGCTGTTTAGCTTCTTTAAGCGTTCCGGCAATAAAATTTCCACCTATAAAGCCAAATATTCCAGCGCCGAGGCCAATGTCAACCGTATCTGCAATGTGCTGGAAAACCATCAGGTTCAGCTGATGAAGGATATCGCCATGTTGGACAAGATGTATGAGATGAACAAGGTCTATTTTAAAGAACTTTCCATGTATATTTTGGCGGGCAAAAAGAAGCTGGCGCAGGTGGAGTCCACCGACCTGCCCGCCGCCCAGGAAAAGGCCCGGCAAAGCGGCCTGCCGGAGGACGCCCAGGCCGCCAACGACCTGTCGGCCATGTGCAATCGGTTTGAAAAGAAGCTCCACGATCTGGAGCTGACCCGCACCATCTCCATCCAGATGGCGCCGCAGATTCGCCTGATCCAGAATAACGACACGCTGATGACCGAAAAGATCCAGTCCACGCTGGTCAACACCATCCCCCTTTGGAAAAGCCAGATGGTGCTGGCATTGGGGGTGGCCCATTCCCAGCAGGCGGCGGACGCCCAGCGGGCGGTCACCGACATGACCAACGAACTGCTTCGCAAAAACGCCGAAACCCTGAAGATGTCCTCCATCGAAACGGCCAAAGAGTCGGAGCGGGGGATTGTGGACATCGAAACGCTGAAGACGACCAACGAATCGCTGATTTCTACCTTAGACGAGGTTATGCGCATCCAGCAGGAGGGGCGGCAGAAGCGGCAGGAGGCAGAGTCCGAACTGCGCCGGATTGAGGACGACTTGAAAAACAAGCTTTTGCAGATGCGGTAGGAGATTTGTATGGAATCGTTTGAAGCATTGATTATGGGTATGGTAGAGCACGATGCGGGCCATCCCAAAATGATCCAGCATTTTTTGAAGGTATATGAATTTGCCAGACTGATCGGAAAGGCAGAGCATTTGGAGGAAGGCCTGCAATTTACGCTGGAAACCGCCGCCGTTGTCCACGACATCGGGATTTTGGCAGCGAAGAAAAAATACGGCAGCGGTGCGGGTAAGTATCAGGAGAAGGAAGGCCCCGCGGAAGCGGAAAAACTTCTGTCAGGATTGGGCTGGCCGCCGGCGGTTATCGAGAGAGTTTCTTATCTGGTGGGGCATCATCATACCTATACGGATATCGACGGGGCCGATTATCAGATCCTGGTGGAAGCGGATTTTCTGGTGAATCTGTTGGAAAACGAGTCCTCGCCGGACGCGAAGAAAAACGCATACGAAAGAATTTTTAAGACGGAAAGCGGGAAAAATTTCTTTCAGCTTCTATATCCGGAAGCTGTATAAAAAAGAGGCCACAGGAAAATGTCCTGCGGCCTCTTTTTTTACCGTTTTGTCCGATGCAATACCACTGCGGCGGCGGTGACGACAAAAACGCACAAAAGCGCGCTGACGCCAATGCCCAGCCAATGGGTTCCGGAAAAAACCAGAATATCCGTGGGCCCGTCGGCGCCGCCGATGATGCCAGACCCAAAGGGCTGCCGCAAAAACGGTTCCGCTGCCAAAAAAAGCAGAACCATCAGCGAAACTGCCGCAAGAATGAGCACTGAAATGGCGACAGTGCGGATTCTTCGGCGGTTGGCGGCACTTTTGCGGGCCAATTCTTCGTTTAACCGTTCCAGCTTTTGGGCGATCTGGGTAAGTTCGTCTTCCTCTTCCTTATCCCGATTTGGCTGCTCGCCCAGCAAAACGGATACCGGTGTTTCCAGCACCTGGGCGATTAAAATCAGCGTCTGGGCGTCCGGCACCGACGATCCTGTTTCCCATTTGGAAACGGTCTGGCGTACCACATGGACCCGGGCGGCCAGTTCCTCCTGAGATAAGCCTTTTTTCAGACGAAGCGCTTTTAATTGTTCCTGTAGCAAAATGATCACTCCTTTCTGGCCGTATTGTATCATCCGGCAGACGAGTGATACAAGCAACGAAAAATAACAGGCTGCCCGATCCTCCGCAAAAAGCGCTTCACCTATAAAAAGCGTACCCATAAAAATTTAAAGGCAGGGCAGACTGCAATAGCAGTTCGCCCTGCCTTTTCATAGTAAAACAGGTCAATATGTCGGAAACGGTTTTAGACGATCGGAATATCATAACGATTGATATTTAAACCCGATTCCGAGCCGTGAATGGTATCGACATAAATGCCACCGTTGGCAAGAATGGTTTTATTGCTGCCGATGTTTCTGTCACGACAGACAATTCGCACTCGATTCAGCCCAAACGCTTTTGCTTTTTGTAAACCAAGTCGCAGCTGCTCTTTTGCATATCTTTTTCCACGCTCACTGGGGCGGACGGAATAGCCGAAGTTCGAAGCGAATTCCTCATCGTCATCGTCGTATTCCAGCTTGTGGCGAAAAACAAGAAAGCCGACAATCTTACCGTCTCTTTCACGAATGGACATATACCAGGTTATTTTATCGGACATATCGTCACAAAATGTAAGCCAGTCCAGTACATTTTCGTATTTTCGGCCATCGTTGTACTTTTCAAGATAATCCAGACCCGGAATTCTGGCAGGGTCGTAGGTGACCCGCATTTGGCCGGCAGGAAACTCCGCTCTATATTCCCAGATTTTTTCTGCGTATTCGGCGGAAACCCTAATGAGTTTTATTGGATCCATTGTTGTAATCACTCCTTTCTGCTGCGTTCCAGGGTACAAAAGGACTATGCAGTCCGGCAGCTATCACATAGCATGCAAAATTTTTACCGAAAATGTACGGAAAGCAGCACCCGCTGAAAAACAATTCTTTTCAGCGGGTGCTGACTTTTTTACCGGAGTTGTTCCAAAAGATGCAGAAATTGTAAAGACGGACGAAACTAAGCCTTCAGATGCCGGTCAAACCACTGGGTGATTTCCTTTAACCGGCGGATGCGGTGCAAGGGCTTTCCGCTGCGGCTTAGTTCGTGATTCTCCCCTTTAAAAATGCAGATCCGCGCCTCTACGCCAAAGTATTTTAGAGCGTAATACATCTGCAGGCCCTCCGCCAGCCAGCAGCGGTAGTCCTCGTCGCTGTGGATGAACAGGGTGGGCGTCTTGCACTGATTGGCGTATTTTAAGGGGGAATGCCACCAGATCTTGTCGTGATCGGTCCAGGCATCGGTGCCAATCTGGTCTTTGTTAAAATAGTAGCCAATGTCGGTGGTGTTGGATTTGGAAACCCAGTTGGAAATACTGCGCTGAGAGGCGGCGCAACGGAACCGGTCGGTATGACCGATGATCCAGTTGGTCATAAATCCGCCGTAGCTGCCGCCGGTAACCCCCATGCGGTCCTTGTCCATCCAGGGGGATTTTTCCAGGCATACGTCCACAAAGGTCATGATGTCGTTGTAATCAATGGTACCGTATTTGCCCCGGATGTCGGAAAATTTGGTGCCCCGCCCGTCGGACCCGGTGGGATTGCAGAAAATCACGCCGTAGCCAAGGTTTGCCCAGTACTGCATTTCGTGGAAGAAGTTGGGACCATAGGCGGTTTTGGGCCCGCCGTGGATGTCCAGAATCACCGGATACTTTTTGCTGTCGTCAAATCCCACCGGCTTGATGATCCAGCCCTTGATCCAATCTCCCGCTTCGTTTTGGAAGGTCAACTCCTCCGGGGTGGAGACGGCGTATTCCTCGGTGAGATGGGTGTTTAGATGGGTCAGCTGGGTCTCTTTGCCGGAAAGTTCGGTCTTAAACAACTCAATGCCGTCGTTGCCGCGGATGCACAGGGTCAAAAATCCCTTTTCATAAGGCGCGAACTCCACGACCATTCCCTTTTTCTCGGTGATCTGCCGGATGCCGCCTTTTTTCAGGTCGATGGCGACCAGCTGACAGCTGTCGTCGATTGTCTCGGTAAAATAGACCGTGTCCTTGCCGTCGTAATGCCAGGGGGAAGAGATGTTGCTCATCTTCACGTCACTGCCCACCGAACAACCGGTGGCGTGCATGTGACTTTCGTCCAGTACCTTGCGCTCGCCGGTTTTAAAGTTGTAGCGGTAGAAGTTGGGATCCTGGTTTAAGCCGTACAGCTTCTGGTCGCAGCCCAAAAGCAGGATCTCGTCGCCGTCCAGCAGGGTGATGCCGCCGTGGGAGAAGGGGGTCTCCATAGACACGTCGGAAATGGCGCCGGTGGCCTTTTCATATAGCTTCAGCTGGGTCGGCGGCTCTTTTTTCTGATTCGGCTCAAAGCGGTTGGCAATATAAAGGACCCGCTTCCCGCCGTCCATCACCTTCCAGTCCTTGACGTTGGTGTACCGGTCGGTGATCTCGGTGATTTCTCCTTCATTGTAATAGCACAGCCGGTCCCGGTGACCGTTGGTGATCCCCACGCCGTTGGACCAGAAAGGAAGCTGGTCGAAGACCATGTAATCCGCTTCCTTCTTTAAAAGATCAGCGGCTTTCTCCACGTCGCCGCCGGCAGTTTCCAGCGCCCATTCCGCCTTGGGATCATAATCCGCCACAAAGTAAAATTCCGACGGGGAAAGAAACTTTACGGATTTGATTTTCGCTTTGACCCGAAACGCCTCCACCGCTTCGCCGCCGGTTAAGGGAAGGCGGTAGAATACCGTTAACGGAAGGCCCCTTTTCACATACTCCTGGTCCGCCTTTTTGCGGATGGCCGGAAAATACAGTTCCTTACCCACCCAATAGAAATCCGAGACCTTGCCGGTGTCGGTCAATCGGCAGGGCTGCCCATCCCGCCAAAGGTATAGATCCGAGTCGTAGCCGTTTTCCTCCAGATTTGCTTTCTTGACCAAAAAGGCCGCTTCTCCTGTATCGCTGACCTTCAGATGGTTCAAAAAGGAGAATTTCGCAAAGTGGTCGATGCCAATGGATTTCACAGAAAAAACCTCCCTAAAAATTTATAGATTTACGCGGCGGGCTCCTCCAGGGATTCCAGCCGTTCTTTGTGGTGCCAGGAATAATGGACCATCCACAGCATGGGGGCGCTGGCCAGTATCACCGCCAACAGGGAAAGGCCCAGTTGCAAAAAATAGACCTCCCGGTTGGTCGGGTCCTTTAAAAAGGTGGGGATAAACAGCAAAGCGCCGGTGATAGAGATTTCCTGCTGCTGGCCGATGGCAACCACCAGTTCAAAGGCCACGCAGAGATTGTGGCAGAGAAATACGGTGGCCAAAAGGCCCAGCAGAATGCCGATGATGCCGCCTTTTTTTATCCGGCCGGCCATATATTGGTAGCCCCAAAAGCAAAGGATGGTCATCGCCACCCCCACCAATGTGGCCGAGTGACCGCTGGTATAAACGCCGATCCAGGCGGTGGTGCCGATGAGAAGAACAAGAAAAACCACCACAAAGCCCTTCCATGCGCTGTGATGGGGGAATTTTCTGCGCTGCCACTGATCGGTCAGGTCCGCCTCCGCTTTGGCGCGGCAAGCGGGGCAGAGCATCCGGGCGTCGCCGCCCAACAGAAAACGCCGTACATCCTTGGTTTTGCCGCAGCCGCTGCAGCAGGGTTGGTAGCGCTGTTTCTGCGCAAAGGCGCAAATCTGCCTGAGCAAAGACGCGGCTAGCGGCTGCGGCGCTTCCTCGCCCGCCGTGGTAATCCGCAGACTGGCGGTATAATTTTCGTATACCGCCGCCGTCACTGCCGGATGCGCCTGCCGGATTTCCTCCAGCAGCCGCTCCATGCCGCTTTCCCCGCCGTCTTCCTGCGAAGCGGGCTTTGCCGACAGATGAATCATCAGGATCTTTTTTTCCGGCTGGGTCAAAACGGCGCACTCATATCCGTCCAGCCTGCCGAACAAAAGATTTTTCTCCTCGTAATACTTCATCCCCAACTCGACTGCCAGGGAGGTCAGATCCATTGCATTTGCCATTGTTTTTTCTTTTCCTTTCCTGCCGGACCGCCGCTGTTTGGCCAAAACCGGCGCAGCTTTCACAAATCCTTCTAATGAACAATAATTATAACAGATTTTTCCGATTCTGTACAGAACAACAGCCGATTTCTCGAAAGAGAAGGAGAGCCGTTCCTTGGCGTTCATAAAATATTTACGCTTATCTACCAAAAGCCACTTGAAATTACGCTTCCTTATGTTGTAGAATAAGTTTATGCGCCGTTTCCCTGATTTTTGGAACAAAAGATTGCGGCGAATACGGAAAATTATTGGAGGTTATAGAAAATGAACTTTAAAATGCGCGTATTCTTCTTTAAAACAGAGGGTGTTGCAGAGGATCTGATGGAGCAGCTTTCCCGCGAGTACCGCGTAAAAGCCGACCAGATTCCCCCCGCTTATCCGGTGGAAAACGAAAAGCTGATTCTGGTCTGCATTGACGACGGCGCTTCCAAGCCCAAAAAGGCGCTGGTGGATTTCTGCCGCAACCTGGATAACACAAGATGCCAGAACGTCGCGTTCAGCGCCACGAGCAAAGGCGGCGTAGAGGCTGCCAAGGAACTGGCGGGCATTATCCGCTCCAATAACATCAACGTGGTCGACGAGCCGCACCTGATCCCGGTAAAATCCGGCCTGTTTGGATCCAAGGCTACCGATGAGAGCGTTTCCGACATTAAAGCCTGGGCAAAACACATTATTGATATCATCCATCAATAAACCAAACGCCAAAAGCGTCCGGACTTTCGTCCGGGCGCTTTTTTGCGATAAGGTCCGCTGGCAGAGCAAAAAACAGTTGATTTATAGGCCCGAATTTTTTATACTGATGAGGTAGGGACTGAGGCATCCTGTTTTTGAGAGGAAGGTTTTTATGAACCGAAAGCTGCGCGATTTTCTTTTGATGACCGGCGGTACGATTTTGGTCTCCATCGGCCTGTATTATTTTAAAATGCCCAATCACTTTTCCACCGGCGGCGTATCCGGCATTTCCATTATTCTCGGTGCCTTGATCCCCGGTCTTTCCACCGGCTCGATCAATTTTATTGTCAATATGCTGTTATTGCTGCTCGGCTTTTTGACCTTTGGCAAAGGCTTTGGCGCCAAAACCGCCTATGCCAGCGTTTTAATGTCCAGCATCGTCTGGATTTTAGAGCGGGTGCAGCCGATGAACGCCCCGTTTACCGACGAACCGCTTCTGGAATTGTTTTTTGCGGTGGGTTTGCCGTCGGTTGGCTCCGCTATTTTGTTTAACATCGGCGCTTCTACCGGCGGCACCGATATTGTCGCCATGATCGTAAAAAAATATAGCAGCGTAGATATCGGAAAAGCCCTTTTCCTCAGCGACTGTGTGATCGTCATCGCCGCCTGCTTTGTATTCGGTATGCAAACCGGCCTGTTTTCCATTATGGGATTGGTGTTAAAAACACTGGTGGTCGATATGGTGATCGAGTCGATTAATCTGTCGAAATTCTTTACCATCATCACCGATTCGCCGGAACCTATCGCCCAGTATATTCACGAAACCTTAAAGCGGGGCGCGACCATCGAGGTGGCGGAAGGCTCTTACAGCCATAAAAAGCGCTACATTATCCTCACCGCTACCCGCCGCCATCAGGCGGTGGCGCTGCGCGCCTTTGCCCGCCAGGTGGATCCCCATTCGTTTATCATGATTACCAATTCCAGCGAGATTGTCGGCAAAGGCTTTAGTGAACACTGAAAAGATTCGAAAAAAGCTGCGAAAAGCGCTTTTCTATGGTATACTAAATATACCATCTGGCTATAAAAAGGTTCCACCCAGATGGATGGAACCTTTTAACGTGGCACCGGTCCGATTTGTGAGAGGAGGGAGAAGAATGACGCTTCCTTTGTACCAGCAGCTGGCGGAATTGATTAAAGAGGAAATCCATGCAGGCAGGTATAAGCAGGGCCAAAAGCTGCCCACCGAACTGGAGTTGTGCGAATTGTACCACGTCAGCCGCAATACAGTGCGCGGCGCGCTGCTTCAGCTGGAAAAGGAAAACCTTCTGCTGCGCCAACAGGGAAAAGGTACCTTTGTCAGCAAAAAAAAATACGACCATCATATTGTCCCGGCCCGCAGTTTTACCGATATGTGCCGGGAAATCGGCTGTACCCCCGACGCAAAGGTCATCAAATCAGTGATAAAAGACCCGCAGGAGGAAGACATCGCCTTTCTGGACCTTAGGCCGGAAGCCAAAATCATCGCCATCGAGCGCATCCGCTATACCGACGGGGTGCCGGTGGAACTGGAAATCTCCCATTTTCCCGAATCCTTCTCTTACCTGCTGGACGAGGATTTGAACCATTGCTCCATGCTGGGATTGCTGCGGGAAAAATACGGGGTCTGGTTTACAAAATCGCGCATTTCCCTGGAGGTGACCTTTGCCTCCTACGAGATGTCCCACTATCTTTCGGTGCAAAGGGACTATCCGCTGCTTTTGATCGACAGCCAATTAAGCGACCAAAACGGCCTGCCGGGATGCCGCTGTGTCCAATATGTTGTGGGGGATAAATTTAAAATGATCCTGTAAAGGGTAAGGGGCGCAAAGGAAAGAGACTTAAAAAACGAGAACTTTAAAAAGGAGTGGGCGAGAGGTGAATTACGGGCGGATTTTGCAAAGTCAGCAGGCTTTTTTCCAAAGCGGCGCCACCCTGCCGGTTTCCTTTCGAAAAACGGCGCTGTCGCTTTTGGAAGGCGCAATCCAAAGCCGCCGGGCAGAAATCGAAACCGCTCTGGCCCAAGACCTGGGAAAATCTCGGCAGGAAGCCGGCATGACCGAAATCGCCCTGGTGCTGGAGGAAATTCGCTTTGCCAAACGGCACTTAAACGGCTGGAGCTGCGCCAAAAGGGTGAGGACGCCCATAAGCCATTGGCCGGGGCGGCAGCGAATCCAGCCGGTTCCCTATGGGTCGGTGCTGATCCTCTCCCCCTGGAACTATCCGTTTCAGCTTTGTATGTCCCCGCTGGCCAGTGCTCTGGCCGCCGGCAACTGCGCCGTAGTCAAGCCCTCGGAGTTGGCGGGGCATACGGCCCAGGCGATCTGCGCTTTGCTGGGGGAAATCTTCCCGCCGGAATATGTGTCAGTCTGTTTGGGAGAGGCGGATACCGCCGCTGCCCTTACTGCGTTGCCCTTTGATAAAATCTTTTTTACCGGTAGCGGAGCCGTGGGCAAAAAAGTCCTGGCAGCGGCGGCCCAAAACTTGACCCCCGTCACGCTGGAACTGGGCGGAAAATGCCCCTGCCTTGTAGACGCTTCGGCCGATTTGCAGACGGCGGCCCGGCGGATTATGTGGGGGAAAATCCTCAACTGCGGGCAGACCTGTGTGGCGCCGGACTATGTGCTGGTCCACCGGTCGGTCAGGGACGCGTTTATCCGGCAGTGCCGCGCGGCGGCCGAGGAGTTTTTGGGGGTCAACCCGCTGGCAAGCCCCGATTACGGGCGGATTGTGGACGAAGCCCACTACCAGCGGCTGCTGCGCCTATTAGAGGGCTGCCGGATTTTGTTTGGCCGCGAGACCGATTCCAACACGCTTCGGCTGTCGCCCACCCTGGTCGACGACCCGCCGCTGGAACTGCCGGTGATGCAGGAGGAAATTTTCGGACCGATTCTGCCGGTTCTGCCCTTCGACACGCTCGGCCAGGCGGCGGGGATCGTCCGGCAGAACCCCCACCCGCTGGCCGCGTACTTTTTTGCCTCGGACAAAAAGGCGCTGGCCGCCATGCAAAACGCCTTTTCCTATGGCGGATGCTGTATAAACGATACGGTTTTGCAGCTGGCGTCCCCCCATCTTCCCTTTGGCGGCGTTGGCGAAAGCGGCATGGGTCAAAGCCACGGCCGGTACGGTTTTTTGACCTTTTCCCATCTGCGGGGAATCTACCGGCGATGGGGCAGCTGGGAGCCGGATCTGCGCTATCCGCCCTACAATGAGAAAAAGCTTTTTTGGGTGGAAAAATCCATGCGTCTATAATAGAGCAAAAAATTATATATATTTTTTGTGCAATTATACAATTTTTATAAATTCGACAGGTTTTATGCCGTTATTCTTCCGAAAATGTCCATTTTCTCCAATTCCGGCGCAGATTTTATTGTTTTTTTTCCCTTTCTCCTGTAAAATGATAAATTGGAAGTATTGAGTGTTTGTTAAGCGCAGATTCTGCGTGCTGGCCAATACCTCCTTTTTATAAAATTCCATTAAAGCGTGGTGATAAAATGGGACAGGATACGATTCAGGCAGTCCGCGAAGCGGAGCAGAAGGCGGACCAGATCGAGCAGCAGGCCCAGGCGGAAAGCGCTTCGATTTTGGCTCAGGCGCGCAGTCAGGCCAAAGAGGAAATGGACCAGATGCTCGCCCGTGCCCGCGCCGACAGCCGTCAGGCCCTGCAACAGGCGCGCCAAAAAGCGGATGAAACGCTGACACAGGCGGCCGCGGCGGCTGAGTCTGAAATTCAGACGATGCGAAAAAACGCTTCGGCCAAAAAAGGGGAAGCCATCCGGATGATCCTATCCGAACTGATTTAGCATTCACGATTTATCAGAAAGGAGGCTTCTCAAACTATGGCGGTACTGCAGATGAAACGAGTGAACATCTGTGCATTAAAAAAAGACCGCAAACCGGTGTTGGAACTTTTGCAGCGGCGCGGCGCGGTAGAGGTGGATTCCGTTTTGCCCGAAGACAGCGTCTTTTCCCGGACGGATACCTCTGCGAACCGTTCCATTTTTCAAAAGAATATTTCTGCGGCGTCGTCGGCGCTGGAAATTTTAGACCAGTATGCGCCGGAGAAAAAGTCCATGCTTGCCTCGCTGGAAGGGCGGACGCCCAAAACCAACAAGGACTATGATGCGTTTTCCCAAAAGTACGACACGGTGATGGAGACCGTCTACGAAATTACGGCCTTATCCCGCAGCATTGCGGAAAACAAATCGGAAATTACAAAGCTGCAAGGCCAGCTGGAGGCACTTGCTCCCTGGCTGGATCTGGATTTGTCCATGCGGTTTAAAGGAACCGCAAAAACCAGTGCCTTTATCGGCACCTTACCCGGCGGCATGGGGCTGGAGGCGGTTTTGGAACAGCTGTCGCAGCAAAATCCCCAGCTTCCGGCGGTACATGTGGAAATCATCAGTACCTCTCAGAATCAAACCTGCATTCTCGCCCTTTGCCATAAAGAGGGTGCGGCCCAGGTGGAGGAGGCCTTGCGCAGCATCGGCTTTGCCCAGCCGGCAAACCCGACCAAGCATTCACCGGCCCAGCGCAAGGAAGAACTGGAAGATCGTGTCCTGCGGGCGGAAGCGGAAATTGACGTGGCAAAAGAGGAAATTACCTCCTTTGCAAGCCAGCGGGAGGATATCCAGTTTGCCATCGACTATTTCACCATGCGGCTGGAAAAGTATGGCGTGATCGGGGAACTGGCCCAGTCCAAACGGGCGTTTGTCCTCACCGGATATGTTCCGGCCAAAAAGGCGGATGATCTGAAAAGTGAGTTGGAGCAGCGCTTCGATCTGTCGGTAGAAATCTCCGACTGCGATCCGGCTGTCGACGCGCCGATTATGCTTAAAAACAACGCCTTTTCGGCCCCGGTGGAAGGGGTGCTCGAGTCCTTTGGCCTGCCGGGCCGGGGGGAGGTCGACCCTTGCTCCATTATGTCGATTTTTTATTACGTTTTGTTTGGACTGATGCTTTCCGACGCGGCCTACGGCCTTTTGATGGTCATCGGCTGCGGATTTGCGCTGTTAAAGTTTAAAAATATGGAGTCCGGTATGCGCAAAACGTTGCAGATGTTTTTCTACTGCGGCATTTCCACTGCGTTTTGGGGCTTTATGTTTGGCAGCTTTTTCGGCGATTTGATCAACGTCGTGGCAACCACCTTCTTCGGCCGGCCGGACGTGACCTTAGGTCCGATCTGGTTTGAACCGGTGAAGGAGCCCATGCGGATGCTGGTGTTTTCCATGCTGATGGGTATTATCCACCTGTTTACCGGTTTGGCCATGAAGGCCTACCAGTACGCCAAGCAAAAAGCCTGGCTGGATATTTTGTACGACGTGGGCTTTTGGTACATGCTTTTGGTGGGACTGATCGTGTTTGGCCTTTCCACCGAAATGCTGCCCGGCATTTTGCAGCTGTCGTTTATCCTGCCTTCCACGGCGGGTACGGTGGGAATCATCGCGGCGGGCATCGGCGCGGTAGGAATTATCCTCACCGCCGGGCGGGAATCCCGCAATCCCTTTAAGCGGCTTTTGAAGGGCGCTTATGGGCTTTACGGCGTGACCAGCTATCTGTCCGACGTGCTCTCCTATTCCCGTTTGCTGGCCCTGGGCCTGGCCACCGGCGTTATCGCCACGGTCATCAACTCTATGGGCAGCATGATGGGCGGCGGCATCGGCGGCGCAATTGTATTCATTCTGATTTTCCTGGTTGGACATACCCTGAACATGGCAATCAACCTGTTGGGCGCATATGTGCATACCAACCGTTTGCAGTTCGTTGAGTTTTTTGGTAAGTTTTATGAGGGCGGCGGAAGGCAGTTCCAACCGTTTGCCGTTCATACAAAATATTACAACATCAAGGAGGAAACTTATAATGGATAATCTCGGTATTGTATTTGCTTTGCTCGGCGCGGTTTTGGCTGCATTGATGGCCGGTATCGGCTCTGCTATCGGCGTAGGAATGGGCGGCGAGGCGGCCGCGGGCGTCTGTACGGACGATCCTTCCAAATTCGGTAAAGTCCTGATTCTTCAGCTGCTTCCCGGTACCCAGGGCATTTACGGACTTCTGATCGCGTTTATCACCCTGTCCCAGATCGGTATCCTCGGCGGCTCCGGCGATATCAGCCTGGCGAAGGGCCTTTTGTACTTAGCTGGCTGCCTGCCCATGGCTTTCGTTGGCTACTGGTCCGCGCTCAAGCAGGCCAAATCCGCCGTATCCGGCATCTCTTTGGTTTCTAAACGCCCCGACCAGTCCGGTAAAGCCATCATCTTCGCAGCGATGGTTGAGACCTACGCGATTTTGGCGTTGCTGGTTTCCATCCTGGCTATCACCGGCATCGGCGGCCTGAACATCTAAGCGGCTTGCCTTATGAAGCAGATTTCCAATACGATTATAAGGAGAGCCGGCATATGACAGGATTAGAGAAAATTACGACCCAAATTATTGACGACGCAAAAGCCAGCGCCCAAAAAGCGAAGGCTGCGGCGGAAGAAGAAGCGTCCAAGATCCTGGCGTCGGCAAAAGCACAGCGTGAAGAACAGGCGGCTCAGATAGCGGCGCAGACACAGGCACAGGTTGACCAGATCGGGGCAAACGCCCAATCCGGCGCGTCCCTTCGCCGGCGGCAGGTTCTTCTTGCGGCCAAGCAGCAGATGATCTTCGAGACCATCCAGGCGGCCCGGGAATCCCTTCTGGCGCTGGACGATGAAGCCTATTTCAGCCTGATTTTCAAAATGGCCGGAAAGTTCGCCCTGCCTCAAGAGGGAAAGCTGATTTTAAACGAAAGAGATCTGGCCCGGGTCCCCAGTGATTTTGACCAGCGGCTCAAGGCAGCGGTTCAACCGGTATCCGGCGCGTCCCTTTCCCTTTCGAACGAAACCCGCCCGGTGGACGGAGGCTTTGTGCTGGACTATGACGGGATTGAGGAAAACTGTTCATTCGAAGCATTGTTCTATTCCAGCCAGGAGGCGCTGCAGGATAAAGTTCAGGAATTTCTGTTCCAGTAAGGAGGTAGGATTATGGCGAAACCCGATTATATTTATGCGGTAGCCCGAGTCCGCGCCAAAGAACTTTCATGCTTTAGTTCCTCCACTCTAGAACAGCTGATGGCCTGCAAAACCTACGAAGAATGTATCCGCATGCTGAACGAAAAAGGCTGGGGCAGCGGCTCTGCCGGGCAGACGCCCGAGTCCCTTTTGGAAGGGGAGCGGAACAAAACCTGGGAGCAGCTGCGGGAATTGGTCGAGGATATGCGCGTTTTCGACGTGTTTTTATACGCCAACGACTATCATAACCTGAAAGCGGCCATCAAAGAGAACTACGCCCCTTCTCAGGGCGCGGATATCTATAACCCCAACGGAACCGTTGACCCGGCTGTTTTTAAACAGGCGGTGGAGGAGCACGACTTTTCGGCGCTCCCGCCTCAGATGGCGTCAGCGGCGGATGAGGCACTGTCCGTTCTGCGGGAAACCGGCGATGGCCAGCTTTGCGATATCGTGGTGGATCAGGCCGCCCTGCAGGCGATTTTGGCTGCGGGCAAAGCCTCTGAGTGCCCGCTTTTGGCCTTTTACGCCGAGCATACGGTGGCCACTGCCGATATAAAAATCGCCGTTCGGTGTCAAAAGACCGGAAAGTCTTTGGAATTTGTGCGGCGGGCGCTGGCCCCCTGCGATACGCTGGATGTTTCCCAGCTGGCGCAGGCCGCGGTGGAAGGATCCGGCGCCATCGGCGAGTATTTAAGCGGCACCTGCTATGAGGGCGCCGTGGAGGCGCTGAATCAGTCGGCCTCTGCCTTCGAGCGCTGGTGCGATAACCGGCTGATCGAAAAGATCCAGCCGCAAAAGTATGAAACGACAACCGTTGCCCCTCTTGCCGCCTGGTTGCTGGCGAGGGAAAACGAAATCAAAACCGTCCGCATCCTGCTTTCAGGCAAGCGCAACGGACTTTCGGACGATGCAATTCGGGAAAGGTTAAGGGAGATGTATGTATAAGATTGCAGTTTTAGGCGACCGCGACAGCATTTACGGGTTTGCCGCGCTGGGTCTGGATACCTATCCCGTTTACGACCCTACCGAGGCAGTCCGCACCCTGCGCCGCCTGGCGGAAGGAAACTATGCGGTCATTTACGTCACAGAAGCGCTGGCGGCCCAAATCGACGAGGAGTTGGACCGTTACCGCTCCCAGCGGCTGCCCGCCATTATCCTGATTCCCGGCGTGTCCGGCAATACCGGCCGCGGAATCGCCAACGTAAAACGGTCGGTGGAGCAGGCCGTAGGCTCCGACATCATCTTTGGCAATGATAACTAACAAAAAGCAGGTGAAAAATACATGAGCAAAGGTACCATTAAAAAAGTTGCCGGGCCTCTGGTCATCGCCCAAGGAATGCGCGACGCCAATATGTTTGACGTGTGCCGCGTCAGCGGCCAGCGCCTGATCGGCGAAATCATCGAGATCCACGGCGACGAGGCTTCGGTGCAGGTTTATGAAGAGACCTCCGGCTTGGGCCCCGGCGAGCCCGTTGAATCCACCGGCGCGCCCTTGAGCGTGGAGTTGGGACCGGGCCTGATCGGCAGCATCTTCGATGGCATTCAGCGCCCGCTGGAAACGATCATGGAGGTTTCGGGAAACAACCTGCAGCGTGGAATCGAGGTTCCCTCTTTAAGCCGCGAAAAGGTTTGGCACTTTGTCCCCTCGGTGAAAGAGGGCGATTCGGTCACCGGCGGCGACATCATCGGTTCGGTGCAGGAGACGAAGATCGTATCTCACAAAATCATGGCGCCCAACGGCGTGTCCGGTAAGGTGAAATCCATCCAGGAGGGCGACTTCAACATTACCCAGACTGTTGCGGTCATCGAAAACGAAAACGGCGGCGAAACGGCCCTGACCCTGATGCAGAGTTGGCCGGTGCGAAAAGGCCGCCCGTATAAAGAGAAACTTCCGCCGGATATGCCCCTGGTCACCGGCCAGCGGGTCATCGACACCCTGTTCCCCATCGCCAAGGGCGGCGTTGCGGCGGTACCGGGTCCCTTCGGATCGGGCAAAACTGTTGTGCAGCATCAGCTGGCCAAATGGGCCGAGGCGGATATCATCGTCTACATCGGCTGCGGCGAGCGCGGCAACGAGATGACCGACGTTTTGAACGAGTTCCCGGAGTTAAAGGACCCCAAAACCGGTTTCTCTTTGATGGAGCGTACCGTTTTGATCGCCAACACCTCCGATATGCCGGTTGCGGCCCGCGAGGCTTCGATTTACACCGGCATCACCATCGCCGAGTATTTCCGCGATATGGGCTATTCGGTGGCGCTGATGGCCGACTCTACCTCCCGTTGGGCGGAGGCGCTGCGCGAAATGTCCGGCCGTTTGGAAGAGATGCCCGGTGAAGAGGGCTACCCCGCTTACCTGGGCAGCCGTCTGGCCCAGTTCTATGAGCGGGCCGGCCGGGTGGTCACCCTGGGTAAGGAAGGACGCGAGGGCGCTTTGAGCGTTATCGGCGCCGTATCCCCTCCCGGCGGTGATATTTCCGAGCCGGTTTCCCAGGCGACCTTACGTATCGTCAAGGTGTTCTGGAGTCTGGACTCTGCTTTGGCCTATGCCCGTCACTTCCCGGCGATCAACTGGCTGACCAGCTATTCGCTGTACGCCGACAATACCGCCAACTGGTTTAACACGAGTGTTCACGAGGATTGGACCCAGTTAAAGCAGCAGCTGATGCGTATGCTGCAGGAAGAGGCGGAACTGGACGAAATCGTCCAGCTGGTTGGTATGGACGCTCTGTCCCCGGCCGACCGGCTGAAGCTGGAGGCTGCCCGTTCCATCCGCGAGGACTTTTTGCATCAGGACGCTTTCCACGAGGTGGACACCTATACCTCTTTGGAAAAGCAGTATCTGATGATGAAGCTGGTTTTGGCCTTTTACGAGTCCACTGTCGGCGCGCTGCAATCCGGCGTCGGCGTCGACGCGCTGGTGAAGCTGTCGGTGCGTGAGCGGATTGGCCGTTTCAAATATACGCCGGAGGATCGGATCGCCGGAGAGTTTGAGGCGATTATCCGGGAAATGAATAAAGAAATTGAGGAACTTTCCCAGACGAAGGAGGACTTCTAATGCCAAAGGAATACAGAACCATTCAAGAGGTGGCGGGTCCTCTGATGCTGGTGCGCGGCGTAGAGAACGTCACCTACAACGAACTGGGTGAGATCGAACTGGCCAACGGTGAAAAGCGCCGCTGCAAGGTACTGGAAATCGACGGCGGCAACGCCCTGGTTCAGCTGTTTGAAAACTCCACCGGTATTAACCTGTCTAACAGCAAGGTCCGGTTTTTGGGCCGTCCTATGGAGTTGGGCGTTTCAGAGGATATGCTCAGCCGCGTGTTCGACGGTTTGGGCCGGCCCATCGACGGCGGCCCTGAAATTCTGCCGGATAAGCGGATGGATATTAATGGTCTGCCCATTAATCCCGCTGCCAGAAACTATCCCCAAGAGTTTATCCAGACCGGCGTTTCGGCCATCGACGGATTGAATACCCTGGTCCGCGGCCAAAAGCTGCCGATCTTCTCCGCTTCCGGTCTGCCTCACGCCAACCTGGCGGCGCAGATTGCCCGGCAGGCCAAGGTGCGCGGGACCACCGAGCCCTTTGCGGTTGTGTTCGCCGCCATGGGTATCACCTTTGAGGAAGCCAACTTCTTTATCGAAAGCTTTAAGGAGACCGGTGCCATCGACCGTACCGTTTTGTTTGTCAACCTGGCAAACGACCCGGCGGTCGAGCGTATCGCCACTCCCCGTATGGCGCTGACCGCCGCGGAGTATCTGGCGTTTGAAAAAAATATGCACGTGCTGGTCATCCTGACCGACATTACCAACTACGCCGACTCTCTGCGTGAGGTTTCCGCCGCCCGTAAAGAGGTTCCCGGACGCCGCGGCTATCCCGGTTACATGTATACCGACCTGGCCACTCTTTACGAGCGGGCCGGCCGGCAGAAGGGGAAAAACGGATCCATCACCATGATCCCGATTCTCACCATGCCCGAGGACGACAAGACCCACCCCATCCCTGACCTGACCGGTTACATCACCGAAGGGCAGATCATCTTAAGCCGTGAGTTGTACCGCAAGGGCGTTATGCCGCCCATCGACGTACTGCCCAGCTTAAGCCGTTTGAAGGATAAGGGTATCGGCGAAGGGAAAACCCGTGCCGACCATGCCAATACCATGAACCAGCTGTTTGCGGCCTATGCCCGCGGCAAGGATGCGAAAGAGTTGATGGTGGTTCTGGGCGAAGCGGCCTTGACCGATATCGACAAGCTGTATGCCCAGTTTGCCGACGCGTTTGAAGCCGAGTATGTTTCCCAGGGGTACGACGCCAACCGCGATATTGAGCAGACGCTGGAAATTGGCTGGAAGCTTCTGTCCATTCTGCCCCGTTCGGAGTTAAAACGTATCAAGGATGAATTCCTCGACGAATATTACGGTAAGTAGGAGAGGGGGATTCTCTTGGCAAATACACAGGTAAACCCAACCCGTATGGAGTTAACCCGCCTGAAGAAAAAGCTGGCCACCGCCATGCGCGGTCATAAGCTTTTAAAGGATAAGCGGGATGAGTTGATGCGCCAGTTTTTGGAGTTGGTCCGTCAGAACAAGGCGCTACGGGAAAAGGTGGAAAAGGGCATCCACGCCGCCAACAAGAATTTCCTGCTGGCCCGTGCCGCAACCGACGCTCAGGTGCTGGATGTGGCGCTGATGGCACCGAAGCAGGAGGTCTTCCTCGAAGCGTCTGAGCGCAACGTAATGAGCGTGGAGATTCCGGTGTTTGAGTACAAGACCCGGACGGCGGATCTCAACGACATCTACTCTTACGGCTTTGCGTTCACCTCCGCCGACCTGGACGACGCGGTGTTGTCCCTGTCCGAGGTGCTGCCCGATATGTTAAAACTGGCGGAGATCGAAAAGTCCTGCCAGCTGATGGCGGCGGAGATCGAGAAAACCCGCCGGCGCGTCAACGCGCTGGAGCACGTGATGATTCCCGATCTGCAAACCAACATCAAGTATATCACCATGAAGCTGGACGAAAACGAGCGAAGCACCCAGATCCGCCTGATGAAGGTAAAGGATATGATGCTGGAGCAGGCCCACCACTATTCGGAGCGGGCGGCTCAGTAACTTCCTCAGCCAAACGAATCACAAAAAGCCCTGCCGGTTGGCGGGGCTTTTTTGCGTGTTTATTTTCTTCCCCTCTCCTGTCGGAATGTGCCCGACACGGCCTTGACCGGATCGTCCGTTTGTGCTATGATTTTCTTTCTAAAGCTTATCCGGAAGTCCAGTCGCAGAAAAAAGGAGGACACTTTATGCCCGAAACCATTGATCTGAAGGGAACCTTTGACACGGCAGCCGGTCTTTACGATAAGTTTCGGCCGGGATATGCGGACGAAATTTATCAAAAGCTTTTTTCCTGGATCCCCCTCGGCCCCACCAGTAAAGCGGTGGAGGTAGGTCCCGGCACGGGGCAGGCTACTCTGCCGGTTCTGCGGACCGGCTGCCAGGTGACCGCCATTGAATACGGGGAAAACTTCTCTCAGATCTGCCGGGAAAAATTCAAGGATTTCCCCAGCTTCTCGGTCCTCACCGGCAAATTTGAAGAGGCTTCTTTGGAAGAAGGAGCCTATGACCTGGTTTATTCGGCCACAGCCTTTCACTGGATCCCCGAGGAGATCGGCTATTCCAAGGCCTTTTCACTGCTCAAAAGCGGCGGCGTATTCGCCCGCTTTGCAAATCATCCGACCCCGAACAAAGAAAATCAGGCGCTTGCCGATGAAATAGACAGGCTTTACAAAATCTACATGAACGCCCCCCATCCGGCGGAATTTGGGGAGGAGGACGCCAGGGCGCTGTCGCAGATCCCCCTTCGGTATGGCTTTTCGGAGGTTTCCCATGCGCTTTACCACCGGACAAGGACCTTTTCCGCCCGGGAGTATCTCTCCCTGCTGGGGACCTATTCGGATCATATCGCCTTGGAGGAGGAAAAGCGCCGCGGCCTGTTTTCGGGTATTGAACAGGCCATTCAACGGCACGGCGGAACCATTACCTTATACGATACCATGGATCTAGAACTGGCCAGAAAACCATGAGCGACCTGCAACAAAAAAACCGCCGGAGCCAAACGCCGGCGGTTTTTATCTGACAGCAACTGGACTTATCCTTCCAGCTGGGAGGTGCAGTGGGGGCAGCGGGTTGCCTCTAACGGGATTTCGCTGCAACAGAACGGACATTTTTTGACCGCGGGTTTGGCCGTCGGTTCCTCCGCTTTTTTGCCCAATGCCATCAGCTTATTTAAAAGCTTGACCAGCAAAAAAATCACCAACGCCATAATCAAAAAGTTGATCACAGCGGTGAAAAAAGCGCCGTAACGGATCTGAGCGCCGCCCACCGTGATTGCCCAGTCGCTCATGTCGGCGCTGGCAAACAGCCCGATTACCGGGGAGATGATGTCGCCCACCAGTGAATTGGTGATGTTTTGAAACGCCGCGCCGATAATCACGCCGACGGCCAGATTCATGACGTTTCCTCGAGCGATAAATTGACGGAACTCGGTCCAAAAAGCTTTTCCCTTCATATTTTCGTTGCTCCTTCTCTATTTATGGTAGAGTTTTTTGGTCTGATAGGCGGGCTCGCAGGTCAGATGAACCCCCAGCTTCCGGAAGGTGCTGTCGTCCACCTGGGAGAGAATCACCGAAGAATGGGCCTCGCAGCCCCGCAGCCGGGGCAGCTGGTTCATGGCCAGTTCGGCGGTGGGATTGGTCGCCGCGCTGATAGAAAGGGCAATGAGGATCTCGTCGGTGTGCAGCCGGGGATTATGCCCCCCCAGATCCTGGGTCTTGAGTTTTTGAATGGGTCCGATAACAATGGGGGAAATCAGGTGGATGTCGTGCTGAATCCCGCCTAAAACCTTTAAGGCGTTGAGCAGAAGGGCGGCGGAACACCCTAACAGCTTGGAGGTTTTCCCGGTGATGATCTGCCCGTCCGGCAGCTGGATGGCCGCCGCCGGCATCCCGGTGGATTCGGCCCGGGCGATGGCCGCTGCCGCCACCGGCCGGTCGGCGGTTGTGACCCCGGCCTGGTTCATCAAAAGTTCCAGCTTATAAACCACGTCCTCCCCCGCAAGGCCCTGCCGCCGCTCGCAAAGGCTCTGGTAGTAGCGGCGCAGAATCTCCTGGCGGGACGCCTCCCGGCAGACCTCGTCGTCCACAATGGCCTTGCCCGCCATATTCACCCCCATGTCGGTGGGGGATTTGTAGGGACATTCGCCCATAATCTTCTCAAACATGGCCCGCAGCACCGGGAAAATTTCCACATCCCGGTTGTAGTTGACGGTGGTCTCCCCATAGGCCTCCAGATGAAACGGGTCGATCATGTTCACGTCGTTTAAGTCGGCGGTGGCCGCCTCGTAAGCCAGGTTTACCGGATGCTGTAAGGGGATGTTCCAAATGGGGAAGGTTTCGAATTTTGCGTACCCGGCCTTGATCCCCCGCTTGTACTCATGATACAGCTGGGAAAGACAGGTGGCCATTTTGCCCGACCCGGGCCCCGGCGCCGTCACCACCACCAGCGGGCGGGAGGTCCCGATAAATTCGTTGCGGCCGTACCCCTGCTCGCTGACAATCAACGGGATGTTGGAGGGGTATCCTTCGATGGAATAATGGCGGAAAACCCGAACGCCCAGCCGCTCCAGGCGCTTGATAAAGGCGTCGGCCGCCGCCTGCTTGGCATAGCGGGTCAGCACCACGCTGCCCACATACAAGCCGATATCCCGAAACGCGTCGATCAGCCGCAGTACGTCCAGGTCGTAGGTGATGCCCAAATCCCCGCGGATTTTGTTCTTTTCAATGTCCGCCGCGTTGATGACGATGACAATTTCCGCCTGCTCTTTTAGCTGCAACAAAAGCTTTACCTTGCTGTCCGGCTCAAAGCCCGGCAGAACCCGGGAGGCGTGAAAATCGTCGAACAGCTTGCCGCCGAATTCCAGGTACAGCTTGCCGCCAAATTGGGCAATGCGTTTTTTGATCTGCTCCGACTGCAAATGCACATACTTTTGGTTGTCAAACCCGATGGCGCCCATAAAGTCATCTCCCTTCTAAAAAAGCCACACACGAAAAAACGGCCAAGAAACCGTCTCCAGGCCAGCACTTTTTCCAAAACCGCTATAGATATATCCTAAATTTATTATAATAAAAAACCCTTGTTTTTACAAGGTCCGACAGGGGAAAAGCTTTACTTTTTTGTCCCGAAACAGTAAAATGAAAGAAAATGGCCGAAGGGAGAGAGGGCTTTTTGGAACAGTTAGCAGGAATTTTAGACGGATATATGGAACAAAGACGGGAAAAGCTTGTGTCACTCAGTGAGGAAATCTGGCGCTACGCGGAGGTGGGATTCCAGGAATTTCGGTCCGCTGAGGCGCTGGCCCGCTGCTTGGAGGAAGAGGGATTTTCGGTGGAAAAAGGCGTCGCGGGGATCCCCACGGCCTTTGTGGCCTCTTTCGGCAGCGGCGAGCCAAAAATCGGCTTTCTGGGCGAATACGATGCGCTGTTTGATTTAAGTCAGGAGGCGGGGAATACCCAGCGGGCCCTATATAAAAACGGCAAGGCGGGCCACGGATGCGGTCACAACGCCCTGGGCGTCGGTTCTTTAGGGGCGGCGCTGGCGGTGAAGGCCTATATGCAGGAGCATTCCCTGCCCGGCACGGTCCTCTACTATGGCTGCCCCGCCGAAGAGGATGGCAGCGGCAAAATGTTTATGGCCAAGGCCGGCCTGTTCGACCGGCTGGACGGCGCATTTACCTGGCACCCCTCCAGCAAAAACGCGGTGGACGGATGCAGCAGCCTTGCCTGCATCGGGGTACTGTACCGGTTCCACGGGCGGGCAACCCACGCGGCGGGTCAGCCCCACTTAGGCCGCAGCGCCCTGGATGCCTGCGAGTTGATGAACGTGGGGGTTAATTACCTGCGGGAGCATATGATCCAGGAAGCCCGGGTCCATTACGCCTATCGGGACGCCGGCGGTGCCGCGCCCAACGTGGTGCAGGACCATGCGGCGCTTTACTATTTTATCCGGGCACCCAAAGTCACCCAGGCGGTGGAACTGCGGGAGCGGGTGGACAACTGCGCCCGTGGCGCGGCACTGATGACCGGCACAACGGTAGAGATCATCACCACCGACGGGCTGTGCGACTTTATTCCCAACGAGACTTTAAGCGCCCTTTTGCAGCAGGGACTGGAGGCAGTGGGCGCCCCCCGCTTTACCGAAGAGGACAAGGAGTTGGCGGCCCGGTTCCAGCAAGGGTATCCGGTGGCGGAATTAAAGGCCAAGAACGAATCGTATGAAAGGGACTACGGGGCGGAAATCGCGAAAAAGCTGGAGGGCAAGGCGCTGATGGATTTTGTGCTTCCTCTGCGGTTCGACCCGGCGGCCAGCCCCGGCTCCACCGATGTGGGGGACGTAAGCTACGCATGCCCGACAGCGCAGCTGAATATGGCCACCTACGCCATCGGCACTTCCGGCCATTCCTGGCAGCTGACCGCCCAAAGCGGTTGCGGCATCGGTCACGAGGGGATGCTGGCTGCCGCCAAGGTCATGGCTCATGCGGCAATCAGCGCCATGAAAGACCCTACGGCGCTTACAAAAGCCAAAGAGGAGTACCAGAAGGCCACCGGCGGCAAATACATCTGTCCGGTACCAGAGGACACAAAACCGATGCTGGACGGCGTAAAGTAGCGGTTCATTTGAAGAGGGAAAAGGAGAAGAAAATGGAACATTTGGCGGAAAAAATCACCCAATTCGTGCAGAAAAACGAGGAAAAATACCGCAGGCTCAGCCAGGAAATCTGGGGTTATGCGGAGCTCGCCTTTCAGGAGGAAAAATCGGTCCGGGCGCTGACCGAAATGCTAGAGCAGGAGGGCTTTCGAATCACCGCCGGCCTGGCGGGGATCCCGACGGCCTTTGTGGCGGAGTATGGCGCCGGAAAACCGGTGATCGGGATTTTAGGCGAATACGACGCGCTGCCCTCGTTAAGCCAAAAGGCGGGCTGCAACCGGCGGGAGGAACTGGTCCCCGGCGGCGCGGGTCATGGCTGCGGACACAATCTGCTGGGTGTGGGCGCGGCCGCCGCCGCAGTGGCGGTGAAGGATTATATGAAGGAAACCGGCCTTGAGGGAACCATCGCTTTTTACGGCTGCCCGGCGGAGGAAAACGGCAGCGCCAAGGTCTATATGTCCCGCGACGGGGTTTTTGACGGGCTGGACGGCGTATTTACCTGGCATCCGGGCAGCAACAACTCCATCATGGGCGAGCATTCGCTGGCCGCGGTCAGCGCCGTCTATCGGTTCCACGGGCGGGCGACCCACGCGGCGGGTCAGCCCCACTTAGGCCGCAGCGCCCTGGACGCCTGCGAGT
>CAJTQM010000026.1:0-17334 GCA_910578255.1 uncultured Oscillospiraceae bacterium
TCCCCATGGACGCGATGACCGCGGAAGCGAAGGCCACAGCAAAACTGACAAGCCAATTCATCTTTTCATCGGAACGGTCGGATTTCCGTTCCATCCTCCTTTTTTGCAAAATCACCAACGGAAAGGCAGCAGGGGCGTCTCATCCGGTCTGGCGCAATTGTGACGGTTCGCTATCGCAAAAACAGCCGGACCGCGGCATAGAGGATAAATAGGGAGAAAATCTTCCTAAGCCAGAAATCCGGGATTTTGGGCAGCAGCCATCCGCCGAATAAGGCGCCTGCAACTCCGCCGGGCAGATACGGCAGGACGTCCCGCAAAGAAACCTGTCCGCGATACAAGTACAAAAAGCCGCTGACCGCGGATAAAAACAGCATAACCGCTACCGCCGTCGCGTGGGATTCTTTATCGGACATCCCCATTTTCTGAAAGGCCGCAACGGCGACAATACCCCCTCCCGCGCCGAAAAGCCCGTTGAGAAGGCCGATGAGAATCCCGGATGCCGACAATTGGATTTTTTTCAAAAATCTGTCCCCTCCTAAATATGACAGTGTGAAGCTGTCTTAAAAATATGTAAAAGAAAATAATAATTATATTGACAAATTATTATTTATGTATATACTAATAAGTAGGAGGGATGGTATGAACCGAAATATCTACAGCCTATTGCTGATGGATGATGTTGTACAGGCGGTGGACCGGCTGGCGTACGCCAAAAATACCAGCCGTTCCAACATGATCAATCAGATTTTGGCCGAATATTTGTCTGTTAAAACACCGGAGCAGCGAACGCACGATATTTTTCAGCGGATCCAGATGCTGATGGACCGGCAAAGCGCCTTTCAAATCCAGCTTCAGGCTTCGGACGCGATGCTTTCCATGCGAACGGCGCTGGCCTATAAATACCGGCCGACCGTGCGCTACAGCGTGGAACTGTTCCGCAGCGACCCGCGGGTTTTAGGGGAACTGCGGGTTTTGGCCCGGACCCAAAGCGCGGCGCTTTTGCAGCTGCTGGACAGTTTTTTTCGGCTTTGGGAGGGCCTGGAAAACAGCCATCTTTCCCATCTTTACCCGGATGGATCGCCCTGCCGGATTGAAAACGGCCGGTACTGCCGGGCGCTATTCTGGCCGGACGCCGCCTGTACCAACGAGCAGCTGGGCGAGGCGATCAGCGCCTATATCCAACGGTTTGACCACAGCTTAAAAGCTTTTTTGGAACTGGATGAGCACAATTGGAAAGAAGGAATCGAAAAAATCAGCCTGGATTATCAAAAGGAAATGGAAGAGGAAACCATTCTTTTATAAAGGAAAATAGGAGGGAACAGATATGAATGTACAGCGATTAACCAAAAAATCCCTGGAAGCGGTGGAACAGGCCCAAAGCTTTTCCCGAGAATTGGAGAATATGCAGATTGAGCAGATCCACCTGCTCTGGGCGCTTTTGCAGGAGCCGGAAGGGCTGATTCCGCAACTGTTTATAAAAATGAATCTGGACCCACAGCAGGTCCTGTCTTCGACAGAGGCGGAGGCGAAGAAGCTGCCGGGCGTCTCCGGTCCCGGCCGGGAGGCGGACAAGGTTTACATCTCTCAGAATCTGGATCGAGCCATGACCGCCGCCGAGAAAAAGGCGGACGCCATGAAGGACGACTATATTTCGGTGGAGCATCTGTTCTGGGGGCTTTTAGAGCATCCGGATCTGGCGGTAAAAAAGATCATCGACCAGTATCGCATCGACAAAAATGCGTTTTTATCCGCTTTGCTGTCGGTACGGGGCAACACCCGTGTAACCACTGACAGTCCGGAGGAAACCTACGACGCCTTAAAAAAATACGGGACCGACCTGGTGGAGCAGGCGCGCAAACAGAAACTGGACCCGGTCATCGGGCGGGACAGCGAAATTCGAAACGTGATTCGAATTCTTTCCCGAAAAAGCAAAAACAATCCGGTTTTAATCGGCGAGCCGGGCGTTGGCAAAACGGCCATCGCCGAAGGGCTGGCCCAGCGGATTGTACGGGGAGACGTGCCGGCGGGCCTTCGGGACAAGACGATTTTTTCGCTGGACATGGGCGCTTTGATCGCGGGCGCAAAATATCGCGGCGAATTTGAGGAGCGCTTAAAGGCGGTGCTCAACGAGGTCAAGAAAAGCGAAGGGCAGATCCTTTTGTTTATCGACGAGCTGCATACGATTGTAGGCGCCGGCAAGACAGAGGGATCCATGGACGCGGGCAACCTTTTAAAGCCGATGCTGGCCCGGGGAGAGTTGCACTGCATTGGGGCCACGACCCTAAACGAATACCGTCAGTATATCGAAAAAGACGCGGCGTTGGAGCGGCGGTTTCAGCCGGTACTGGTAGAGGAGCCGGCGGTGGAGGACACCATCTCGATTTTAAGAGGACTCAAGGAGCGGTACGAGGTATTCCACGGGGTCAAAATTCAGGACGCGGCGCTGATTGCGGCGGCGACTTTGTCCAACCGCTATATTACCGACCGGTTTCTGCCGGACAAGGCCATCGACCTGGTGGACGAGGCCTGTGCCACCATCCGGACGGAAATGGATTCGATGCCGGCGGAATTGGATGAGATTTCCCGGAAGATTATGCAGCATGAAATTGAGGAAGCGGCGCTGAAAAAGGAGAACAGCCGTCTTTCCGCCGAGCATCTGGAGGAGATTCAGAAGGAACTGACCGAAATGCGGGAGCAGTTTCAGAAAATGAAGGTCCGCTGGGAAAACGAAAAGGATTCCATCGGCCGGGTTCAGAAGCTGCGGGAAGAAATCGAGCAGGTGGGCGCGCAGATTGAGTTGGCCGAGCGGGAATACAATCTGGACCAGGCGGCGGCGTTAAAATACGGCAAGCTGCCGGAACTGCAAAAGCAGCTGGCCCAGCTGGAGGAGGATGGCGGCCGGCAGGATACCACCCTTCTGCGGGACAAGGTGACCGAGGAGGAGATCGCCCGGATTGTGGGGCGCTGGACCGGAATCCCTGTTTCGCGCCTGATGGAGGGCGAGCGGGAAAAGCTTTTGCATCTGGACGAGACGCTACACCGGCGGGTTATCGGGCAGGACGAGGCGGTCCAGAAGGTGGCGGATTCCATTATGCGTTCCCGGGCGGGGATTCAGGATCCGGACCGGCCTATCGGTTCCTTCCTGTTTTTAGGTCCCACCGGCGTGGGCAAAACCGAGCTGGCCAAGGCGGTGGCCCAGGCGTTGTTTGACGATGAGCGCAGCATGGTGCGGATTGATATGTCCGAATACATGGAAAAGCACACCGTATCCCGGTTGGTGGGGGCGCCTCCCGGCTATGTGGGCTATGAGGAGGGTGGCCAGCTGACCGAGGCGGTGCGCCGCCGGCCTTATTCGGTGGTGTTGTTCGACGAGGTGGAAAAAGCCCATCCGGATGTGTTCAACATCCTTTTGCAGGTGCTGGACGACGGGCGCATCACCGATTCTCAGGGGCGCACGGTGGATTTTAAAAATACCATCATCATCCTGACCTCTAACTTAGGCTCCTCGTCGATTCTCGAAGGAATCGACGAAAGCGGTCAGATTTCCGACGAGGCGAAATTGCAGGTCCAACAGCTTTTAAAGGCGTCGTTTCGGCCGGAATTTCTCAACCGGATGGATGAAATCGTCTTCTACAAGCCGCTGACGAAAGAGGAAATCGGCCAGATTGTGGAACTGATGCTGACAGATTTGAAAAAACGGCTGGCGGATAAGGAACTGGGGCTGGCGGTCACCGACCAGGCCAAAGAGTTGATCGTTGAGGAAGGGTATGATCCGGTTTACGGCGCAAGGCCCTTAAAGCGATACATCCAGCAAAAGCTTGAGACCCGGCTGGCCCGCTATATCCTGGAAAAGGATCCGGCGCCGGAAACGGTTCTTCGGGCGGATTGTGTGGATCACCAGCTGGTCATCAGCCAATAAAACATTAAAAAAGGGACGTGAAAACGTCCCTTTTTTAATTGGACCGATACCGGTTTTGTGCCGTTTTTCCTTTCGCCGGTTGTTGCGATCGGTTGTTTTATCGGCGTGGGTATGCTATACTTTCTCTAGCTATCAATCTGCGGGACGGAGGGGGAAAATGCGGCTTCTTTTCACAATCGACACCCGGGATTACGACAAAAACGGAAGCGTTTTTGTGCGAAACTCCGCCAGAAGCATTATCTTGCGTGAAAGGTGTTTGGCGATGGTATACAGTAAAAAGTATCGCTATTATAAATTCCCGGGCGGCGGAATCGAACCGGGAGAAACACCGGAGGAAGCGCTGATCAGGGAAACCATGGAGGAAACAGGGCTTAGAGTGCTGCCGGATTCCATTCGGGAATACGGCTATGTCCATCGGGTGCAGAAGGGCCAAAAAGAGGCGGTGTTCGTGCAGGACAATTTTTATTATTTTTGCGCGGCCGATCCGCACATCTCGCGCCAGCGGCTGGAAAGCTATGAGGCCCAGGAGGGGTTTGTGCTGGCATTTGTCCCGCCCCAACAGGCCATTGCAGAAAATCGAAACATGGATCACGGGCCAAAGGATTGGGTGATGATCGAAAGAGAATCGCGGGTTCTGGAACTTTTGGCCGCCAAAGGCTGCCTGCGCCAGAGCGGCGACGATAAACGATAAATGAGGTGAGTTGGGTTGGCAGAAAAAGCTTTTCGCGCTGCCGAGGGGGTTCGCATCCCCCATATAGAGGGAATCCACCCCGCTTATGAGGTGGAAAAAATTCAAGATGGATGGCGCTTTACAGTGGTGCTGGATGCGCCGAGAATCCCCCAGCTTCTATGGGACTACTGCCAGATCCTCCCCGAGCCGGGATATTTTACGTTGGAAATTCCGGCGCAGGGGGAGGAGGTCTACGACCTTTATTATGTCGACGGCTGCACCCGTCCGGTTTTGCAGGCCATCGCAAAGCGCTACGGCGATTTGCTGACGGCGGACGGCTATGTCCGTTTCGGGTTTGCCGCCCACGAGGCGCCGGAGCAGCTTTATGTCAGCGATCTAAAGACCATACAGATCTATGGGCGCTGTGAAGAGCCAATCCGGGCGCTGTTAAAAAAATATGACCTTTCGGAAGAAAAAACCTGCAAAAAGCTGTGGGATATTCTGTCTGAGCAAAACCCGTGCGAGTTAATCCACGTGGAAGTGGAAGAGGAAAGCATTTTCGATCTGCCGCAGCTTTTGGCCGATGCCGGCATATATCTGGCCGGACAGCGAAAAGAATAGGGAAAAGACCGTCCTTTTTTGCACATTGGCCGAAGCGATTTAAGTGCGCGCCTGGGCAAGCTGCGCGCCGGTATAGTAGTGCAGAAGGATTTCCTCGTATCCGCTCCCCTGGCGGGCCATGTAATCTGCGCCGTATTGGCTTAGCCCCACACCGTGGCCATAGCCCTTGGTGGTAAAAAGGAAGGAATCGATCTGCGCCGAAACGGTGAAGTTGGTGGAGCGCAGTCCCAGCAGGGTACGCAGTTCCTGACCGCTGATCTGTAAATTCCCCGCCTGCAAGGTGAGCACATAGCCGGACGGAGAGCGGGACGCGATTTGAAACCAGCTTCGCGTATCCCCCTCCAGAATCAAATCGGGGTAGGATTCGGTGAGAATGCCGCGGATTTGCTCGGCGGAAAAGGAGACAGTGGTTTCGAACCGGTCGGCCAGCGTGTCGCCGGGGCTGTCTACCGGGACAAGGTAGGGAACGGAGCCGTTCCAGACGTTGGAAGCAAACTCGGTGGCACCCGCGCTCATGGAATGGTAGGCGGCGAGAATCGGTTCCTGCTCCCAGACCAGAACGGCTGCCGCCACCTGGTCCACCGCTTCGGTGATTTTTTTCCAATAGGTCTCACCTAGATCCGGATACCGTTCCAGCATCTGCTCACGGGTTACGTACCCTTCCCATTTGGAGGGGTCCGCGGAAAAATCGGCGCCGTTCAGGTCCGGCGAGGGGTGGGCACGGCAGTATAGCGCATAGGTGTGGGCAGCGACGGCCTGGGCCTTCATCGCCTCGGGATGAAAGCCCGGCGGCAGTTCCGCCGCTACCGCGCCATACAGATAATCCAGCACGGCGACCTTCTGGATCTGCCCGGTGCTGCGGTCCAGAATGGCGAAGCTTTCCGGCTGTGCAACGGTCTGCATAGAGGAAGAATCCTCCCCAATAGGCGGCGCCGGGTCAGCGGCGGAGGAGACGGCGGAAGTACTCTCCTGCCGGATGGGCGAAAAAGCCGAGAAGGCGCCGGCCTGCTCTTGCCCGGCGGTCTTTTGTTCTGCCTGCCCTGGACTAAGGGCCGCTAAGGGCAGCAAAAACACGATCAAAGAAAAAACAGCGAAAAAAGAAAGAAGTGTTTTCATAGGACAAATTCTCCTCCTTGTCCTCATTTTATGAACAGAAGAGGGGAAAAATGCCGTCCGGCGGGGAAAGGGACCGCCGCTGGACGAAAGCCTTGTCAAAGTAAGAAAAAGAAAGGGCGGTTTTATGGGGAAAATATGGTTTTATCTTTTGTATATTCCCTGTGTTTTGGCGCTGGGCGTTCTCTATTTTTTTCTGTACAGTACCGGTGTCAGCGGCCAGACGGAATTTTATATAGGGGAAGGCGTTTATCTGGCGCTTTTTTATCTGTTGGGCGGTCTTTTTTTGGCCGGACTGTATATTTGGGCGGCGCGGGCAGCGTCTCGCCTGGAGGGGGCCCGGATCAGCGGAGATTCTTTTTTGTGGGGGGCTGCCGGCGTTTTGTGCGGTATCCTTTTTGTGTTGGACGCCGCCGCCCATGGTTGGCAAGCGGCATTGCCGTATTTATCCGGGGAGGATTTTTTGCCGCAGAAGCTTCTTCTGCCCGGTTTTGAACTTCTTTTGGCTTTGGGCGCAGCGCTGGCGCTGATTGTACTGGGTATCCGGCTGCTGCGTCGGGACCTGAGCGCCTACCGCTATTCGCGTAGCCTGCTTTTTTTGATCATGTGGCGGATTCTGCGGCTGGTCGTCCGCTTCGGCCAGTTGCCGATGGCCTTTCGGATGCCCCAGCGCCTGTTGGAGATTTTGCTGTCGGCGGCCCAGTGCCTGTTTTTTTTGGCGGGCAGCCATCTTCTTTGCAATGTAGTCGACAAAAAAGTGTACCGGCTGGCGTTGTTTTCCGGTCATGGAGCGGTGGCGATGGGGGTGATTTGGTGCGCTTGCCCGCTACTGGCCCAAAGGGTCTTCTTCCCCACGCTGGCACAGGCGCTGGATTATGCGCTGGAATGGGGGTTTTTGCTGTTTATCGGCCTGTTCTCCGCCTTTATCACTCCAAGCAGACGCTGGGTTCCGGACCCTGGGAAAAAGGCGGGCCGTCATTGACATTGAGCATCCCTTTTTGCTATAGTAACAAGGAGACTGTCTGTTTGTGACGAAACAAAGGAGGAAGACGATGAGAACCAATCAGCTTAAAAGCAGCCTGCTGCTTTTACTTACAGCGGCGATTTGGGGCGTGGCGTTTGTGGCCCAGTCGGTGGGGATGGATTATATTGGTCCATTTACCTTTAACGCCATCCGGTCGCTGATCGGCGGTCTGGCGCTGATTCCCTGCATTTGGCTGATGAACCGGGAAAAGCCGAAGGAGAAAAATCCCTCGCCGCACGGCCGTAAAAATCTTTGGATCGGCGGCGCCTGCTGCGGCGTGGCGCTGGCGGTGGCCAGTTCCCTTCAGCAGATGGGGATTCAGTATACCTCGGTGGGAAAAGCGGGATTTATCACGGCGCTTTATATCGTCATTGTCCCGCTGCTGGGGATCTTTTTAAAAAAGAGAGTTCCGATTTTGGTCTGGGCGGCGGTGGCGCTGGCGGTTGTGGGGATGTATCTGCTTTGCATGACCGACGGCTTTTCCATCGGAAAGGGCGATCTTTTTGTAATGGCCTGCGCGGTCTGCTTTTCTATCCATATTCTGGTCATCGACTATTTTTCTCCTAAGGTAGACGGCGTCAAGATGTCCTGCATCCAGTTTTTGCTTTGCGGTGTTTTGTGCGCTGTTCCTATGCTTGTGTGGGAGCGGCCCGTTCTCTCTCAGATTCTGGCCGCGTGGATGCCGCTTTTGTACGCGGGCGTTTTAAGCTGCGGCGTAGGCTATACCCTTCAAATCGTGGGTCAGCGCAATCTGGATCCGACGGTGGCTTCGCTGATTCTGAGTCTGGAATCGGTCATCTCCGTGCTGGCCGGCTGGGCGATTCTGGGACAGAAATTGACCGTCCGGGAACTGATCGGATGCGTTTTGGTTTTCTGCGCAATTATTCTGGCCCAGCTGCCTCAAAAAAATCCGGAAAAAACGAAGCCCGTCGATACGTCGCTTTCGCTGTAGGCAAGGTGTTTTCAATAAAAAAAGCTTTGGCGTTTTGACCAAAGCTTTTTTTATTGAAAGAGTAAAATTGTCAGACATCCGGTTCGATGACGTCCGAAAGGATTACCTGCAAAGGCGAAAAACGATTGCCGCTTACCACAGCGGGTTCATCGTAAAAAACCGCGTCGCTGCCGGGGTAGCGCAAAGGGATGGTCAAGGCGGCGGCGGTGCCTTCCCCCTCCTTTGACTGGAGGGCGATGGTTCCGTGGTGCAGCTGGAGAATAAAGCGGCAGATAAAAAGGCCCAAACCGTCTCCGCAGGGCGACTGAGTAACAGGATCAAAGGAATAAAACCTCTCGAAGGCCCTTTGCAGAACCTGCGGGGACATCCCGCAACCGTTATCGGAGAGAAGGATGGTGGCCTGCTTTTCCAAAACCGTCATTTTTAAAAAAATTTGGCTGTTCTTTTTTTCGGTAAATTTACAGGCATTGGAGAGAAGATTGCACAAAACGCGGGAAAGAAGACCGGCGTCGTATAAAGTGATAAAGCTTTCCGGCGGCACTTCGCAAAAAAAGCCATATCCGGCGTTTTGCAGGATCTGTTCGGCATCCTGGCAAAAATCGCGAAGAAAATGACACAGATCGCCCGCAAGCATTTTCGGCTTTAACTGGCCGGACTGAATCTGCTGGTCGGAGGAAAAGTTGCTGACCGTGCGAAGAAGCCGGTAACAGGACCAATGGATGCTGCGCAGGTAGGTCTGAAGGGCCTGATCCTGTTGCCGGTCGATCTGAAGCAGATTTAAAGCGGAAAAAATCTGAGACAAGGGGGTGCGGAACTGATGGCTGAAAATCGAAATCGGCTGATACAGGCTGCTGCGCCAGTCGGAGGAAGGAGGGGGGCAGGCGCTATTTTCCCCCCAGTAATGGATCAGAACGCCCTCCAGCGCTCCGCTGGCAGCAATCCGCGGCTGGAAAACAAAGGCGGAGCAAACCGAAAGCATCCCGGGGACAGAATAGGTAAAAGGCTTTCCCTGCAAAAAGCGCTGCGCCAGTCCGTTTTGCCCGGCCTGGGAAAGGCAGTCCTGCAGGTTCATCCGGCAGACCAGATGCTGGTCGTTCTGCATCGTTTTGTTTTCCCATAAAACCTCCAGCCGGTCGTTTAAAATTGAGGTGGCAATGGGGGAATCCGCATACATGAAAAGAAACGGCTCTGCCCAACGGGGATAATCGCCCATAAAGGGTCCTCCTTTCGGCCAAGAGCAAACGGCCTGTATGAATCCGAACAAAGACAGGATGAGACAGAATTAGACAAATACTATCTTATTATACCGAATTTAAAAATCGTTGTAAAGTTTTGGCGCGCCTGAAAGCCATACCTGCTTATTTTAGGCAAAATAACCTTCCTTATCCCTTTTCGTTTACAGGGAAAAAGGGCGGATAGATCCCGCGAGATCGGAAGAAAAAAGAAAATTTTACACAAGAAATAAAATAAAAATTGGATATTTTTTATGGATTTAAGACAATTTGAAGAATTTTAGTTAATTTTATCACAAATGGCTTGTGCTTCCTTTCAATTTGGTATAAAATAAAACTACAATCTAAATATTAGGAGGTTGAATCCAATGGCAATTAAAGTTGGTATCAATGGTTTTGGCCGTATCGGCCGTCTGGTTTTCCGCGCGGGACTTAACAATCCGAACATCGAATTTGTCGGTGTAAACGATCCTTTCATGACGCCGGATTACTGCGCATATATGCTGAAATATGACTCTGTACATGGCCGCTACAACGGCGATGTAAAGGTCACCGAAAACTCGATCATCGTAGAGGGCAAAGAGGTAAAATTCTACGCTGAGAAAGACCCGGCCAACATTCCGTGGGCTTCTTGCGGCGCCGAGTACGTTGTTGATTCCACCGGCGTATTCACCACTTCCGAGGCCTGCCAGGCGCACATCAAAGGCGGCGCGAAGAAGGTTGTTATCTCCGCTCCTGCCAAGGACAAAGAGACGCCCACCTTCGTTATGGGCGTAAACCATGACAAATACACCAAAGACATGACCGTTGTTTCCAACGCCTCCTGTACCACCAACTGTCTGGCTCCGCTGGTCAAGGTTGTGCATGAGAAATTTGGAATCAAAGAGGGCTTGATGACCACCGTTCACGCGACCACCGGCACCCAGAAGACGGTTGACGGACCTTCCAAGAAGGATTGGAGAGGCGGACGTGCTGCTGCCGGCAACATCATTCCTTCCTCTACCGGCGCCGCCAAGGCCTGCGCTCTGGTTATCCCGGAGATGAAGGGCAAGCTGACCGGTATGTCCATGCGTGTTCCCACTCTGGATGTATCTGTTGTTGACCTGACTGTCAGCCTGGAGAAGGCGACCACCTACGAGGAGATCTGCGCTGCACTGAAAGAGGCTTCTCAGGGCGAACTCAAGGGCATCTTGGGTTACACCGACGAGATGGTTGTTTCCTCTGATTTCGTTGGCGATCCTCACACCTCCATCTTCGACGAGAAAGCCGGCATTATGCTCAACGACCACTTCGTCAAGCTGGTTTCCTGGTATGACAATGAGTGGGGTTATTCCAACAAGGTCCTGATGCTCATCGGGCATATGGCGGAAGTTGACCACAAATAAAAATCGCTTGCCACCAATCGGCAATGAAGCTTTTAAGACTGCAATCGGTTGATTGCAGTCTTTTTTTGCGTGAAAAGAAGGACCTTTTCCCGAGCAGAATCGCGGAAAACTTCTGGGTTTTCCGCGACATTTTTCGCAGGTATTTTTGGACGCGCTGTGCTATACTCCATATGTTTTGTCCTAAAACGGGAAAAGGGAAGAAGAAAATAGTTAATCTGTACAAAAACAAATATTACATTTGCTTTAAAACGACTATTTTACACAAAAATGTATTGCAAAAAAAGAAAAATGTGGTATAATCGAGATAACAGAAATGGAGGTGGAGGCAGTGGAAAAATATCTGTCGAACCAAATGGAAGAGATAGCAGATTTTTGCCACGGAATGAATTATCATGCTTACCGTTTTTTGGGTGCGCATCCTGAAAAGACCGGTAAGGGTAAGGGTTTCCGCTTTCGAGTTTGGGCCCCTGCGGCAAAAACTGTCTCGGTTGTAGGAGACTTTAACCAATGGGATTCCCAGGCGAATCCTTTAAAAAATACGGGGAACGGCGGCATCTGGGAAGGCTTTGTCCCCGGGCTCAAGCAGTACGATTTATACAAATACGCCGTTGTCGGTCAGAATGGCAAAGAAACGCTGAAGGCGGATCCTTATGCTTTCCACAGCGAAACTTCCCCGGGAACGGCCTCTAAGATTTACGATCTCTCCGGTTATCACTGGCGCGATTCCGCCTGGATGAAGCAACGGAAAAGCAAAAATCCTTTTTCCGGGCCGATGAACATTTACGAAATGCATCTGGGCTCCTGGCGCCGCTACCCGGACGGAAGCTGTTTTTCCTATGAAAAAACGGCGGAAGAGTTGATCCCTTATCTGCAGCAGATGGGATATACCCATGTGGAATTGCTTCCGGTAACCGAGTATCCATACGACGGCTCCTGGGGGTATCAGGTGACGGGGTATTTCGCCCCAACCTCCCGCTATGGTGCGCCGGAGAATTTTATGAAATTTGTGGACCTGCTGCATCAGGCGGGAATCGGCGTTATCATGGATTGGGTGCCGGCCCATTTCCCCAAAGACGCTCATGGTCTGTATGAGTTCGACGGGTCTTCCTGCTATGAATACAGCGACCCCAAAAAGCGCGAGCACAAGCAGTGGGGTACCCACGTCTTTGATTTTGGCAAGCCGGAGGTCCAAAGCTTTTTGATCTCCTCGGTGATGTTCTGGGTGCAGGAATTTCATATTGACGGGATCCGGGTAGACGCCGTAGCGTCGATGTTGTATCTGGATTACGGCCGGGAAGAGGGGGAATGGACCCCCAACAGCCGCGGTGGCAGGGAGAATCTGGAGGCGGTGGCCTTTTTGCAGAAGCTTAACGCCGTTGTAATCTCCGAAAATCCCAGCGTACTTATGATGGCGGAAGAATCCACCGCCTGGCCGATGGTCACCAAGCCCGCTTTTGACGGTGGACTGGGATTCCATTTTAAGTGGAATATGGGATGGATGAACGATGTGCTGTCCTATTTTTCCATCGACCCGATCTACCGCTCCTATAACCACGATAAGCTGACCTTCAGTATGTTTTATGCTTTTTCGGAAAATTTTGTGCTTCCCATCTCCCATGACGAGGTGGTCCACGGAAAATGCTCGCTGATCAATAAGATGCCGGGCGATTACGATATGAAATTTGCCGGCGTACGGGCTTTTTTAGGATATATGATGGCGCATCCGGGCAAAAAGCTTTTGTTCATGGGCCAGGAGTTTGGGCAGTTTATTGAGTGGAACGAAAAGCAGGAGTTGGATTGGCTGCTTTTGTCCTACGACCGGCATGCCCAGCTGCACCATTATGTGCAAAAGCTGAACCATTACTATCTGGATAGCCCCCCTCTGTGGCAGATTGAGGATTCCTGGGATGGGTTCCAGTGGCTGGTGCCAGATGATAACCAGCAGAATATTATTATTTTCCAGCGGATCGACGAGGCGCAGAAAAGCATTATGGTGGTCTGCAATTTCTGCCCGGTGGCGCGATATGACTATGTTGTGGGCGTACCGGCCAGCGGCAGATACAAGGAAGTGTTTAACTCTGACGCCGCGGAGTTTGGCGGCAGCGGCCTGACCAATGGAACTGTCCGCACCCGCAAAAAGCCATCCCACGGCCAGGAGCATTCTGTTAGCCTGACCATACCGCCTTTGTCCACCATGTATCTGGAATTCACTCCGGCGGCACCGCGCAAGCCCCTTGCAAAAAGCGGGGGAAAGAAAGCGGTGGTGAAGAAAAAGACGGTGAAAAAGGCAGCCGGAGAAAAATCCAATCAAAAATGACGAACAGCGGGAACAAATCCCGTTTGTAAGGAGGTTTTTTCTTTGAGGAAAAAAGAATGGATCGCAATGCTGTTGGCAGGCGGACAAGGCAGCCGCCTTTATACCCTGACCAAAAACCTGGCAAAACCGGCGGTGCCCTTCGGCGGCAAATATCGAATTATTGATTTTCCGCTGTCCAACTGCGTAAATTCCGGCATTGATACAGTGGGCGTTCTGACCCAGTATCAGCCTCTGGTTCTCAATGAATATATCGGCAGCGGCCAGCCTTGGGACCTGGACCGGCAGGATGGGGGCGTTTTCGTTCTGCCGCCTTACCAAAAAAGTTCCGGGTCCGACTGGTACACAGGAACAGCCAATGCCATTTACCAAAACCTTCCTTTTATTGAGCGGTATGACCCGGAATATGTACTGATCCTTTCCGGAGATCACATTTACAAGATGGATTACGAGAAAATGCTCAAGTTCCATAAGGCAAAAGAAGCCGACTGCACCATCGCCGTGCTGCAGGTGCCGATGGAGGAAGCGCCCCGGTTCGGCATCATGAACACCGAAGAGGACGGGAAGGTTTACGAGTTTGAGGAAAAACCCGCAAATCCCAAAAGCAACTTAGCTTCGATGGGCATTTATATCTTTACCTGGAAAAAGCTGCGCCAGTACCTGGAGCAGGATGCCGCGACCCCCGGCAGCGCCAACGATTTTGGAAAAAATATCATTCCCGCTATGCTGGCGTCCGGCCAGCGGATGTATGCGTATGCTTTCGACGGTTACTGGAAGGATGTGGGAACCATCGACAGCCTGTGGGAGGCCAACATGGATCTTTTGGATCCCAAGGTCCCGCTGTCTTTATACGATCCGGATTGGAAAATCTATGCCCGTAATCCGGCTTTGCCCCCCCATTACATCGCACCGGAGGCCCATGTGCAGAATTCGATGGTGACCGAGGGCTGCATGATCGCCGGAACGGTGGACTTTTCGGTGATTTTTGCCGGCGTGACCATTGAAGAGGGCGCTGTGGTCCGTGACAGCATTATCATGCCGGGCAGCGTGATCAAAAAAGGCGCGGTAGTGGACTATACGATTGTGGCGGAAAACGCGGTAATCGGTGAAAACGCGACGGTGGGTGCGCGTCCGGAGGGGATGGAGGACATTTCCGGCTGGGGCGTGACGGTAATCGGAGGCGGCGTAAGGGTTGGCGCTGGCGTGTCCATCGCGCCGAAGGCCATGGTTGAGACCGACGTTGCCGCTGAGGAGGTGCTGGTAAAATGATGAAACATACTGCGATGGGCATTGTATTTTCCAATATGCACGACAGTCATCTGGGAAGTCTGACCCGGGAGAGAACGACAGGATCGGTGCCCTTTGGCGGGCGATACCGTCTGGTGGACTTTATCCTGTCCAGCATGGTCAATTCCGGTATCAGCGATATTGGGGTGATTGCAAAAACCAACTATCAATCGCTGATTGGGCATCTGGGCAACGGCAGAGAGTGGGACCTGGCCAGAAAGCTGGGCGGCCTGACCGTTCTGCCCCCTTACAGTAGCGGGGATAACCAAGGCATTTACGCTGGCCGTCTCGACGCGCTGGCGGGCGTGTCTGGCTACATCCGCAGCAACCGCGCAGAATATGTGGTTTTGGCCGACTGCGACCTGATTGCCAATCTGGATTTTCAAAAGCTGATCGCTTTTCATGAGGAGAAGGACGCGGAAATTACGCTGGGGTACCGGCGGGAGAAAATCTGCCGCGAAGGAAACGAAAATCTGGTGGTTTTCGACGTGGACGAAAATCAGCGGGTGGGACGGGTCTGGCTTTCTCCCCAGACAGAACAGGAGCAGAATATTTATCTGAACGTTGCCGTTATGAAACGGGAACTGCTGGAAAAAATCGTGGAAGAGGCGCACAGCCGCAACAAACGCAGCTTCACCAAAGATATTCTGGTGGAGAAAAGCGATACGCTGCGGATTTATGGCTATGAGATTCAGGATTATGTGATGCGCATTAACCATTTGCAGGATTATTTTGACGCCAGTATGGCGCTGCTCAATTCCCAGATCCGGCAGACACTGTTTCCGGCGGAGCGTCCGGTTCTTACTCGTGTGCGCGACCAGGTGCCGGCAAAATACGGTTTGGGCGCAGTGGTAAAAAACTCCCTTGTGGCAGACGGATGTATTATTGAGGGGACGATTGAAAATTCCATCATTTTCCGCGGCGCAAAAATTGGACGTGGCGCGGTGATCCGCGACAGTATTATTATGGCCGGCGCCGTTATCGGCGACGGGGCACGCTTGGAATATGTGGTAGCGGACCGGGAGGCGACCATCCGCGACACCCGGACGCTGGTCGGCTATAAAACCTATCCGCTGTTCATCGAGAAGAAAAGCGTAATCTAAAAAAAATATCGTTTTCGACCGTCAACGGAAAAGATACAGGAGGTATCCTTATGAAAATCCTATACGCTGCCAGCGAGGCGTATCCCTTTGCCGCTTCCGGAGGACTGGCGGACGTGGCCGGCTCTCTTCCAAAGGCGATCCGTGGGAAAATGCAGGCTTGCCGTGTGGTTATGCCCCTTTACAGTGACATTAAGCCGGAACTGCGTGCACAAATGAAATATGTGACGAATCTTACGGTTTTTTTGTCCTGGCGTGCCCTTTACTGCGGCGTGTTTGAGGCCAACTATAACGGAGTTGTATACTACTTTTTGGATAATGAATACTATTTTAAACGTCCGGGATTGTATGGCTATTATGACGATGGGGAGCGGTTCGCCTTTTTCTCCAAAGCGGTTTTGGAAATGCTCCATTATATCGATTATACGCCAGACATCATCCACTGTAACGATTGGCAGACCGCGCTTGTCCCGGTTTATCTGAATGTTTTTTACAGAGGGGAAAAGAAGTTCCGCGACATCAAAACAGTCCTGACCATCCACAATATCCAGTACCAGGGGAAATATGGGATGGAAATGGTGCAGGATGTGCTGGGGCTGCCTCAAAGCGCTGCGCCGATTGTGGAATACGATGGCGACGTCAATTACATGAAGGGCGGCATTGACCAGTGCAATATGGTCACCACCGTAAGCAAGACCTATGCGCAGGAAATTCTCGATCCCTGGTTCTCTCACGGCCTGGATCGGATTTTAAAAGCGCGCCAGTTTAAATTAACCGGCATTCTCAACGGTATTGACGTGGAGGGGTATGATCCCCAGTCTGACCCCAATATAGTGGCGCCTTTCTCTGCCAAAGATCCTTCTAAAAAGGCGGAAAACAAACGCGCGCTGCAAGAGGAGATGGGCCTGCCGCAGCAAAAGGATGTGATGGTCTTGGGCATTGTCAGCCGCCTGGTGGACCACAAGGGCATGGACCTGGTCAAATATATCGGCGACGAACTGCTGCGGGAACCGATTCAGCTGGTGGTGTTGGGCTCCGGCGAGTATATTTTCGAATCCTTCTTTGAGGAGATGAAGCGCAGATATCCGGACAAGGTCGGCTACACCAAAGGCTTTATTCCTCCTTTGGCCCGCAGAATTTACGCCGGAGCGGATACCTTTTTGATGCCTTCGAAAAGCGAGCCCTGCGGATTGGCGCAGATGGTCGCTTTGCGGTATGGTACCATCCCGATTGTCCGGGCTACCGGCGGTTTGAAGGATTCTATTCAGGATCTGGGCGGGGAAGACGGAAACGGCTTTACCTTCCAGTCCTATAACGCTCATGACATGTTGGGCGCCGTAAAGCGGGCGCTACAGCTTTACGGGGACAAAAAAGCCTGGCAGAAAGCGGTTGTTGGCGGGATGAACTGCGATTTCAGCTGGAAAAAATCGGCGGGCGAATATGTCGCCATGTACCGGAGAATTTTAGAAGGGTAATCGGAAAAAAGGCTCGGACCGATACCGTTTTTATAGGGCCGCTGCCTACTTCGTTTGAAGAGCAGCGGCCCTGTTTTATCGGTTTGCCGCAGTACCGGGAAAGAAAAATAAAAAGGATTGCTAAAAAAATCCTTTTATGCTATAATTTTATATCATATAAAACAAAATGTTTCTTTTAAAGAAACGCAGAGGTGCAAGTTCTTGGGCAATGAGGAGGAAGCACATGAAAAAGATTTTACTAA
>CAJTQM010000026.1:17421-26194 GCA_910578255.1 uncultured Oscillospiraceae bacterium
GTGGACGCCGGCGAAACTTCGCAAACGCCGTCGGCGGACAATCTGTCTTCCCAGCCGGCACCGAAAGAGAAGGCCGCGGCTCTGCAAGGGGAAACCTTACCTTTGAATTCGTCGCCTGAGGGGGAGAATTCTTCCTTGGAGCCGACAGAAGAGGAAGAGGTTCCGCCTACGGAATCATCCGAGGACGGGGAGGGAACGTCTGCGCCTTCCGAGTTGCCAGTATGCACCTGCGGCAGCGAGTCCGATGTACATACAAACGAGTGTCCCTTATATATTGCGCCGCAGACCGACCCGGTTCAGGAGTTTCTGGACGCGGTGGCGGACCTGCAAAAATTCCAGGAGGATGAAGGGGACGACGCGGAAGAATAGCTTGCTTTGGAGCGGGCGGTAATCGACGGCTATGACGCGCTGAGCGATGAGCAGAAGGCTTATTTGGGCGAGGATTACACCGAAATGGTCGAGACGCTGCGCAACGGCGTTAATCCGCTGGACCTTAATGGAAAAGGCACACAGGACGAGCCTTATCTCATCGCAAACGGCGGCGATTTGTGGGCCGCGATCAATGCTTCCAACGATGCCAGCGCAGCCGGCAGCGATACAACCTACTATTTCAAATTCATAAAACTGGTGACGGTCAATAAATCCAGCGTCTGGTTTAACCGCAACACGGTGCTGACCGGAAAGGGCGGTCTGGTCCGGGGAGAGTTGGACGAAGCTACGCCGCTGGTGACGGTTAACAACAAAGTGATGCTGTCCGTTGAAGAAGAGGTTACCCTTGACAATGCCGGAAAAGGCGCAATCGCCCGTTTGATCGGGTCCGGCAAGATCGACAGCGATCAAGTTACGCTGGTTGCCTCTTGTAAGCGGGAGAATGGCGAAAACCATTACTTTGAATCGGTACAGGCCGCGATTGGCGCCGCTGAAGACGGGGAAACGGTCCGGCTTGTTGACGATATTGCCGAAAGCATTACGATTTCCGCTTCGAAGAACCTTACGTTGGATTTAGCTGGACATACTCTGACGGGTACTACCGAAAATGGCAGAATGACAGATGTCATTACCAATTTCGGCACGCTTGTCATTCAGGACAGCGCTTCCGGCGGTACCGTTAAGGGCGGCACTGATAGCGGAAAGGATGAAATCGGAAGAAAAGGTATTGCGCTTGTAAACGAAATCGGGGGCACCTGCACCGTTTTAAGCGGCAAGATTATGCGCGGTGATGATGGTACGGCCGGTAATTACACCGTGCAGAACAAAGGCAGGATGTATATTAAGGGCGGTGAAATCCGCAATAATTCTAATGTCAGCAATTTGGTAGTGAATTTTAATAAGGTAGACAATTCTTACAATCATGCGGATAACGCGTGGATGGAGATTTCCGGCGGTACCCTTCGGCAGGACAAAATGTCCGCACTGAAAAATGACCCCGGCGACCTTTACGGTTACGGGAGGAAAACTGGAATGCGATGGATTGCGGGCCTTGAATGGTGTTGCAACCGGATATGCAGGCAAATATGTGACGGTGACCGAAAAGCCTATCATTGTAATTGGCGGTTCTGCAGACGTTAAGGCTAGTATTCTTCAGACAGTCCAGGTGAAAGATGAACAACTGAAACTTGTTCGCAATGGCACGACTGCGGAAATTCGCGTTTCCTGCGGGACATACGGTACAGACATCAGCAAGTATGTAGCTGAGAGTTATGTGGCCGAAAAACAGGATGGAAATACCTGGATTGTAAAGCAGCTGGACCCTGTGGCCAAAATTGGCGACACGATTTACTATACCCTGCAAAAAGCGGTGGATGCGGTTGAAAATAACGGAACCGCTACCATTGAGATAGTCGGTAATTCCCACGAGCCTGCAATCATTCCCGCCGGCAAAACGATTGTTTTGAATGTTCCTGCGGGAATCACGCTGGACAACGCCAGTACCCAAGGCGGCTGGGCAAATGCGGTCCTTCAGAACTATGGTACACTGACCGTTGTTGGTAAAGGCGATATCCGAACGGCAAAAGGGGCCGGTTTCGCTCTCAAAAATTTTGAAGGCGGCACCGCAAATCTAAATGGCGGCGTATTTTGTTCCGATGTAAACGACTATGTTGTTTGGAATCTGGGCACGATGACCATTGACGGCGCAACACTGGATAATGTCAGCACGAACAACACGGACAATACAGTTCTTTACAATGGCTGGCGGCCTGGTGAATCCGGTGGGATGAAAGGGAACGTTGACGCGACCCTCACATTCAAATCCGGTAAAATTCTCAGCAAGGTGACAAAAAACGCTGTTCTTAACAACAGCCATGCTCACTTCATTCTGGACGGCGGAGAAATTAAAGCGCCGTTGCCGCTGGTAAACTGGGATTTCGCGGAAATCAAAAGCGGAAGTATTACAGTAACCGGTCAGGGGAACAGAGCAATTTATTGTGGAGGACTTGATAGATCCGAGGAAAGCAAAAACGGCCAATATCGTGGTGTATTGACGATCTCTGGCGGCAATTTCTATAACGAGACAGGTAAAGAAATTTCTGTCATTGGCGTCGACTCAACTCTTCCTGAGCCTACCGGCACCGTTTCCGGCGGAACCTATTACAAAGACGATGACAAAGTCAACCAGTACGCCACCGAAAACTCCCATTTGATCCCCATAGAGGGCGAAGATGGCCGTTGGCGTCTCGGCTACACCGTAGCGTTCATGGACGGCGAAAGAATCGTTGATACCAAGAATGTCGCCAAGGACATGATCGTTACCGCTACCGACAAAACCCCTGCGGAAAGAATCGACAGTGTCTTTGCCGGCTGGGACTTTGCCTTTGGGACACCTATTTTCCAAGATACTACCATCAACGCAAATTGGAAGCTGAAAGAGTACACCGTGACCTTTGACGCTGCCGGTGGTTCTGCGGTGCCGAGCCAGACCCGGAACTACAACACCCGGTTCGAGGCCCCTGCCAACCCCACCCGCCCTGGCTATATCTTCAGCGGCTGGCGTGTGATTGGCGCGACTGCTAACTATGACTTCGCTACCCCCGTTACCGGCAACATCACCTTGACGGCCCAGTGGACCGCTATTCCGACCCCGACCCCAGTTCCCGATGATGATGACGATGATGACGACGATCCTACGCCCACCGTCACGTTGCCCGATCCGCCGGTTCCGCTGGCGCCTGCTCCCACGTCTCCAACGGCTCCCGTAGCGCCGTCGGCGCCTTCCACGCCGGTGACGCCGGTGACCCCTCCCACAACAAGCATTACGGATCCTCAGGTACCTTTAGCCAATGCGCCGAATCAGCCGCTGATGGTTCCGGTGGTTGAACCTTTGATGCCTGAAATATCCGGGGAATCCTGGTCGCTGGTAAACCTGCTTTTGATGCTGTTTACGGCGCTGGCCAGCGTTTGGCAGATGCTGAGGAAAAGCAGAAATCGTAGAAGCCTGTTTACCCTGATTCCGGCGATTGGCGCTTTGCTGCTGTTCTTCTTTACCGAGAATATGCGCAATCCTATGGCGTTGTTTAACCAGTTTACTGTGTTTATGGTGATGATCGCGGCAATTCAGATTGTGCTGCTGGTCTTCCATGCCAAAAACGATGAGGAAACGATCGACGCCGCATAAATGAACAGATAAGGGCCTTGCCTTGCTTTATCAGGGCGAGGCTCTTTTGCATTCTTCAAGCTTAAAACAAAAGACGGACCGCCAGGGCACTCATAAAAAAGCCTGTCAGATCGGCGGTCAGCGCCGAAGGAAGCGTATGGCGGGTTTTTTGTACCTTTGTGGCGCCGTAATATACGGCGATGGTGTAAAAGGTGGTCTCGGTCGAGCCCTGCATCACGCTGGCTACCCGACCGACAAAACTGTCCGGGCCGTATTGCTGCAAAAGATCCTGAAAGATCACCAGCGCGCCGCTGCCCGAAATGGGGCGGAGAATCGCCAGAGGGATCACCTCTTTGGGAAGGCGCAGAAGTTGTGCCACAGGGCGCAGCGCGTAGGTGAACAAATCCAGTGCGCCGGAGGCTTTGAACATGCCCACGGCCGTAATTAAAGCGATCAGAGCCGGCAAAATCTGAACAGAGGAGGAAAGGCCCTCCTTAGCTCCGTCTAAAAAACAGTCGAATACCGGGACCTTTTTAACCATCCCGTATCCGACGATCAGGACGATTACCGCCGGTAGAATGTAGTGGGAGATCTGGTTCACAAATAAACCTTCCTTCATCGAAATCGGGCAGCCAGAAGCTTGGCTGTCACTACCCCGGCCAGAACCGATACGGCCGATGAGAGCCAAACCGCCGGCAGAATCTCCATAGGAGCGGCGCTGCCGCTTGCCAGACGCAAAGCGGCGGTGGTGGTCGGAATCAGCTGTAAAGAGGCGGTGTTCAGCACCACCAGCATGGCCATATGGTTTGAAGCGGCGCCTTTTTGGGGAGAGATTTTTTCCAACTCCTTCATGGCGGCAATTCCCAGTGGGGTTGCGGCGTTGCCTAAACCCAGCAGATTGGCGGTCAGATTCATCACAATTGCTTTTGCCGCCTTGGACCCCGCTGGAAGATCCCGAAAAAGCAGCCGCATGACCGGGCGAAACAAGGTACTGAGCCGGTCGGTGAGTTTGGATTCTTCTGCGATGCGCATAAGCCCGCTCCATAAACACATGACTCCGGTCAGCTGGATGACCAGAGTGACCGCGTTAGAGCAGTCGTTGACAGCCGAAATGGATACCTGCTCCATCCGCCCGTTTAACACCCCAAAGAGCAAAGACAAAATGAGCATACCGGAAAAAAGCCAGGACATCATGCCAATCCCTCCCTTTGTCCAAGTGTATCGAAAAAGAAAAGAAAATATGATTCCAAAAATACCTCGGAAAATTTGTCGATTTTAACAAAGTAATCTAGAAAAATCAAATAAAAAAGAAGAAATAAATTATTCAATATTTTGCGATGATTACCAATTTTATTTGACAAATTAAGAAAAGATGTATATATTATCTTATAGAAGAGTCTGATTAGAGCGCTCGGACAAAAATGAAATGAGGAGATACATATGAAAGCAACAGGCATTGTAAGAAAGGTGGATGAGTTGGGACGCGTTGTTCTGCCCATCGAATTGAGAAGGAATTTGGACATCAACGAAAAAGATGCGTTGGAAATTTATGTAGATGAAGATAGAATTATACTGAAAAAGTATGAACCTGCCTGTATTTTTTGTAATCAAGCGCTGGATACCATCGTTTATAAGGGAAAGAATATCTGCGCAAACTGTTTGGCAGAATTGAAAAAATAAAAATAGCAGTAAAAAGCGTTGGCCGAATAGACGGTCAACGCTTTTTTATCGGAAAGAGTTTTTTCGCTTCCTAAAAAAGGATCCGGTTAGGGCAGAAGCGGCTTGCATAAAATCCGGTCGATTTTGGTATCCAACAGATGATTGGCGTGGGCTGCCCGCATAATCACTGCGGTATCGGCCCCCCGTCCGGTGCCGCCAATGGAAAGAATCGGCGTATTAGGAGGAAGCAGTCCGCCATCTGCCGCCATGGTGGCGATTTCTACGCAGACCTTCATGCCCTGGCCGAAAAATCGTAGGGTGTGGGCGACAATTTCAATGGGGCTGACGCCGCCAAACTTTCCGGTGATGCCCCGTTCCGCTCCGCTTAAAGCGTGAGAGGCGGCATAGACCTGGAATCCCTTTTCCCGCAGCTGCCGGATGGTTTCGTCGGACAACTCGTTTTTCCCCGGCTCTTTAAAGCCGTACGCGTGGGGAACGCAGATCACGCTGACCCCTTCCAGGGCCGGAAAGCACTGAGCGGTATAGCCGGTGGTGGTGGCCAGCACCACATGACGGATCTGGTATTCGCGTATGGCCTGTACGGCGATCTCGATGGTTTTTTGGGTGTTGTCTTTTCCCGGAGCGTCGAAATACATAGCGTTTCTCCTTTCAAATTGGGCCTTTGTCATCTTTTGTCAGGCCAAAGCCTTTGCGGCAGTCCCGCTTGGCGAGAACCTGCGGGAACGAAACGAATAGAATAAAAAAGTATGACCGAAAAAAGGGGGCGGATAAAATAGATGGAACGCACTGCCGCAGATCCCAAAGGGGCGGTCTAATATGGGTGACGGTATAATAGATGGGAAGCATTTTATTACTGATCTTCTAAAAACGCGAAAACGCGTTGGTAAAAATCCTTTGCTTCCTCATATGCTGCATGGCCTAATTTTGGATATACATATAGTTTGCTGCCTGAAATCTGATTGTTCATTTCGTAGGATGCCTGTACGCCGACTATTTGGTCTGTTTCGCCACCGATAATGAGTGTTGGACAGGTAATTTTATTCAGTTCATTATAAGCATCAAATTCAAGGATCGCGTTTGTATTGATAAGAAACCTATCATAATTTAACGGCTTTCCGATAAACCCAATAATTGGATAGAATTTCTTGTACTTTTTTAGATAATTCGGCGAGTAACTCTTTTCTGCTGTATCAATCATCAATTTTTTGTGGTCGCCCTGCTTAGCAAAGCTGGCCCATTGCTTCACGCATTCCTGTAACCTGTTATTTACGCGAGGAGCAGTAACGACAAGAACAAGCTTTTCAACCAACTTTGGGTGGTCTATTGCAAGATACTGAGCGATCATTCCTCCCTGGGACACGCCCATGACACAGATTTTTTTACTTCCAAGCAAATCTATTGCTTTCGCCTGATCATGGGCCATATCACGCATGGAGTAGCCTTCGGGTATATCGTCCTTTCTGCTAAACATATAAACTGTGTATCGATCAAAAAAAGGGACATATGGTTTAGCCAACAGCAGAGCTTTTCCTTTTACGGTAGCCAGCCCGTCGGAGAGTCCCGGAAGGATAACCAATGTACGATTACCATGCCCAAAACGAACATAGTTCATCTGTGTATTGCCTAATATAACCACCCCGTTTTTAGCGGTCCAAAACATGCTCTCCCTCCTATTCATTATTCTGATTATAGCATAGGCGCCGCTGAACCTCAACATTGGATTAACGATATCGCCAACGTCCAAATTCAACAGCAACAGGAAAAAAGGGAGATGGCAAAAGGCTTGTTGTAAATTTTGCTTCGATGTGATAAAATGACTGGGTATTCATAAAAAATGAGAAGATGGACAAATGGCCGATTTTTGCCGACGGCAGAATGACGAAAAGCAGGTGAACCTGTAAAGGAAAAAGCGGCCTGCTGCTATCGCGTCAAAAGGAATTGAGGGGCAGAATTTGCGCAAAGGAAAGAAAAGGGCGCGGGTAAAGAGCGCTTTCGAATGGTTGGATTCACTGGTTTTCGCCGTTGTGGCCGTGGTGCTGCTGTTCACCTTTTTGTTTCGCACCGTCGGCGTGGAGGGCTCTTCTATGGAACCGACCCTGCTGGGCGGGGATCGGCTGATTGTGTCCCATTTGTTTCGCCAGCCAAAACGAGGCGACATTGTGGTCATCGTCCAACCGGAAAGCGAAACCCCGGCGATTATCAAACGGGTGATCGCGGTAGAGGGGCAGACGGTGGATATCCGGTTTGACACCGGAGACGTTTGGGTAGACGGTCAGCTTTTAAAAGAGCCTTACATCAACGAGCCGACCCACATGAAGCGGGACGTGGATTTTCCGGTAACGGTGCCCGACGGGTGTGTCTTTGTTATGGGAGATAACCGGAACCATTCTTTGGACAGTCGGGACAGCGGTGTTGGCATGGTCGATAAACGCTATATTCTGGGAAGGGCGGTTTTTCGGCTGTTCCCACTGAAAAAAATTGGAACGATAAAATGAAGGAGAAGATCGTATGACCGAAGCACCGTCGATTCAATGGTTTCCGGGCCATATGGCCAAAACAAGGCGGCTGATGCGGGAAAGCCTGCGACTGGTGGACATCGTTGTAGAGGTAATCGACGCGCGGATTCCCATCAGCAGCCGCAACCCCGAACTGCCGGAGTTGGTTGGGAAAAAGCCGCGGATCATCTTGCTAAACAAGTGCGACGCGGCGGATGAGGCGATCACCCAAAAATGGTGCGAATACTATAAAGAGCGTGGCATTACCGCCCTTCCTACCGACTGCCGCAGCGGCAGAGGGATTAAGCAGTTTGTTCCGGCGGTAAAAGAGGTGCTTCGTCCCTTATTAGAGCGCCGCGCCCAAAAGGGGATGCAGGGCGCGCCCATTCGCATGATGATTGTGGGAATCCCCAATGTGGGTAAGTCCTCCTTTATCAACCGGATGGCCGGTTCCCGCCGGACGAAGGTTGAGGACCGCCCCGGCGTAACCCGCGGGCGGCAGTGGGTCAATCTGGATAACGGGATCGACCTTTTGGATATGCCGGGTATCCTCTGGCCAAAGTTTGAGGATAAGCGAGTAGGCGAGTATCTGGCCTTTACCGGCGCGGTTAAGGACGATGTGGTGGATATCGAACTGTTGGCTATGCGGCTACTGGAACTTTTAAACGGGCGGTATCACGAAGCGCTGTGCCAGCGGTATAAGCTGACCGACGAGGAAACGGCGGAAATAGAAGCTTACGACCTGCTGGAATTGGTGGCCCGCAAGCGGGGGATGCTTCAATCCGGCGGGCAGGTCAATACCGAGCGGGCGGCCATCGCGGTTTTGGACGAATTTCGCAGCGGCAAAATCGGCCGGATCACCCTGGAAACGCCCTGGAAGCCGGAGCAGCAATCATCAGCGTGGGAGGAATGACAGCGTGCCGAATCAAAAATGCCCGCTGGATCTGTATGCCTTTGAGCGGGAGATCTATTCTGCCAGCGGCTATACCTGGATCTGCGGCGCGGA
>CAJTQM010000026.1:26212-29437 GCA_910578255.1 uncultured Oscillospiraceae bacterium
GGGGCCCGCTAGCCGGTCCGGTGTTTGCCGCCGCCGTGATTTTGCCGAAGAATTTCGTCATCGAAGGACTCAACGATTCGAAAAAACTCAGCGAAAAAAAGCGGGAAGCGCTATATGACGAGATTGTCAAAAAGGCGGTGGCCTATCAAATCTGCCCGGTGGATGAAGGGCAGATCGACCGGCTCAATATTCTGGAGGCGTCGCTTTTGGCGATGAAAACCGCCATCGAAGGCTTGCCGGTCCGGCCAGACGCCGCTTATATCGACGGCAACCGCGCGCCGCAGCTGGCGATCCCGGCGATTCCGGTGGTCAAGGGGGATGGCAAAAGCGCGTCGATCGCGGCGGCTTCTATTCTGGCAAAGGTGGCCAGGGACCGGTTTATGCTGGAATTGGACCGGCAATATCCGCAATATGGCTTTGCAAAGCACAAGGGCTATCCCACAAAGGAGCATTACAGGCTTATCGGAGAGTATGGCGTTTCGCCGGTGCATCGAAAAAGCTTTTTAAAAAATTTAGACGACCATTTAAAAAAAGGTGGAAAATAGCCGATGTCGACCAGAGAAACCGGCGCCCGGGCGGAGGATTTCGCCGCCGGCGTTCTGCAAAAAAGGGGAAGCGAACTTCTCGCCCGCAATTACTATACCCCTTACGGAGAGGTTGACTTGATTGTCCGCGACGGGAACTGCATCGCTTTTGTGGAGGTAAAGGCCCGGCGGGTGGGATCGCTGGTCCGGCCGGCACAGGCGGTGGACCGGCGCAAGCAAAGGCGGATCGCCCAATCGGCCATTTGTTATTTGATGGAAAACCCGGTTGCGCTGCAGCCGAGATTTGATGTGTTTGAGATTGTGATGGAAAAGGGCGAAAGCTTTTCCGTTCGGTCCTACCAATACATAATAAACGCATATGAGGTGGAAAATTATGAAAGTATTTGATATGCACTGCGACACGCTGCTGGGCGGCAGCCACAAGGGGCTGGATCTGGTCAACGACCAGCTGCATATTTCTTTGGATAAGCTGGGCGGTTTTTCCCGCTATGTGCAGTGTTTCGCGGTTTTTATCCCCGATCAGTTCCGCGGGCAGGACGCCATTGACTTTTTTGACCGGACCTTCACTTATTACAAGGCCCAGACAGAAAAATACGCTGACAAAATGGAGTGGATTCGCAGCGGAAAAGAGTTGGAGCAACCGAAAAAGCCCATCACCGGGATTTTGACCATCGAGGGCGGCTGCGCTTTGGCAGGCGATCTTTCCCGGGTCAAGCTTTTAAAAGACCAGGGGGTGGCCATGATGACCCTGACCTGGAACGGTCCTAATGAACTGGGCTGCGGCACCAGCAAAAACGAGGGGCTGACCGAATTCGGCAAAGAGGCGATTCGGGAGATGGAGCGGGTCGGCATGCTGGTGGATCTGTCCCATATTTCCGACGCCGGCTTTGAGGACGCCTGCTCTGTCGCCCAAAAGCCGCTGATTGCCAGCCATTCCAATTCCCGCGCCGTCTGCGGGCACATTCGCAACGTCACCGACGCCCAGTTTAAAGAGTATGTCAAGCGCGGCGGATTGGTGGGACTCAACTACGCCAGAGATTTTATCTGTGACGACCCAGAAAAAGCGGATTTCGAATGGATGTACCGCCACATCGAGCACTTTTTAAGCTTGGGCGGGGAAAAGGTCATTGCGCTTGGCTCGGATTTCGACGGCGCTCATGTACCGGACTGCTTAAGTTCAGCAGAGAAAAACGCGGATTTCTATGAATATCTGTTAAAGAAGAATTTAAACGAGGATTTGGTCCGGGATATTTTCTTTGAAAACGCCAGCCGCGTTTTCCGGGAGTATGTCCTTTAATCAGGACGAAACGTTAAAGGAGGAAAAAGGGTGCGGTATCAAAGCACAAGAGACAAAGCGAAGAAGGTTTCGGCCAGTCAGGCGATTTTGCAGGGAATTTCGGCGGAGGGGGGACTGTTTGTCCCCGAAAAGCTGCCGGAGTTGTCCGCCCAGCGGCTGGAAAAGATGGTCGAGCAGGATTATATCCAGCGGGCCCAGGGGATTTTGGCGGATTTTCTGCCCGATTTTTCCCCGGAGGAAATTGCCGGCTGCCTGCAAAATGCGTACGGATCCGGAAGCTTTCCCGGCGCCAAAATTGCGCCGCTGTCCCGCTTAGGCCAGGATGCGTATCTGCTGGAACTTTGGCACGGGCCTACCTGCGCTTTTAAGGATATGGCGCTGCAATTGCTGCCGCAGCTGATGGCGGTTTCGGCAAAAAAATCCGGCGGCAAAGAGGAGATCGTCATTCTGGTGGCCACCTCTGGGGATACGGGCAAAGCCGCTCTGGAGGGATTCCGCGATGTGCCAGGCATCCGGATTGTGGTCTTTTACCCCCAAGAGGGGGTAAGCCCCCTGCAAAAGCTGCAAATGGCCACCCAGGAGGGGGACAATGTTTTTGTCGCGGCGATACAGGGCAATTTTGACGACGCCCAAACCGGCGTAAAACGTCTTTTTACCGACCGGGAAACCCTTGAGAAACTCCGCGAAAGAAACAGGACATTTTCCAGCGCCAATTCCATCAACTGGGGGCGGCTGCTGCCGCAGATTGTCTATTATGTCAGCGCCTACTGCGATTTGGTCAAAGAAGAGCAGATCGCCTTGGGGGATCCGGTCAACATCTGCGTTCCCACCGGAAATTTCGGCAATATCCTGGCCGCTTACTATGCCAAGCGGATGGGTCTGCCGGTTAAAAAGCTGATCTGCGCTTCTAACCGAAACAATGTGCTGGCCGATTTTATCGCGACCGGAACCTACGACCGCAACCGGCCGTTTTACGCGACCACCTCGCCGTCGATGGATATTCTGGTTTCCAGCAATCTGGAACGGCTGCTGTTTTCTTTGATGGAGGAAGACGACGCGGAGGTAAAAGACCTGATGCACCGGCTGGAGACGGAAGGCCGGTATACCGTTTCGCCGCAGGTCCTTTCAAGGCTTCAGGCGGATTTTGCGGGCGGTTTTTGCGACGAAGCCCAGACGGCGGACTGTATCCGGCGGGTGTTTTCGCTTTACTCGTATCTGTGCGACCCCCATACGGCGGTGGCGGTTTCGGTCTACGAGCGGTATCGGGCCGAAACCGGCGACGATACCAAAACCATCCTGGTCTCTACGGCAAGCCCCTTCCCAAGCAGAACGGCGCGCCTCTGCGCCTCATGGCGCCGTGGAAGTACGGCTTCAAGAACGTGA
>CAJTQM010000027.1 GCA_910578255.1 uncultured Oscillospiraceae bacterium
GTGCATAGCTTAAGCTTTTTATCCACCGGCACAGCCGGTGGTTGCCTTTTCCAAAACGGGGAAACGGCATAGCCAACGCTACGCCGTTTCCAAAAAACAAATCTAATACTGTCTTACGAGTATCTAACTTATGGGGGCTTTTTTTATTTTTTCTAGCCGCGGGTCCACTGTACGCCCTGGGGGGTGTCTTTTAAGATGATGCCCATACCGGCCAGCTGGTCGCGGATGGCGTCGGCGGTTTTAAAATCCTTGGCCTTTCTGGCCGCCTGCCGCTTTTCGATCAGCGCCTCGATCTCGGCGTCCAGCGTTTCTTTTTTTCGATTGTACAAAATGCCCAGCACATCGGCGATGGCGTCGAACTCTTCGGCGGCCTTTTGGGCCAGCGCTTTGGACCGGGGGACCTGCAAAGCCGTATTGATCTCCCGGGTCAGATCAAAAAGCGCGGTCAGGCCGTCGGCCGTGTTCAGATCGTCATCCATAGACGTCACGAATTTTTCCCGGGCCGCATCGAATTTCTGCAAAAATTCCGCCTCGCCCTCGGTGGGCTCCTCCAAGCCGTGATCCAGCGCGAATTCCAGCTTCTCCCGGCAGTTGTACAGCCGCTCCAGCGAATTTTTGCAGGATTCGATCACCTCCAGCGTGTAGTTAAAGGGGCTGCGGTAATGGGACTGGATCATCATCAGCTTGATGGTTTCGTAACCGTATTTTTCCGCCACGTCCCGGGTGGTAAAAAAGTTCCCCTTGGATTTGCTCATCTTCACGTTGTCCACATTGATGTAGCCATTGTGCATCCAATAACGGGCGTACTCTTTTCCGGTGCAGCATTCCCCCTGGGCAATTTCATTTTCATGGTGGGGGAAGATCAGGTCCTGGCCGCCACAGTGGATGTCGATGGTCTCGCCCAAAAACTTTCGGATCATGGCAGTGCATTCAATGTGCCAGCCGGGGCGGCCCTTTCCCCAGGGCGATTCCCAATACGGCTCCCCTTCCTTGGCCGCCTTCCACAGGGCAAAATCCATGGGATCCTCTTTTTGGTCGGCAACGTCGATGCGGTTGCCGGCGTCCAACTCCTCAATGGGCATATGGGAAAGCTTTCCGTAGCCTTTAAACTTTTTGGCCCGGAAGTATACGTCGCCGTTTACCTCGTAGCCATAGCCATGGTCGATGATATCCTGGACAATCCGGATGATTTCGTCCATGGTCTCGGTGGCTTTGGGGTGGATGGTTGCCGCCCGAACGCCCAAACCCTTGGCGTCGGTCCAGTACTCGTCGATATACCGTTCGGCAATCGTTTTGTAATCGGTGTTTTCCTCGTTGGCCCGCTTGATGATTTTATCGTCGATATCGGTAAAATTCTGCACAAAGGTCACCTTGTAGCCCCGGTATTCCAGATAGCGGCGCAGCGTGTCGAATACGCAGATGGGGCGAGCGTTTCCAATGTGGATGTAGTTATACACCGTCGGGCCGCAGGCGTACATCTTCACCTCGCCCGGCGTAATCGGCACAAACTCCTCTTTTTTTCGGGTCAGCGTGTTATAGATTTTCATTCTGTTCTCCTTTCCGCCCAAAGGCCGGTCCAAAAAGAAAACCGCCTTCAGGCCCTTGGGGCCGAAGGCGGCATTTTACCGCGGTTCCACTTCGATTTTTCACTCGATTCCGCCCTATAACGGTGGCGATATCCGCAGGCCGATACTCCCATTTTCCCGGCCCGTGCTGGCAGGCGCATTTCGCCAAATCCGTTCCCCAAAGGCACTTTCAGCGGATCATGCCTTCTCTCTGTCGGGCGTTTTTCGGCTACTTCTCCTGATCACTGCATTTTTCCTATATCAGTGACCATACCACACTTTTCCCTCGTTTGTCAAGAGCGAAAAGGCGCATCCGGACCAAGACAGCCTCACCAAACCATCCTTCGCCCCGCTTTTTAAAAGCTTTTATGCGAGAAAGACATTGTAAACCACAACGGCCAGAACAAATAACGCCGCCGCGATAGTGAGGATAAAATCCGCTTTTTTTCTGTCCTTTTGATATTCTATGCTTTGCAGCAGCAAAAAGGCAGCAAGGGCCGTCAGCATAACGGGATTTGCTATGTCAAAGGATAAAACCCTCAGCAAACCCAACGCGGCAAAAAGAATCGTAATCACCGACAAAACGATCTTGATGATTTTCACTGCTGATCCCTCCAAAACTTGTCATTTCCTATCGTTAAGCACCGACCGGTTTTTCCACAGGTAATTGACCCCGCTTACCACCGTCAAAAAAAGCGTCGCCCACATCAAAACCAGGTTGAGAGCGGACAGTGCCGGGATCCCGATCAGCCGCTCCTCCTCCAGATACATTTGCAGAATGGTCGCCGCCACCCAGACCATCTGGCAGACCGTTTTCATCTTGCCGAAAATATCCGCCGCAATGACAATCCCCTTGGGCGCGGCAATCAGCCGTAGCGAGGTAACCACAAACTCCCGGGCGATAATCACGATGATCACCGCCGCCGGGGTAACCCACAATTCCACAAAACAGATAAGCGCCGACGTAACCAAAATTTTGTCCGCCAACGGGTCCATAAACTTTCCAAAATCGGTAATAAGCTCCCGTTTTCGGGCGATTTTTCCATCCAGCAGGTCGGTAAAAGACGCCGCCGCGAACAAAACCAGCGCCCACAAATAGTGGTTGGAAAAAGACCATTCCATGGCGGCGACAAAAAACGGGACCATGAACATTCTTAAACAGGTCAGCTTGTTGGGCAGATTCATGGGAAAAACTCCTCTCCAAATTCTGCGCGAATCATCTCTACAGCGCGCTGCCGATCAAATCGTAATCCAGCACATCCTCCACATGAACGGTCAGATACTGCCCCACCGCCAGCTTCTTTTTGCTGGAAAAAAAGATTTTTCCGTCGATGTCCGGTGCGTCCGCCGCACTGCGGCCAAAATAGCTGGAAGCATAGCGGTCGTAGCCTTCCACCACCACCTCCAGGTCGGAGCCCACCAGACTCTGGTTGTACTGCTCCACAATGCCCATTTGCACTTCCATAATAATGTCCGCCCGGCGCTGGCGCAGCTGGGGCTCCAGCTGGTCGGCCCGCTCGCCGGCAGGGGTCCCCTCCTCCGCCGAATAGGGAAAACAGCCCAGCCGCTCAAACCGCATTTTCTGCACAAACTGGCAAAGCGATTCAAACTGCTCCTCGGTTTCCCCGGGGAATCCGGCGATCAGCGTTGTGCGAAGCACAATCCCCGGCACCTTGGCGCGGATTTTTTCCACCAGCGCCGTAAGGGATTTTTGGTCGCCGCGGCGGTTCATCTCCCGCAGGACCTTTTCGTCGCAGTGCTGAAGGGGGATATCCAGATATTTTACAATCTTTTCCTCCTCGGCCATCACCTCCAAAAGTTCGTCGGTGATCCAATCCGGATAGGTGTAAAGAATCCGGATCCAGTGAAGGTTTTCGATTTTTGCAAGACGGCGCAAAAGTTCCGGCAGCATCGGCCGGCCGTATAAATCCATCCCATACCGGGTGGTGTCTTGTGCTACCAGGATTAACTCGGTCACGCCATGGCCCGCCAGATGCTCCGCCTCCGCCACGATACGATCCATCTCCCGGCTGCGGTACCGCCCGCGAATCATGGGGATGGCGCAGTAGGCGCAGCAGTTATCGCACCCCTCGGCAATTTTTAAATAGGCGAAAAACGGCAGGTTGGAAAGGATCCGGTCCCCCTCCAGCGAAAGGGCCTCTTTCGGCCCAAAAAGACGGACCTTTTCCCCCGCCAGCGCCCGGTCGATGGCGTCGCAGATGCTGTCGTTAGACCCAATGCCCAAAATCACGTCCGCCTCGGGGATTTCCCTGGCCATCTCCTCCTGATAGCGCTGGGCCAAGCAGCCGGTCACACAAATCACCTTGATGCGCCCTTCATTTTTCAGGGTGACAAACTCCAAAATATTCTCAATAGATTCCTGCTTGGCGCTTTCGATAAAGCCGCAGGTGTTGACAATCACTACGTCGCAGGTGCCGGAATCGGTATGAATTTGATATCCTCTTTCCCGAAGCTTTGCCAAAAGCATTTCCGCGTCCACCTGATTTTTGGGGCATCCTAAAGACACCATTCCAACTTTAACCGCCATATGTTACTCCTCTGTTTCCATAAAATTGCGAAGGGCCCCGCGGATCTGGTCATAATCATACCCCAGGCGCAGCAGCGCGTTTACCGTTTTGTTTCGCCCCTTCGGGTCGCCGTCCGTTAAGTATCGGGCGTATTTTCGCCGGATCAGTCCTTCCAGCTGATCGGCCGATTCCTCTCCTGCAAAGGCGTCGTCCATCTCCTCCAGCACCTGGTCGATCAACTCCCGGTCAAAGCCTTTTTGCATCAGTCCCTGCCGGATGCGGCGAGGGCCGTATTTTTTCTCCCGCCAGAGCATGGCGGCCCAGCGGCGGGCATAGCTTTCATCGTCCACCAGCCCCAGCTGGACCATCCGATCGGCCGTCTCCCGGGCAATCTCTTCCGAAACCGAGCGGCATAGCTTGTCAAACAGTTCCTTTTGGCTGTGGCTGCGGCTTTCCAGCAGATACAAAGCCCTCTCCCGGGCCCGGCGACGGTCGCTGGCCTGTTTGATCTCGTCCAGGCGCTGCGGGGTGATCTCCTGCCCGGCCCGCAGACCGGATTGAGCCAGCACCTCGGCAGGAAGCGTCAGGGCATATTCCCCCTCCACAAACAAATGATACCCCTTTTTTGCCTTCTCAACGGCCGTGATTCGCAGCATTATTCATCCACTTCCACATCGATGTTTACCGCCGCGCTTTTTCTCTTCGCCGGAGAAGCAGACAAATCGGCAGGCTCCTCCTCAGCCGGCAGGGCGACCTCTTTTTTCGATGCGGTGGTCTTTCCGCCCCGGGAAAAACTCAGCCGGTCGGCGTCCGCCCGAATCAACTTATCCATTTCGTCGGTAAACGCCGGATGCTCCTGCAAATATTTTTTCACATTGTCCCGGCCCTGGCCCAAACGCTCGCCGTTATAGCTAAACCACGCGCCGGACTTGTTGATAATATCCAGCTTCACCGCCAGATCCAGAATTTCGCCGGACCGAGAGATACCGGTGCCGTACATAATATCAAATTCCGCCTCTTTAAAGGGCGGCGCCACCTTGTTTTTTACGATTTTTACCCGGGTGCGGTTACCGATCATTTCGGTGCCGTTTTTCAGCTGCTCAATCCGGCGGACCTCCATCCGCACAGAGGAATAGAACTTCAGCGCACGGCCGCCGGGGGTCACCTCCGGATTGCCGTACACCACGCCGACCTTTTCCCGCAGCTGGTTAATAAACAGCGCCACCGTATTGGATTTAGAGACGATGCCGGTCAGCTTTCGAAGCGCCTGGGACATCAGCCGGGCCTGCAGGCCCACATGGGCGTCGCCCATCTCCCCTTCAATTTCCGCCTTGGGCACCATGGCGGCCACCGAGTCGAGGACAATCACGTCGATTGCGCCGGACCGGACCAGCGCTTCGGCAATTTCCAGCGCCTGCTCGCCGGTATCCGGCTGGGAAACCAGCAGCGAGTCGATATCCACCCCCAGCGCCTTGGCGTAAACCGGGTCCAGGGCGTGCTCCACGTCGATAAAGGCCGCCTCTCCCCCCGCCTTCTGGGCCTGGGCCACAATATGCAGCGCCACCGTTGTTTTACCGGAACTTTCCGGCCCATAGATCTCCACGATTCTTCCCCGCGGCACCCCGCCGATTCCCAGCGCCATGTCCAGCGAAATCGAACCGGTGGAGATCGCCTCAACATTCAGCGTGGCCGTGGAACCCAGCTTCATAATCGACCCTTTTCCAAACTGCTTTTCGATCTGGCTGATCGCTGTTTCAATCGCCTTTTGCTTATCGACCATTCTTTTTCTCCATTTCCGCGCGCCGGCGCCGTTGTTGTAATCTGTTTTTTCCCTTTGCCCAAAGGAAAATTCTTGACACGGCCGATTGCCGTTCTTTGGCTATTATACAATATCCAAACGGAAGATGCAACCGATTCCTGCAAAGAATCGAACGTATATTCTTCTTTTTTCCCGGACAAATGGGCAATTCCGGTTGCGAAACCGCCGGCGGCGTATTATAATAGGAAAGGCTCATTACGCAAAAAAGGATGGAAGAAATGAAGGACAACATGCTGTCAAACGGTTATTCTTTAGCGGATAAGGTTTTTAAAAAGCTGGAGGAGGAAATTCTCAACGGCGCTTTAAAAGCCGGGGAAAACCTCACTGAACTGCGGATCTCCGCGCGCCTGGGGGTCAGCCGCACCCCGGTGCGGGAAGCCATCCACCGGCTGGAGCAGGAGGGGTTGGTGCAGCTGACCCCCAACAAGGGAGCGGTGGTGGTCGGCGTCAGCGAAAAGGACCTGCGGGACATCTACGACATCCGCATGAAGCTGGAAGGACTGGCTTCTCGTTGGGCGGCAGAGCAGATCACCGAGGAAGACGCCAAATCCTTAAAAGACATTCTGGAATTGCAGCAGTTTTACACCGATAAAGGGGATTTGGAGCAGCTGCGGAATCTGGATTCCCAGTTTCATGAGCGGATTTACGAAATCAGCGGCAGCCGCACCCTGCGCCAGACCCTGAGCAGCCTGCATCATTCGGTTCAGCGGTACCGGAAGATGTCTTTCGCCACCAAAGGCCGGGCCCAGAAGGTGATGGGCGAGCATCAGCGGATTGTGGACGCCATCGCCGCCCACGACCCGGACGCGGCGGAGTTGGCCACCAATCATCACATCGGGATGGCGGCTTCTAATATGCTGAAAAACCTTGGCCTTGCCGAAAAAACAGAGGACTAAACCGTTTTGCCCCATAAAAAAGAACGCCTGCTTAAAGCAGGCGTTCTTTTTTATGTACGAGTCTTATTTCTCGGCAGGAGCGCCAACCGGGCAAACGCCAGCACAGGCACCGCAGCTGATGCAGGTACCCTCGTCAATCACGTATTTGCCGTCGCCAGCAGAAATCGCAGAAACCGGGCACTCAGCTTCGCAAGCGCCGCAACTGATGCACTCGTCAGAAATTACATATGCCATTCTCTGTCCACCTCCCCCGTTATTTCTAAAGACATTGTATCACGTTCTGTAAAAAAATCAACCGTTTCCGGCGATTTTCCTCTAACTGCGAGAGGATTCTCCCTTCGAGCGCGCCGGGACCTCCATCCCGTCATGGGCTTTTCGCTGGCGAGAACATATTGAGACACTAAGCGCCTGATCGTCCACTGCTCTATTTTTGTACATTTTCTTTCTTCTCTTTCGTTCTGGACCACGGCACAAACCCATCGTCAAACAGAATCGGGCCATGATCCTTTTCCCATTCTTCAATGTGCTGGAGGATAAGAAACTCGATTTGTTTATTGGCCGAACGGCCGGAACGGGCCGCAATATATTTAAGCTTATCCATCGTTTCAGTTGGAATGCGCAGAGCATAGTGGGGATTCTTATACGGTGCGTTCGGCATGACGCTGGCCTCCTTTTTTATCGTAACGACAGGATATCATCAAAAAATTTCTTTGAAAAGCGATTGACAACATAATGGCAACTAATTATAATAGACAACAAATAGGCAACTACTCAAGACATAAATCAAGCGGGAAAGGAAGTGTCACGATGAAAAGTGTTCTGTCCGCACTGTACGACGGAAAGCTTCACCCGGCAGAGCAATACGCCCCGAAAACGAAGGAATACTGGGAAATCCGCCAAAGGAACTGCCGCCATTACAAGGATTTTGCCGAGAGCCTTCGAAAGCTGGATCCGCCGCTGGACAAGCGGTTTATCCAAATTTTGGACGAACAGATTGACGAGATCCCCTATGAACTCTCCCAAATGTTTGCCGATGGATTCTGCCTGGGCGCCCGGCTGATGCTGGAGGTGCTGCAGGAAGATTTGTAGGCCCGGAAAGCGAAAGCCCCCCCTTTGCGGTAAGACCCCCCTTGCCTTTCGGCAAGAGGGGTCTTACCCGGCGCTTAACCGGCCATTTTACTAGTCATCGATGATTTCCTTAAAGGCTTCCATCTCTTTTTTGTCCACCTTGATTTTCCCGTCGTGCAGCAGGCGGACCTCCTCTTTGGGGTAAATCCGCGCCGGCGCGTCGGGATTGGCATCCAGCCGAACCTTTAACAGTCCGGACAGAAGGTTCACTTCCATCACCCTGCCTTTTCCGTCGGCGGTTCCCACCAGCGCGCCCACCTTTGGCGTGGTGCGCAAAAGGTCCTCGTACGCCTCCTGCTCATATTTTAAGCAGCACATCAGCCGCCCGCAGGTGCCGGAAATTTTGACCGGGTTCAAAGAAAGGCTCTGTTCTTTGGCCATTTTGATAGAGACCGGCTGAAACTCGCCTAAAAAGGTAGCGCAGCAGAAAGGACGGCCACAGATTCCAAGACCGCCCAGCATTTTGGCCTCGTCCCGCACACCGATCTGCCGCAGTTCGATACGGGTGCGGAAAACCGACGCCAAATCCTTGACCAGTTCCCGGAAATCCACCCGCCCGTCCGCGGTAAAATAAAACAAAATTTTATTGTTGTCAAAGGTGTACTCCACGTCCACCAGCTTCATGTCCAGCTTGTGGACCGCGATTTTTTCATTGCAGATTTTTGCGGCGGCGGCCTCTTTTTCCTGGTTTTTGCGCACCTGGGCAAGATCCTCCCCCGTGGCCTTGCGGATCACCTTTTTAAGCGGCTTAACGATGCTCTCATCGTCTATCTGGCGGTTTTCCATCGCCACCTCGCCGCATTCGATGCCCCGGGCCGTTTCCACAATGACGCTGTCGGTCTTTTGCACCTGGATGCCGTCAGGGTCAAAATAATACACCTTTCCTACCTGTTTAAACCGAACTCCAATTACCTGCGCCATGGCTCCTCCATTCTATTCTTCAAAAGCGCTGCCGATTCCGGCGGCCAGCCAGGTGGTCAGCAGCGGCATACCCATATTCTGGCGGGCATATTCTATACCCTTGTCTATTATAGCAAGGACTTTGGCCGCCTGCAACGGAAGAATTCGGTACTTTCGGCTGTTTTTTGCCATAAAAGAATTTTTTGTGTTTTCTGCCAGCGCCTGCCGGACCTGCTCTAAACACGCGATAAAACCTTCCCGATCGCCTTCAAAGCCCGAAAGGATCTGCGCAACTCCAAACCAATCGGCGCCGTCGATTTTTTCGCACAGCGCCGACGCTTTTTCCCCCAGCGACAAAAACGCGGGATCGGCCAGCAGCCGTTTGGCCCGCCCCAGATTGCCGCCGGCCTGCGCCGCCGTCCGCACGGCCATTTCTTCGCCTAATGCCGGATTTTCTTTTGACAATGCCGCCGCAGTCAGTTTTAGTCCCGGTCCCTCCAGCGGCAGCGTCACCACCCGGGAGCGCACCGTTTCCAAAAGCTTAAACCGGCTGTCGCAGGTGAGGATAAACAAAACCCCCGCCGGCGGCTCCTCCAAAAGCTTTAACAAGGCGTTCTGGGCCCAGGCGGTCATATATTGGGTTTCGCAGAGGATGTACACCTTGCGCGGCGCCTCGTTGGGCTTGATCCACGCGTCGGCCCGCAGCCATTCCACCTGCTCTTTCTTGAAGGATTTTTTCCCCGGCTCCGGCCCGATGGTCTGTACGTCCGGGTGGATGTCCTTTCGAATTTTTTTGCAGTGGCGGCACTGACCGCACGGCGGTTTTTCTCCCTCGCAGAGGGCGGCGGCGGCAATCAGCCGGGCAAAGGTTTTCCGGCCCGTGCCCTCTTCGCCCTCCAGCAAAATCCCATGCGGAAAGCGCCCGTCTCTTTGGTAAAAGACGAGCGCCTCTTTCGCTTTGCTATTTCCGTAAAACTCATCGAACAGCGACATGGTTTCTCTGCTCCGGCTTACAGCTTTTTAAACTGCTCAACATCCAATACAAAGATGGTCGCTCCACCTACCGTAACCTCTACCGGGAAGGAGGTGTACATTCCTACGCCGTAAGACGCGGAGGAAGGAACCATCTGTTTTCTTCTTTTGCTGTGTTCGCCGATTACGCCGATGGCTTTTTCCACATTTTCGTCCTCAGTACCAATCAGGAACGTAGTGTTTCCACTCATCAAAAAGCCGCCGGTGGTGGCCAGCTTGGTGACCGAGAATCCATTTTTCGTCAGCGCGGAAGAAACCATGGAACTGTCGTCGCTGGAAACAATCGCAAGTATCAATTTCATATATAGCCCTCCTTTTGGCACGACTTTATGTCTTGGGTTTATTATAGCATAACTTTCCGGAGATTGCCATAGGTTTTTTGATTACAAAGCTGTAAAATTTGTATAAATTGTGAAAAATCAGTGCTTCCTTTGTTTTTCCCGGATGGCCATGGCCAGATCCACCAGCTTGCCGATTACCGGGCGATAGGTGTAATTCCACTCGCCGGCGAACTCATCCAGCTGGCCGTTAAAGCCTTTTTTAAACCGGTACAGCCCATACATGGGCCCGTTTTCGTCCAGATTGCCGGACACCCCCTGGAAATCATACAGCGTGCAGCCGGTTTGCACCGCCCAGCGGATCATCTCCCACTGCATCAGGTAATTGGGCATCACGTTTCGATAGACATTGTCCGAAGCGCCGTAAACATAGCAGGTTTTTCCCGCGTAATTGGTGGCGATGGCGCCGCAGACAGCCGCTCCCTCGTAAAATCCCATGTACAGCCGCGCATGCTCTCCCAAGGCGTCCAGCATCCGGGCAAAATAGCTTTTGGGGCGGGTGCGAAAGCCGTCCCGCTGGCCGGTGGTCTGCATAATGCGGACAAAATCGTCCAGATACTCCTGACCTACCACCCGAATCTGTACGCCGTGCTTTTGGGCCACCCGCACATTGTAGCGGGTTTTCTGGGTCAGATTTTTAAACAGTTCCTCCTCGGTGCGGCCGTTTAAAAAAAGATGGTAGTTAAACCGCGCCTGAATGGTTTCAAAGCCCTCCGGACCGGCAAAAAGGGTAAAGCCCATTTCCTTCATGGTCCGGGCGGTGGATGTATCCGACGAAAGGACCTCCGGATCCCATTTTAGCTGGTAGGCCTTATGGCGCTTTGCCAGCTGATCCAAACCGCTTTTCAGTTCCTCTAAAAGCAGCCGGTCGTTTAGGTCGCACACCGGGCCGCGGGGCGCGTATAAAAGCGAAGCACCCAAAACCGGCAGCTTTTGGATCAGCACAGCACAGCCGGCGGCGATTTTCTTATCGCCGTCCCGCACGACTACTACCTCGCCTTTCCAGTTGTTTTTTACCTGAAACCACCGGGTGGATTGGGTAAATCCGCCCCGCGGATGGCTTTGGCAAAACGCTTCGTACTCCTCGTATTGCTCCGGCCGCAAAATTTCCGTCATATCCTTACTCTCCTATCTCCGTTCCGCTGCCGGACGGTTTTCTATTTAGTATGCGCAGATTCCGCTGCAAAACCTTTTGCCCCCGGTATCCAAAGGCTTTTTCCTTTAAAAGCTTTGGCAGGTCCTCCTCGCGGATGATCCCGCTGAGATTTTGGCAAAACGCGGGGATATCTGTCGGTTTTGGGGGGCGGCTGTAGGGGCAGACATCACTGCAAATATCGCATCCCCAGGCCAGACCGCCTTTACGTATCTGCTCTATTTCCCAAGAAGTCAGTTCTTCCTTTTTCTGGGTAATGTAGGAGCGGCAGCGACTTTTGTCCACCCCCGCCGGGGACAAAGCCCCCTGAGGACAGGCGTCCAGACACCGGCGGCAGGCGCCGCATCCTTCCGCCAGCGGCGCGGAAGGCGCCAGCCAGAGGTCGGTGACAATTTCGGTGATAAAATGATGGGTACCGTAAACCGGACTGATCAGCAGCCCGTTTTTTCCTATAAAGCCCAATCCCGCCAAATAGGCGGCCGTCACCTCGCGGACCGGCGAATTATCGGTAAAAAACGCAAAATTCCGCTGCGGCCACCGCTTCTGCATCCGGCACACCACCGGGGAAAGCAGTTCCTGGGCCAGCAGATGATAATCCCTGGCCCAGGCGTATCGTGAAATATTATGCGGCCTTTCCCCCGCGTAATACCCCAGCAGGCAGACAATAACCGACCGGGCGTTTTCCGGCAGCCGGGACCGCCCCCGGCATTCCAGCAGCGGCAGCGTATCTGCAAAGGAGGCCGCTCCCCAATGGTTTAAGCCGGCCTGGGCAAAGTATCCGCCGATTTCTTTTTTCTCATCCATCGTCTTGCCCCGCCCATACGGCGATCAGCGCCTTGATGGGGATCCCCTCGGCCTCGAACATATCCTCATGCTCGGTGCGGATGTTGCCGGTAAAATCGCTGCGGGCCAAATCCCAGGTTTCCCATCGAATCGAAAAACCGCAGTCCAGAAAATACTGCCGGGAATGGCGAAACAGCATATCGTCGTCCGTTTTAAAGCGGATCTCCCCGCCGGAACGCAAAAAAGCCTTGTATTTTTCCAGCTGTCGGGGATGGGTCAGCCGCTTTTTAAAATGCCGGGGCCGGGGCCAGGGATTACAAAAATTGATAAAAATGCGCTCTACCGTGTCCTCTTCCGACAAGATTTCTCCGATCCGCTCAATATCGTAAGCGGCTAAGCGCACATTTTCCGGCTGCCGGTTTGCCTGGCAAAACAGCGCGTCGATTTTTCTGCGGCCCACCCCCAGCATATTGCTGCTGATGTCCACCGCCAGCAGGTTTATTGGGGGATTCTCCAGCGCGAACTGGGCGGCAAAGCCGCCCTTGCCGCATCCCAACTCCAGATACAGCGGCTGCGGCCGGGCAAATGCCTGCTGCCAGCGTCCCCGAAAACCGGTGGGATCTTTTATATACAATGGGCTTGCCTCCAGTTCCGGCACCGCCCACTTTTTTCTTCGCATCCGCATAGGGATTCGCTCCTTTTTTCCTGTGTTCTTTTTACTTTAACACAGTTTTTTCTACAAAACAAGCGGCCGCGATTGTGTTTTTTCCCTTTGCGTGCTATAATGGCCTCAAAAATAAAATCGGCTTTTGCCCCAAAGGATTGTTGACCAAAAAAGCAAAGGACATGCGGCAATCCGGCAAGAGACCGTCTTCTTCATACGGCCCGGCAGGGCCCCTTCCGGGATGGGTTTTCACCCGGACAGGTCCGGACTGTTCTTTCAAGGAGGACGCTTCTATGTTTAAAACCAAAAATCTGACCCTCATTCTCATCGGGGTAATGCTCTTTAGCCTTCTTTTGACCATTGTGGGCATTACCCTGCCCATCAGCCGCAAGTCGGACAAAATCGAGGAGGCCGGAAGCCAAAGTATGCTTTCAGGCGATGCCATCGCCATCGCTATGGGCCATTACAGTGCCACTTCCCTGCGGCTTTTGCAGGAATATCCCAGCGATTCCTCCGCTTACCGAAGCCTGTGCGCCCTGCTGGAGCGAATGCGGGAGCACTACCACTTTCAGGACGTTTACACGGTGACCCGAAACAATATGGGGTATTTCTATGTGCTGGATTCCCAATATGTCCAGACCCAAACGGATGGATACCATCCCATCGGCTCGGATTTTTCCTTTGACCGGTATGGCAAAGAGGTCAAGCAGCTATTGGACGATATCTATGACGGAAACAGCACCGGCGGCTTTGTCCGCAAGGCGATCAAATCCCAGGACGGCACGATCATCGTGGCCGCTGCGCCGATTATGGACGGAGATAAGGTCCTGACGGTGCTGTGTATGGACATTCCCCTGGATGGCATTGCGTTTCACAAGCTTTGGTTTATCAACTTCCACTATGTCTCCTGGATCTGCGCGGTACTGTTTTTGCTTTCTGCCGGCGCGCTGTTTTATCTGCACTACCACAACCGCCAGAAAAAGCGCAAGGAAAAGGGCGTTACCGACCTGGCTGTACCGGATGAGGAACTATAAATCGGCTTTTGCGGCCGGTAAAAAAGCAGAGGATAGCTATCCTCTGCTTTTTCTTTTTATCCTTTTACCAAAAGCGCCGCGACTCGCTCTTTGTCCGGCGTGACGATCGCCGTTTCAAACTTATCATAAATGACCTTTCCCGGTTTTGCGCCGGAGGGCTTTTTGACGTTTTTGACGATGGTATAGTCCACCGGCACCAGCGCCGAATCCCGCGCGCGGCTGTGGTAGGCGGCGATCACCGCCGCCTCTTCCAGCGTTCGGTTGGGGATCTGTTTTCCCTGTGCCGCAATGACAGTATGGGAGCCGGGAATCTTTTGGGTGTGAAACCACATATCGTAATGATGCGCGTCCTTTAAAGTCAGCCGGTCGTTCTGCACATTGTTCCGCCCCACCAAAATGGTAAATCCGTCGGAGGAGCGGTACTCGATCGGCAAAAGCTTTTCCGGTTTTTTGTTTTTTTCCTTATACCTTTTGATGTACCCGGTCTGGCTCAATTCCTCCCGGATGGCGGCAAGTTCCGACTCCTTTGCCGCCCGGGCAAGCGAATCGAACACCGAGTCCAGATACTGCAATTCCTCCTGGCTTTGGGCGATCAATTCCTGGAGTTTTTTCTCTGCCGTATCCTGCTTTCGATATTCGCTGTAGTATTTTTGGGCGTTTTGCACCGGGGTCAGGGCCGGGTCCAGGGGGATATCCACCATTGGCAGCGCCTCGTCGTAAAAATTCTGGGTGCGCAGCGCCGTATCCCCTTTCTTGATCTGGTACAGGTTGGCGCTGATTAAATCGCCGTTCATTTTCAGCTGTCCCCGGTTGGCGCATTCCCTTAGCTCCTCCTGCTGTGCGGCGATCTTGCGGGCAATCCGGTCGCTGGTATTGGCCAGCAGCCGCAGAAGATCGTGGGAACGCTGCTTCATCCGGTCCATCAAATCTCTTTCCGCATAAAAACTGTCTAAAAGCGCCGAAAAACTTTCCTCTTCCCGGCTGACCAATGCCCCGCGAAACTGATGGACCGGCAAAAAGGAAAAGTCCCGCGGCTTTTTGGAGGGCTCTAACAGGATGGTCGGAACGCCGCTAAATTCCCGCAGGCGAAGCTTTAGCATAGAAAGCCACTCCTCCAACCGATTTTTCTGCTGCTCGTTCATCTCCCCCGCCAGCACATTTTCTGCGCGGACAGCATAATTCTCCGCCTCCCGGCAGGTCAGCGGGGACATGCCCTGCACCGCCGACAAAAGCGCTTTGGAAATCTCCCTGCCGCCTGCCGCCACCCGTTCCACAACCTGGGAAACGCTGCCTGACAGCAAATCCAGCTTATCCGGCTGAGGTGGCGGCATCTGGTAGGTCATGCCCGGCAAAACCTGCCGGACGCTGGACATTTCCGCGTCGATCCGTTTGATCGCGTCGATAATTTTCCCATTTTGATCCACCAATATAATGTTGGAATGCCGCCCCATGATTTCCAGCACAAGGGTCAACTCCACCAGATCTCCCAATTCGTTGACCGACTCGAACACCAGCCGCAAAATCCGGTCCATCCCCGCCTGCTCCAGCCGAATCAGCCGAGCCGACCCCAGATGCTTTCGCAAAAGCATACAGAACATCGGCGGCTGCTTGGGATTTTCCGGCGCCGCCTGGGTAAAATGGATGCGGGCTCCCCCTGCGTTGGCCGAAAGCAGCAGCTTTCCGGCGCCGCCCTTCCAGCGAAGGGCGATGATGATTTCGTCCCGGGCCGGCTGGTGAATCCGGTCCACTCGGGCGCCAACGGCCTTTTCCTCCAGTTCATGGCGCAAAAAATATAAAAACATCCCGTCTAAAGCCATTTTTTATCCCTTCTCTCTTTTCCATTGCTCTAAAATCTCCCGGATTTTTCGGGTCATTTCGTAATATTCTAACTCATAATTACCGTTTGTATTGGATTGTGCCAAGCCCTTTGCCGCATTCTCCAGCGACTGGGCCTGCTTTTCCAAGTAGATTTGCGCCGCCGCCGACCAGGACTGAGGAAGCAGCCCCGTCCGCGCAAAAAAGCTGTCCACCGTCCGGATCCGACCGCACCAGCGGGCCCCAAGCACCGTATAGGCAAATCCCTTCACGATTACGGCCTTCTCCTGTAAAATTTCATAGCCGCGCCGATACAGGCCCGCGCGCAGAAGATGGTGCTTGCTCATGGGCTGAAGCAGAAATCTCTGGCCGGAGTCCTGCCAGCCGGCTTCGTCCAAAATGTGCAGGATGGTTTCGGCCCCCATGCCGGCGATGACGATATCGTCTATCTGTTCCGGCAAAAGGCCGGACAGTCCGTCCCCCAAAAGGCATCGGGATAGGCTCTCCAGCCCGCAGCTTTTCAAAGTTTCCCGCGCTTTGTCCAACGGCTTTTGGTGGATATCGCAGGCGTAGCCAAACACCGCTTTTTTTTCCAGCAGCAGCCGGGCGATCAGATATCCGTGGTCGGTACCGACATCGGCCACCCGGCTGCCCGGCCGGACAAGTGACGCCACTGCTGCGAGCCTTTCGTCCAAAGAAATCATTCAGCCGCCTCCCTCCCTTTCAAGAAATAGGACCGTTGAAGGCCCCGGTCAGCCGCAAGGCGAAGAAATGCTTAATCAGCGCTCTGCCGCCGCGACGACGGGGTGGACGTAGGTTTGCAGGCGTTTTGCCGCAAGGGCGCTGACAAAAATTGCGGCGTACTGCAAAACAGTCAAAAGAAGGATCCCCCAAACGCTTCCATAGGTGGTTTTGGGCATCAGCATCACCAGCAGCACCCCGAAAACCCGTCCGTAATCCAGGAAAAAGCTTTTCACGGTGGCGAATTCCGCCGATTCGGTATTGGTCGGACAGGTTTTTTGCAGCACGCTGTAATAGATCCCGTTGCCGGGGGAAAGGAGGAAGTTGTTAAAAAACGCGTTGATGACGCTGAACAGCAAAATGGTCGCCACATCCGTCCGAACAAACAGAATCAGCGTGCAGACCAGCATGGTGGTAACGCCGCCGGTCATGTACCGAATCCGATTGGAGGGCTTCAGCCTTTTGCCCAGCACCCAGTAGGCAAAAATGGAAAACAGCCCTGTCAGCAGGGTATTGGCGCCGATGAGCGCCTCGCTTTGAATCAACTCGAACAGCAGGATATTCAGGTAAAAAGCCAGCGTTCCTTCCCGAATTCCCTTGAGAAATTCGGCGCAGACCGTCTCCAGCATCAGCGGATTTCGAAAGGTCTTTCCAAAGCCCCGCTTCAGGCTGACGCGGGCGGTGACAATCTGGTCCGCCGGCAGCTTTTTCAGATAAAACACCGTGATCAACGCCACCCCGATGGATAAGGCGAACATAATGTAGTATCCCAGCAGGCCGCCTTTTATCACCTTTTCACAGGCGGAGATAATCCCACCGGTGATGGTGGGCATAATCAGGTTGACAATGCCGGTGCCCATGCCGATTACCGACAAAGAGACGTCCCGGTTTTCGTCTGTCGTATACAAGGGGACCTTCATGCTGTACCCCATCCAGTAATACCCGCCAGCCCAGGACACCAAAAACGCGATTATCGGCATAAACCACACCGCCGCGTCCATAACGCAGAGGAAAAAGGCATACAGAAAGATAAAGGTAAAAAAGCCCAGCCGCATGGCCTTAGTGGACCCTTTTTTGCTGGCGTAGTACATGGCCAGCGTAGTCCCGATGGGATTGAAGACATAGGTGATCAAATTATACTGCAAGGTGGCGTCCGCCCCGCCGGTAAGGCGAAAAAACAGGGTATTGATAAATACCGTTTGCAGGTTGTTAAAGATTAAAAATCCAAAATGCAAAAGTGCGAAGGTACGAAAGGTCCCGGTCAGCCGGTCTAACCCAAGCAAGCCCTCGGCCCTGGCAAAAAAGCGGTTTCTTGTCTTTTTCATCGGATGTTCCTGCCTTCCTGTTTTTATCCTCTGGACTTTCGTTTGTCCCGTGCCATTATAATATGAACGCCGCTGCTTTGCAACCGAAAACTTCTTTCGGTTCATAGCGGCATTGCCTGCCAGACAGACTTCTTTCCTTGCGACTTTCACAAAAAAGGTTTTTGTCAGCAGAAGAAAAAACCGCCGGTTGAACCGACGGTTTTTGTTACAAAATGGGACGAAGGTACGATTAGCCTTCCTCTTTCATTTTGGCAAAGCACTCGCTGCAATATACAGGTCTGTCCTCTCTGGGCTTAAAGGGAACTCTCGCCTCTTTGCCGCATCCGGCACAAACAGCGGTGAACATTTCTCTTTCAGGTCTGGCATTGTTTTTGCGTGCGTCACGGCATGCTTTGCATCTCTGGGGCTCGTTCACAAAGCCTTTTTCCGCGTAGAATTCCTGCTCGCCGGCAGTAAAAACAAATTCCGCGCCGCATTCTTTGCAAATTAGGGTTTTGTCCTGGTACATTTTTCTTACCTCGCTTAATGAATTAGAATTTGCCCATCGATATACCGCATCGACATTGATAAACAACGCTTCACCTGATATTCCAAGGCATTTATCCACCAGCCTCCTTAAAAGGCTAACGGTTTACGAATTGCCGCGGCTTTTCGCCTGCCGCAGCTTCCGGCGGACCCTCTGCATGGCGTTGTCCACCGATTTTTCAGGACATTGCAGCTTTTTTGCCATTTCCTCGTAGCGAAACCCTTTCAGGTAAAGCCTGAGTGTCTCTTTCTCCAAGGGGGACAAAAGCGCAACGACCCGCTCTTTTCTCCAACGGGACTCTTCTGCCAAAATGACCGCCGCCTCCGGCCCGGACTGCTGCCAGTCGGACGGCACCCCTGCAAAATCCGTTTCCTCCAGCGGGACCGAATCCATAAACAGACGGTTTTTTCCCGTGTTTTGGCGGCGAACCACTGAAATCAGCTGCCGCCTCATGCAGACGCCGGCAAACGCGGAAAAAGGAACGCCCTTTTCCGGCCGAAAGGAACGAATCGCCTTTAATAGACCCAAATACGCCTCCTGCAAAAGATCGTCCTGCTCCAAGCCGACCGCGCGGTATCCAGCGCACAAGCTTTCCGCCAAGCCAGCATAGCGGTCGATCAAGCGTCTGAGCGCCTGATCGTCCCCCTTTTGCGAAGCCTGCCAAAGCTGTTCGTCCGTTTTCGTCTTTTGGACCCGCTCGTTTGTTCTTTTCATAGGCATACTTTCCCACTGACAATTGAATTCAGTTTCTTTCAGTGTATACCGTACGCTAACAAAAGTCAAGAGCAATCACGCGGTAAAAAGAGGGAAACTTTTTTCTTTTTGGTCCAAGAGGATTTTATTCCCCTTCCGCTGTAAGCAGGTCCGAGGGATCCTTCTTCTTTTCCCTGGTCACATCCGTGACCCAGCGGGTGCCACACAGCCGTATCAGACCGGCGATGCAGGTGAAAATTTCCGACGAACGCAGGCACAGATACACAAGCCAGATGGGCCAATGGAAAACCAGCCCGGACAAAAAGCCCAGCGGCACCGACAGACCCCACATGGCCCCCACGTCGCAGATGAGAACAAACCGGCTGTCTCCGCCGCCGCGCAGCGTACCGAACATGTTGATATTGCCCATAGCCTGGAAAATGCAGACAAAGCACATCAAATTCATGATGGAGTAAGCGATTTCTTTGGTGGAATCCGCCACATTGTAAAAATCAATCATAAAGCCGCGCAGGCCCAAAATCATCAAAGAAGCGATGATCCCCAGCCCCAGGCTGATGACAATAAACGTTTTGGACTGCTCTCTGGCCTTTTCCTTTTCCCCGGCGCCGATGGTGTTGCCGGTCATGACCGAGGCGGCGTTGGCCGCGCCCCAGATAAAGAACGAGGTCATCTGGAACACAATATCGCAGATGCTGTTGGCGGCCACCGCTTCGGCGCCCAAACGGCCCAAGATCACCGCCGCCATGGAGTTGCCCAGCGACCAGAACAACTCGTTGCATAACACCGGTGCGCCGTATTTCATAAACAGCTTTAAGGTGCCCATATCAATTTTCCGCCAGAAATCCTTGATCCGAAACCCGATCTTTTCGTCAAATCGGAATAAAAATGCAGTTATGATGGCAAGTTCCACCAGTCTGGCGATCATGGTCGCCAGCGCCGCGCCGGCAACCCCCATCCGCGGCAGGCCGAATTTGCCGAAGATCAATGCGTAGTTAAAGATTACGTTCACAACCAAAGACGCGATGGTACTGTAAAGGGCGATTTTCACCGTTCCCACCGTACGCAGAATGCTGGTGGTGGTAATGGCAAAGGCGTTTGCCAGATAGATCACACCGCAGTAGCGCAGATAACGGATGCCCTCGTAGATAATCTCTTCATCGTTGGTAAAGATCCGCATCAGCATCTCCGGGAAAAAGGTCGCGCCCACGGCAAAAATCAGCGCGATTCCAATGGAAATGCGGTAGGTTAAACTCATCACCTTGCGGATGGAATCGGCGTCCTGCCTGCCCCAATACTGGCTGGTTAAAACACCCGCTCCGCCGGTCAGGCCAAAGTTGATCATCATAAAAATAAAGCCCACCTGGTTTGCCAGGGATGAGGCGCTCATGGCCACCTCGCCCAGCTGGCCCAGCATGATGGTGTCCAGCATCCCCACTGCGGACGTTATCATGTTTTGCAGCGCGATGGGCACCGCAATGGCCAAAACCGTTTTGTAGAAATTTTTGTCTTTTACTATGAGACTCATACATCCTCCTTGTGCGAATAAAGCCTGCCTCACTCCAAAAAGAACAGGACTCCCGCCGAAGCCGAAGTCCTGTCTGTGCCGCTCTTTTGCGGCAAAACAGGCTGATTTTCCCTTTTTCTACGGGAACATAAGTAATTATAAACCTTGAATTTACTCTAATGTCAATAGGGTGCAAAACCTCTTTTTCCCCTTTGTGTTAAGAAACGCCCATGAATTTTTCCTTTCGCCAAAATGACAGAATGGGCAGTGAGCCCCAAAAACTCACTGCCCGATAAACCGAAAGCTATATATCCCCTTCAATGAAATGCTCATCATATAGGTTCCAGTATTTTTGATAGACTCTATTTTTTTGTCCGTCAAGGTTTAATTGATACATACGAAATACCACCAAAAAATTTTTAGGCTGCCACTGTTCTTTATAGGAATAACAATATTTCATGCCGATTCGCCGCATAACGGCTCCGCTTCTGGGATTGTTTTTATCATGCGTCGCTGTAATGTAGGGGATCCCTTCTTCTTTTAAAAATTCGATAACTGCATTACTTGCCTCACTGACAATTCCTTGATGCCAGTATTCTTTGCGAAGCGCATACCCGAAGTCATGGCTGTCATCCTCTTCTGCATGTACATAGCCGATAGGGCAATCGTCGTCTTTCAAGCAGATTGCAAAACAATACTTCTTATCTTTTAACCGCTTTTCAAAAAAATTCTTCGCTTCAATTCTATCTTTTACGGGATACCACGGCAAAAAAGTGTTGACCTCTTTGTCACTAAAAAGCAAATATATCGCCTGCATATCACCTTCTTCAAATTTTCTTAATATAAGTCTATCTGTTTTAATTCTCATGTTATCCTTTCGTATCTCCTTAAAATCCTTATTTGCTGAACCAATCATACCATGGCCCATGTTCCGTCTCAAGAAGCTATTGATGAGACTGCCGGCGGTCAGCACTGTCCACGCAGAAAAGGGAGGTAAAAAACGCTTTCTAAATCCCGGCGAACGCTTTCTTTTAGCCGGGATTACTCTTTGTCGGGAAAATCCCACAGGTTTTCCCATTTCGTTCATTTTAAAGCCCAGATCTGACCGTCCGGCATCGTCCGCAGGCTTCCGGAAAAGCGATTGAGGATCTCCCCGATTTTTAGATGACGCACGATCGTCTCCTCCCAGTAGTCCGGGTCCTCATGCCATAGGGAAAAATACAGCCGATCGCCGTTTCTAAAAAGAAAGGATTCGGAACTTTCGATAAAAAACGACGTCTTTTCCGGCCACAGAATTTGGAACTTATCGTCGCCGCCCTGCCTTGTCAGCATCAGCGGCGACGCCGAAAGCATAAGATTATAGCAGTCCTCCACCGTTGAAAGCGGCAGCCAAGCCGCCACGTCGGTCCGTTTTTTTGCGGCGTCTGCCTGTAGAATCCAAATCTTTTCCCGCGAAAAATCGACCAGTAAAATCGCCAGCTTTCCCTCATAGAAAATCGGCCTGCCCAGATACTGCCCCTTTTGTGCGAAAACCGGCTGCAACACCTTTCCGTCCGGGTAATGGACAAACAACAGCTTATTTTGCACAACCAGATGCCCGTCCCGGAAAAGTTCCTCCGCCTCGTACAAATCACCGCTGGTATAGTCTGTTCCCCAATACCAATCCGGGCTGCCCTCCAGCGGGTCGATGGAAAGAATTCCCTGCATTTCGATTTCCTTTATAGGCTGGTTCATTTTAATTCCTCTTTTTTGTCATTTTCGTTTTGCCCAGCGCCGAAATACGCGTTTCCTTGCCGGCACACCGCCGCCGGTACCAAAAAAGCGCCCGGTTTTCCCGGGCGCTTTTGGGAGGTCAGACCTGTTCCACTTCCTCGGCCAAAACCTCTTTCTTTTCCTCGTCGTTTCTCGTCACGTCCTTAATCCATTTGCCGGAGATAATCCGGAAAATACACCCGATGGATTTAAAAATCCCCGGAACGAAGGCACAGATACACCAGCCACACCGGCCACTTAAACACCAGTCCCGCCAGCCAGCCCAGCGGCACCGAGAAAAACCACATGGAGGTTACGTCGAAAAACAGCACATACTTGCTGTCGCCGCCGCCGCGCAGCGTTCCAAACATATTGATGCTGGAAATCGCCTGAAAAATCACCAGGATGCACATCATATCCATAATGGCAAAGGCGATCACACGAGTATCCTCGGTCACCTTATATAAATCAATTACCGGCGTGCGGATGGCAAACATCACCAAAGAGGAGACGATGCCGAATCCGATGCTCAGCACAAACAAAGTAAGAGACTGATTGCGGGCCCGCTTGTACTTTCCTTCGCCGATGGTGTTGCCCGCCATTACGCCGGCCGCCTGCCCAACGCCCTGGTTGATTACCGAGGTACACTGGAAAATCACCTGGCAGATGCTGTTGGCCGCCACAAAGCTGGAGCCCATATGTCCCATAATGACCGAAAGCATGGTACTGCCAATGGACCAGAGCATTTCATTGCACAGCACCGGCGCGCCGTAGCGCATATAAATGCCCAAAATACTCCGATCAATTTTCTGGAACAAATCCCGCACCTGAAAGCAGATCTTTTTGTCGATGTGAAAGACATACACGACAATAATCGCGCACTCGACTATGCGGGCAATGACGGTGGCGATGGCCGCGCCCACAATTCCCATAGCCGGGAAGCCAAAGTGTCCGAAAATCAAGCAATAGTTAAAGAACACATTGACAAAGAAGGAAACGATGTACATGTACAGGGTAATTTTTACCGTTCCCACCGTACGCAAAATGCTCATCGAGGTCATGGTAAAGCCGCTGACCCAATAGGTAAACGCGATCACCCGCAGGTAACGGGCGCCTTCGGCAATCACCTGCGGCTCCTCGGTGTAAAAGCGCATCAGCGTGTCGGGGATGGTCAGAGCCAGAATCGTAAAAATAGTCGCCAGCGTCATGGAGATTTTATACGCCATGCTCATGACCTTTCGGATGGACGCCGGGTCCTTTCTGCCCCAATACTGGCTGGTCAAAACGCCGGCGCCGGCGGTCAGGCCCAGATTCATAATCTGATAGATAAACCCGATCTGGTTGCCCAGCGAAGAGCCGCTCATGGCCACCTCGCCCAGCTGCCCCAGCATCACTGTGTCCAATAGGCCAACTCCAACGTTAATCAAATTTTGCAGGGCCAGCGGAATGGCAATCGCCGCCATTTTTTTGTAAAAAGCTTTATCTTTCACCCAAAAGCCCATGGGTTCTCCTCCTTTTTTTAACCTGTGCTTCTCTGTTTTTCCAAAGTTGTTTTATCGTTTTATAACATTATAATATGAGTCGTTTCTATATGCAAGTATCTTTTGCAAATTTCCCGTTTCACCGGCTGCCAGGCATTTCGCCTTCTGTCGGAGAAAAACTGTTATAACCCGAAAAAAAGTCCTTGATTCTTTTGGATTTTTGTGTATAATAAAGAGAGTAACGCCGGTATGATGGAATTGGCAGACGTGCTGGACTCAAAATCCAGTGGTAGCGATACCGTGTCGGTTCGACCCCGACTACCGGCACCAAACCTTAACAGCCCGCAAACCTTTGTTTTATCAAGGTTTGCGGGCTGTTTCTTTTTAGCGACGGGTCCAGCAATTTCAAGGCTTTTGGAGGATTTTATTGATAACCTATGGGGAGCAATAATCACTCATAATTTTATGGTTTTCAAATTCCGGTTTATCAAGCCATTTCTTTCATTTCAAAATGCTTAATTGATGGGACACCGCAGATTGTGTGTAGCCCAACCTGTTGGCCAACCCATTAACGCAGGTATCGCGCCCCATTAGCAGAAGCAAAATATGAATACGGGCAGGATTCCCAAGCGCTTTGAAAAGTTCTGCCATCCCATCATATCGTTTTTCTGAAATGCCTCTGAAAAATGCCTGCTTTTTCCTGTATGCAAGGCCCCCTTCATAACTTATAATTTTTTTACAAACAGGCAGCGGATTGCATTGAGTACCGCAAGAATCATGACGCCTACATCAGCGAAAATTGCCAGATACATATTGGCAATACCAAATGCGCCCAAAATAAGGCAGGCAAATTTAATAACCAGTGCCAGAATAATATTCTGATAAACGATACGCAGACATTTACGGGAAATTCGGATTGCTTTGGAAATCTTCATCGGGTCGTCATCCATCAGAACAATGTCCGCCGCTTCAATGGCAGCGTCTGAGCCCATTGCGCCCATGGCAATACCTATATCGGCTCTTGACAGTACCGGAGCGTCATTGATTCCGTCGCCGACAAATGCCAATTTTGCTTTGCCCGATTTCACGCGAAGCAGTTCTTCGACTTTTTCTACCTTGCCAGCCGGGAGCAATTCGCTGTAAACCTCGTCGATTCCAAGAGAGTTTGCAACTTGATCTGCAACTTTTTTTGCATCACCAGTGAGCATAACGGTTTTTTCTACCCCTGACGCCTTCAGCGAAGCAATAGCAGCTTGTGAGTGAGGTTTCACTATATCGGAAATTACGATATGACCGGCATAAGCCCCCTTGATAGCCATGTGAATAATCGTGCCGGTTTGATGACAATCAATATAAGGAATGTTCAAATGTTTCATTAGTTTGTCATTACCAGCTGCAACTTCTATACCATCTACTTTTGCAATAATGCCGTTACCGCTGATTTCCTGAATATCACTCACACGGGTACGATCCGGTTCTTTTCCATATGCACGCTGCAAACTTTTACTGATGGGATGGGACGACGCACTTTCTGCCAAAGCAGCATATTCAATGATTTGCGCATTCTCAAGTTCATTGTGATGAATTCCGTTTACCTCAAAAACGCCTTGGGTCAACGTACCTGTCTTATCGAACACGACTACTTTGGTTTTAGAGAGAATTTCAAGATAATTGGAGCCTTTTACTAACACGCCTTGCTGACTTGCACCGCCGATTCCTGCGAAAAAACTCAAAGGAATACTGATGACCAGCGCACACGGGCAACTGATAACAAGGAATGTCAGCGCACGGTAAATCCATACGCCCCAATCTGCGGCAAGCCCCATAAAAAGCATGCGAACAAGCGGCGGAAGGATTGCCAGCGCTAATGCGCTGTAACAGACAGCGGGGGTATAAATTTTTGCGAATTTTCTGATAAAATCTTCGGATTTGGATTTTCGGGAACTTGCATTTTCCACCAGATCCAAAATTTTAGAAACCGTGGATTCTCCAAATTCCTTTGTAGTCTGTATTTTCAAAACACCGGTCATACTGATACAGCCACTGATGACCTCATCCCCAACCTTTGCTTCTCTGGGCAGACTTTCTCCGGTAAGCGCACTGGTGTTTAAGCTGGAATGGCCCTCAACGATCATTCCGTCAATCGGTACCTTTTCACCCGGCTGAACAACAATCACACTGCCGGTTCCAACCTCATCCGGATCAACCTGTTCGAGTTTTCCGTTTCGTTCAACATTTGCATAATCCGGGCGAATATCCATGAGACTGCTTATATTGCGGCGGCTTTTGCCAACAGCATAACCTTGGAACCATTCACCGATCTGATAAAACAACATAACGGCAATCGCTTCCAAATACTCGCCGTTTTCATACACCGCCAACGCCATAGCGCCAATCGTTGCTACTGCCATCAGGAAATTTTCATCAAATACCTGTCTGTTTTTCATACCTTTTACTGCTTTTTTCAAAATGTCATATCCGATAATAAAGTAATCTACCAGATAGCAGACAAAGCGAATCATGCGTCCCGACGCCGGAAACAGGTATTTATCAAAAGTGCCGAACCTTTCCGCCGAAATGAATTGAAGCCCTAAAAGGACAGTAGCAGATACTAAAATACGAATCATCATCGTCTTTTGCTTTTTTGTCATGCCGCCTTTTCGACTGCCAATAAAGATAAGAAGCACAGCAGCCGTTAGAATCACAATGCCAAGCAAGATGTTTATAATTCGCTCCTGCATAAAAAGAACTCCTTTCAAAATATGCTTCATTGTATATTTTTTGCTTTGTAAAAATGGCACCCTAAAATGCCACGGCAGTTTAGGATGCCATTTGTTATAAAGGCAACGCCCTATTAGAGTTCAATTTCACAGTCGGGCTCAACCTTTTTGCAGGCTTTCAAAACATCCTGCATAACGCTGTTCGGATCCTGACCGTCAGCAAACTCTACGATCATTTTCTGTGTCATGAAGTTTATAGTAGCAGCAGCAACACCAGCGGTTTTACAAGCTGCGTCCTCCATCAGATTGGCGCAGTTTGCGCAGTCAACCTCAATCTTGTAAGTCTTTTTCATGATAAGTTCCTCCTAAAGCATTTTCGAATTTTATGATTAATCACTTGTTTAATCGTCTTGGCTGTAATATAATACTGTTGGAGCGTGAAGTCAATAGATTCGGCGCCCATCCTCCCAAATGGGCGAAAAGTATTTCTGTTTGGGCGAAAAAACAAAGGAAGAAGAAAGAACTATGAACAAAACAGAATTACCACATCAGCATGGAGAAAATCCAGAAGTTGCCATGATACGGGAACAGGTAAATCATGTGAACAACTTTCAAACTGTAGCTGACATATTTAAACAGCTTGGCGATACCACAAGAATCCGCATATTCTGGCTTCTTTGTCACTGTGAGGAATGTGTTATCAATATTTCCGCAATGCTTGAAATGTCAAGCCCCGCTGTTTCTCATCACCTGCGGCCACTCAAAAACAGCGGTCTGATTGTCAGCCGCCGCGAGGGAAAAGAGGTCTACTATCGTGCGGCTGATACGCCCCAGAGCCAACTTTTGCACCAAATGATTGAACAGGTTATGGAAATTGCCTGCCCGAAATTGTGAGGTTCACTGTATGAATGATGAATTGTTGAAAATCAAAAAAGGCATAGAGAAGTTAAACCGGCCCGGATCTGAAATGATTTTTCTTTTTCCCGGCATAGGACTTTCCTATCTTTCTTTTGCGTCAACCCCTTTTTCCATGCGGCACAAGCATAGCGCTATGGAACATATTATGCAGATTAACTATTGCAAATCCGGGCAGATGGAATGGAAAATGAAAAACGGAAATTATATTTATCTGAATCCGGGCGACTTTTTTCTGCATACGATGAAATCTTGTGCCGATTCCTTTGTGTCCTTTCCTACCGGACAATATGCCGGATTGGCCGTTTATATTGATTTGCAGGAGGCCTCTGCCTGTCCTCCCGAATTGCTGAAAGACACAAATATTTTCAATAAAGTATTAAGACAAAAGTTTTGTCCAGGGGATAGGCTCTCTTTTTTTGCAGGAAACGAACAAACAGAAAGCATTTTTTCCGCTTTTTACGATCAGCCGGAAAATATAAGGCTGCAATATCAGAAAATAAAGGCTTTGGAATTACTTCTTTACCTTAAAAAACTCGAATTTACGCCGCAAAAACAACTGACAGCATACCAATCCGAACAGATTGATATCATACGGAAAATTCATGACAGCTTAACGGAACACATAGGAGAAAGAATTACCATTGAAGAGTTGTCCAAACAATATTTAATCAATCCAACAACTTTGAAAGCCGCGTTTAAGTCCGTTTACGGAAACTCGATTGCGGCCCATATTAAAGAACACCGTATGGAGCAGGCTGTTAAAATGCTAAGGGGGACTGATTTAAGCATATCAGAGATAGCGCAAGCTGTCGGGTATGACAGTCAAAGTAAATTCACTGCGGCATTTAAGGCGTTTTGGGGCGTCCTGCCAAGAGAATATAGGAAAAAATTATAGTATCAGCCGAATTGGGAAACGGTTTGTACGGCTTTTGAAAATCTTTTCGGCACCGTTCTTCTCAGAAACCGAATCGCCAAAACTTGGATGCAAACAATATAAAGTCAAGTACCACCGGCGAAGCCGGTGGCTTGAGTAAGCCCTAGAAGGGCATGG
>CAJTQM010000028.1:0-8032 GCA_910578255.1 uncultured Oscillospiraceae bacterium
TCAATGATCCGATACATCTCCTCGGCCGTTTCGCCCACTGCCAAGCCCCCAATGGCAACGCCGTCCAGGTCCATACCGGCTAACTCCTGCATGTGCTGCGCCCGCAGATCGTCAAACACGCAGCCCTGATTAATGCCGAACAACATCTGGTGGGGATTGATCGTATCCTCCTGCCGGTTCAGGCGGTCCAGTTCCTCGCGGCAGCGGTATAGCCACCGCGTCGTCCGGGCGACCGACGCCTTCGCGTATTCCAACGGTGCGGGATTCTCCACACATTCGTCGAAAGCCATGGCAATGGTGGAACCCAAATTCGACTGAATCCGCATGCTTTCTTCCGGTCCCATAAAAATCTTTTTCCCGTCCACATGAGAGGAAAAATAAACGCCTTCCTCCCGGATGGTCCGCAGCTTCGCCAGGGAAAACACCTGAAAGCCGCCGCTGTCGGTAAGAATCGGCCCCTGCCACCCCATAAACCGATGCAGGCCGCCCAGATCGTGGATCAATCTATCCCCCGGGCGGATATGCAGATGGTAGGTATTGCAAAGTTCCACCTGGCATTTTAGTTCCACCAGATCAAAGGAGGATATCCCCCCTTTGATGGCGGCGGCCGTTCCAACATTCATAAAGGCGGGCATTTGTATGTCGCCGTGTACCGTGTGAAAAATTCCCCTGCGGGCAGCGCCCTCCTGCTTTAAAAGCTGATACATCCCTTTTCACTCTCCAGAAAAATGCAATGAATCCTTTGTCCAACGCTGTTTATTATACTATATTTTTCTCTGGCGGACAAATGATTTTTCTTTTTTCCAATCCGGATTGCAATACGTTCTCTCTGCCTTTATACTAAAAGAAAAAGGAAAAGGAAGTGCAAACTATGTGGTGGATCTATGCTGTCGGTTCAGCGGTATTTGCCGCGCTGACCTCAATTTTGGCAAAAATCGGAATTGAAAACGTAAATTCCAATTTGGCAACCGCCATCCGAACGATTGTTGTTTTGGTTTTGGCTTGGGGAATGGTTTTTTTAACCGGCTCCCAATCCGGCTTAAAGGAAATCAACGGCAAAAGCTGGCTTTTTTTGATCCTTTCCGGTTTGGCAACCGGCTTATCCTGGCTTTGCTATTACCACGCAATCCAGGTGGGGGATGTATCCAAAGTAGTTCCCATTGATAAATTAAGCGTCGTTTTAACGATTGTGCTGGCCTTTGTGATTTTCCACGAAACAATCAGCTGGAAGTCTCTTGTCGGCTGCGTGCTCATTGGTGCCGGCACATTGTTTATGGTCATGAAATAATCAGATGTCATTTTACTCTTTCGCCTGCAGAATTTCTAAAACTGTTTTTTCATCCCAGCTGTCGCAGCAGGCGACAAAAGCATTTTGGCTTTGGTAAAACAGTTTTCTGCCATCGGGACCATTCCAGAAAAGCGCCTGTATTTGCTCGCTCTCCCAGCCTCTTCCCTCTAACAGCGTCTTTTCCGTAATCGAAATTTGCACCGGTACCCCTGTCTGACAGCGCAGCCTTTGATAAAAGCGGAAAAGAAGTTCCATCTGACCGTCCGGCACAAAAAAGCTGGTCTCGGCCGGCCGGATGCCGGGCGGCGCAAAAAGCGCCGCAACTTTTAGTCCGCTGCTGGCAAGAGCGCTTAACAAAGCCGAAAAAAATCGGGATTCCTCTAAAGGCCAGGACATACGCGCCAGCAAAAGCTGACTGGTTTTTTGAAGAAATTTTTTATGCATCTTCCCCGCCTCCTGTGTGTTTCAAAGGAATGCCCAGTTTTTCCATCTCCCTTTCTAAAAGCTGCTGTACTTCCTGCGACGGTTCTGTCAAGGGCATCCGGCAGGGACCTGCCTGCCATCCGGCGAGGTTCATCGCTTTTTTAATTGGAATCGGATTTACCTGGGCGAACAACCCGTCGATTAAGCGCAAAAGATGCAGTTGCATTTTCCGACAGTTCTCCATATCCCCCTCCAGACCGAACCGGCATAGGTCGGACATCGGACCGGGAAGCAGGTTGGAAACCACCGATACCACGCCCTTTCCCCCGACAGAGAGGAGCGGCGCGGCGATCTCGTCATTTCCGCTGTAGACCGGCAGATTTTCCCCGCACCGGTCGACAATACGCAGAGCCTTGGCCACATCCCCGCTGGCCTCCTTTATGCCGGCAATCAGCGGATGTTCCGCCAGTCTTTGGCAGGTTTCCAGCGAAATGTCCATTCCCGTGCGAGACGGCACGTTATACACAATCATCGGCAGGCCCGCCGCTTCCGCAATGGTAAAAAAGTGATTGACCAGCCCCTCCTGGGTGGTTTTATTGTAGTACGGGGTTACCGACATCAGCGCGTCTGCGCCGATGCTTGCCGCCTCTTTGGAGGTAACAACCGAGAAGGCAGTGTCGTTGCTGCCGCTGCCCGCGATGACCGGCACCCGCCCCGCCGCCTGTTCTACCACGCAGGCCACCGCCCGCAGATGCTCTTTTCGACTGAGCGCCGCACATTCTCCGGTGGTCCCGCAGACCACAAGCGCGTGAATCCCCTGCTGAATCTGCCATTCAACCAGCCTTCTCATTTCCCCCAGATTCAGCGTCCCATCCGGGTGCATCGGGGTGATTAACGCGGTAGCCGCGCCGAAAAAAACAGCTTGTTTCATCAGATCAACCGCCTTTCTAACAATCCAGTCAGATGTGGTTTCTCTGCCGAAGCAAGCTGCATTTTTTACCTGTTATGTACTTTAGTCCAGATAGCCCTTGGCCGCCAGCAGTTCCGCCATCAAGACAGCGCCGCCTGCCGCGCCGCGCAGGGTGTTATGAGAAAGGCAGACAAACTTCACATCATACTGCGTATCTTCTCTTAAACGTCCCACCGAAACGGCCATCCCGTTTTCCAGCATCCGGTCCAGCTTGGGCTGCGGCCGGTCGCTTTCCTCGAAATAATGCAAAAACTGCTTGGGAGCGCTAGGCAATCCCAGTTTTTGCGGCGCACCCGAAAAGGCCGCCCATTTTTCCCGGATCTGCTCCAGTATCGGTTTTTTCGCAAAGCTGGCAAACACCGCCGCCATATGGCCGTCCGACACATTGACCCGCAGACATTGGGTGGTAATCGAAGGGCCCTTTGCCGGGAGAATCCCCTCCGGCCCAACCGTTCCCCAGATTTTTAAAGGCTCCTGCTCGCTTTTTTCCTCTTCTCCGGAAATGAATGGAATGACGTTATCCGCCATCTCCGGCCAGGTGGAAAAAGTCTTTCCTGCGCCGGAAATCGCCTGATAGGTACAGGCCAGCGCCTTGGTCACGCCAAATTCCTCCATCAACGGGTGCAGCGCCGGGACATAGCTTTGTAACGAGCAGTTGGATTTTACCGCGATAAAGCCCCGCTTGGTCCCCAAACGCTTGCGCTGGATGTCAACCAGCGCCACATGGTCATCGTTAATTTCCGGGATGATCATTGGCACGTCGGGGGTTGCCCTGTGAGCACTGTTATTGGAGATAACCGGGCACTCCAGTTTGGCATACGCCTCTTCCAGCGAGCGGGTCTCGGCTTTATTTAAACTTACCGCACAGAAAACAAAGTCCACCATACCCGCGATTTTTTCCATGTCGGCTTCAGCGTCCAGAACCACCATCTTTTTGATTCTCTCCGGAATCGGCGTATCCATTGCCCACCGCTGGCCCACCGCTTCTTCATAGGTCTTTCCAGCGGAACGGGACGACGCCGCCAAAACCACCGGATGAAACCACGGATGCTTTTCCAGGAGGCTAATAAACCGCTGACCAACCATCCCGGTTGCGCCAATAATGCCGACTTTAAACTCTTTCATTGTCCTGACTCCTTTGCTTTCTTACTTTTATCCTATTTCCCCGCCTGCAAAATGGTGACAGAAAAAGCGTACTCCATTGATTTTTCTTGCGCCAAATCCAAAAAGGTTCGCGTTTTTCGATTTGCCAACCGATAAAAATCGCCGATTTGCCGGAAAAGCAGTTGTCAACCGGCCGGCATTGCATTATAATAACAGATAGCGCTGTATTTGCAGGATGGAAAACCTTTTCCGTCAGTATTTTTGTAATAGTACCATTTACAAGTCAGGCTTGTCAATTGTTTTTCCATGTTTTATCGTTATAGGTGAAAATGAAAATGAAAAAAAGTGATTTTTGGTATGATTTGCCCGAAGCTTTGATCGCCCAAACTCCCGTTGAGCCGCGGGATCATTCCCGGCTGATGCATCTGTCCGTGCCCGGCGGCCAGATCGAGCATCTGCATTTTTACGATCTTTTAGATCTTCTGCATCCCGGCGATTGCTTAATCCTCAACGACTCTCGCGTACTGCCCGCCCGGTTATACGGCAACAAATCGACCGGTGCGCAGATCGAGTTGCTTTTGCTGGAGCAAAAACAGGCCGACCTTTGGGAAGTATTGGTCAAGCCCGGGAAAAAGGCCCTGCCCGGTGCGCAGATTTCTTTTGGCGGTGGGCGGCTTGTTGCCGATGTTCTACAGGTGCTGGAGGGCGGCAATCGTCTGGTCAAATTTACTTATGACGGCAATTTCTACAGCATTTTGGAAGAGATCGGCCAGATGCCCCTGCCTCATTACATTACAGCAAAGCTTCAGGATAAAGAACGCTACCAGACAGTTTATTCTCATGAAATCGGTTCTGCAGCCGCGCCTACTGCCGGGCTGCATTTTACCCTGGAAATGCTGGACAAACTCCGGCAAAAAGGGGTCAAAATCGGATATGTGACGCTGCACGTGGGATTGGGCACCTTCCGGCCGGTTAAGGTCGACGAGATTACCGAGCATAAAATGCACGCCGAGCATTACCGTCTCCCAGAGGAAACCGCCCGGCTGATTTGTGAAACCAAACAATCTGGTGGTCGGGTCATCGCGGTGGGGACCACCAGCACCCGTACGCTGGAGTCGGTAGCGGCAAAATACGGCGAAATCCGCGCCGACGAAGGGTATACGGACATTTTTCTTTATCCCGGCTGCACTTTCCGTGTGTTGGATGGGTTGATTACCAACTTTCATCTTCCGGAAAGCACCCTGATCATGCTGGTCAGTGCCTTTGCCGGATATGAAAACACCATGCGCGCTTACCAACTCGCAGTCGAGGAAAAATACCGCTTTTATAGCTTTGGGGACGCGATGTTCATTAACATTGACAAAGGCTCCCCGTCTTTTAAATAGACCAGCCGCCGCCTGCCGTGCGACAAAAAGGATCTGCTCGGATAATACCGGACAGATCCTTTTCTTTTCCCGCTTCAAATAGAAGGTGCGCCAGCTATCGGCACAGTTCAATAATGACCTGCGCAAAAATCTTTGCGCTTAAAATCAGCTGGTCCACAATCGCAAATTCATCCGCGCCGTGCATATGATTATCTACTTCCAAATCAGCGCAGCCAAAGGCAACGCCGTTTTGAAGATTGTGGGTATAGGTTCCGCCGCCAATGGCAATACATTTCCCCTTTTTGCCCGTAAACTGCTCATAGCAGCGCAGCAGGGTCTGGATAAAGGAACTGTCCGCCGGGACGTGGTGGCCCGGCCGCATCTGAAGATTCCCCAGACGCATTCCCGCCTCGCCAAAAGCCTTCACCAGAACATCCCGCATATTCTGGTCGTTGGCGCACAGTGAAACCCTGCTGTCGAAAATGCCGGTAAGCCCAGTGAGCGTATAGGTAAAAACCGAGAAAGCAATGGTCAGCGGCCCGGAGATTTCATCCTCCATTTGGACGCCCGCCGCTTTACCCGCCCAGTCTCCATGGGGAAAAATGCGGGCGACAGCGCACAGCTTGGAAAATCCATCCGAATCGGCCATCGGAAGCTTTGAGAGGAATGTAACCATCGCCGTTACCGCATTGGCCCCCGCTTCCGGCGTAGAGGCGTGGGCTGCAACTCCCTGCGCAGATACCAGAATTTTTCCGTCTTTTTCCTCGACGGAAAACGCAACGCCGCTTTCTTTACTGTAAGCCTCGCAGGCGGCAAGGATCTTTTCCAATCCGATCCCCTCTAAAACCGCTTCCGCCTTATCCGGAATGACGTTGCGACGAAAGCCGCCCTGAACCGATACAATACGCGGCAGCTTTGTGTCTTCCTCCCACTGGGCGGAAAAGTCGCTGCTATAGCTCCCCTTTTCCACATTGATCACCGGAAAATCCGCGTCCGGCGAAAAAGTAGCAGGCGCCTCTTTTTCCAGCTCATAATAATGAGCGATATCGCTGCTGCCGCTTTCCTCGTCACAGCCCAGAATCACCCGGCAGTTTTTCGACAGCGCAATCCCCAGATCCTTGACCGCTTTCGCCGCCCAAAGCCCCGCCATGGCCGGACCTTTATCGTCGGCGGAACCGCGGCCGTACAGCCTGCCGTCGATGACCTTCGGCTCAAAGGGGGCGGTTTTGGTCCAGTCGTCTCCTACCGGTACAACGTCTAAATGGGCCAGGATATCCAATCCCCGCTCCTTTTCATTCAAATCAAAGGTCGCCACATAATGGTCGTAATCGGTTACATTCATGCCCATCCGGCGGCCGATTTCCATAGCCGCCTTCAGCGCTTTGGCGGGACCTTCTCCAAACGGCATACCCGGTTTTGGCTCCTGCCGGTCGCTGGGGATCCGGATCAGCGTACAAATATCCTCTATCATTTCGTCTCGATGGGCCGCAAAATATTCTTCCAGCTGTTTTTGATACATCCTGAATCTTCCTTTCTGTAAGGCAGAAATTCTCTCACGTCTTTATTATAAATTTCCAGCTGCCGAATGTCAATTGACAGGACGAGAGACCGCCGTAAGAAAATTTGCCAAACCCCTTGATTTTTTATGAAAAATCCATTATAATAATATCCGTTGTCAAAAGTAAAGATTTTGTGGGGGCGTAGCTCAGTTGGGAGAGCGTTCGGTTCGCATCCGAGAGGTCGAGAGTTCGAATCTCACCGTCTCCACCACCATGCAAGACCTGGAGCCATTTCGCGTTCTAGGTCTTTTCTTCTGTCCAAAACAAACACCCGCGCTCAAAATGGTTTCAAACTGGGCGGGGTTGCCATATAAAAAAGCCGTGAAAGTATTTCACGGCTTTTTTATATGCGCTTTATATCCATTGAAATTTTTTCTGCGGCAGGGCGGTTATGGTAATAGAAATAAATAAAAAATATTTGGGGTGGTTTCATGAATCATTTGAAAAAACGGTTTGTCTTTCTGGTGCTGTTCGCACTGCTGTTAAATCTATCCGCCTGCCAGACTTCTTCCTCTTCCCCAAGCCAGACTTTCTCCTCTGCTGACTCTTCTTCTCTATCCGACAGCCGGCAAAGCACCCAAGAAAGCTCCTCTGCCGCCGGATCAGCGCCGGAAGAAGGGGATCCCAAATGCTTCTATCCCGCCGCTATGGCCGTTTCCGATCCGGATGCCGTGTCCGAGGACCGTCTGTACCGTTGGAATGAGAACGGCTCCCTTACCTTCCAAAACAAAAATGCACTGCATACGCTTTCCGCAGAAAACCAGCTGCTGGAAACGGTGACGCTGCCGGCCGAGCATCTGCCTCAGGATACGGACTACTCTCTGACCTGGAGCGACAGCCGAATTTTATCTCTCAGCGCCGGCTGGAGAGAAGACGATCTGTTCAGCGTCGTCTATTTCACCGACGACGGAGGCGTACATCTTGCCAACGTCACCCTTTTCGACCGTCAGGGCGCGCTGATCCGCCAGTACCCGCAAAGCCAGGTCTATGGCTATAGCGAAGCAGGCGAGCATGAAATCTATCTGCCTGCGCCGGAGGGAAAAACAGTTATCGGCTACGCGAATCTGGGGGCAGACAGTCCAGTCTATTGGCTGGACGGAGAAACGGCTGTTTTCAACTGTCATTCCCGCGTCGTGCTCTATGATTTTTCGGCAGACGAGGGAAAAATACTGGACGATATGAGTGATTTCGTGGATGGACACGGAAAATTTGGCGTTTATTACGGCGTAGACTTTTCTCAATGCGGTGTGATAGACAGCTGCTTTTACTATCTAGCCCACCGGGACGAACAAAAGGCCAACGCGTCCGGAACCGTTTGGCGGGC
>CAJTQM010000028.1:8045-19808 GCA_910578255.1 uncultured Oscillospiraceae bacterium
AAAAACGGCGCCGTCCAGCTGCTTGAGGGGAAGGAATTTTACCATCTGTTTGTGGGAAATCGCGCGTTGATCGCCGTATCCCATACCGATCAGGAGGGAATTGACCAGGTGTATTGCGCCGCTCAAAATCGCCAGCTGGAAAAAATATGGGAAGGGAACCCTTCCATTTCCTTTACGGACAGCGGTCGCATCTCTTTTACCAATCAATTCGGCCAGGAAAACACCGTTTTGTATTCTTATGACGATAAAACCGGCGAGCTGACCGGCCACGAGCTTGGCGCCATCCTGCAAATCGACCGGCTGTTTACCCGGATGCAAAGCGGCTCCCTTTGCTGGTATTATACCGTCTTCCAGCATGGTGTAACCACGGATTATGTCCACAATACCTCTACCGGGCAAACCGAAGAACTGCCGGAAGGCGCTCTTGGCATGATACTCTCATTAAGTCCTGACGGAAATTCCTTTTTGGAATACGATGCAGATGCCCACGCGCTGCGGGTTTGCCAATGGGATTTCTAAAACGAAAAACCTCTCCACAAAAAAGCCGATGCAGCAAGCATCGGCTTTTTTCTATACAAGAGACCAAACAGCTTTCTCCGCATGTTTTTGCGGATGACAAAGAAAGATTCAGAATCCGAACACTCGAAGCAGTTTAGGTTTTGTCCGGTCCCATTCGAAAACGATATTGTATCTCCTGCAATTCCCGTCCGCCGATGTTCTGTTGTAGACGAACCTCGCTTTGCCGAAACCCACACTTTTCATAAAAACGGCGCGCCGGATGGTTTTCCTCCAGCACCCACAAGAACACATCCGAAAACCCCATTTTCCCTAGTTCGTCCACAGCGGCTTTTAACAGCGACTTTCCATAGCCTTTTCGGGTATAGGCGGGCAGCAGATACAAAGAGACAACCTCCCCCCAATCCGGCAGGGCGGCAAAACGGGAGGGGCCAAAGCTGGATATACCGGCAATCAACCCATCCACCAGCAAAACCATATGCGCAAGATCAGGCCGGTCCAAATTCCCGGCCCAACGGCCGGCGGGAACGCTATCCAAATATGCCTGCGGAACAATGTCTCGATAGGCGCTTTTCCAGCTTTCTTCATAAACACGGCTGACGGCGAGCCGGTCGTCTTCCTTTGACAAACGGCGGATTTTCCATTTTTCTTCCGACATTTTATTCTCCGTAAATATGCTCTTTCAGCTTTTCAAAGGTTTCGCTGCTGATGTCATGCTCAATCCGGCAGGCATCCTTTACTGCGATTTCCTCCGGCACGCCCAGCCTCATCAGCCATTCGCTGAGCAGGCGATGCCTTTCGTAAATCCGTTCCGCAATTTCCCGACCTGAATCGGTCAGTTCAATCCAGCCCTCCTTCGCCATTTGGATATAGCCGTTTTCCCGCAGCAAACTCATTGCCCGGCTCACGCTGGGCTTAGAAAACTCCAGGTAATGTACGATGTCAATCGACCGGACCGCGCCTTTTTTCTGTTTTAATATGAGGATCGACTCCAAATAATCCTCTGCGGATTCCTGAATTTTCATGCGCGCACCTCCCTTTTGGTCAACCGATTTGCGTTTTGCTCGGGACCTTCACATCCGTTTTTATCAATTGTTTTGATTTTAGCACATTTTTCTCTGTCCCACAAGCATTTCTCCGCCGGGAAATTGCCCGCCTCAGCTTTCTTTTCGGTGCATCCAATGGATGCCGATATGGCCGATTCCTAATACAACCGAAGCCAACAGCAAAAGAAAATTTTTGCCGTAGACAGCCAGAAAGAAAAATCCAGCCACCGGAAGGGTTGCGCCGGCTACCGGCACGCCGAACAGACTGCTGTAAAAATCCTCCATCGTCTTTTTGCTGCGAAAATACCGAACCCAGTAAACCTCGTAAAGCAGCATACACAAAACAGATAAACCTAACCACCAACTCCAATTTGACCAAGGCCTTATGTTAAAATCGGTAAAAATGAGCGCAAAACAGGTAACCGCCACTTCCCCTACCCTTTCCAGAGCCCGCAGCACGCCGTTTTCTCGTTGGACATATTTTTCGTAGTCCTTCGGCTTATTTTTCGTCCACAGAAGGTTGGGTAAAAAAAGCAGGATCAAATAGGCAAAGCCCATATAAGAAAACCCAAACGACATTCACTTTCCCTCATTTCCTTTTTTTCGGGAAAGGAAGTTCGTCGTACATCCTTAGAAACAATTCTTTTAGAAACTCCGGGTTTTCCAGATCGTCTACGCGCAGCATCTTTTTGGCCCCGTCGTAGGGGATCTCCCAAACCGCGTCCGGCATCATGGAAACAGCGGCCGCAGTTGGTTTTACAAGAAAACGATTATCGTAAATTCCCCCGATGACCTTGCCTTGATAATACAAAACATATTCCCCCATCATGGCTCGATGGGAAACGCCTTCGATTTTCCTTAACTGTTCCAGTACAAACAGCAGATATTCTTTGCTCGTCGACATGACAAACTCCCTTCTGTCAGCCTTTTAAAAAGGAAAGCCCTTTCGTGTAAAAGCGAAAAGGCTTTTTTCTTAGTTATTCTGGATTTTCTTTTCGATCAGTTCTTTAAGCACCGCAGGATTTCCCTGCCCTTTGGAATGACGCATACACTGACCCACCAAAAATCCGATTACATTCGTTTTGCCGCCTTTATAATCGGCGATGGATTTGGGATTTGCCTCCATTACCGACTGGACAATCGCCTCTAAAGCGCCCGTATCGGAAATCTGGGCAAGGCCCTTTTCTTCTACCACCTGTTTAGGCGTTTTATCCGAAAAGATCATCTCATCCAGCACGGTCTTTCCCGCAGTAACCGAAATAGTCCCCGCCTCAATCAGGACGATCATATCGGTCAGCTTTTCCGGCGTTAAAGAGGTATCCGCAAGCGTACTGTTTTTTTCGTTCAAAATGCGGGAAACATCCCCCAACAGCCAGTTGGAAATACTTTTGGTTTTACAGTTTTTCAGTGCCACACAGCTTTCGAAAAAGGCGGCCTTATCCGGATTTTCGGTCAGCAGGTTGGCGTCGAAATGGGGCAGACCGTAAGAATCCATGTAACGCTTACACTTTTTGTTGGGCAACTCCGGCAACTCGTCCTTGAGTCGTTTTATTTTTTCCTCGTCAATGACGATGGTCAAAAGATCCGGCTCAGGGAAATAGCGGTAATCGTGCGAATCTTCCTTGCTTCTTAACAAGAAGTTCTGCCCTTTGGCGTCATCCCACCGGCGTGTCTCCTGATGGATTTCGCCTCCCGCCTCCAACACCTCGATTTGGCGCTTGGCCTCGTATTCAATGGCGCGGACCGCGCCGCTAAAGGTATTGACGTTTTTCATTTCACAGCGGGTTCCCATCGGCTCGCCCGGCCGCGCCACCGATACGTTGATATCGCAGCGGATGGATCCCTCCTGCATTTTACAGTCGGAAATATCAATATACTGCAAAATGGATTTAATCGTTTCCAGATATGCCTTTGCCTCGGCGGAACTGTGCATGTCCGGCTCGGACACAATCTCAATCAGCGGCACGCCGCAGCGGTTAAAGTCCACCAGACTCCCCGCAAAGCTTTCGTCGTGCAAAAGCTTTCCCGCGTCCTCCTCAATATGAATGCGGGTAACGCCGATGCGCTTGGTATTGCCCTTTTCGTCGATCATGACATCCAGGTAACCGTTTTCACAAAGCGGGATGTCAAACTGGGAAATCTGGTACGCTTTGGGCAGGTCCGGGTAAAAATAATTCTTTCGATCCTGCTTGCTGACCGGATTGATTTTACAGTTGAGCGCATGCCCCATTTTTACCGCGTATTCCACTACTTTTTCATTTAAGGTCGGAAGCGTCCCCGGCATCCCGGTGCAGATGGGGCAGCAGTTGGAATTTACCTGCGCGCCAAAGGAATTCTTACAGCCGCAGTAAATCTTTGTGGCCGTATTCAGTTCCGCATGGACCTCCAGTCCAATGGTCATTTCATAATTCATCCTGGCCGCCTCCTTAACCTTTCATAGCCGGCGCAACGCCGAATCCGCCGCACAGATTTTCAAAGCAGCCCGCCGCGTTGAAAAGCGTCTGTTCGGAAAATTTGGGCCCGATCATCTGCAGCCCAATGGGCATTTTGTCCTGCGCGGCGCCGCACGGCACCGAAATGGCGGGAAGACCCGCAATATTGACCGTTACCGTGCAAATATCCGCCGCGTACATTTTCAGCGGATCATTGGTCCGCTCCCCGATTTTAAAGGCGGGAGACGGAGAGGTGGGCGTTACAATAATATCGCAGCGGGAGAACGCTTCATCATATTCCTGCGCAATTTTCTGCTGCATCTGCTTGGCGCGCTTATAGTATGCGTCGTAAAAGCCGGAACTGAGCACAAAGGTTCCCAGCATAATCCGGCGCTTTACCTCATCGCCAAACCCTTCGCTGCGGGTTTTTTCGTATAACTCCATCAAGTTTTGATACCCCTCGGCCCGATAACCGTATTTAACCCCGTCGAACCGCGCCAGGTTAGAGGACGCCTCCGCCGAAGAGATGATGTAGTAAGCCGAAAGGGCATAATCGGTGCTGGGCAGGCTGACGGGAACTGTCTGCGCGCCCTCTTTGACCAACAGGTCAACAGCCACCATAACCGCTTGCTTGACCTGCGGCTCTACCCCGTCGCCGAAATATTCCTCGGGGATTCCAATCCGCATCCCCTTGACCGACCGGTCTAATTCCTTGGCAAAATCTCCGTATTCCCGGGATGCGCTGGTCGCGTCCATAGGGTCGCAGCCGCAGATAATCGAATAAAGATTTGCCACATCCTCCACCGAACGGCCCAGCGGCCCGATTTGGTCTAACGAGGACGCAAACGCCACCAGTCCATACCGGGATACGGAGCCATAGGTGGGCTTTAGGCCCACAACGCCGCAGTACGCCGCCGGAAGGCGGATGGAACCGCCGGTGTCCGATCCCAGCGCCAGCACTGCCTCTCCCGCGCTGACACAGGCGGCGCTTCCGCCGGAAGAACCGCCGGGAACACAATCCGGATTCCACGGATTTTTGGTCTTTTTAAAATAAGAGTTCTCGCAGGAGGAGCCCATGGCAAATTCGTCCATATTGCATTTGCCGATCAGCACCGCGTCCGCCATATGCAGCTTTTCTACAACGGTTGCGTTATAGGGCGGCACAAAATTATGAAGCATCTTAGAAGCGCAGGTAGTTAGCACATCCTTGGTGCAGATATTATCCTTTACGCCGATGGGAATGCCCGCTAAGGGAGAAAGGGGCTCGCCCGTGGCAAGCTTCTTGTCCACCTGCTGCGCTTTTTCTAGCGCCTGTTCTTCGCAGACCGTTACAAAAGAGCCGATCTGCTCTTCTTTTTTCGTGATTTGTCCCAGCACCGAGCGGGTGATTTCAACCGCGCTGCATTCCTTTTTCCGCAGTTTCTGTGAAAGGGATGCAGCGGTCAATTCAAATAATTCCATTTTCCTACATCCTTTCTATTCCACCACTTTGGGGACTACGACACAGCCCGCCTGGGTCTGCGGCGCGTTTTGCAAAAGCTGTTCCCGATTCAGCGAGGGCTTGACCAAATCCTGCCGCAGCCGCATGGGGTTCGACGGATCCACCGCCGTATACTCACCGTCCATCGGCGGCAGCTTTTCGCACATGGCTACAATACTCTGCATCTCTTTTTGGAACTTTTCCACCTTTTCCTCCTCAATAAAAAGGCGGGATAGCTTTGCAATATGCTGTATATCAATTTGCATGGGATGACGCCTCCTTTTTTTATTTCATTTTTTGACCAAAGGCCCGTTTTGACTTCTATCCCAAAAAAGCTTCGCCCTTTAACAGCGCCAGCAGCCCGCCCTCGTCTATAACAGGGACGCCCAGCTTCTGCGCCTTGGTAAGCTTACTGCCCGCTTCCTCCCCCGCCACCACATAGCTGGTTTTCTTGGAAACGGAGGAAGAGACCTTTCCACCCTGCTCTTCGATCATCGCGCCTGCCTCGGCGCGGGTCAGATTGGGCAGCGTGCCGGTCAGGACAAAGGTCCTTCCCGCCAGCCGGTCCCCCACCGGCAGGGACAAAGAAAGGGTATTCACACCGGCTTTTTTGAGCCGATCTACCAGATCTCGAGTGGCGACCAGAGAAAAATATTCCGCCACCGCCTGCGCCATAATGCCGCCAAAGCCGTCGATACTTGCGATTTCCTCCTCGGTCGCGGCAAACAGTTTTTCAATATCCAGAAAACGGACGGATAAAAGCTTTGCCGCTTTCTGCCCGATTCCGCGGATTCCCAAAGCAAACAGCAGCCGGGACAGGTCGTTTCCCTTGGATTTCTCGATGGCGGACAACAGATTGGACCCGCTTTTCTCCGCCAGCCGCTCCAAATCGGAAAGCTCCTCCAGCGTTAGATCGTACAAATCCGCCGGGGATTTGACAAGCCCTGCCGACACCAGATTTTCCACAATCGAAGGGCCCAGACCGTCGATATCCATCGCGTCCCGAGAGGCAAAGTGAACCAGATTGCGCAAAATCTGCGCCGGACAGTCGCTGTTTTGGCAGCGCTTAGCCGCCTGATCCCCCTCGAAAAATACCGGAGAACCGCAGGCGGGGCAAACATCCGGGATTTGGTACACCGGCCTTTGTGGATCATGGTCTTGCACGCCGATCACCTCTGGAATGATGTCGCCGGCCTTTCGAACCAAAATCGTATCACCCACCGCGATCTTCTTTTCGTCAATAAACGCCTGGTTGTGCAGTACGGCGCGGCTGACGGTAGTCCCCGCCAGCGTAATCGGCTCGAATACCGCCGTCGGCGTTAAAACGCCGGTACGGCCCACATTGATCTGAATATCCAACAGCACCGTCGGTTTTTCCTCCGGCGGATATTTATAAGCAATCGCCCATTTGGGATATTTGGCGGTGCTCCCCAGCCGTTCTCGCTGTTCAAAGCTGTCCACCTTTATGACCGCTCCGTCGATGCCGAAAGAATACTGCTCCCGATTCTCCCCGATTCTGTGAATTTCCTCCACAACCGCCTCCATCGAGTCAAAAGACCGATAGGAGGGGGATACTGGAAAGCCCTGATGGCAAAGATAATCCAGCGCCTGCTTATGTCCTGATAGGGTTTTGCCCTCAATTCTTTGGATGTTAAACACAAAAATATCCAAATTCCGTTGGGCGGCAATCGCCGGGTCCTTTTGCCGCAAGGAGCCCGCCGCCGCATTCCGGGGATTTTTAAATGGCTTCTCCTCCCGGATCTCCTGCTCCTCGGTCAGCTTTTGAAAGCTTTCCTGGGACATATAGACCTCCCCGCGCACCTCTAAAAACGGGACCGGCTCCTTCAGCCGCTTGGGGATGCTTTCGATGGTTTTTAAGTTCAGGGTAACGTCCTCGCCTACAAAACCGTCGCCTCTGGTAGACCCCCGGACAAAAAGTCCGTCCCGGTATTCCAGCGAAACGGATAGACCGTCAATTTTCGGCTCTACCACATAAACCGGATTTTCTATCTGCTCTTTCACCCGCTCGTGAAAGGCAAAAACCTCCTCGCTGGAAAAAACGTCCTGCAAGCTGCCCATCTGCACCTTGTGTTCTACCGGATCGAAGGTGTTTTTCACCTGGCCCGCAACCCGCTTGGTCGGGGAATCCTCGTGGGCAAACTGGGGATACGCCTCTTCTAAAGAAATCAACTCATGCAAAAGGAGGTCGTATTCGTAATCTTCAATTTCCGGCTCGTCCTGATCGTAATACCGTTTACTATGATATAAAACTGTCTTGGTCAGGCGGTCGATTTTTTCCCGCGCCTGTTTTTCATCCATACTAGGCCCCCTCTCCTATGAAAGGTCATAAAGCCGTAAGCCGCCCTTAGCTAAATACAGCCGAAATGGCAGCTTTTTAAAAACCACTTTGTTTGATCCTTACATATTATAGCATATTTTTCTCCATTTCCAAGGTGTCTACACAATATTTTGCTCAACTGCAAAAAAGCAGCCGCAAAAATCTGTAAAAAAAGAGGATCTCCTTGGGGAAATCCTCTGTAAGGCCTTTAGATAAACACATCTTTTTCCGCCAGCTTTTCCTCCAAAAGCTTTGTGATGGACCGAACGTTTTTCCAACGCTCGGTTGGCACCTGGGTCGGCTGAATCTCCACATGCCAGCGGACAGAAATTTCTTCCAGCAGCGTGATAAACGCCAGCGAATCCAAAATGCCCGTGTCCCACAACTCCTGCTCGGGGGAAACATCCTCTGCGTTATTTCCGATTGTTTGGATCAGCTTTAAAAGTTCCTTTTCCATTCGCAATCTCCTTTAGCTTTTTTCGGTCGCATTTTCCGTTTTCGTTAAGCGGGAATACCTGTACAATCCGGATCACCGGGCACATATACGCCGGAAGCCGCTGCGCCAAAAGCGCTTGCAGCTGCTGTCTGGTCAGGTCTTGCCCATCGCCCAGCCGAACAAACGCTGCCAGCCGTACCGTCCGGCCTTCTTGGTCCTGGCAGCTGACCACCGCCGCCTCATCCACGCCGGGCAGCGCCAAAAGGTTCTTTTCCACATCCTGCAATTCCACCCGATAACCGCGGATTTTCACCTGACTGTCCAGCCGGCCTTTGCAGTATAAAACGCCGTTTTCCATCCAGCCCAGATCCCCGGTACAGTAGGACCTTTTCCCGTCTCGCATACCAAAGGAGGTTGCGTGGGGCTTTGTCCCTACATACCCCGCCGCAACACTGTCGCCCACAAGGACGATTTCTCCCTCTTCCCCTTCTTTTGCCAGCCTTCCTTCGTTTTCTATCCGAATCTCCATGCCCGGTTTGGGATTTCCCACCGGCAGAAGAGCGGCGGCCGCTTCTTTTTCCCCAATCTTTGCCGCCGTTACCGCAACGGTGCATTCTGTCGGCCCATAGGCGTTGAGGATCCGCAGGCCCGAAAAGCGCTCCAAAAGTGTCTGCGCCGTTTTGGGAAGCAGCGTTTCCCCGCAAAAAAACAGCGTTTTAAGCTTGGGGAAGCGCTGGGCGCAAAAGCTTTGATCTGCTAGTAAAAGCGACGCGAAAGAAGGGGTCAGCACCATCAGTTCCCCTTCGCTTTTTTCCAACTGGGAAAAAAGCGAAGGATAATCTCTTTGGGTCCGTCGGCTTAGGATATATTCCTGCGCGCCCCATGATAAGGCCGGCCAAAAATCCGCCACCGACAAATCAAAAGAAAACGCTGCCTGATTGACCACAACCGCCGGCTTTTGGGGGAACATCGCCCACATCCAGTTGGCAAAGGAATCGAGGTTTTCGCAGGTTACCATCACGCCCTTTGGCGTTCCGGTGCTTCCGGAGGTATAAATGATATAAAAAAACTCGTCCTTTTTTCTCGCAGGATAAGGCAGAGGGACCGTTTTTTTGCCCCGACAGATTTCATCCAGCACCTCTGGGGAAAGCACGGGAATTTTTTCCTCCGGCAACGGTTCTGCCGCCAGCAGCGCCTGCGGACGTGCGGAGTCCAAAATCGCCCGCAGTCTCTCTTTCGGGGTAAAACTGTCAACCGGGACAAAGGGAAATCCGCCAAAGGCGCAGGCCAAAAAGGCCGCGGCCATCACCGGCTGCTTGTGCCCGTAAACCAAAACCGGCACTCCCGGCACAAACCGCTTTTGCAGATAACCGCAAAGCCGTCCGGCCCACTCCCCCAAGTCCCGATAACTCAGCCGCTGCGTTTCACAGCAATAGGCTGGCGCGTCCCCTTTTTCCCGCAGATTCTTCCAAATTCTTTCCAACAAAATCATATTCTCAGTTCCTTTTGCGGAATCAAATCCGGGTCGAACATCACCTTCGAATGATTTTTTAAAATGAGGTTTTTGTGAATTTCATTTCCGTTTGGGTCAGACACAATCTGATAAACCCGACTGTTGCGGTAATAGCCGTCTTTTTCCTTCGTGTAGTGATGGTCCTCTTCCTTCAGCCTGTACCGCTCGGTCAGCGGCTTTGCAGAACGAATTTCGCCCATCAGCATCCCGTCTTTTATAAAGGCCCGCACCTGCACCGGATAGGGTGTTGTATTTTGAAAACGATAATCGCAGTTTTTGTATACGATAGAGGTTCCGGTGCCAAAAGGGACCCGCCGTCCCGCATCCGGAAACAGCGCGTCGCTGTGGTGATGCAGTTCTGTTACCTTCATCGGCGTGTGTAAAACCATGTAATGGACTAGGTTGGCCAATTGGCACAAGCCGCCGGCTACCCCTCTTCCCGGACGGCCGCCGGAAATCACCATCCCATCCAGATACCCCTTTTTCCGGGTTGGACGGCCGACCAGCGACCAAAAGGAAAAGGTATCGCCGGGCTCTAAAACAACGCCGTCGATCTTTGCCGCCGCAATCCGAAGATTCTGCACCTTGTTCTGCTGCAACTGCATATCCACCCCTAAAAGCGGCCGCAACATCATGGACATATGGCTTTTCCAGATGTAAGGCAAGGGCGTTTCGGACCGTTCTTTGGCAAACCGGTTATGCTGAAGCCGATCCTTGCAGGTACGCTTTAGGTTTTCCTTGCAAAGGGAAATTTCATAACATATCGGTCCGTATTCGCAAAACAACTTTCTTCGTTTCTCCACCTATATCCATCTCCATTGCGTGATCGCCGTCAATTTCTCCTACATATGTCGATAGAAATCATTATAATGATTTTTCCCCTCTTGTCAAGCCAGCGCTGCCGCCGCTCCAATTCCAACACTTCCAAAAAACTCCGGCACCTCTCCGACAATAACCGTCTGACAAAGATCCATGTTTGTTGTTACCTGTGTTTTCATGCTAAAGCCTGGAATAATGGCGGAAACCTCCAAATCAATCTGCAAATAAATCCGGTGCAGCGTTTGATTCACCCCCGCCTGGGAAAATTCGTGGTAGAGATTGGTTATTACCACACCCTCCGGCGCCAGCCTAAAACGGATCATCGGCCCCCGCCCCGCCAGAATTTTCAGTCCTGTTAAGGAACCGAGAGGAACGCTAAGCGGCTGTGAGGACAGTTCCTGAAGCCGTTGACCGGTTCGCTGGGTCACGGCGCTTTTAATTTTGTTCATAAGCACCGTGTCCGCCTGCAAAGCGGTGATCTTTCCCGTGCCGTCCCTCGTCAGCCGGATCATCTGATGATAAGCAATCCCCATTCTGTCCAGTTCCTCCGAAATACTCTGGTTCACCGCCGCCGTCACCAGAATCCGCGCCTGATACGAAAGCCTTTCCGAGATGGTGGGGCCAATCCAGGAGGCGATTCGCCAAACGGCAAAAAGAGGGATCAAAAACGCTGCAAGAATTAGAACCATCTTTTTTTTCCTTTTTCTTCTTTTTGCCCGCATCATCATCCCACTCCCTTTTTTTCAGTATATGAAGCATTTTCGCACCTGTGCCCTTCCTTCGGAAAAATCCCGGCAAAAAAGCTTGGACATTAAAAAAGGACCGCTTTGTAAAGCGGTCCTTTTTTAATCCAGCTGGTTGATCAAATAGCGCATATAGGTAGCGTAATGGGCGAACACAATGCCCGGCTCCTGCAAATCCGGACACCAGCGCTTAACCCATTCCAGGGAAATATAACCATCGTATCCCCCTTCGTATAAAAGCTTTAATGTGTCGAACACCGGTACGTCGCCGTATCCCATCATCCGATACGCGACTTTGCCGTCCTGCATCACCGAATCCTTTACGTGCAGATAACAGATCCAGTCTTTCAGGTTGTCATAGGTCTGCTGGGGCGTTTCGTCATAAAAGCGGTATGGGTGATGGATATCCCACAAAACGCCAGCGCTGGGCGAATCAATCG
>CAJTQM010000028.1:19818-23046 GCA_910578255.1 uncultured Oscillospiraceae bacterium
CTGGGCCAGTACCTGGGAATTGGCCAAAGCGCCGTTGGTTTCAATCAAAACCTTTACGTCCTTTCCTTCGGCGTAGCGGCACAGCTGCGCGTACAACTCCCTCGTTTGGGAAAGGTTTTCTTCGCCTGTCGGCTGCGGAACCGCAGATACCATAACCCGCACATAAGGCGACTTTACAATCTGTGCAAAATCAATGTAGGCTTTGGCTTCCTCCATGTATTTTTTTGTATCGCCTACGCCCAAACAGGCGCCGGAGGTCAGCATAGAAAGCTGCATACCGGATTTTTCAATTCGTTCCAGCGTTTCGTTCCGCTTGCCCATATTAAACACCGGAATCGACGGTGCAAACATCTCGTTTGCCACGCCGCGCACCTCAATCCCGTTCATGCCAAGATCTTTCGCTGTGGCAAATATTTCGTTCCAGGACCAGCCCGGACAGCCCAATGTTGACAAAGAGAGTTTCATATCGCTTCATCCTTTCCTGCTTTCTTATTAAAACAGATCCTATTCATCGTCATCCGAATCGTTTCCCCGTTTAACCCCCACCGAAGGGCCCTTGTGGATTTCCGAGGAGGGCGAATTGGAAGCAGAACTGGCGGCCCCTTCATCCTTAATATACAAATAGACCTTTCTGCCGCTCTTTCTGCTGATTTCTTCTCCCTTCGCCGGATTTGTCCGAAAGACCTTTCCGGGCTCCGCCTGAGAATCGGTAGTGGGGATCACCTCATAGGGCAACTCATTTTCCCCAAGGACCTTTGTGGCGTCTACCAGGCTGAGCCCCTCCAGCGGCGGAACAGCTATAACGTCAGGCCCCTTGCTGACATACAGCGTTACCTGGCCTTTGTTGGGCATCGGCGTACCCCTCTCCGGCTCCTGTCTGTATATGGTTCCCTTGGGATATTCCTCGTAAAAATCTTCCTCCACCTTAAATTCAAAGCGCCCGGTATAGGTTGAATCGCCTTTGACAATGTCCGCGTTCATCCCCACAAAATCCGGCACCCCGTCCGCGGGGATCAACGAATTCACGCCGGAAGCCAGATCGTCCGGGAAAGAAATGCTCTGAGACGGGCGGGAATTCTCTTCCTTATCCAAAAATCCCCCAGCCTTCAAAAACCAGAACATCAACCCCAGGAGGATCAAAAAGGTCACGAGCATCGCCCAGATGGCCACGCGGACCTTTTTTTGCTTTTTCTGCTTTTTTTTGACCTCTAAATTCACCTTGGAGGATTCAAAAACCGCCGTGTGGCTGTCCCCTTCCTCCAGTAGAATTCCCATAAATGCGTCTATGCTTTGGGTGCGTTTTTCGCTGCTCACGCTCATTGCCGCAAAAATCGCGTCGGAAATATTCGGTGGAATCTTCCGGTTCAATTCATTGGCTGGGCACAGGTCATCACTGATGCGCCGACTGTTCCCATCGCCCGGGCGCGTGCCGGTGAGAGTACGGTACAAAACCGCCGCTATGCCGTATACATCCGTCCAGGTTCCCTGCCAGTGATTCAGCGAATACTGCTCCGGCGCGGCATATCCGTCGAAAAGTTCCGCGCCCACGTCACTTCCATCGGTTCTGGCGTCCGCAATGCAAAAGCCCGACAGCCAAAGCTTGTTATCCTGATCGACCAAAATGGTTTCCGGGCTGATTCCCCTATGAATAATGCCCTTTTTATGCAGCTGGGACAGGGTATTTAAAAGCGGCAAAAACATCTTTTTCGCCTGACTCCAGGTCAGTTCCCCGCCGTTGCGCTGCAAAAAAGACGACAGATTTAATGTATAAATATAGCGGTACACCACATAGACCGTTTCATTGTCCACAAAGCGATCCAGCACAGGAACCATCCCATTGGTTCTTTCCAGCGCCAGCAGCTGACGGGAAAGTTCCACAAAATCCGATAAAGCCGTTTTATATTGGCGCTCATACCTTGTTTTGGGCCGGACCGATTGGTTTGACTCGTTTCGCTCCGCGATCTGCTCCGGCATAAACTCACGAATCAAAACCTTTTTGTCCTCTGCCTGATCAAAGGATATGTATGTTGCGCCCTCGCTGTTTTTTTCCAGCACCTTACCGATGAGGTAACGCTCTTTTAAAACGGTTCCCGGCGCAAGATAGGTCAAACTGTGCGGCATTCCCTTTTGATATCCGCAATGGCGGCATTTATCCTCTCCCTCCGGCAGAGGGTTCATGCAGCCCATACAAAGCTTTAGAGTATTTGGGGTCATTCCATTACACGCTCCCGATAGAATTTTATGCAGTTTCAATCGAGGCCGCTTCCTGGAGATTCAGCTGTTCCACCGCCCATTCCCTCAGCTTAAATTTCTGGATCTTTCCCGCCGCATTCATGGGGAATTCATCCACAAAGGCTACGAAGCTGGGAACCTTGTGCCGCGCCATGCTGGAGCGGACAAAATCCTTGACTTCCTCTTCGGTCAGCGTGCATCCCTCTTTTAGAATCACACACGCCATAATCTCTTCCCCATACCGTTTGCTGGGTACACCGATTACCTGCACATCGCTGATGGACGGATGAGTATACAAAAACTCCTCGATCTCTTTCGGATAGATATTTTCGCCGCCGCGAATAATCATATCCTTGATCCGGCCTGTAATCTTATAATACCCTTTTTCGTCCACAGTTGCAAGATCCCCTGAGTGCAGCCAGCCATCTTTATCAATGACCTGACGGGTCGCTTCCTCCATTTTGTAATAACCTTTCATCGTATTGTAACCGCGGGAACAAAATTCTCCCGTCTGTCCAGCACCCAGAGTCTCTCCCGTTTCCGGATCGACAATTTTGGTTTCCACATGGGGCATCGCCCGTCCCACCGTGCTGACTCTCAGTTCCAGACTATCGTCGGTATTGGTCATGGTCGTCGCGGGGGAAGCCTCTGTCTGGCCGTAGGTGATGGTAATTTCCCGCATGTTCATCTTTTCCACCACCTGCTCCATCACCTTGATGGGACAGGGCGAACCAGCCATAATCCCCGTGCGCATATGGGAAAAATCGTACTTATCAAAATCCGGATGCTCCAGCATGCCGATGAACATGGTCGGCACCCCGTGAACGGCAGTGCACTTTTCATTTTGCAGCGCGTCCATCACCTTCACCGGGCTATAGACGTCCACCGGGACCATGGCGGTCGAATGGGTCAGACACGCCATCATCGCAAGAACCATACCGAAGCAGTGGAAAAACGGCACGACGATGCACAGCTTATCCTCGTGGGTAAATTTCA
>CAJTQM010000028.1:23056-26456 GCA_910578255.1 uncultured Oscillospiraceae bacterium
GTCGCCAATCGCCTTGCCATTGTTTACAATATTGTAATGGGTCAGCATAACGCCTTTGGGAAAACCGGTTGTGCCGGAGGTGTACTGCATATTGCAGATATCCTGCGGGTCCACGCTGTCATAAACCGCGCGAAAATCGCTGTCGTCAATTTCCTGAGCCTTTTGGTAAAGTTCTTTCCAATGAAGCATCCCGGCAGGCGCCCCTTGCTTATTGCCGGCATAAACAACCGTTTTCAAAAAGGGCAGCATCGGATTATTGTATTCGCCGGGCTCTGTGTCTTTTAAGGTTAGGCAAAGTTCGTTGACAATTTCCACATAATCATTCTTCTTAAAATTGTCGATCATAACCAGCATTTTCGAGTCCGACTGCCGCAGCAAATATTCCAACTCAAAGACCTTGTAGGCCGTATTGACCGTCACCAGCACCGCGCCGATTTTGGTGCAGGCAAAAAAGGTCAGCATCCATTCCGGCACGTTGGTCGCCCAAATGGCCACGTGATCGCCTTTCTGGATGCCCATCGCCAAAAAGCCCTTGGCAATGGTTTCAGCCTCTTCATTGAACTCCTTCCAGGTGCGGCGGTAATCGCGGTCCGTAAATTTAACCGCCTCATCGTCCGGATACTGTTTCGCCACCTGCTCTAAAAGCTTGCTAACCGTAATGTTCATCATGTCATCCATCCTGCATTCTCCTCTCATCTTTTTTAAGACTCAAAAAAGCCTTCGTCTTCTTTTTTAGAAGACGAAGGCCAAAACCTCCGCGGTACCACTTCTGTTGACATAAATGTCCGCTCTTACGTGTCAAACAACACGTCTTTCCGATATCGGGGAAAAACCGTTCGAGCCTACTGGGAACTCCGTTCAGCCGACCGCTCAAGGGTGAGTTCAAAAGCTTTACAGTAACCGTTTTTCAGCAAACCACGGCTCTCTGCATACTGCGCAGAATTTTACTAATCCCTATCAATGCGTTGCTTTTTAGATTACGGTTATCTTAACAACTTTTTTGTAAAAAGTCAACCTCAATTCTAAAATTTGAAAGATTCAAATAAAAAAACTCAATCTTCCTTCTCATTTTTTGGCGGTTTGGTCAGCTTTCACCCAAAAAACAGCGAAGAATCCTTCACTCCGTAAAACTTTTGCATTCCGAAACCGACCATACCGCAGAAAACTTAAGCGGTTTTCTTCATCCTTCGGCCGCCACTAAAAACATACGTTCTGTTAACAAACGCACGGGAATCCCCTTTCCCAAGCCGGCGGATGCGGCGAACCTTCGTTTCATTGATGCGGCAAACCTTTAGTCCCAGCAGACCGGTAAACAAAAACAAAACCGATGCGATTGCCTGGGCACAAATTTGACCCAATCCAATGTTCCCCACATCGCTGGCCCCCGCTGTCCCCAACAGTATAATAAAGCTAAAAAGAATCATTCCAATAAAAAAGCGTTTCATTTTTTCATCCCCCTGACAGAATATATGTTCTTTACCGATATTGTAACATACGTTCTTTTAAAAGTCAACAAAAAAGAACAAATATTCTCGTTTTCTTCAAATTCGCAAAAAATAATTGTTTTGCGAAGGATGTTATTTTATAATAAACTGACCGGCAAAACAAGACTTGAAAAATCACAAGGGGGCAATCTATATGAAAAATTATACGCAAGTTTATGTAAAGAATAGCTTGGAGGCAGCCCAGACATATTGTGAAGCATTCGGCGCACAAATAACGTTCGAAATCAAAAATCCTTCCCGGACCGCCTAACATTGCGAATTATCTGTTGACGGCGAGGGTTTTCTCGCCATAGGCGAAGCGAAAAATCCCTGTGATGTAGCGTTCATTCACAAAATGAAATGGGAAACCATGACTTTTAACGTTTTCGAAATGGGCACCGAAGAGCGTGTTTACCACGCATTGGATGTTTTGCATGATGGCGGAATTGTTGTTGAAGAGATTCACAGTCTTCCGTGGAGCAAATGCTGCACCACCGTTATTGATAAATATGGTGTCTGCTGGTGGATTGCAATTTAATCAGGAGGGGATAAGGTCCCATCCGCCGCTTTCTTCCCTGGACATTTACGAAAAGTGTTCCAGACCGATTCAGTTATACGAAAAGGGCAGGGAAAACCAAAATGATTTTCCCTGCCCTTTTCCCTTTTTCAGGATCCGCCTTTTCAGGTGGTATTTTTACCCCTCGTAATCCTCTTCGTTTTCCCAGTTGTGCCATACATTCTGGATGTCGTCGTTGTCGTCCATAATCTCCAGCATTTTCCCCATTTTGATTACCAAATCCGGATCGTCGATTCTCGTCATGGTCCCGGGGATGTACTCCACCTCTGCCGAAGCCGGCTCGTAGCCTTTTCCCTCTAAAAACTCGCGCACCTCACGCAGACTGGTCGGATCGGTAAAAATTTCAACTGAGTCTTCCTCGTATTTAAAATCCTCCGCGCCGGCGTCCATACAATCTTCCATGATTTTTTCTTCGTCCAGCCCGGTATTTTCCAGAACAATCAGACCCTTTTGCTCAAACATAAAGGAAACGCAGCCATTCTGCCCTAAATTTCCGCCAAACTTGTCGAAATAATGCCGCAGGTCCCCAGCCGTCCGGTTCCGATTGTCGGTCAGCGCTTCCACAATGACCGCAACGCCGCAGGGACCATATCCTTCATAAAAGATGGTCTCATAATCGTTTTTGTCCCCTTCGGCACTGGCTTTTTTGATAATCCGATCAATATTGTCATTTGGCACATTGTTGGACTTTGCCTTGGAAATCAAATCACGCAGTTTGCCGTTTACCGCAGGGTCCGGACCGCCTTCTTTTACCGCCACGCTGATTTCGCGGCCAATCTTAGTAAAAATTTTCGCTCTCTGGCTGTCGGTCTTTTCTTTTTTGCGCTTGATGGTGCTCCATTTCGAATGTCCGGACATGGGTAAAACCGCCTTTCCAATTCTCACATTAACTTTTATATTTTAGCACGGATTTTTTTAAAATTCAAGTTTTCTGTCCTTGTAATTTATATTTTGTTGTACTTCTAATACGAAGCGCAAAATCAATAGAATAAGACAAATCGGACATAGAAAAGAGGACCGAGCCTAAAACTCCGTCCTCTTTTTTCGTGTTACTTTTTGAAGAATCCGCCCAGTTTGTCTAAACTGATCTTCGCTTTTACCCCGTCGGCAATCTGTTTAATCTGCTCCTCCGGGAGGTCTACGCCCAACAGCTTCTCCACCGCGGCAATGGGATCCTTTTTAAAGCTGTCCTGCAGCGCCTGATCATTTTTGACCTTTTCGACCAATTCTTCTATGCTCTTTTTAATATCCATCTTTATTTACCGAAATACCGGTTCAGAAGGCCCTGGAAGCCGCAGCCATGGCGGGCTTCATCCTTGGCCATCTCGTGAACAGTGTC
>CAJTQM010000029.1 GCA_910578255.1 uncultured Oscillospiraceae bacterium
GGGAGCCTCCGGCCCGCTCTTGTCAGCCTCCGCCCGCACGTCCGACAGGTCGATCACCTTGCCGGAGGGGGCGGGGCCGCCGTCCATGCCGGGAATCACCGCCTGTTCCGTCTGCTCCGGCGTGGGAGGGCCGCCCGGCGCTTCCGGCGTGGCGTTGGTCTTGGTTTCGTCTGCCATGCTTGCAAATACCTCCTTGTCACGATTGGGGCCGCATACCCACGCGGCCCAGGGTTCAGGGATTTTCCTCCGCATACAAAAACACCGCCTATTGTCCCGTTAGGCGGTGTTTTGTGTAAGGTTGGTAGCACTTTTTTTGCTTCTTTTCCCTGTATGCCCTTGTCAAGTGATGTTTACTTTGATGAAAAAAATCCCGGTGATCCGCTATGTCTGCTGCGACTGCGGGTATGTGGAAAATTGGGTGGAAACCCAGGGTGAACGCGACGAGATCAAGCGCACATTCGGATAAGAAATCACCGCCTTCCCAACAATAAAACTTTTTGTATAATTTTCTGTTTATAATAAAATCCGTAGAGTTTTATGCTCACAAAACGAGGTTTTTATGAAAAAAGCGTTCCTGCCCTGCCTGTCTCTTCTTCTCTGCCTGTCCTTTTGCGCCTGCGCCCCTTCGGCCGACGGCCCACGGGAGGGAGCCGCGTCTCTCCCGCCGGTCCTTTTCCAAAGCGAAACTTCTTTTTCCAGCGGCGGAACCGAGCCTTTTTCGCAGTAGGCAGGCGGACCTTCCGGCGAAAAACCGGCTTCTTCCTCCTCCGAAAGCGGCTCGGAGGCTTCGGCGGACGGGGAAATCCAGGGGGTCTCCCTGGCCGGACTTGGCAGGGTTGATTTCTCCGACATTGATTTCGTCCCGGAATTTTCCGATCACAATCTGGGTACGGCGTTTTTTGCGTCGGGAAAAAACGAGATCACCGTAAGCGTTGTCCAGATTACCGGTACCTCCACCGGAACGCCGGAGGGCCCCGGCCTTGTCTTTTCGGTGGATCTGACTTCGGAAACAGTGGCGGAGCGGGTCTTTACGCCGGAGCCGGACGGTGCATTTTTCATCCGGCAGCGGGAAAATACCGGCGAACTGGAAGCCCTGCCGGACGAACGGCTGGTGGAAATCGCAAAGGATTTTCTCGCTGTCATCCGGCAGCTGGAAGGATAAAAGCCCTGATCGCGCAGTAAAACCCTCCGTATTGCTTCTCTGCTTTTTTGCATACAGGATAATACGGAGGGTTCTATTTTACACGGTGGTCTTTTCCAGTTCGGCCTTGAGCCATTTCATAATCCGCTTTTCCAGCCGGGAAATATACGACTGGGAAATACCGATAATGTCCGCCACCTCTTTTTGGGTGTGTTCGGTTTTTCCGCCCAGACCAAAGCGCAGTTCCATGATGGTTCGTTCCCGCTCGCTCAGGCGGGCCACCGTTTCCAACAAAAGATTGCGTTCCGCCTGGCTTTCGATGTTGCGGTTTACCGCGTCGGACTCGGTCCCCAGAATATCCGACAGCAAAAGCTCGTTGCCGTCCCAGTCGATGTTCAGCGGCTCGTCGATGGAGATTTCGTTTTTCTGCGGCTGGGTTTTGCGCAGATACATTAAAATCTCGTTTTCGATGCAGCGGGAGGCGTAGGTGGCCAGCTTGATGTTTCGGTCCGGACAGAAGGTGTTCACCGCCTTAATCAGGCCGATGGTGCCGATGGAGATCAGATCCTCCACCCCAATGCCGGTGGACTCGAATTTGCGGGCGATGTACACGACCAGCCGCAGGTTATGAACGATCAGCGTCTCCCTGGCCTGGGGATCCTCCGGCAGCCGCCGGAAGACTTTGGCCTCCTCCTCTCTGGTCAGCGGCGCGGGCAGGTTTTCCGGCCCGTTTATGTAAAAGACCGCTCCTTTTTTGCTCCAGAGCCGCGCTAAAAGCGCCAGTATCTTCTCTTTTACGCTCTTTCCCATACCAATCCCCTTTTTTCTGTAAACTTTTTCGCTGGCTTTCCAGCCGCTTTAAATCGGGATGCAATAAAATTCCGCACCCCGAATCAAAAAAATCCTGATCGGCAATGGCCGCCTCCACCTGCTCTACCTCATGATACTCGCTGTTTTTCTGGATCCGCAAAAAATCCGGCCGCAGCACCGGCAAAAGTCCTTTTTTGCCGACGGCCTCGTAGGGAATAAACCGAACGCCGCCGAACGCCGCCTTTTCCATTCGGTCCGGCGCAGGATGCTCAAAATAGTCCAAAAACGGCGGCGGCAAAAGATCCTTCACCGACCGATACCGGCAAACGACCACCGGCAGTCCGCTGAAGGGATCGTACAGGCGGTTTCCCGTGTCCACCGTGCCCCAAAGCTGCGTCTGGCCACCGCCCAGACCGATCTGGACCTTCTCCAGCGAACTTTCCTCCCATCCGGCCCGGCGGCGGGTAAACAGCCAGACCAGGCCATAGACGGTCAGCACCCCCAGCACCAGCGCAAGCGCCGGAATGTGGAAGTAGACCACCCCGTTTCCGTAGAGCATCGAGGGCGGCGAAAACACAATCCAGACGGCCACCATCAGCCCGGCGAACAAAAAGCCCGCCAGGTACAAAAGCCCCCACTGGAACAAAAAGGCCCTGAGCGACCGAAACGGAAAAGCGATGGCGGTCATCATCGCGGCAGCGGCGGCGCGGGTCAATGTCAGCACCGGGCCGCTTAACTGCGGCAAAAGAAGAATCAGCGCATAAGCCCCGCCGAAAAAGGCCGCCGCCAGAAGCCTTCCGGTTCTTTTTCGGCGGCCGGCAATACAGGCGGTGATCAGCAAAAGAAAAAAATTGACGGTGGTGTTTAAAAACACCAGAATATCCACATAAATTTCCCGTTCCATCCCATCGCCCCCTTGCCCTATGTAGAATTATAGGCCCGGGACAAGGCCGGGCTTTGTCGGAACCGGTCGTCCCTTTTTAGAAAAATCCGCACGCGAAAAAGCCGCCGCAAAGACAAGCCCTGCGGCGGCTTTTTCTGTTATCGGGATGGGTTTTCTGTCCGGGGCGGTGCTGGACGGGGCGTACCGCCGGCGGGCTTAAGAAATAAACCAGGCCCCCTTCTCAAAGGTCCATTCCCCGTTTTTCCAGCTGGCCTTCGCATCTGTATAGCCGATGGCCCCCAGACCACTTCGCCACTTTTCGCCGGAAACGGCAAAGCCATCCTGGGCTTCCTCCTTGCAGGCTAGGCTCAAAAGGATCCCCTTTTCGTAGCGGAGATGCTCCTGGTCGATTTTTCCCTGATCGCAAAGTTCCTGGTAGGTGGAGAAAAAGGTCTCCTTTCCCCAGCGGCACTCGACCAGATAGCGAAGCGCCTCCTTTTCCTGTTCGCTTATATTGCCCAACTCCGACAGATCCAGCGCGATTTCCTCGATGTCGCTGTTAAGCGCCTCGTCCTCCTGGTACAACTCGTCCAGCCGGTCCAGGTAAAAGGGGACCAGATTCTGAAATTCGCCGGTCACCCGCAGGGCGGTGGCGCCGCTGAGAAGACAAGGATAGATTTCCAACACCGACCCGTCAAAATCGACCTGGACGCACATCCCCGGCCGAAGCTGGTCCGGCTGCATCGCCTTCCCTCCCTGGTCCTCCAGCGCCAGTTCCCGAGGCGAAAGCATAATCAACTCCCCGCCCTCTTCCGGGATCATAAGCAAAGAATCCTCTATCCGGTACAAGATCCGGCAGTCGATGGTCTCACCCGCCCCGGAGGACGGGTCCGGCTGCTGCGGCTCGGAAGAAAGAACCTCCCCCGTCCGGCTGCATCCGGTCAGAAGAAGCACGGACAAAAACAGCGCGAATATTTTTTTCAAGACGATCTCCCCCTTTTTTCTTCTATTTTACCAGTGTTCCAAAAAGAGGATTTTTCTGCACGGCAAAGAAATTTTTTCTACCACAGCAAAAAAATGGACGCGCAAAAGGCGCCGGAGCAAAGGGCTCCGGCGCCCAGCCGTCCGCTTTTAGTCCTCGACCACCGTGTAATGGGTGGAAGCGTCCTCCTTGGTGGCGTATTCGCTGACCTTCAGCACCCGCACCTTAACCGGGCGCTGGCCCATGTTGATCTCGATTAAGTCTTGCTCCTTTACCTCGTAAGAAGCGCGAGCCGCCTTGCCGTTGACCAGGATCCGCCCGGCGTCGCAGGCTTCGTTGGCAACGGTTCTTCGCTTAATCAAGCGGGTGACCTTTAAATATTTGTCCAACCGCATAAAAATCTCCTCCAATAAAAATGCGTAAACACAGAAAATCCCCGTGTTTACGCAACATTTCCTCTCGGCCCGGATTATTTGGAAACCGCATCCTTCAGCGCTTTGCCCGCTTTGAAGGAAGGTAGTTTGGAAGCCGCAATGGTGATTTCCTCTTTGGTTCTGGGGTTGATTCCCTTTCTTTCGCCCCGCTCCTTCACCTCAAAGGTGCCAAATCCGACCAGCTGAACCTTATCACCGGCGGCCAAAGCCTCGGAAATTGCGTCGATCACCGCTACAACCGCTTTGTCGCTGTCTTTTTTGGAAAATCCGGTTTTCTCGGAAACCACGTTAATCAATTCAGTTTTCGTCATTGTTTTTTCCTCCGTTTTGTAAAACTTAATATTTATTGTACCAGATATGCAAAATATACCTGCTTAACAATCCTCTTTGACCTCGCGCCACAGCTGGTCCAGCTTTTGTATGCCGGCAGACTGCATCTCGATGCCCCGCTGGCGGGCCAATTCCTCAACCTTTTCGAACCGGCGGATAAATTTTTCGCAGGAAAGGCCCAGCGCCTCCTCCGGGTCTGCTTGTAAAAAACGGGACACATTGACGGCACTGAACAACACGTCTCCCAATTCCATCTGCTGCGCCTGCGACGATTCCTCCGCCAGCGCCTGTTCCAGTTCGGCGATTTCCCTTTTCAAATCCGCCAAAGCATCGGCAAGATGGTCGTAGTCCATTCCCGCCCGGGCGGCACGCTGCTGGATTTTTTCCGCCCGCATTAAAGCCGGCAGAACCTTCGGAACGCTTTTAAGCGTTTCGGCCGCGGTTTTCTGCCCCTTTTCCTGCCGCTTCACCGCTTCCCAATTTTCCAGGACCTCCTGGGCCGTATCGGCCTTACCCTCGCCAAAAATGTGGGGATGGCGGCGCAGCAGCTTTTGGCACACTCCGTCGCACACATCATCAATGCAAAAAGAGCCCTGCTCCTCCTCCATAGCCGCATGGTAAACCACCTGCAGCAACACGTCGCCCAGCTCCTCTTGTAAAAGCGCCGGGTCCTGGGCGTCGATGGCCTCCACCGCCTCGTAGGTTTCCTCAATCAGGTTTTTGCGGATGGACTGATGGGTTTGCTCGGCGTCCCAGGGGCAGCCGCCGGGCCCGCGCAAAAGCCGCATGATCCGGACCAGATCGTCAAAGCCGTATTTTTCCTTAAACGAAAAGTCCAGCCCCATTTTCCACCCTCCTGTACTTTTAAACAGAGTAAGCCTATTTATCTTACCCTATAAGCCGGTATTTTTCAAGTAGTTTTGCGATTTTTTCTCCTTTTGGCAGCATCAAAACATCATATTTTGCCACCCCCCGCACCAAAAACAGCGCGACGACATACACAACCCCCGCCAGCAGGATGGAAAGAAGCGTGGAAACTGTATTTCCCGTCAGTCGGGAAAAAAGCCCATAGCCGGTCCAGGCGGCGGCGCCGCACAGCGCCCCGGCGAACAGGGGCTTGAGAAAAACCTCGCCAGGGCGGATGGAAATCCCCGCGCTGCGGCACAAAACCGGAATGGAAATGCAGACAATCAGCCCATAGCACAAAAGGGTGCCATAGGGCGCGCCTTGGATATTGACCGACGGGACCGGCACCAGCACAAAATTCACCGCCAGCTTCAAAAATCCGCCCAAAAGCATCAGCTGAACCGGGACGTTTACCTTGCCCACCGCCTGTAGCATACTGTTGGTGGGAGAAGACAGAGCCACAAAGATCGCGGCAATGCCCAGCACCCGCAAAATCGGCGCGGCGATGGGGATCGAAGCCGGGTCCGCCTTGTAGACCAGCGTTAAAATCGGCTCGGCCAGCGCGCATACCCCAAAGCCGGCGGGAAAAGCGATCAGCGAGGTCACCCGCCAGACCGATTCGATGTTGCGGCGCAAAAGGGTCCGGTTGCCGGCGGCCCAGGCGGTGGTCACTGCCGGCAGCGCGCTGACGCCGAAGGTGGTGGTCAAAGCCGGAATCAGGTGAAACAGGGTGACCGACATATTGTAGGCGCCGAACAGGTAATTGGGGATCTCCTCCTTAGGGGTGCTGGCCGGCAGTACCCCCTGATACATGGAAAGCAGGACCGCCTCCCCGTTTTCCATGGCGGCCGACAGCCGGTTGGTCAGGGAGCTGACGTCGATGAGGGTGGTGATATTTAACGCCAGCGCCCCCAGGCAGATGGGAATGGCGATGGCCCAAAGCTCCTTTAAAAGCTGTCCGCTTTTCTGGGCGGGCGCCGCCTGGTCCAGCATCTGCGGGGTGATGCCGTCCCCCCTTCGGCGGGTGTAGGCCCACAAGAACAGAGAGCCCGCCGCGGTGCTTAACACAATACCCAAAATCGCGCCGGCGGCCCCATAGGGCAGCGCCGCCAGCTGGGCCTGCTCCGGCGTGGATACCGCTGTGCCGAACACGGTGCCGGCGGTCTCGTATTCCTCCAGCCCCATGCGCACCGCCGCCGAGGCGAACAAAAGGCCCAGCGCCAGCTTGACCAGCGCCTCGGCCACCTGGGAAAGGGCGGTGGGATACATGTTGCGAAGTCCCTCGTAATAGCCCCGGTAGGAGGAGCTGACGCAGACGAAAAAGATCGCCGGGGCCATGATGAACACCGCCAAAAAGGCGTTGGGATTTTGGGCCATGCGCACATACGGTCCCGCGCCCAAAAGCATCAGCGCCGTTCCCAAAAGGCCGCTTAACAAAAACGCCCCGGTGCTCAGCCGCTTAATTTTCCGCACGTCTCGGTAGCGGCCCTTTTGCATATTCTGGGCCACCATCCGCGCCACGGCCACCGGCATTCCCGCCACCGACAGGGCATACAGGGTGTTGAAAAGGCCGTAGGCCGCGTTAAAATACCCAAAGCCGCTGACCCCGATAATCCCTTTCAGGGGCACCTTAAAGAAATATCCGATGATTTTGACGATCATCGTGGCAATCATTAAAATCAGCGCGCCGTGTAAAAAGCTCTGCTTTTGTTTTGCTGACAAAGAAACACTTCCTTTGCTAAAAGTCCGTCCGGATTTAGCCCGCCGCCCCTCTCCCCGGGCTGAATCCGCCTGCGGCCCCTTTGCCCGGCGGGACCGGCCGGGCGTTCCTCTTAAAAAATGCTATGCTTTTCCACGCCTCTTTAGACCCGGGGGCGGACAGGCCCTTCTGCCCGGCGGCAAAGACGCTTTTTGGCATGGCACATCCGCACAGGGGACGTGGCCGCCGGCAAAAGGTCCTTTTTCCCTCTTGACTTTTGGTTCGCCGTCGTTTATTCTAATGTTTAGATGATCATCTAAATGTCACAAGGAACAAGGAGGGTATCATGGGCATTCAAAAAACCTTCAAAGCCCTTTCCGACAGTACCCGCCGGGAAATTCTGGAACTTTTAAAGGATGGCGCCGCGCCGGCCGGGGAGATCGCCGCCCATTTTCACATGACCGGCGCCACCATTTCTCACCATCTGGCGGTTTTAAAAGAGGCGGAACTGGTCAGCGACGAAAAGCGGGGCAAATATATTTACTATGAGTTAAACCTGTCGGTGATCGACGAGATCGTCCGGTGGGTAACGGTCTTTCAAGGAGGAGATTCCAATGAAAAATAAGCGCGGTATCATCGTCGCCACCTGGATTCTGGCGGTGCTGCCGGTGGTTTTGTGCCTGGCGGCCTTTCCCTTTCTACCGGAGAGGATCCCCATGCACTGGGATGTAAACGGCACCGTCTCCTATCAGGGCAAGGGAAGTCTTTTTGGGATGGCGGCTCTTTCCCCATTGCTGGCGGCAATGCTTTTCGCCCTGCCGAAAATCGACCCTAAAAAGAATAACTACTCCCGGTTCTCAAAATATTACAGCTTTTTCGGTATTTTTCTCATGGCCTTTCTGCTGGCCTGCGATCTGCTGGTTTTATCCGAAAGCTTTTTTCCCGGCCGGATTTCGGTGGGAACAGCCGTTCAGGCGCTGGTGGGGGTTTTGTTTGTGTTCCTTGGCAATATGATGCCCAAAATCAAAAGCAATTTCTTTATGGGACTGAAAAACCCCTGGACCCTGTCCTCCCCCGACGTGTGGAACCGGGCCCACCGGCTGGCAGGCGCTTTGCTGTTTTTAACGGGGCTTGCCGTTCTTCTGACCTGCTTTTGGCTGCCGCCGGCTTTTGCCTTCTGGCTTGTGGGCGGCATGACGGTGCTGACGGTGCTGGTCCCGACCGTTTTATCCTATGTCTGGTATCAAAGGCTGTCCCGGCAGCCCAATGAAAAGGAGGAAAAATCATGAAAAAACGCGTCGTCCTGTTTGTGGCCCTGACCTTTGCCCTCACCTGGGGGCTGGTCTTTTGGCTGATGCTCACCAAAACCCCTTACGGCAGCGTTCTTTGCAAGTCGGTCTTTTCCCTGTGCATGCTCCTGCCGGCCCTTTGCAGCATCGTAACCCGGCTGATCACCCGGGAGGGCTTTTCCCAGCTGTACCTAAAGCCCCATTTTAAGGGGCACTGGCGGTTTTACCTGGCGGGACTGCTGGGCCCCTCGGTGCTCATAGCCCTCGGCGCGGCCGTGTATTTTCTGCTGTTCCCCCGGCAGTTTGACCCGCAGATGACCGCCCTTTCCCAGACGCTGGCGGCTCAGGGCGCGGCGGACGTCCCGGTGGGGACACTGCTGGCGGGCCAGATTCTTTTCGGCGCGCTGTTCGGCGGCATCGTCAACCTGCCCTTTGCCCTGGGCGAGGAATTGGGCTGGCGGGGATATTTGTTCCCCCATCTTTGCCAAGACATGTCCCCCAATCGGGCGATTGTGGTTTCCGGCGTGATCTGGGGGCTGTGGCACGCGCCGATGATCGCCATGGGCCACAATTACGGGGTGGACTATCCCACCGCGCCCTGGGGCGGCATCGGGGCCATGGTGGTTTTCTGTATCGCCGTGGGCGCCTTTTTAAGCTATCTGACCGTTCGGACCCAAAGCGCTCTGCCCGCCGCTTTAGGCCACGGCGCTTTAAACGCGCTGGCGGCGGCGCCGGTCTATTTTATGCACCCGGAAAGCTATAACCCCTTTTTAGGCCCGGTTCCGATGGGACTTATCGGCGGCGTGGGGTTTCTGGCCGCCGCCGCGTTCTGCATGATAAGGCTTGCCAAAACGCCGCCGGTCCAAAAGCCGGACGGACAATAGGCGCGGCCCCAAATCCCAGGTGAAGGAAAGTTCCCTTCGCCTGGGATTTGCTTAAAAAGGGCGGTGTTTTTTTCGTCAGGGCCAACAAAAAAAGGCGCCTCTTTTTATCGGATTTTTCCGCGGATTTTTTCGGTCAAGTCCTTTACATTTCTACAATTTACCAATATAATAGAGGTACCAACTTGAAAACGAGGTGTTTTTATGACAAAAAAAGTAAAAAATGTGCTGGCAGTTTTTGCGGCGGTTTTGGTCGTCTCGGTAGCGTTTTTTATGTCCGCAAATAGTACCCCCCCCCCGAGGGGTTAGAAGATTTCGGAACCGCAGCGGCGGCGGAAACTAAAACTACAGGGAATCCACCTATTGTCCCCAACCATGACCATGTGTGGGGAGATTGGGAAGCCGATGCCGGCGGGAATACCCATACACGTACATGCCAAGTCAGAGGCTGCAATGAAACAAGTACGCCTGAAGAGCATACTTTTCAGGATGGTATATGCACTGTCTGCGGGGATAAAAAAGAGCCCACCGGCGGCGGTCAGGACAACAAGCCCGGTTCGGGGGTGGAAACCGTTACCACAAAGGCTCCAGGTGGTCTCCAGGATCCTACAAACAACCCCACCATAGGCGACGACCAGGACAATGATTCGGAGGCGGGTGTGGATTTGAAGAAAGATATAACCGACTCCAATCTTGTCGCAGCTATCCAAGAGCAGATCAAGAAAAAAGAAAACAGCTTCATTGCAGTTTATTATGACAATTCTTCCAACCCCACGCTTGTTTCCGATATTTTTGCCGCCATTCAAGGCAAGAAGGAGGCATACGTTGTGGCGGGTGACGGCGAAAGATTAAAGTGGGTCTTTAAAGGAGAATATATTAAAAATCCCAAAGACGTTCATTTAAAGGTTGACATTTCGCCGCTGAAAAGTACAAACAGCGCCAACAAAAGCAAAATTTCCCGTTTGGTGGGAAATACGCCCACCTGCGTTCTTTCTTTCGCGCACAATGGTGAACTGCCCGGAAAAACAAGGATCCGTGTAGATATGGACAGCGTTTTCCCCGGCACAACCAAAAAATATTTTTGGTTGTACCACTTTACGGGAAATGACCTGGACTGCATTGCGGAAAACGTGAGCGTCGACAACAAAGGCATTTTGGACTTTTGGATTACCCACAACAGCGATTATGTCATCACCGACCGGAGGATTCCCGTCAACACGTGGGACGATGATGATGACGAAGAGGATTCGGAGAGCAGAAACTCCCACCGGTTCGCCGAGGTTCGGCCCAACGATACCGGAAATAAGGAAAATCCCCACACCGGCGGATATTAAAATCCAGCCCACAAAAAACAGGCGAGGGACTGTCCCCCGCCTGTTTTTCTTTGCCGTCAGCCCTGCACCGATTCGGTGCGGTAGATAAACTTGACCTGGCCGTCCATCCCGTCGCTGATGCCGGAGAAGGACCGGTAGTCCCGGGAAAGCTTTGTCATCTCCCGCAGCCGCTCCAGAAGGCCCTCCAGGTCGCCGTCCACCGCGTCAACGATCTTCTGCACGGCCTTTTGGTCAAATTCCGCCAGCCCCTCGGAAAGCGCCTTGGCCCCGTCCCGCAGCTGGGTGACCCCGTCGATTAAAGCGGGAACACCGTCGGCCAACTCGTCGGTTCCCTCCCGCAGCTGGCGGGTTCCGGCGTAGAGTGTCGAAGCGCCCGAGGCAAGCTTGCCCGCGCCGGAGGACAAAGCCGCCGCGCCGCTTTGGGCGGTGGAAACGCCGCCGGTATACTGGATCAGTCCGGTGTAAAAGGCGTTGTAGCTGTCCAGCTGGGCTTTTAACGAAGCGATGGCCGACAGGCCGGCATTCGCCTGATCGATGGCCGAGGAAATCTGGTCTTTTACGTCAGAGGAGCCCATGGCCTGCTGGATCAAAAGGTCCATCTGCTCTCTGGTTTTCTGGGCGATCATCCCTTCCATCTTGGGATCGGCCATCTGGGCGTCGGTCTGGGCGCCGATGGTTCCTTTCACACCGGGATCCTCCATCTGGGCGTCCACCGCAGATTCAATTGCCGCCCGCGTGGCGGAATCAATCGCGCCGGAGGCAACGCCCGCCTCGTACTGCTGGCGGGTCATGCCCTGGCTTGCCAGAACCTGCTCCAGGACTGTCTCCCGAACCGCCTGGGTCACCTGCCCGGCCACCTGCTGCTGGACCGCTTCGGTCACCGCTTCTTTAATTTCCTCCTGCCGTTCTTCCACCTGCTGGGTGACCTTATCCAGGGCCGCACCTTCGATCTGGTCCAGCACCTGGTCGGGGCCTGCCGAGGAGATTACGCCGCCTAAAACCTGAGCGTAGTTTTCCATCGTCAGCTTCGGCAGGTTCAGGCCCGCCGCCGCCAGCTGGGTATCAGCGGTTTGCAAAAGAGCCGCGAATACCTGACGGGCCCCGTCGGTCAAAGTGCTGCTGTTGGCCGCCAGCTGGTCCAGCCCTTTAGAGAGGGCCGCCGCGCCGGAGGAAAGTTCCCCTGCGCCGTCGGATAGTTCTCCCGCGCCATCCTCCAGCTTTCCAGCGCCGTTGGACAGTTCATCCACCCCGTCGGCCAGCTGGCCGGATTTATCCAAAAGGGTGCAAAGCCCGTCGTACAGCTGGGAGGAACCATCGGTCAACTGCGCCATGGCGTCGGTCAGCTGGGCCAGCAGATCGGTCAGATCCTCCTCGGAATCCACCTCATCCATATCCAGGCGGCTGAACACCTGATTGGTGGCGATGGTCACGGTATTATCCAGCTTAAAATTTTTCACGTCGGCCTGAATTTCCAAAGAGTCGGGGATCTCCAGCTTTTCTTCGTCCATTTTTAAATTGTCCCGCAAGCCGGGAAAGGCGATTCCCGCAACGATGGTACGGCTGCCGTCGTTGATCGTCCGGCCGCCGGAAACCTGGACGTTGGAAAAGACCTCGTTGTCCAAAAGCATTCCGGTCAGCACCGCGAAGGGAACGGCCATCTTTTCCTTTTTGTCATTAATCTCCACCGTTTGAAACTGGTTGTTTTGATAGTCAAACCGGATGCTCACCCGGCCGCTTTTGCCCGCCAGATTCTGGGGGGAAATTTCCCGGCTGTCCAGCTTATAAGTTACCGAAAGGGTAACCGGCAGTTCCTTTTGCAGATTTCCCTGGTAGTAAATATCCTCGCCCTGGGCATCCCACACACGCATATCACCTTGATCGGTATACGTCTGGTCGCCTTTGGTGGTTTCAACCTCCGTAAGTTCCGACCGGTCCGGGATGGCGGCGCTGCCCATAGAGTTTTTCAGCCAGTCACTGACGATGATTTTCTGTACCTGACCTTGAGCGCCGGTCAGCACATAGACCGTCTCGTCTTTTACAACGCCCTGAGACTCTTTTTCCTTTGGAGCGGGGGATTTTTCCTGCTGCACCACGGCGGCGGGCTGCCGGACGCCGGTCATGGCCCAGGTGGCCCCCGCTCCGCCTAAAAGCATTGCGCCCGAAATCGCCGCCGCGCAGATTTTTTTCACACCGTTTTTCATGAAAGATTCCTCCTTGATTGATCTTTTTACCAAAATATCAAATGTTTTCTCCCGATCCCCCGGCGCTGGCCGAAAGGATCTTCTGCTTTGGGGGTTCTTTGCCGATGGCGCCCATGCCAAAGGTTGTTTTGCAGATCAGCCGGTCGCAGAGCATGAGAAGCGAAGGGAGAATGAACACAACGCACAGCATACTCACCACAGCGCCCCGGGCCATCAGCATACACATGGAGCGGATGATGTCGATATCCGAGTAGACGGCCACGCCGAAGGTGGCCGCGAAAAGTCCCATTCCGCTGACGATAATCGACGAAATCGATGAAGACAGCGCGGTGGATACGCTCTGCCGCCGGTCGGCGCCGGCCATGCGCTCCGCTTTGTAGCGGGTAGTCATTAAAATCGCGTAGTCCACCGTCGCGCCCAGCTGGATGGTGCTGATGCAGATGGGCGCGATGAACGGCAGCGACTGGCCCAGATAATGGGGCAATCCCAGATTGATGAAGATGGCTAGTTCAATAACCGCAATCAGGATAAACGGCAGAGAGAGGCTTTTTTCCACCAGTGCGATGATCAGAAAAATCGCGGCGATCGAAATCGCGTTGACCACCTGAAAATCCCGGTCGGTGGTTTCGATCATATCCTTCATACAGGGCGCCTCGCCGATGAGCATGGCGGTTTCGTCGTATTTTTTCAAGATGGTATTGAGTGCCTCCAGCTGAAGATTTACCGCGTCGCTGGCAACGGCGTATTCCGAGTTAATAAGATACAGCTTCCACCGGTCGCTTTGCAGGATCTCTTTTACGCTTTGGGGAAGGATCTCCTCCGGCACGCCGGCGCCCAAAACCGATTCCAGACCCAAAACATATTTGACCCCGTCCACCTGTTCCATTTCGTTTATCATGGAGCGGACCGGTTTGGACGGCAGCGACGCGTCTACCAAAAGCATGTGGGTCGAGGCGATGGAAAACTCCTCCGACAGCTTGGAATTGGCAATGACGTACTCCATGTCCTGGGGCAGGCACTGACCCATATCGTAGTAGACTTCATCGTTGGTTTTGTCGTACCCGTATAAAGCGGTGGGAATCAGCAAAACAAAAATCACTAAAAAGACCGGAAATACCCTGGTGACCCTTTGAGAAAATTTTTCCATGCCCGGGATAATGGATTTGTGCTTGGTTTTTTGTAAGGGGCCATCCAGCACCAGAATCATGGACGGCAGTACGGTTACGCAGCCGATTACCCCCAAAATAACCCCCTTGGCCATGACAATGCCCAGGTCCCGGCCCAGGGTAAAACTCATAAAACACAAGGCCGCAAAGCCCGCCACAGTGGTCACTGAACTGCCCACCACCGAGGCAACCGTCTTTTGGATGGCCAGGGCCATGGCCTCGTTGCGGTTTTCGCAGGTTCTGCGTTGCTCGTTATAGCTGTGCCAAAGGAAAATGGAGTAGTCCATGGTAACGGCCAGCTGCAAAACGGCGGAAAGCGCCTTGGTAATATAGGAAATCTCGCCCAAAAAGTAGTTGCTGCCCAGATTTAAAAGGATCATCATGCCGATGGAAAGCAAAAACACAAAAGGAACCAGCCAGCCATCCAGCAATAAAAGCATGGCAAGCAGGGCAAACAGCACCGCCAGTCCCACATAGACCGGCTCCTCCCGCTCACACAAATCCTTTAGGTCGGTGACCAGCGCCGACATGCCGGATACAAAGCACTGATTGCCGGCAATGGCGCGGATTTGGCGGATGGCGTCCATCGTAATATCCGCCGAGGTGGAACTGTCGAAAAACACCGCCATCATGGTGGCGTTTTCGGTGTTAAACTCCCGGTAAATGGCGTCGGGCAAAAGTTCTTTCGGAATGGAAAGATCCAAAAGGGAACTGTACCACAGCACCGTTTCCACATGCTCGACCTGCTCGAGTTTTTCCACCAGACGGGCCACCTCTTTGTCCGGCATATTTTCCACAATGATCAGCGAAAAAGCGCCCTTGCCAAAATCCTCCAAAAGAAGATCCTGGCCCTTGACCGTATCCATGTCCGCCGGAAGGTAATCCAGCATATCGTAGTTGACCCTTGTGGCAACCATTCCCAGCACCGCCGGGATCATCAGTACGGCGGCCACAAGCAAAATCAGAACGCGGTGTTTAACCACCGCTTGTGCAAAGCGCATAACCGGCTAATCCTCCTTTTGCTCGTAAGCTTCTACCAAAATCACGTCCGGCCGCTGGTGCCGGATAATCTTTACGGCTGCCAGCATGGTGCCCGCGTTTAAAATGCCCTCACACAGCATTGAAATGCCGATGAGCACCGTCAGCACCCGGCTGCTCTGGCTGGGCCGGGCGATCAGGGCCAGGCCAAACAGCACCGTAATCACCGCCATCGCCAGAATCAGCCACCATTCCCGGATCCCAAAGCCTTTGGCGTCAATGGCAATCTGGATCTTAAAAAGTCCGTCGGCCAAAAAGGAAAATCCCAGGGAAAAACAGATAAACTGCAAAAGCCCATCCGGGCGGGCCAGTAGGATGACCCCTAGGAGCATCATCAAAACCCCGAAAGCCAGATCGTACTGAAACGCCAGCCGGTACAAATCCTTGGAAAAATACCCCACCAGCCGCACGGCGCCGAACACAAAAAGCAAAACGCCGCAGACAATGCCGGCCGCCGAAATGGAAAAATCGGGGAAAGCAATCAGGCAGACGCCCAACCCGCACAAGGCGGCGGACAAAACGATGTACCCGATCTTCGCCGTTTTCATCGGTGCAACAGAACGCATACAAACTTCCTCCTTTTCTCGTCTTCATTCAAAAGTCTTTTTTCCGTGAGCCCAGTATAGCAAAGCAGAGCCACCAAAAAAATGGGCAGTTTTGCCCCTTTTGCCGAAAATTTGGGCAGGAAAAGGGCCGCTGCCTAATTTTTAGGCAGCGGCCCTTTTTTGTCTAATTCGATTTTAAAAAAAGGCGCCTTTCAACCGCTTTTCCTGCGCCCGGCGGATCCTTTCATAAAGCGGCCGGCTTTCTCTTATCCCGGCGGCTCACTCTTTTGGCGCGTTCTGCGGCCGCTTTTCCAGCCGTTCGGCAATCATGCCGCTGCAAAGCGAAAGAATCCGCTTGAGCGTCACAATCGCCTCTTCGGGCATACCAGTGTTGATCCAGTCGATACAAAGACCGAACATCTCGCATTTGACCAGCAAAATCACCGCCTCCCGCTCCTGGCGGTCAAGCTGCGCGCCGCCAAAAGCCGTGTCGAAATAGGTGCGCACCACATATTCGCAGATGCGCATAAAATACTGCTCGTAAATATCCCGGTTCACCGAATTGCAGATGTGCAGAATCGCCTTTTTATTGTCCAGTGTAAACTGATAGGCAATTTCAACGGCCTGTTCGATGGTTTCAATGCTCGGATATTTCTGGATCAGCATATCGGCCGCGTCCAGCACAATCTCCTCTAACAAGGCGGGAATATCCTGAAAATGGTAGTAAAACGAATTGCGGTTTACCCCGCATTCCTCCACAATCTCCCGCACGCTGATCCGGTTAAGGGGCTTTTCGGCCAAAAGCTTCCAAAAAGCTTCTTTGATCGCGCGCTTGGTAAAATTCGGCATCCAGCCCATCCCTCCTATATTTTTCTATCCGATATGATAACATTTTTGCCGCTTTAAGACAATAGAAAACACAAAGAAACCCGCCCGCCTTTCAATGGACTTTTTCTCGCCTTTTTGCTATACTGAAAACAAAAGTTCGGGAGGGATGTTCGTGTATTTTGCCTACGGTCCCCAGCAGACCGAGTATCTAAAAGCCCGGGATCCGGTGCTGGGAGAACTGATCGACCGGATCGGGCCCATTCGGCGAAAGGTGGATCCGGACCTTTTTTCCAGCGTGGTACATCATATTGTGGGCCAGCAGATTTCCACCAAGGCCCAGCAGACCATCTGGTTTCGGATGCAAAACGCGCTGGGCACAATCTGCGCCGAAACGGTTTTGGCCGCCGGACCGGTACAGATCCAGGCGATGGGCATTTCCATGCGCAAAGCAGGCTACATTCTGGATTTTGCCCAAAAGGTTCAAAGCGGCAGTTTTGATCTGGAGGGCATCTGGCAAAAAAGCGACCAAGAGGCCATCGAGCAGCTGGCGGCCCTGCGGGGGGTGGGCGTATGGACCGCCCAGATGATCCTTTTATTTTGTATGCAGCGGCCCGACGTGCTTAGCTTCGACGATCTGGCCATTCAGCGGGGGCTGCGCATGGTGTATCATCACCGAAAAATCGATCAAAAGCTGTTCGCCAAATACCGGCGGCGCTACAGCCCTTACGGCAGCACCGCCAGCTTATATCTTTGGGCGGTGGCCGGCGGCGCCATCCCGGAGCTGCGGGACCCGGCGCCCTCTAAAAAGGTGCAGGCGAAAAGCAAGGCGTAAGGTATATCCGGGCAAAAAGCCGGAAACAATAGGGGCAAACGCTTGTTTTTGGGAGGAAAGCCTATGCAGTCTTTGTGGCGCGCCACCTGCCCCATTGAAAAAAGAGAGCCGCTGGCCCAAAACCGTACGGCCGACGCGGTGGTCATCGGCGCGGGGATCACCGGCATTCTGACCGCCTTTTTTCTGCAAAAAACCGGCAAGGAGGTGGTGGTGCTGGAAAGAGGGCGCATCGCCGGCGGACAGACCGAGGGAACCACCGCCAAAATCACCGCCCAGCACGGGCTCATTTATCGCCGGCTCATAGACCAGCTGGGCGAGGGTCCGGCCCGGCAGTACGCTCAGGCCAATCAGGAGGCGATTGAGGCATACCGGCGGCTGATCCGGGAAGAGGCCATCGATTGCGACTTTCAAAAAACCTGCGCCTATGTCTATTCCCAAAATCTTCGGCTGCTGGCCCGGGAGGCCGCCGCCGCAAAGCAGCTGGGAATCCCGGCGACGCTTGTGGAAAAGCCGCCGCTGCCCTTCCCCGCGGCCGGCGCGGTCCGGTTTCGGGACCAGGCCCAGTTTCATCCGCTCAAATTCATCCGCGCCCTGGCCCAAAAGCTGACGGTCTATGAAAACACGCCGGTCCAATCGGTGGACGACCAGCGGGTGCAGACCCCGGGCGGAACCGTCCGGGCGAAAAAGATCCTCTTTACCTGCCATTACCCCTTTGTCAATTTTCCCGGCCTGTATTTTGCCCGGATGCACCAGGAGCGCTCCTACGTGCTGGCGCTGGAAAACGCTCCCTTTCCCGCCGGCATGTGGATCGGGGCGGACCGACCCTCCTACTCCTTTCGCCGGTATGGGGACCTGTTGCTGTTCGGCGGCCAGGGGCACCGCACCGGGAAAAATCCCGGCGGCGGCCAGTACGCCGCTTTGCGCCGGGCGGCCCGCACGCTGTTTCCCCAAAGCCGGGAGGTTTACGCCTGGTCCGCCCAGGACGGGATGCCCGCCGGCGGGATCCCTTACATCGGGCCCTATTCCCCCAGCCGGCCCCACTGGTATGTGGCCGCCGGCTTTCAAAAATGGGGGATGTCCACCGCCATGGCCGCGGCCGTCCTTTTGTCCGGCGCACTGTGCTCCAAAGAGCCTTCCTGGGCGCCGGTGTTTCACCCCGGGTACCTGCGCCCCGGGGAACTGTCCGCCATCGGCCGGGACGGGAAGGAATCCGCCGCCGGACTAGCCCGGCGCTTTTTCGCGGTTCCAACAGCTTCTGCCGGGGATCTTGCCGCCCACCACGGCGGCGTGGTCCTGCAGGGCGGGGAAAAGGCCGGCGTCTATAAGGAAAGCGCCTCGGCCGGGACGGTCGTTTCCCCCCGCTGCCCCCATCTGGGCTGCCAGCTGGAATGGAACCCGGAGGAAAAAAGCTGGGACTGCCCCTGTCACGGATCCCGGTTCGACCGGCAGGGCAAGCTTTTAAACGGTCCCGCCCAAACCGACCTGCCGGCAAAGACGCAAAAGTCCGGGACAGTATGATAAGCGCAAAAAATCCGAAGCCTAAGCTGGCTTCGGATTTTTTTTGTCTTGATCGGACGAAAGCAGGGGCCTTTACCAATCCTTTTGGAAGGTCAGGTTCCAATCCACACTGAAAGGGCCGTTGGGCATTTCCTTGAGCGTGTTGTAAATCTCCCGGCGCTCATAAGAGTCGGAATCGGGATTTTCCATGTCGTCCTCCGCCCAATACTGGAAGCCGTAGAGATAGCTTTGCATCATCTCGTCCCAGGAGCCGAAGGTGGACTGCAGACGGGTCGCGATTTCCAGCGAGGCGTCCATCGCCTCCTCGTAAGTGTAGTAGCCCGCCAGATAGTACCAGGCGCACATCTGCATGGCGCGGCTTAAATCCCAGCCGGCAATGGCGTTTTCCCCAAACTGATTGTAGGCCTCGTACACCACCTGATAGTAAGCCCGGTCCTCGGCGGTAAACTCCCCGTAGCTTAGGATTTCCTCCAGCTCCTCGCGGGTCAGGTCGCCCATCTCCATTTCGGTGTAATCCTGCAGCAGCTCGGCGTTGTGCCCCTCTGTCAGCAGCCACTGCAGATTCTCCTGGGCCGAGGCGTGATCGGTTACGCCCCAGCTTTGCTCCAAGCCGTTTTGCATCTGGATCTTAGCCGCGTCCCCTTCCTCCAGGCCGCCGACCAGGTTCACGTTGGCCTTGTTTTTGGTGGTGATCACCGCGTAGGTAGCGTTAAACCAGCGCAGCGTGTCGGAAAGGATGGTCTCCTCGGCCTTTTTCACCGCCTCCGGGTCCTCTCTAAGCGAAACAGCCATCTGCTTAATTAGGTCCAGATTTTTGTCGTACTGCTTTTCCAGCCCAGTGGACATGACCACATAATAGGCGCTGTCGCTCTCGGCGTAAACCAGATAGCCCTTGGCGGTGACGCCGTTTTGGGTGGGGGAATATTCCTCCGCCGCCAGCACCGTCATCCCTTCGATGGAAGGCTTCTCCAACTCTTTGCGCTGGCCCAAGGTGGCTGTTACCGACTGATGGTAGTATTCCACAAAGTCCGCCCCGTCGGGGATCAGCGCCGCCACGTTGGCTTTGGGGAACCGCTGTACCACCAGCGAAAGGCTCTTGTCCGCATTGTCTACCGACATCAATTCATCGTTGCCGCTGGTATCGACGGTCCAGCCCGCCGGCGCGCCGACCGAATAGGTCCCGTTTTTGCTTTTGTAGTCGGTCAGGCTCTGGGGCTCACCCTGCTTGCCGCATCCGGCCAGCAGCGTCAAGACCAGCAGCGCCGCCAGCCCAAGACAAATCACTCGTTTCATATGCTTTACCCTCCTGTTTTTCCTTTCGGCGCCTATTGGGCCAGAATTTCACCGGCAATCTGTTCCAGCGCCTTTTTGTCCGCTTCCTTTACCGCGCCCTGGATGGTGTGGGTCGTGGGACAGATGGTGATCTCCCGCATCCCCTCTAAATAGCCGCGCATCACCTTGCAGGCCGCCGGCGCCCAGGACCCGTTTTCCACCAGCGCCACCGTCCGCCGCCGCCAGGTCTTGTCCCGCAGATGGGTCAGAAAATGCTCCATGGGCGGAAAGACCCCGCCGTCGTAGGTGGATGCCATGGCCACCATCTTCCCATAGCGGAACGCGTCCTCTACCGCCTCGGCCTGATCGTCCCGGCACAGGTCGGCCATGGCCACCTTGGGGCAGCCCAGCTTTTCCAGCACCGTCTTTAGATACTTGGCCGCGTTGGCGGTGTTGCCGTGGATGGAGGCGTAGGCGATCAGTACCCCTTCGTCCTCCGGCTCATAGCGGCTCCACAAATCGTATTTGCCGATATAGTATGCAAGATTTTCCTTTAACACCGGGCCGTGTAAAGGCGCGATGGTTTGGATATCCAGTCCGGCGGCCTTTTTTAACAGGCTTTGCACCTGGGCGCCGTATTTGCCCACAATGTTAAAGTAGTAGCGCCGGGCCTCGCACAGCCAGTCCTCCTGGGCGCCGATAGCCCCGAACTTGCCGAACCCGTCGGCGGAAAACAACACCTTTTCCGTTTTCTCATAGCTGACCATCACCTCCGGCCAATGGACCATCGGCGCCATGACGAAGGTGAGGGTGTGCTCACCCAGTTCCAGGGCGTCCCCCTCCTTGACGGCCAGGGTGGGATTGGCGCAGTCCGGGAAGTAGGCGGGCAGCATGCTCACCGCCTTGGCGCTGGCCACCAGGGTCATCTGCGGATAGCGCTGGGTCAGGGCGCGGATGCTTCCGGCGTGGTCCGGCTCCAGATGGTGCACCACCAGATAGTCCGGCTGGCGGCCGGAAAGTTCCCGCTCCAGATTTTGGAGCCATTCCTCGGTTTTTCTCAGGTCCACCGTGTCCATCACGGCGACCTTTTGGTCTAAAATCAGATAAGAATTGTAGGATACGCCGTTGGGCACCACATACTGGCTTTCAAAAAGATCAATATCCGTGTCGTTTACGCCAACATAGCGAATGGCGTCGGAGATGTTCATGTCCATTTTGCTTACTTCCTTTCCTTTTTCATTTCTTCCAGCCAATTATTATACAAAAAAACGCCTGCCGGCGCAAGAGAAGTCTGCCGGTTTTGGAAAAATTTTTCCCAAAAGCGCGCTGGGCAATTTCCTTGACAGGGGCTTCGGATGAATGTTAAAATGTGTAAAATAAGGCTTTTATCAGGAGGAATCAGGATGAACCGAACCGGTCCTGCCGCCTTGGCGCTGGCGCTGCTTTTTTTATCCGGCTGCAAATCGCCGGAGCCGTCCTTCAGCGATGCTTCGCCGATGGAAGACGGGTCCTGTTCCGTCTCTTTTGCCGATGAGGTCCCGGCGGAGGAATACTATCAGAATGAGCTGTATGCGCATGTCTATGCATTAGACCCCTGGCAAAATGCCTTCCTCTCCCGGGCGGACGGCCAGATTTTTTACCGGCATTCCGCCCCCATCCAAACGGCGTTTTACTATAACCATGCCGCCTTCTACTTTCTGTCCGAGGACGCGATCTGCCGCCTGAGTTTGCCGGACGCGCAGGTACAAAAGCTTTTGGAGCGTCCAGGAATTTTTACCTTTCAGCCGCTGACCGGCGACGTTCTTTTATACCAGACCGTCACCGGCGGCGAAAGCGCGTTTTTCCTGTTTGACAGCCAAACCGGAGAGGAGACCGAAATCTCTCCCCAGGCATACGGCTATGATGATTCGCTTTTAACAAGCCGCCGGTTCGCCCTTTCCCCCGAAAGCCTGTACGATCGAGAAAACCGTTGTCTTTTGCCGGATGAATCCGGCGCGGCGGACGATCTAACCTTCGATGCGTATTTTTCCCAGGAAAGGGCCTATGAATACCCGGGGGACGGCCGGTGCTTCCTTCCAAAGACAAACACCTTTTATCGGATGGCCGACGGGGTTTTCTCCCCCTATTACCAGGCGCAGCATCCGGTGGATACCTACCATTATTTCGGAGAACAGCTGCTCCTTTTCTCCTGTGACGGCGCGGTTTTTCGGGTCTTTCTGCCCACCGGCGAGGCCCAGCAGGTCTACGAGAGTCAGGACCCCTTTCACTGGCATCCTTATACCAGTCAATCTCTGATTCTGTTTGAGGGCCAAACAGCCGAGGGGCCGGAACACATCTATTATTATCACCTTGTAACAAAGGAAAAAATCCCCCTGACCAAAGAGGAATACCAGGCAAAATACAGCCTGCTGGAATAAAAGAGGCGGTGCGCTATGAAAAAAAGATGGATTCTCTTGGCCCTGTGCCTGCTTTTGTCCGGCTGCGGACAAGAAGCGCCAGAGCCGTCCTCTTCGGACTGTTCTTCGGCGTTCTCCCAGGAAGACTTTGACTCCCTGCCGCCTCTTGGCCAAGAGGATATTGTGATAAAAAGCTACCAGCGCCTGTCCCGGGACAATCTTTCCTACGAAGAATATTTCTCCCGGGAGCGGTACTGGGAGCCGGACGGCTGGGGCTACGCCCTGTTTGAGCTGGACCGGGAGGAAAGCGCCTTTTATCAAAAGGAGTTGGGCGGGACCCGCCGCCTGTTCTACGCCCACGACGGGCCTATCGACGGCGTTGCCTACTGGGACAACCGGTATCTGTTTTACTTTCGGTCCGGCCCGTGTATCTACCGGCTCTTCGTCCCCACCTGCCAGGTAGAAAAAATCTACGAAAATGAGCAGATGTCCGGTTTTCAGCCCCTTTCCAACTATGCGATTTTGTTTTCCATCCCCAACCCAGCTAACGAGGGCCGCGACGATGAGCACGACCCGGTAGAGCCGCCTTGCTACTTTGTCTATCACAGCAAAACCGGCGAGGAATGGCCTCTTGTCCCGGAGGAAATCGGCCTAGATTCCATCGGCGGAAGCGTAAACCGAAGCGCCAGGGAGTTGTACACCATCCCTGAAGTATAAAAGGCCATCCATCAAGGGGCGGAGGGGGAAAAGCTGCCCATTTCAGGAGGGACTATGAAAAGGAAAAACCTGCTTTTTTTACGATCGCCGCCGCAATCGGCATAAGCCTTCTCCTTTTCCTGGCGGGCCAGCGTGATACGTCCCCGCCGGTGGGCTTTGCGCTACAGGCATCGCCGCTGCCGTACCGCACCTCGAGCCTGCCGGCCAAAGAGCCCTACAGCCGGGTAAAGCTGGACGGCGCCTGGCTGTATTCCGCCGACGGCGAAACGGTTCTGCCCTATGACGAAATCCGCTTCTGCGAGGGGTCTGCGGCGGATATCATCGTAATCTGCCAAGGCGAAAACGAAAGAAAATATGGGCTCATCGGGTTTCCCGATCTGGAGATCCTGCCGGCGCAATACGACTACATCGCCCGGGCGTACGAATATTCCCCCGCCAAAACGCCATGCTATCTTCCCAATGTCTTTTACGCGCAAAAAAAGGATCAATGGTATACCATTGATCTGGACGCGGGGATGATCTATTCTTTTGAAGTTTCGTTTTCGGCGGAGAAAGCTCCTTATCTATTCTCCGATTTCGAGGCGCTTGTGCTGCAAAACGAAATCGCTTTTTTCCGGTACAACGGTTCTTGCGAGGAATATCGGACGGAAGTTTTCCTCCCCGTTTTGCAGCAGTATCCGCTTTCTCCCCTCGGCGGCGGAGAAAAGCCGTCCGCCGCAAAAATGGCCCTGACTCCCGGAGATTACCAGGATCGGCTGTTTTTGTCCCCCCAAAAAGCGGACGGTGAATCTTGGGCCGCCTGCACCCCCAATATTGTGGCCCTTCCCCTTACCGAAAACCAGAAGGAATACCGTCTGCCCGACCTATTAAAGCTTTGTTCTCCGGAATACTTCCCGGATGAAACAAGGCGTCCCAACGCTTCCTTTTGCGCCGACTCCCTAAAAATAGAGGAAACCGGCTTTTCGCTGCTCAATTACTTTGTCTGGGACGACAATGAAAGTGAAGATGGCTATCAGTCCTATATTCATCTTCTGGCCGTCTCCTCTCCGGATTTCCAGTTCAAAAGCATCAGGCAGACAAAATGCCTGGTCCCCCAAAGCGATATTCTTTTGCTCGTGCGGTTTACAAACGGATACGGCGCGATCTATACCGATTATTCCTACAACGGTTTCTATGACGCCGAAACACAGCCGGAAATCCTTTTCGACTATTTTGCACTTTTGTAACCGCCAAAAAGGCCCGTCCGCTTTACAAAGCAGACGGGCCTTTTCTACCCTACCAATCCCTGCATCTTTCGGAT
>CAJTQM010000030.1 GCA_910578255.1 uncultured Oscillospiraceae bacterium
CCAGAGGCGGTCAAAAGTTTGCCGGCCAAAAGCACCGCCTCTTCGATAGAATGGGCCAACCCGTCGATTTGTATCCGGTCGCGGGAAAGATAATCTGCCAGCATCACTGATTCACCTCACAAAAAATAGTAGAGAGCGACTGCCTTTTTGGGGTTGGTGATAAACTGGGATTTATCTGTTTTCCATAATCAATTCTCTGCACTTCCATTCTTCACCTAGAACACAATATGTTTCTGTCGTATCAAGAACAGTATCGCTAAACCCGACTGCTTTATAACAATAATAAGCCGGAAGATTATTCTCAAAAACGCCCAATGATGCTTTTTTTGCTCCATATATTTCAAATACAAATTTTAGACCCAGCCGGAGCATAGCTTTTCCATAGCCTTTTCCTCTCTTGTGAGGATTTACAATAACGAATCCAAAACGTAATTCATCCAATAATTCATCCGGGTTTCTTAGTGTAAAAAAGCCAACAATTCCTGTTTCATCAAATGCAGTAAACGGCATTAGAGATTCAACAAAGCAAAATTCCTTTTGTGTTATCGGATAATTACCGAGTATGCCTGCTGTCCATTGATAAAATGCTTTTTCATTTTGACACCATGATAATATTGTATCTACATCCGAAGCTTTATATGGTCTTAGTCTGATCATACATTTTTCCTCGCAAATTTGAATTTATTTGATAGATGTTCCAATGTGTTTATCCAATCTCCATTGTGGTGCAATCCCGTCATCGGCATAGTATTCGTCCATTATTGTTTTTTGAAAGTATTTTCTAATTTCTCTTTCATCATATGAAAAAGCAAAAAGAATGAATTCTTCACTTGACAATGTGGCAAAGAGTTTAAAATCGCCGAAAGTTTACCGTTAGGCCTTTCTGCCGGTTTTGCAGATGTCCTTTAAACAGCAGCTTTGGCACTGAGGGCTTCTGGACTTGCAGACGGCGCGGCCGTGCAACACCAGCCGGTGGCAGAAATCGTTGGATTCCTCCGGCGGCAGCACCGCGCGCAGCTGATTTTCGCATTTGAGCGGATCTTTGGTGTCGGTCAGGCCCAGATGGTTGGTGATGCGGATGCAGTGGGTATCGCAGACCACGGCGGGCTTGCCATACACATCCCCCAAAACCAGGTTGGCTGTTTTGCGGCCGATGCCCGGCAGCTTTAAAAGATCCTCCATTTCGTCCGGTACCGTCGAATGAAAATCCGTCTCCAGCATCCGGCACATGGCGATAATGTCCCGGGCTTTGGTTTTGTAAAGGCCGCAGGGGTGGACGATCTGCTCAATGTCCGCCAGGTCCGCCGCCGCAAATTCGTGGATGGTGCGGTATTTTTTGAACAGCACCTGGGTCACGATGTTGACCCGCGCGTCGGTGCATTGGGCGGAAAGGCGGGTGGCGATTAAAAGTTCGTGGGGCTGGGTGGATTCCAGCGAGCAGATGGCGTCGGGATAGGCGGTTTTTAACCGGCGCACCGCCTCGTGGGCCGCCTGTTTTTTTGTCATAGTAAATCACATCCTTGGGGTTTATGCAAAAAAATTCCGAATACAGTATAGCAGATGGGCACGGACAAAGCAAATCCGCCCCAGAGGGATCTGCTTTTGCTATTTCGACAGCGCGTTTTGCAAATCCGTGATAAACTGCTTTTGCTGTCTTTTCAGATACAGCTTAACCAAAAGGCGCAGAACCCAACGCTTTGCGGTCGCCTCTTCTGTGCAGTCCAGCTGCGTCTGACCGCCTTCCTCCGTAAACAGACCGGTCCAGCGGCCTGTTATGTTCCGGTTTTCCATGCGAAAGGACCAGCATTTGTATGGCTCGATCTTCTCGGTGGTAAAAACGGTGACGGCGCCGCCCTTCGCATATTCCCAAAATTGCGTTTCGCCGCACCGTTCGGCCCTGACTAAATCGCTGCGCCAGGCATAGTTTTCAATAGATGTAACGACTTCCCACACCTTTTGGATGCTGTATGGAAAAATCACCTTCGTCCTTACAACTGCCAGTGGAATTTTCCCCCTTTCGCTTCAAGATGTCCCCGGACCCACGCGGCGGCCCGGCCTGCGTTTTCCCCGGCGGACCTGGCTCCGTCCACCGGCAGGATCGGCAGAGCCAGCGTCTGCGCCCATTGGACGATGTCCCGGTCCTCCCTGGCGGCGGCCATGGCGAAAAAAGCCGTTTCCTGCTGGTATAAATCCCCGCCGGGCAGAGCGCGCCCGCCGAATTTTTGCAGGGAACGGGCTTTCAGCCGCCGCAGCCGAAGCGCCTTTGGCGCGGTAATCAGCACAACATATCGGAACAAGGACGAGATCTCTTGGGAAAAAGGGTCCTTTACACAGGCAAAGACAAAGTTTTCGTGAGTTGCAATAAAGTCCAGAAAAAGCGCCTGCGCTTCATGGCAAGAGCGGGGATGGGCGTAGGAAAGGCCGGGCCCCGTCTTGGAAAAGAACAGGTCCTCTGCGTTGAGAAAGGAAAACCCCAGCCTTTTTGCCAGATTTTTTCCCAACGTGCTTTTTCCCGCGCCGTTTAGGCCGCAGACGAGAATGCCGATTCCCATTGGCCGCCTCCTAATCCTCTTTGTCCGCCCAGACAAAGCTGTCGGCGATGGTCTGGGCCGCCTGGTAAGCGTCCTCCTCGCCGGTAAAGCTGGTCAGATGTACCAGGCAGTAGCGGTAATCGTCCAGGATGTAATACTGCTTGGTCACCGCATCGCTTTCCTCTATGGTGAAGATGTAGACGATATAGCCCTGCTCGGTGTGGGTTCCGTCCCCAGTCAGTTCGGCGCCCGAGCCCTGCAACTGCGCCAAAAGCTGCCGGACAATCGCCTCGCGGAAGGTCTCGTGCTCCTGAGCGCTGTACCGGTTGGTCCCCACGTTGATCGAGATATTGTCCGGCGCCGGATCGTCCTGGTGGCCGCCCTGCACATAAAAGATTTTTTCGTCGGTGGAGTACTGCTCCGCCTTGACCCAGCCTTCCGGCACCGTATAGCTGCCGGGCAGACCGCTCTCGTCCTCTGCCGGGCCGGCGGTGTCGAAGAAATCGGCCACGCTAGAGGAACTGGCCGCACCGGAGGAATCGGGTTGGTTGGGCTCTGACAGGGAAACAGAGGGCGTTGAGTCTTTGACCAGGGGGAGGACGCCGGTGCATCCGGCCAGCAGGAACAGCAGGATAAAAAATGCCGCAAATCCTTTTTTCATAGGGGTTCTCCCTTCGTTTTTTTCGTCTCTTATCATACAATATTTTGGAGCCGGTTACAAGAAAAATCCTGGCTCTTGACAGGCGGGCAAAAACGGGTATATTTTAAAGAGGACAAAGGCAAAAAACATGGAGAATACGGTGTGGGAAGGAGCAAACCATGCGGAAAATACAGATTTTTGACACCACTTTGCGCGACGGCGAGCAGTCGCCGGGGTGCAGTATGAACATCCACGAAAAGCTGGAGATGGCCCGCCAGCTGGAGCGGCTGGGGGTGGATGTGATCGAGGCGGGGTTTCCCATCGCCTCGCCGGAGGATTTTGAGTCGGTGAAAATCATCGCGCAGGAGGTGCGCTCCTGCCGGCTTGCCGGGCTTTGCCGCGCGGTAAAAGGGGATATCGACTGCGCGTGGGAGGCGCTGCGGGACCATCCGGACCCGCTTTTGCACGTATTTTTGGCCACCAGCGATATTCACCTGGAGGCCAAGCTGCACAAAACCCGACAGCAGGTTCTGGATCAGGTCCGGGAGATGGTGGCTTACGCTAGGGCGCTTTGCCCCAACGTGGAATTTTCCGCCGAGGACGCGTCCCGCAGCGACCGGGAGTATCTGGTACAGGTGTTCGACGCGGCCCAGGAAGCGGGGGCCGGTGTTTTAAACATCCCGGATACGGTGGGCTATGCGTCCCCTGCCGAGATGGAGGAACTGGTACGGTATGTCAAAACCCATCTGAAAAATCCGGACAAGGTGGTCCTTTCGGTCCACTGTCACAACGATTTGGGCATGGCGGTGGCCAACAGTCTGGCCGGGATGCAGGGCGGCGCCGACCAGATCGAGTGTACCGTCAACGGCATCGGCGAGCGGGCGGGCAACGCCGCTTTAGAGGAGATCGTGATGGCCATCACGACCCGCCCCCAGCTGTACGACTGCCAAACCGGCGTTCAGACCCGCCAGATTTACCGGACTAGCAAGCTGCTTTCCACCATCACTGGTGTGCCGGTGCCGCCCAACAAGGCGATTGTGGGGAGCAACGCCTTTGCCCACGAATCGGGGATCCATCAGCATGGGGTGATGAACAACCGGCTGACCTACGAGATCCTGCCGCCGGAGTCGGTGGGCATTTACCAAAACCGGATGGTGCTGGGCAAGCATTCGGGCCGCCACGCCTTTGAGGAGCGGCTGGATCAGCTGGGATACCGGCTGCCGGAAGCGGTTTTGGAAAAAAGCTTTGAAAAGTTTAAGGCGCTGGCGGATCGGAAGAAAATCGTCACCGACCGGGATCTGGAGGCGCTGGTCAGTTCCAGCCGCTACCAGATCGCCGAAACCTACACGCTGGAAAGCTTTGTGATCAACAGCGGAACGGTGATCTCCGCCACCGCGGTGGTCAAGCTTTTAAAGGACGGCGAAAGCAAGGAGCATGTGGCCCGGGGAGAGGGCCCCATCGACGCGGCCTTTAAGGCCATCGACCGCATTGTCAAGCAAAGCTTTCCGCTCAAAAATTATGCCATCCAGTCGGTTACCGAAGGGGAGGACGCTCTGGGCGAAGTGGTGGTCAAAATCCTCAAGGACGACGAGATCATCACCGGCCGGGGCCTTTCCACCGATATTATCGAGGCCAGCATCCGCGCTTATTTAAACGCCATCAACAAAGCGGTGATATAACCCGCAAAAAAAGAGCCTGGACGGTTTCGTCCAGGCTCTTTTTTTGAACGCTTGTCAAGAATGAGAAGCAAGGCGTTTTTCCTTCTCGGATAGCGGCTTTGCCGTCCTGCGTTTATTTTTGCCCTACAAGGATGACATGATTGCTCGCGCCCAAAAGCGACCTTTCCCGACAGACGCTGTAGTGGTAATCGCACCAGATTTTAAACTGCGCGTCGTTTAATTGGTCGACCTTCTGTGAAAAGTGGGCGGTCGCCCCATCCTGCGCAAAATGGTCGATTACAGTGACGCCGTATTGCCGGTAAAGCTGTTCCATTTCCTCGCAGGTGGCGTAATAGGTATCGGTCCAAAAGCATTTTTCGTCGTCGTGACGAAGCTGTCCGGTTTGAATCAGCTGTTCGGCAAGTCCCGCGTCCAAAAGATCCGGATTTTGCAGGGCGACATAGGGAAAAACGTAGAATCTTGGAATATAGGCGGTGACCAGAAGTCCGCCCTTTTTTAGTACCCGCAAACATTCTTTCAGACATTTTTTTCGGTCGGCAGACTCCACCAGATGATAAAAGGGGCCCATATTTAACACAACGTCAAAGCTCTCGTCGGCAAAAATCCCCATGTCGGTGGCGTCGAGAACTGCGGTTTGCATTTGATAGGGCTTGCCCTTTAAAAGGCTTCGGATCACCTCGATATGCCTTGGGGTAAGATCGGTAGCGGTGACCGTATGTCCTCTTTCTGCAAAATAAAAGGCGTAAACGCCCGTTCCGGCCGCGCAGTCCAGGATGGATTTTTGCCCGCTTATAAGCGGGGCCAGAACTCTTACTGTGGTGAGAAACTCTATTCGCCGGGCGTTGTTTGTCGATAATCGGTCCTCCTCGCGGGAATGGGTATAGCTTTCCACAATATGTTTTCTCATGCCGGCCCCTCCGATCGTCTGGATAAATTGGTTTCATCTTATCACAGCGATCGGGAAAACACAAGCGAATGGCTCTTGCCTCCTTTTTGCCGGGATGGACATATCCTGTCCCGAAAGTTCATAGAATGCAGTAATACGAAAATGGAGGGAAAAAACATGGCAGAAGAAAAAAACCGGACCAAATCCCCGCACCACCTGATTTTAGAGGAGCGCAACTTTCTCACCATATCCGCCGTATCGGATATCGACAGCTTTAACGAAGAAACGGCGGTGCTTTTTACCGATATGGGAGAACTGACCATCCGGGGCAGCGGACTGCATATGAATAAGTTAAACGTCGATACGGGCGAGGTGACCATCGAGGGGGAGATCCACACGATGGTCTATACCGACGACCGGCCCAAAAAGCTGTTTGCGCGGCTGTTCCAATAACGGCAAAGGCGTAAAGGGGGCGAGGGACTTTGATCGCGGTCAACACCCAGACGATGATTTTTTTTCAGTCGCTTTTGCTGGGAGCGGCCTTAGGAATGGTTTACGATCTGTTCCGGGTTTTCCGGGTGGCGGTCCCGCTGCCGGCGGGCGTGATTGTGGCCGAGGATGTTTTATATTTTGTCTTCAGCGGCTTTGTATCTTTTTTTTTCGCGATGACGGTCAATTTCGGGCAGATTCGCTTTTTTATCCTTTTGGGCGAGGCAATGGGCTTTTTATTGTATTATCTCACCCTGGGCGTTTTGGTCATGCGCTGCGCCCAGAAGATCATCGACGCGGTGCGGTGGCTTCTGCGATTGATGGGAAAGCTTTTTTCGCCGGTGATCCGGCTGTTTTGCTGGCTGGGACGACGGGCCAAAAGGATCCTTGGAAAATGGAACCAAAACTTCAAAAAAGCTGCGCAAAAAAATAGAAAACACTTGCAAAGGAAACGGATATTATTGTATAATTACTTTAACAAGACAAAGGGTATATCCCCAAAAAAGAGAGAAAAGATAAAACGGGGAAAATAAAGCCGATGGCATGCCGGGGGACAGACCATGGAAAAAACAAAAAAGACTTCAAAAAGCAGGCTGCTGAAAATTGCGGTTTGCCTTTTTATGGTGTACATCGTGTATTCCATTGTGGCGCAGCAGCTGGAAATACGCGAGCGAAAGATGCAGTTGGAATCGGTACAACTGCAGTGCCAGGAACAAAGCGAGGAAAACAAAGAGGTAGAGCGGCTGCTGGCCATGAGCGCCAATAAGGATTATATCGAGCGGATCGCAAGAGAAAAGCTGGGCTATGCCTATCCGGACGAAAGGGTTTATATCGACAGTTCCAAAAATTGATCCCGCACGGGGTTTATTTTATGATTTATTTTTTAAGGGAGGCTTTGCTTTTAATGCAGCTTGCGGTTGGAAACATTGTGGAAGGTAAGGTAACAGGGATTACAAAATTCGGCGCTTTTGTCGAGTTGCCCGGGGGAAAAACCGGCATGGTACATATTTCGGAGGTGGCGCCGACCTATGTCAATGAAATTCGCGACCATGTAAGCGAAAATCAGGTGGTCAAGGTCAAGATCCTGAATATCACGGAGGAAGGGAAGATCAGCTTATCCATCAAACGGGCGATGGACAGGCCCGCCCCTGCTGCAAGGCGGTCTTCCGGGGGAGCAGGCCGGCTGGAGCGTCCGGATCAGTATGACTGGAACAGTAAAAAGAAAAACGAGAATCTTTCCTTTGAGGATATGCTCAGCAAATTTAAGCAGACCAGCGACGATAAGATGTCTGATTTGAAAAAATATAACGAGGGCAGGCGGCCTTCCGGGCGGAGAGGTTTTTCCAAATAAGCTTGCGTTCTTTGGCGTCAGTGCCGGAGGGGAGGCGCCCTTCGGCGCTTTTCTTTTTATTTTATACATTATGAAGAAAGAGGGTTTTGGGAATGTTTTTCATTCATGGCGTACTGCATACAATGGCCGGTCCGGTTTTAGAGGACGGTTTTTTCGAGATCCAGGGCGGAAAAATCGCTAAGGTTGGCCCCATGTCCCAGCTGGTTGGCGTACCGTCGGGGGCGGTGGACCTGAAGGGCGCGGTGGTCACCCCCGGCTTTATCGACGCCCACTGCCACATCGGCATTGAGGAGGATTCCATCGGGCCCATGGGCTCGGACTGCAACGAGATGACCGACCCAAGCACCCCGCACCTGCGGGTGATCGACGCGGTCAACCCCAGAGAGCGTTGCTATTCCGAGGCGGTGGACGCGGGGGTCACCACGGTGGTCACCTGCCCGGGCAGCGCCAACCCCATCGGCGGCACGATTCTGGCCATGAAGACGGTAGGAAGCCGGGTAGACGACATGGCGATTTTGGAAAACGCTGGAATCAAGTTTGCTTTAGGCGAAAATCCCAAGCGGGTGTATCAGGGCAAAAAGCAGCTGCCCTCCACCCGGATGGGCACTGCCGCCGTCATTCGCGAGCAGCTGATCAAGGCCCAGAAATATCTGGAGAAAAAAGAGGCCGCGGCGGCGGATTCCTCCAAATCGGAGCCGGAATTTAACATGAAATGCGAGGCGCTGATTCCGCTTTTAAAGCGGGAGGTTAAGGCCCATTTTCACTGCCATCGGGCGGACGACATCTATACGGCCATCCGCCTGGGCCGGGAATTTTCGCTGGATTATATCCTGGTTCACTGCACCGAAGGGCATCTGATCGCCGAGGATATTGCCAAGGAAGGGGTTCCCGCCATCTGCGGACCGCTTTTGACCACCCGGTCCAAGCCGGAACTTTCCAACTCCACCCAGGCAAATCCCGGCGCGCTGTCTAAGGCGGGGGTGCTGACCGCCATCTGCACCGACCACGACGTGATTCCCATGCCGCTTTTGCCCACCAGCGCCGGCTTTGCGGTGGGGGCCGGCATGGATTACGAGGAGGCGCTGCGCGCCATCACCATCAACCCGGCAAAAATCTGCAAGCTGGACGGCCGGGTCGGTTCGCTGGAAGAGGGAAAGGACGCGGATATCCTGGTGTTTGACGGGGACCCGCTGGCGGTGGCCAACAAGCCGAAAATGGTTTTTGTAAACGGCATACAGGTAAAATAATAAGGATGGAAGGATGTTTTCGGTGAGAGAAGTCGATGTAAAAAAGATTACGCAGCTGGTAAAAGAGCATTGCATCCGGGCCAATAAGATCCTGCCCTGCGATGTGGAATGCCGGATGCGGCAGGCCTGCAAAACGGAAACCAGCCCTTTGGGTCAGGAGATTTTAAAGGATCTGGTCACCAATTTTGAAGAGGCGAAGAAAATCGACGTGCCCATCTGCCAGGATACGGGCATGGCGGTGGTCTTTGTAGAACTGGGGCAGGAGGTCCATCTGGTGGGCGGTAACTTAAACGACGCCATCCACGAGGGGGTGGCCCAGGGCTATGTAGAGGGGCTTTTGCGCTGCTCGGTGGTCAGCGACCCCATCCGCCGGGTGAACACCAACAACAATACGCCGGCCATTATCCACTTGAAGCTGGTGGAGGGGGACGGCTTAAAGATCACCGTTGCGCCCAAGGGCTTTGGCAGCGAGAACATGAGCCGGATTAAAATGTTTACCCCGGCGGCGACCAAAGAGATGATTATGGATTTTGTCATTGATACCATCCAGCAGGCGGGGGCCAATCCCTGTCCGCCGATGGTGGTGGGCGTAGGCATCGGCGGCGATTTTGAGGAGTGCGCGCTGCTGGCCAAAACCGCTTTGTGCCGCAGTTCGGATCTGCGCAACCCCGATCCCCTTTACGCCGAGATGGAGGAGGAGTTGCTGCGCCGGGCCAACCAGACCGACGTAGGTCCCCAGGGCTTTGGCGGCAGTACCACGGCGCTGTGTGTGAACATCGAGACCTACGGCACCCATATTGCCGGCCTTCCGGTGGCGGTAAACATCGGATGTCACGTGACCCGCCACAGTTCGTTCGAATTGTAATCAGTTTATCCGCAGAAGAAAAAAGCCGCTCGTATGAGCGGCTTTTTTGTAGACTCGGGACAAAAACCGGTGGGGCATACGCACTTTCGCGGCAAAAAAAGGATGGGCGCAAAAGCCGCCGATTTATTCCCGCTTACTTTCCGGCTCGTCCAGTCGATAGGCGATCTGACCTTCCACAATCGTGTACAAGGTTTTGGTAAAGACCTCCATCGGGTTGCCGTCGAAAATCGCCAGGTCCCCGTCTTTGCCCGGCTCGATGGTTCCCACCCGGTCCTCGATCCCGCAGATTTGGGCTGGATTGCAGGTGATCGCCTCCAGGGCGCGGTCCACCCCCAGCCCCTCCTTAGCGGCAAAGCCTGCGCAGATGGGCAGGTACTGGATGCGCGTCACCGGATGGTCGGTGGTGATGGCTACCAGCACCCCCGCCTTTTGCAGAATGCCTGGCGTTTTAAAGTCCATGTTCTGCACCTCGATTTTGTTGCGGGAAGATAAGGTGGGCCCCACGATGGCGGGGCATCCCGCTTCCTGGATTTCCCCGGCGATCAGATGCCCTTCGGTGCAGTGGTCCAGCGTCAGGCGAAGGTTCCACTCTTTTGCGATGCGGATGGCGGTTAAAATATCGTCCGCCCGGTGGACATGGGCTTTCAGGGGAATCTGCCCCTCCAAAACCGGCAGCCAGCATTCCAGCTGAAAATCCGTCTCAAAGTCCTCGCCGTTTTGCGCCGCCTGTTTTTTACGCGACTGATAGTTTTTTGCTTTTGCCAGTTCCTGACGCAGCATGGCGCCGACGGACATGCGGGTTGAGGGCATTTTTCCCTGTCCGCTGTAATTGGTTTTGGGATTTTCGCCAAAGGCCACCTTCATCGCCGCCGGTTCCTTGACAATCATCCGGTCAATCACCCGACCGTAGGTCTTCATGGCCAAAAACTGGCCGCCCACGATATTGGAACTACCCGGCCCCGCCATCACCGTTGTAATGCCGGCGCTCAGCGCGTTGTGAAAGGCCGAATCCATGGGATTCACCGCGTCCAGCGCCTTGAGATAGGGGGTTAGCGGCTGGTTGACCTCATTGCAGTCGTCCCCTTCAAAGCCCTTTTTTTCCTCGGTAATGCCGATGTGGCAGTGGGCCTCGATGAGGCCGGGCAGCACCCATCCGCCCTTGGCGTCGATGACCTGTGCCTTTTTCGGGCAGGGAACCTTTTCCCCCGCCTCACGAATTTTTCCGTTTTCGATCAGTACCTGGCCGTTTTCCCAAACCGGACCGGCCATGGTGAAAATACGGCCGTTTTTTACGTACAGCATACGGCAGCCCCTCCTTTGCATTTCAAAGGTAGTATGCCGTTTTGCGCCGCCAAACATACCGTTTTCGCCGAAAAACTAGCCAAAATGTAAAAATCCCGATTGGGCCAGCGAGACAAAATCATCCCCCGCCACAATGATGTGGTCGCGCAGGGTGATTTCCAGCACCTGTGCCATTTCAAAAAGCTGCCGGGTCATCAGAATATCCGTGTCAGAGGGCAGCGCTGTGCCGTAGGGATGGTTGTGGCCCAAAATGATGGTGGAGGCCGAGCACTGAAGTGCCTGCTGCAAAATTTGGCGCGGATGAAAGTTCACCCGGCTCAAGCTTCCTTCGCTGACCAGTACACAGTTTAACAGCTTGCGTTTGTTGTCCAGGCATAAAAGGTAGACCCGCTCGTTGGTAACGCCGATATATTTGGACAACAAAAAAGCGCCGGCCTTTTCCACCGAGTCCAAAATCAGACCCGGATCGTTGCGGTCGCCCAGGTAGGCGCCTGCCAGCTGAGGGATCATTTTAATGAGCGTTGCGGAATTATCGCTGATTCCCTGCGCTTTTAAAAGGTCCTCGTAAGAGGCGTCGAATACACCGGATAAAGAGCCGAACTGCTTAAGCAGGCTGTGGGCAAGACTGTTGGTATCCTTTTGGGGAATGCTGTAAAAAAGCAGCAGTTCCAGCATCTCATGTTTTTCAAAGCCTTCGAAACCCGTCTGGCGAAAGCGTTCCTTCAGCCGACGGCGATGCCCCTGGTGATTATGCTCCATTTTTTCCCTCCTGCCGCTTGAAAAGGGCCGCCACTTCGGGGAAAAGCGCCGTTACAAAATCCACCTGGGGAACGGTGACGGTTTTTCCGTTTAAATAGCCTAAAGGTCCATCGGATTCGGAAAAGGAAAAACGCACCTGATAGGCGCACAGCGCCTGAAAGCGGTAGCCAAGTTGCTGGTCCGTGTTTTTGCCGTATTTGCCGTCCCCCAACAGCGGATGGCCCAGATACGCCATGTGGGCGCGGATCTGATGGGTCCGGCCGGTGAGAAGACCGACCTGCAGCAAGGACAGATCCTTTTTCTGCGCCAATACCCGGTATGCGGTCTGGATGGTTCTGCCGCCGGGAACCGGCTGCGGGTACACCCGCACCTGGTTTTTGTCCGCGTCCTTTTTTAGATAGGCGGTCAGCGTTTCTTCCCGCTGCGGCATTTTGCCGTGAACCACGCAAAGATAGCGCTTTTGCAGTTCCCGATCCCGGATTCGCTGATTTAATTCCCGCAGCGCCGTGGCGTTTTTCGCCGCCAGCACAATGCCGGAGGTGTTGCGGTCGATGCGGTTGCAAAGCGCCGGGACAAAGGAATTTTCCTGCGCGGGGTCATATTCTTTTTTCTCGTATAGATATTTTAAAATCCGGTTGATCAGTGTGTCCCAAACCTCTTTGTCATCCGCGTGGACGATCAGACCGGCGGGTTTATTGACCACGAGGATATTCTCGTCCTCGTACAAAAGGTCCAGCTGGGCGGGCGCGTGGAAAAACGCTTCGTCGGCCCCGGGTGGAGAAAAAAACTCGTCGTTTATATATAGTTCCAGCAGATCGCCCTCCCGCAGCCGATCGGAAATTTGGCAGCGCTGATGGTTTCTCTTGATCCGTTTTAGGCGGATGTATTTGTACAAAAGCGCTGCGGGAAGAAGAGGCACCGCTTTGGTCAGAAATTTATCCAGACGCTGTCCGGCGTCGTTTTGGGAAATCAAAAAGGTCTTCATCCTGTCCCCCGTCCTGTTAACGTCTGCCCTTGCGGGCGGCGGTAGCGGTCCGCCCGATTCGGGAATACGGCTGCTGAGAGCCGGGCTGGATATAAATCTGCACCGGTCCCGGCTGCCGGGTACCGCGCGCCCTTTCCTGTTCGATTCTCTTGCGGGCACGCAGAATGGCCACCTGCCGCGCCCGCTGCTCGGCCGCCTGTTTTGCCTCCAGCTTTTCCCGGCGGCGCTGGCGGCGCTTTCTTTTTCTGTGGTGCAAAAAGCAGCGCAGCCACGCGGCCAAAAGGACTAGAACCGCGCATCCGGCGACTACCGCCAGGGTGATTCCCACCCATTTGAGGGTCGCCAGCAGATTTTTCCAAAACACGCTGTTGTCCTTTACCGGAAGTCCCGTGGCCTCGTCCAGCGTTTGCTGTACCGTGTCGGTCAGCGAAAATTGCAGCGGAAAGCTGCCCAGATCTTCGTACATGCTGCCGCTTTGCGCTTTCAGCGAAACTTTTAAAGAGGGGATCACGTCTTCGCCCAGATGGTAGACTTCGGGCACCTGGTATTCCAAGGAAAGATCGTCGGCGCTGTACTGCTTGTGCAAAAGCAGGTCGATGCTGTTATCCGGATAGATGCGCACCTCCTGCACCTGGGTTTCCCCGTCCATCACCGGGATTACAAAGCCCTTTAAATGGAGTTTGGAGAGGGTCACCTTGTCAAAAGAATCAAAGCAGTAATCAAACAGCGCCGCGGTGTCCTCGTACTTTTCGTATTTCTGGCTGCCCATGGTGATGCAGATCAATTCCGTATCGCCGCGTTTGGCGCTGGTTGCCGAGGTGTGCCGCGCCTCGTCGGTATAGCCCAGTTTGCCGCCGGTACACCCTTCGTAGGTGAACTGAGACTCGACAAACATGCTGTGCTGGGTGCCCATCTGCCGGGCCTTTGCCTGCTTATTGGTGGGCTGAATGGTATATTCCTCTGCCTTCCAGTATTCCCGAAAGCCTGGAACGCCCAGAGCGTATCGGGTAATCAGCGCCATATCATAGGCGGTGGTATAATGGTCCGTATTGTGCAGGCCGTTGGCGTTGGCAAAATGGGTGTTGACCGCGCCGATTTCCTTGGCCTTTTCATTCATCATCGCCACAAACTGGTCGATGCTGCCGGCGACACATTCAGCCACGCCGTTGGCCGCGTCGTTGGCCGAGGCGACCATAGTGGCGTACATCAGGTCCCGAAGAGAAATTTGCTCGCCCTCGGTTAAGGCGATATGGGTGCTGTTGGGGTCGATGGAATGGGTCGCTTCATAACTCATGGTATGGATTTTGTCCGGGTCGCTGTTTTCCAGTGCCAGCAGCACCGTCATGATCTTGGTGATGCTGGCCGGGTACATCATGTGGTCCATCCCCTTTTCCACCAGCACCTGGCCGGTGGCGGCGTCCATCACCACCGAGGTCTGGCTGGCGGTAGCCGGCGGCGTTTCCCCATAAGCTGCCCAGACGGTGGACGGCCAAAGCAGCGCACCGATGAAAATCCATAGGAAAAAAAAGCAGATGTATCGCTTCATTTTTTATACTCCGTTTGCGCATTTACTCTTTATGCTTTAGAAAAGTTTGGGACAAATGGTCCTTCGACATCCTATTATTATAGCAAAAAATGCCTCTGTTGCCAAGTAAGTGCCGGAATTTTCAGCCGTCCTTCACAAAAAAGGGAGGAGAAAATGGCTGATGCCGCTTGCCATCCTGGGTAAAATATAGTATAATGCCAACTAAAATTATACGCTTGGCTTTGTATTTTCCTATTTTATCGGACGGAGGTCTTTTTCATGGCAAGAATGGAATTGAAAAAAGTATTCCAGCAGTCTTCGCAGCTGGAGGGGAAGACGATTACGGTCTGCGGCTGGGTCAAAACCATCCGGGATTCTAAAGCCCTGGGCTTTATTGCGTTAAACGACGGCAGCTGCTTTTCCAATTTGCAGGTGGTTTTTGAGGATGCCAAGATCTCCAATTTTAAAGAGATCGCCAAATTAAATGTAGGCGCCGCCCTGCGGGTCACCGGTACGCTGGTACTGACCCCCGGCGCCAAGCAGCCCTGCGAGCTGCACGCCGAGGAAATCGAGGTGGAGGGCGCCTCCGCGCCGGAGTATCCGCTGCAAAAAAAGCGCCACACTCTGGAGTATCTGCGCACCGTGGCCCATCTGCGGCCCAGGACCAACACCTTCAGCGCGGCGTTTCGCGTCCGCTCGGTGGCGGCCTTTGCCATCCACCGCTTCTTTAACGAGCGGGGCTTTGTCTACGCCCACACCCCGCTGATTACCGGCAGTGACTGCGAGGGCGCCGGCGAAATGTTCCACGTGACCACCTTCGATCCGGGCAATCCCCCTCTCACCGAGGACGGGCAGGTAGACTACAGTCAGGACTTTTTCGGCAAAATGACCAGCCTGACCGTATCCGGCCAGCTGGAAGGCGAATGTATGGCCATGGCCTTCGGGAGCATCTACACCTTTGGCCCCACCTTCCGGGCGGAAAAATCCAACACTCCCCGGCACGCCGCCGAATTCTGGATGATCGAGCCGGAAATCGCTTTCGCGGATTTACAGGACGACATGGACCTGGCCCAGGACATGATCAAATATGTGCTGCGGTACGTGCTGGAGCAGTGCCCCCAGGAGATGCAGTTCTTTAACGATTTTTATGACAAGGGACTGATCCAGCGGCTGGAAAGCCTGATCGAGGCGGATTTCGGCCAGGTGACTTACACCGAGGCGGTAAAGCTTTTAGAGGCGCACAAGGACGAATTTGAGTATCCGGTGTACTGGGGATGCGACCTGCAAACCGAGCACGAGCGGTACCTGACCGAAAAAATCTTTCAAAAGCCGGTGTTTGTCACCGACTATCCCAAAGAGATCAAAGCCTTTTACATGCGCCTAAACGACGACGGCAAAACCGTGGCCGCCATGGATCTGTTGGTGCCCGGCGTGGGGGAGATCATCGGCGGCAGCCAGCGCGAGGAGCGGCTGGACGTTTTGACCGCCCGGATGGACGAGCTGGGCCTTAAAAAAGAGGACTATTCCTGGTATCTGGACCTGCGCCGCTTTGGCGGCTGCAAACACGCGGGCTACGGCCTGGGCTTTGAGCGGCTGATTATGTACATGACCGGTATTTCCAACATCCGGGACGTTCTGCCCTTCCCGCGGGTCACCGGCTCCGCCGAGTTTTAGCCTTCCAAAAAGCAGGATTTCCCGCAAAATATGAAAGAAGATGCAACGAGACTTGCATCTTCTTTCTTTTTGCCCGAAACGGCCCCGCATTTTTCACAAAATCCCCCGCAAAGGGCCTGTCTGTTCTGTCGGAACGGCAAATTTTGCAGGAACGCACAAAAGACTCTTGCATAATTTTCTGCTATGCGCTACAATAAAGCCATAATTTGAATTTAGGTGGTATTTCTCATGCAGAACAAGAAAGATATTGCAATGTTTCTGGCAATCAATCATCTGGCCGGGGACCAGGGGGACCGGCCGGTTTCTCGGCCGTCGTCTGCCGATTTGGCTGCATTGAAGGACCATTATATGAAGGAATACGAGGATTATAAATGCAAAGGGCAAAAGCTGGATATGTCCCGAGGAAAACCGGGACCGGACCAGCTGGCCCTTTCGGCCCCCATGCTGGACGTTTTAAGCAGCCAAAGCGATCTGTCCGCCTCCGACGGGACCGACTGCCGCAACTACGGCTGTCTGGATGGCATCCCGGAGGCCAAAAAGCTGATGGGCGGTCTTTTGGGTCTGCCGGCGGAAAACATGATTGTCGGCGGCAACTCCAGTCTCAACATGATGTACGATACCGTCGCACGGGCGATGCTTCACGGGGTGTACGGTTCCCCAAAGCCCTGGTGCCGGCTTAAAAAGGTAAAGTTTCTCTGCCCGGTTCCCGGCTACGACCGTCACTTCGCCATCTGCCAGCATTTCGGCATTGAGATGATCAATATCCCCATGAATGAGGACGGTCCGGATATGGATCTGGTGGAGCGGCTGGTCCGGGAAGATGACAGCATCAAGGGCATTTGGTGCGTGCCGAAATTCTCCAATCCCACGGGTTTGACCTATTCGGACGATGTGGTCCGGAGGTTCGCCAACCTTTCGCCTAAAGCGCCGGATTTTCGCATCTTTTGGGATAACGCCTATTTTATCCATGAGTTGACCGAGGAAAGGGTCCCGCTGCTGAATCTTTTTTCCGAGGCTCAGAAAAGAGGGAAGGAAGACATGGTTTTTGTCTTCTGCTCCACCTCCAAGATCAGCTATCCCGGTTCGGGGCTGGCTGCTATGGGCGCCTCGTTCCACAACATCCAGAATATCAAAATGCAAATGACCGTCCAGACCATCGGCAACGACAAGATGAACCAGCTGCGGCATGTGCGCTTTTTCCGGGACGAAGCGGGCGTTTTGGCCCATATGGAAAAACACGCCCAGCTGATTTATCCCAAGTTCCAGCTGGTGGAGCGGATTTTAGAGGAGGAGTTGGGTTACTGCGGAATCGCCCGCTGGACCAGCCCCAAGGGCGGATATTTTATTTCGCTGGATACCCAGCCTGGCTGCGCGAAACGGGTGGTTTCTCTCTGCCGGGAGGCAGGCGTCGCCATGACTCCGGCGGGGGCCACCTTCCCTTGTGGCATTGATCCGGAAGACGCAAACATCCGCATTGCGCCTACCTATCCTTCGCTGGAGGAGTTGGAAAGCGCCGCGAAGATCCTTTGTCTGTGCGTGAAAATTGCGACGTTGGAAAAAATGATGGCCCAAACGGCCGGGCAGGAAACAGCACCCCAATCGCAATTGCCTCTTGCCCAATAAAATGTGTATTTGACCGTAAAAAAACCGGCGGGCGCTTCAAAAAGGGTTTGTAACTCTTCTGAAGCGCCCGCCGGTTTTTTGCCGGATCCTCTTTTCTGTCCGGCTTTGCGAGGCAAATTCTGTCTTGGCAGGGGAATGGGAGCGCGTGTCCGCATCATACACTGAATAGGCCCGGCGGACGGCGGCCTGCCATCCTGACGGGAGACCGGCCTATTTATCCTTTAAAAGTTTTTTCAGTTCCGCCATAAAGGTCTGCACATCGGCAAACTGCCGGTAAACCGAGGCAAAGCGCACATATGCCACCTCGTCTACCTTTTTGAGTTTTTCCATGGCCAGTTCGCCAATGCGGTAGGAGGTGACCTCCCGTTCCAGGGAGTTCAACAGGTCCGCTTCGATTTCGTCCGCGATCCTCTCGAGGGTCTCCAGCGAAACCGAGCGCTTTTCGCAGGCGCGTAGCAGACCGTTTAACAGTTTGCCGCGATCAAAGCCTTCCCGGGACTGATCTTTTTTGATGACGATAACAGGCATGGTTTCCACCGATTCATAGGTGGTGAACCGTCTGGCGCACTGCAGGCATTCGCGCCGCCTGCGAATCCGGTTGTCCACTGCCCTGGAGTCAATTACTTTGCTGTCGTGATACCCGCAGAACGGACATTTCATTGTGATTCCCCCATATTTGGAACACTGTATTTCTCTTTTCTTCCACAGTATACCAATGAGGCGGCAAAAAAACAAGTTTTTTGTGCAATTGTATTTCTTTTTGGAAACGCTTATAATACTGTTAAGAGAAACCGGCCGCCTGACAGCCGGTTTTCGCAAAGGCCGCGGCCCTGAAAAGGGCTGTCCGGCGGCATCCTTCCTTGCAGTTTTACGAAAAGGAGATTCGATTATGTCTAAAGTCGTTTGGAAGCCCGGTACCCTTCTGTCCCCTCTGCCGGCGGTTTTGGTATCCTGCGGGACCATGGAGAAGCCCAACGTCCTCACCATCGCGTGGACGGGGATTGTCAATTCCGACCCGGCTATGACCTATATTTCGGTGCGAAAGGAGCGGTTTTCCCACAGCCTGATTGAACAAAGCGGGGAATTTGTCATCAATCTGACCACCGCCGCCTTAATCCGCGCCACCGACCTGTGCGGGGTCAAATCCGGGCGAGATACCGACAAATTCGCCCTGGCCAGGCTGACGCCCGAGCCGGCCTCAGTTCTTTCCTGCCCGATGATCGCCGAAAGCCCCCTTTCGCTGGAATGCCGGGTCACCCAGGTTCTTCCGCTGGGCTCTCACGATATGTTCTTGGCGAAAATCGAGGCGGTGGATGTGGAAGAGTCCCTATTAGATGAGAAGGGAAAGCTGCACCTTTCCCGGTGCGGTCTTTTGGCCTATTCCCACGGCGAATATTTTGCCCAGGGCCGCCGTCTGGGCAGCTTTGGCTGCTCGGTCCGCAAAAAGCCGGACAGCGGACGGCCAAAAAAGAAACGGTAAAAATTCGGACGGAGGCGGATTTGCTGTAGATCGGTTTTCTCCCTGACCGGATTTTTGTTTCCCATTTTTTGGAGGTGATTTTGGAATGAAACGAATGCTTGCCGTTTTTCTGGCGCTGGCATTGCTTTTGAGTGGTTGTGCGAAAAACGATGTGGACCAGCCGTCCTCTTTGGCTGAATACTCCCGTCCGCTGACCTTTGACCAGCCGCCGGAAAACCGGGTAGAGGTTCCCTTTGAACAGATGCAATACGTCCAGCCGGATCTGGATGAAACCGTCGCCCGGTATGAGGATTTTGCCAAACGGGTGCAAAAGGCCCAATCAGCCGACGAGGTGATGGCCGTTTGGAAGGAGGAGGCCCAGTTGTGCCGGGAATATTACAATATGGTCACCCTCTCCAACATCCTGTTTAGTCTTGACACCTCTGATGAGACCAACGCCGCCAACTACCAGTATATGCAGGACTTTATGTCCCGGCTACGCCCCGCGTCCATCGAGTTGACCCGGTCGATTGTGTCGTCGCCCTATCGCGGCCAGCTGGAAAGTATCGTCGGTCCCCACGTTTTACAGGCCATGGAAACCAACGTGAAAAACTATTCGGATCAGCAGCTGGAATTGGAACTGGAGGAAAACCGCCTAACCACCCAGTATACCCAGCTTTTGTCTCAGGCGACGGTGTTTGAAACCGAAGAGCGGTCTCTCACTGTCAGCGACATGTATTATTATCTGCGCTTTGGCCAGGCACAGGACCAGCAGATTGCCAAACAGCTGCTGGACCGCTATTACAGTCAGCTGAACCGGCAAAGCGGCGAAATTTATTCCCAGCTGGTGGACCTGCGGGTCCAAATGGCCAAGGCCGCCGGCTTTGACAGCTATCTGGACTACTATTATTTTAACCGGTCCTATCGGGGCTACGGAAAAGAGCAGATCGAAGACTTCCGCCAGTGGGTCAAAGCGTATCTTGTACCGGTTTACCGGCAGCTGAAGGATCGGGCGGCTCAGCGGCTGGGACATACGCTGAACCTGTTCGAATACACTTCCCCTTTGCCGGAGCAGGTCAACGTCTCTTATCTGCAAACCATCACCAGCGCACAGCAGCTTGCGCAGATCGCCGTAGGCGTTTTGCAGGATCTTTCGCCTGAAACCCGCGAGATGATCGACTACATGACCCGCAATCATTTGTATGATCTAAACAGCGCGCCCAACAAAACACCCGGCGCGTTTACCACCTATTTCTATGGATGGCAGGAACCGTTTGTCCTCTCAAATTACGACGATGCCGGCACTTATATTCACGAGATGGGACACGCGCTCAACTTTTTCCGCACCGGCGATCTGCTGGTATTAGAGCAGGATTTGCAGGGGGCCGATATTTCCGAGATCCATTCCCAGACGCTGGAACTTTTGGCCAGTCCCTGGCTGGACCGTTTTTACACCGATCCCAAGGCGGCGGAAAAATCCAACGTATTTCAGATGTTTCACACCATCCTGTCCGCCACGATGGTAGACGAATTCCAGCACAAAATCTATGAAAAGCCGGACATGACCCATGAGGAGCGAAACGATCTGTACGCCCGGCTGGAGCAGGAGTATTTCGGCGAGGTGGATTATCTGGGCCTTGCCTTTTTAGAGGACGGTCTGGATTGGGTGGATATCCACCACCTGTTCGAGCAGCCCATGTACTATATTGAATACGCCTTAAGCGGCGTGGTGGCGCTGGGCTTCTGGCAGGATTCTAAAGAGGACTGGGACGAAGCCTTCGCCTCCTACATCCGGTTTGTGGATATCCCCAACGACGTGAACCTGCCCGACTCGCTGGTCCTGGCCGGGGTGGAGGATATTTTCCTCGAAAAAACGATCCAAACCCTTTCAGAGGATCTTGGCGGCTATTTTCTCGAGTCCTTTTCCTAAGTGTTTATTTTCGTAAGGAATAAAAAGGCCGGCGTTTTCCGGTCCTTGAGTCGTTGACAATTGTATAAAAACGGGATATACTAAAAACACAAAGAGGCGCTGTCAGCAGACGGTTTGTCCTCATATTACAGTCAAAAGAATTTGACCGCTACATTTGGACGATGGGCGGTCATTTTCTTTTGCAAATCTGGTAAACCAGCGTTACAACGCTCAGGATCACCATGCAAAAAGCCCTTCGTATGTAACCATAAGCATCACCCCCTTTCAAAAGGGGAGTGACAAACCGCCTGCCGAATGCGACAGCGCCAAAAATATT
>CAJTQM010000031.1 GCA_910578255.1 uncultured Oscillospiraceae bacterium
CGGGACAGCTTCATTACTATATCACATCCCCTACCTCTATGTCAATACCTTTTCCTTGATTTTTTTCCCTTTTTTTTATAAAATAGAAACTGGTTCTGATTTTAAAAGCACAGGAGGCTTTCTCTATGCCCATTTGTATCCCCGATTCCCTGCCGGCAGCGCAGGTTCTGGAATCGGAAAACATCTTTATCATGGCCGAAGAACGGGCTTCTCATCAGGACATCCGTCCTTTAAAAATCGGCATACTTAATTTAATGCCCACCAAAATTGCAACCGAAACCCAGCTGCTGCGTCTTTTGAGCAATACCCCTCTACAGGTGGAAATCGAACTGATTCAAACCGCCACCCACACCTCTAAAAACACAGCGGCCGAGCATCTGCTGAAATTTTACAAGACCTTTGACGAAATCCAAAACGAGCGTTTCGACGGTCTGATCATCACCGGCGCGCCGGTGGAGCAGATGCCTTTTGAAGAGGTAGACTATTGGCCGGAACTTTGCACCTTTATGGAGTGGAGTAAAAAACACGTCTACTCCACATTGCACATTTGCTGGGGAGCCCAGGCCGCCTTATACTATCATTACGGTATTCCTAAATATCCGCTGACCCAAAAGATGTTCGGCGTATTCGAACATCAGACGCTGATACCCAAACATCCGTTGGTCCGCGGTTTTGACGAGTTGTTTTTCGCCCCCCATTCCCGCCATACCACCGTCCGGCAGGAGGACATTGCTGCCTGCCCGCAGCTTAGACTTCTGGCCGCCTCCAAAGAGGCGGGCGCTTATCTGATCGCCAGCGAATCGGGCCGGCAGTTTTTTGTCACCGGCCATTCGGAATACGACCGGGATACGCTGGCCGGCGAATATTTTCGGGATATAAAGAAAAACCTCCCCATTGAGGTTCCCCGGCATTATTTTCAAAACGACGATCCCGGCCAGGAAATCCTCTACCGCTGGCGCGGCCACGCAAGTCTTTTGTTTTCCAACTGGCTCAATTATTTTGTGTATCAGGCAACGCCGTTCGATCTGGCTGCCCTGCCACACGTATAATAAGTGAAAATTCTTTCTGCCCGGCATGTGTAATTTTTCCTACATATGTCGGGTTTTCTTTTTAACACCGTTATAAGGAGCGATTGTTTTGAAAAAATGTTTTCGGATCCTTTTTCCCCTTTTCCTTCTGATCCTTTTGTCCGCCGGTGTTTTCTGCGCCTGCGCGCAGACGGAAAAATCCGGCGCGGACTCTTCGTCCCCCCATCCCTCCTCGAAAGGCGCCAGTCTGCCGAAGGATTCGAGCGCCTCGCCCTCCTCGGAAGATGTCGGCAGGCCGGAGGATCTGAACGTCTCGTCCTCACCGGTGCAAAGTCTCCCCCTCGACCCGGAAGACTCCCTTTTCCCCGAAGCCCGGGCCCTGACCGATCATCTGGTCCATCTGGTTTTCACCCGGGAGCACATCGAAAACGCCCAGCCGCTGGAGGACAGGGATATTTTCCGACTTCTCCTTTCCCTTTTGGTCCAAAGCGAAAACAGCCTGTCCGCCTTTTACCCGGATTGTGTATCGGTCGACGAAGACGGCGTCGCGGTTTTCCCGCTGGAATCGGTCCAGCAGCTGGTGGACGATGTGTTTGGTCAAAGCGGCTGGTTTTACGCGGATTCCACCTTTGACCCGCAGCAAAACGCCTATCTGGTTCCCACCGGCTTCGGCCTTGGCTCTGTTTATTCCTATGAGGATCTGCACCTGGCCTGGAGCGGGGAGGACAGTACCGTCACCGCCGATTTTTCCCTGATCGACACGCCGGATTTTCCCGGGGAGCAGCGTTACGGGTCCTACCGGATCACCTACCGGGCCGTCACCGAGGACGGGCGGACCTTTTTGCGGTATCAGGGCGTCCAAAAGGTCGAAGGCTGATTTTCCGGCAAAAACCGTCCAATCCAAAAACGGACAGACAAAAAAGCGGGAACCCTGCTCAAAATTTGCAGCTACCTTGCTTTACATATTCCGCAAAGAAAAAAAGCGGCAGGTCGCTATTCTTGCCGATTCCATCGTATGAGTTCGGTTCACAGGTTTGCTTTAATGCAAATCCGTTTTTTGCCGCAATATTTAAATAATAGGATAACGGGCGATGAAAGTGCTCTGTTTCACCCCAAAATTCATTTGTGAATTGATAGGGCTTAATATATTGATTCATCGCTTTTGCGTACCTGTAGCCGTTTGAATCTTTCAGCCAGTGGCCGTCATAAAATGCAGGATGGACAATTGAATAGTACAGTATTCCCCCTGTTTTCAGTATCCTTCTGCATTCCGAAAATACAAAATCGATATTTTCGATATCCATTAGCACCTGATTAGAAAACACAACGTCAAATTGATCGTTTCCAAAGGCAAACGCAGTTGTAATATCCATAACAGAAAAATTAATGGCTGGGTATCGGGCCCGAGCGATTTCAATCATTTTTTCAGAACCGTCAATTCCTATTACGTCAGCCCCAATGCTTTTAAAATAATCTGTATAAACGCCATAGCCACAGCCAAGATCTAATACTTTTTCTCCGCTAAAACGTTCAAATCTGGCTTTTACCACTCTTTTATTGCTTTCTACATATTCCGAATATTCTTGATCTACCGCATATTTCGACGCAGCCCTATTCCATTGGCCTACGATATCCTGCATCTTTCCACCTCCAGTTCTTGATGTGGGATAACGACCTACAGTTCAATCCAAAACCGCTTGATGCGCCCCGGCTGCCCGTCGTCACCGGGGGCAGTCACTTCCTCCGCCAAAACGCCGCCGCACCGGCGGATGGTCTTTTCCGAGGCGATGTTGTCCGCCAGGCAGTCCAGCAGCACCCGATTAAGCCCCAATCCCCGGCAGAAATCCAGCGCCAGAAAGAGCATCTGGGTGGCGTAGCCCTTTTTTCGCTGGTCGGGCCGGACGGCATACCCGATATTGCCGCCGTTTTCCCGCAGTTCCTCGGTCAGTCGGTGACGCACCTGGATGGTGCCCACAATCCGGCGATCCTCTTTTCGCACCGCGAAAAAGGTGGTGGCGGGACTTAGCGCCGAATCCGCCGGCGGATTGTACATCCCACGGATTTTCTCCAGCCACTCCTCGTAGGACCCGCTTTGCTCCATCGAGCAGCTGCCGCCGATGTGGGACTCTCCGGCGGCCTGATACGCCTGCACATATTCCTCAGCCGCCGCCTTCCAGGAAGGGTCCGGCTGCGCTAAAAACAAGTCGTTCATCCTCTAGGCTCCTTTCGAATCGTTTTGATACGGAAAAGGGACGGAAGAAATGTTCCGTCCCTTTTATCCAGACAAAAAACCTTATAAAGCGATCTCCTGCGCGATTTTCAACAGGTTCTGATCCGCTGTTTTCTTCATGCTCAGCGCCTCAAGAATATCGTAATCGGTCACCTTGCCGTCTTTGGTCACCACAACCCGGTTGCCGATGCCCTTTTCCAGCAGTTCCACCGCGTAATAGCCCATCTCGCTGGCCACAACACGGTCCCGCAGGGTGGGGGAGCCGCCCCGCTGAATATGGCCCAGCACCGTAGCGCGAGACTCTACGCCGGTTTTTTCCTCGATCTCCTTTGCCAGTTCGTGGGAATGTCCGACCCCTTCGGCCACCATGACGATGAAGTGTTGCTTGCCGGTTTTCTGCGAAGCTTTGATCTTCGCCACAATATCCCGGTCCACATCAAAGGGAATTTCCGGAATCAGGATGGCGATGGCGCCGCAGGCCAGACCGGTGTTGACCGCGATGTGACCGGCGCCCCGGCCCATCACCTCTACCACCGAGCAGCGGTCGTGGGATTGGGAGGTATCCCGCAGGCGGTCTACGTTCTGTACAACCGTATTCATGGCCGTATCATACCCGATGGTATAGTCGGAGGAGGCGATGTCGTTGTCAATGGTCCCAGGAATGCCCACGCAGGGGATCCCACGCAAAGACAGATCTCTCGCGCCGCGGAAGGAACCGTCGCCGCCGATGACGACCACGCCGTCCAGCCCGGACTCCACGCAGGTCTGTTTTGCCTTTTCAATACCGGCCTCTTCCTTAAACTCCAGGCAGCGGGCGGTATACAAAACGGTGCCGCCCTTTTGCAGGATATCGGAAACCGAACGCAGATTCATCTCGATCATATCGCCGTTAATCAAACCGTTGTAGCCGCGGCGAATGCCCAAAACGCGCATTCCCTTTCCGATTCCCGCGCGGACGACCGCACGAATCGCCGCGTTCATGCCGGGCGCGTCGCCGCCGCTTGTTAAAACGCCGATGGTTTTTACCTGATTCATATTTTTAACCTCCTGATTCATTTTCGTCGGAAGATTTTTATAACCGATTTTGCCGTTTTATAAAACCAAATTCAAATCTATTATAGTATAATTACAGTCTGATTTCAACTGTTTTCCACCCGAAAAATGGGATTTTTCCCTTTGTTTTTCCGTACAAAAAACAAAGGGAAACCCGGCGGCCCGGGAGTAAAAAGTCAAAAGCGATTTTTTCTGCGCCGGACTTTTTATTCCACCAGCCGCACGTTTTCCTCGCCCAAAAGTTCCGCCAGCTGGCGCAGCAGCACATCGTTGACAAAAATCCAAAGGGACCGCGGCGCAAGGCTTACCTTTTGGGTATCCTGAAAGAACACATATACCGGAGTCGGCCCTTCGAAAATCTCCAGCAGATTTTTGGTCTTTTCCATCTGCCTGCCCTGCCGGGACGGAACCTTCAGGTATAATCCGGGCCGTTTGCCCTTTTGGGGGGTCGCCGGCGCTGCACCGGCCGAGGACCCGGTCCGCGATTTTTGCGCCTGCCGCTCCTCGATGGTACACACCCGCTCGCACAAAAGCTTGGGATCCTCCTCTTCCCGCACGCTGATACGTCCGGAAATCACCACCACCGAGCCGACGGACAAAAGCTGCCCGTACTGCTGCAAAGTCTTGGGGAAAACCAGCGTTTCAATGGAGCCGGTAGTGTCCTCCACCGTTAAAAAAGCCATGGTATCGCCGGTGCGGGTGGCCTTGGACTGGCGGGCGCTGACGATGCAGAGAATATCCACCCGCTTATTGTCGTATTCCTCCAGCGCCACATGGGCAATTTTCGCCGTTCCCAGCTGAGGGATCAGCGGGGCGTATTCCCCCAGCGGATGGCCGGAAAGATACATGCCCGTGACCTCTTTTTCCAGGTTCAGCCGCTCCATAAAGGGAAAATCCTCTAGATCCGGAAGGTCGTATTCCTCCTGTGCGGCCTCCTCCATCGTATCGAAAAAGCCCAGCTGCCCCTCTAAATTTTTCTGCCGAACGGCGTCCAGCCCGCTGGAGATGGACTCATAGCCCACCAGCAGCTGGCGGCGGTTGGGATTCATGCGGTCAAAAGCGCCGCATTTAATAAGGCTCTCCATGGCCCTGCGGTTTAACTCCCGTCCATGCATTCGCTGGCAGAAATCGCTGAAGTTTGCAAACGGACTCTCCTGCCGCTTTTTTAAAATGTCCGCGATGACGCTGCGGCCCAGGTTCTTGACGGCCAAAAGCCCAAAGCGGATCCCTTCTTCCGATACGGTAAAGCCCATGCCGCTTTGGGCGATGTCCGGCGGCAACACCGGGATTTTCAGGCGGCCGCACTCCTCGATATAAGCGGTCACCTTCGAGGTGGAGTCCAAAACGCTGGTCAAAAGCGCCGCCATAAACTCCTTGGGGTAATGGCACTTGAGATAAGCGGTCTGGTACGCCACCACCGCGTAGGCCGCCGCGTGGCTTTTGTTAAACGCGTAGGAGGCAAAGCTGGACATCTCGTCGAAAATCTCGCTGGCGATTTTTTCGCTGACCCCGTTGTGAATACAGCCCTTGACCTGGCAGGTCCCGTCCTCGTCATACAGCCCGTAGATAAAATTCTGCCGTTCCTTTTCCATGACGTCGGCTTTTTTCTTGCTCATGGCTCGCCGGACCAGGTCCGCCCGGCCATAGGAAAACCCCGCCAGTTCCCGGCAGATCTGCATCACCTGCTCCTGGTAGACAATGCAGCCGTAGGTCACGTCCAGAATCGGGGCCAGCTTCGGGTGTTTGTAGGTCACCCGATCCGGGTGGTGCCGGTTTTCGATATATTTGGGGATCGAATCCATAGGGCCGGGCCGGTACAGAGAAATGACCGCGATGAGATCCTCGATGGATTCAGGGCCTAATCCCACCAGCACATTGCGCATGCCAGCGGATTCAAACTGGAACACCCCTTCGGTCTGGCCGGCCGCCAGCATTCCAAAGACCTCCCCGTCGTCCGGCGGGATCTGACTGACCGCAAAATCCGGCTGGTACTGCCGGATCATCCGTTCCGCGTCGCTTAACACCGTCAGGGTGCGAAGGCCCAGAAAGTCCATCTTTAAAAGGCCCAGTTCCTCCAGCGTGGTCATGGGAAATTGGGTCAGGATCGCCTCTTCATTTTTCTGTACCGGCACATAGGTATCCACCGGGTCCCGGGTAATCACCACCCCCGCCGCGTGGGTCGAGGCGTGCCGGGGCATCCCCTCCAGACTGCGGGCCATATCAATCAGCCCATGGATGGCGGGGTCCTCGTCGTACTGGCGCTTAAAATCCTTCGAGACTTTCAGCGCCTTGTCCAGCGTCATATGCAGCTCGTTGGGTACAAGCTTAGCCACTGCGTCCACCTGCGCGTAAGGGATGGCCAGCGCGCGTCCCACGTCCCGGATGGCGCCCCGCGCCGCCATGGTGCCGAAGGTGATGATCTGCGCCACATGGTCCGCGCCGTATTTGGCCACCACATAGTCGATGACCTGCTGGCGCTTTTCGTAGCAGAAGTCGATGTCAAAGTCGGGCATGGACACCCGCTCCGGGTTTAAAAACCGCTCGAAGAGAAGATTATAGCGCAAAGGATCAATTCCCGTAATACCAATGCAGTAAGCGCAAAGACTTCCGGCGCCGGAGCCGCGCCCCGGCCCCACCGGGACGTCGTGGGTTTTGGCATAGCGGATAAAGTCGTGGACGATCAGGTAGTAATCCACATACCCCATTTTGATAATGACGTCCAACTCGTATTCCAGCCGTTGCCGGATTTCATCCGCCGGCTGGGGACCGTAATGCTCCTTTAAGCCCTCGTAGCACATCCGCCGAAAATAGGTGACGTTGTCCTCGTCGGTGGGCGCTTTAAAAAAAGGCAGCTTGGTCACGCCAAAGGTAAAGTCCAGCTGACAGCGCTGGGCGATTTTCACCGTGTTGTCCAGCGCCTGCCGGTGAGCGGCAAACAGGCTTTCCATCTCCTGGCGGGACTTTAGGTAAAATTCCTGGGTCTGGAATTCCATATCCGATTTGTCGTTAACCGTGTGGTTGGTCTGAATGCAGACCAACACGCTTTGCATCCGGTGGTCCTCCTGCCGGACGTAGTGCACGTCGTTGGTGGCCACCAGCGGGATGCCCGTTTCCTCCGACAGACGGTACAAATCGGGCAGGATCTGCTTTTGCTCTAAAATCCCATGGTCCTGTATTTCCAGGAAATAATTGTCCGGGCCAAAAATCTCCCGGTACAAAAGGGCCGTTTCCCGGGCGGCGGCGTAATCCTTTTCCAGCAGCCGGCGCGGAATCTGCCCGGCCAAACAGGCAGACAGGCAGATGAGCCCCTCGTGATGGGCCCGCAGCAGTTCCAAATCCACCCGGGGCTTGGAGTAAAACCCCTCTACCGACGCTTTGGACACCATGGCGATCAGGTTTTGGTAGCCCGTCTGATTTTTGCACAGCAAAACCAGGTGATACGGGCTTGTGTCAATCCGGTGGACCTTGTCGAACCGGGTCCGGGGCGCCACATAGACCTCGCAGCCGATCACCGGATGAATCCCCTGTTTTTTGCATTCCTTATAAAAATCGATCACGCCGTACATCACGCCGTGATCGGTGATGGCAAGGGCCTTCTGCCCCAGTTCCTTGGCGCGGGCGACCAGCGCCGGAATCCGGCAGGCGCCGTCTAAAAGGCTGTATTCCGTATGAACGTGCAGATGCACAAACTCTTCCACAAAGCCCCCTCCTTTTCCCGCCGGCGTCCGCCGCGCTTTACGCTTGTTTTTTTGCTGTTTTGGCCGGCTTCCAGCGGCCGCCCTGTCCGAAACAGCTGTTCATAAATTTTGGAAAGCCGCTTCAGCCGGTGGTTTACCCCCGAGCGGGTCAGCGGCTGGGACAGCGCTTCCCCCAATTCCCGCAAAGACATTTCGGGATTTTCCACCCGCAGCCGGGCGATCTCCCGCAGATCCTCCGGCAGAAAGGCCAGCCCCTTTTGGGACAAAATCGCTTCAATTTCCTGCACCTGCACCGCCGAGGCGTTGATCGTCTTCTCCATGTTGGCGATCTCGCAGTTTTGGACCCGGTTGACCCGGTTGCGGATGCTTTTGTAAATTTTTACGTTCATGACCTCGGAGCCCATGGTCCCCGCGCCCATAAAGCCCAAAAGATCCTCAATTTCGCCGCTGTCTTTTAAATACGCCACAAAGCTGCCCCGGCGCAGAAAACTTCTGGGGAACACCCGAACGGCGGACAGCATCTGGATAAACGCCTCGCACAGCCGGGCGTCGGACATGACAAATTCCAGATGGTAGCTTTTTCCGGGATCCACCATACTGCCGCAGGCCAAAAAAGCGCCAGCGATAAAAGCGCCCCACTCCTCCTCGGTTTGCAGCTGCTCTTCGTTTAACACCGGCGCCGGCGCGCGGTCATAGCCAAAAAAACGCAGGATCTTTTCCCGGTCGTTTTGATCGTCGACCGTGGCGCAGAAGAAGCTTTTCCCCTTTTGGTTTTTGTATTCGGCAACCGAAATCGTCGCGTCCAGGCCGATTAAATCAAAGATGCTGTCGGCATACAGCTGGGCCACGCTTTTGTTTTCTGTTTGAAAGAGCATCTTCTCGGGGCCGAAGAATTTGGAAAAGCGCAGCAGTCCATGGGTCCTGGCCCGCAGGGCCGCCGCTTCTTCGTATTCAAGGTGCAAAAGCAGCCGTTTGAGTTCGTTTGAAAAGGACATGGGCGGCCTCCTCCCTTTTGTAAACGTTTAAATTTTACGGATATCCCGATGGGTGACGAAAACATTTTCCCCCTGCTCCTTCATGGTCTGGGCCGCCTTCCACGCAAAGGAGACCGAGCGGTGTTTGCCGCCCGTGCAGCCAAACGCCACCACCAACTGGCGTTTTCCCTCCTTCTCATAAAGGGGGATGGTGAAATCCAAAAGTTCCTGGATTTTTCGGTACAGCAGGACAGCCTGCTGGTGGGAAAACACATAGTCCCGGACTTCCGGGTCCAGGCCCGTTTTGGACTTCAATTCCGGAATGTAAAACGGATTCGGCAGACACCGCACGTCGAAAACCAGATCCGCGTCAAAGGGAACGCCGTATTTAAATCCAAAGGAGGTGCAGGTGATGAACATTTTCTCCTTTTTTTCTTTTAAAAAGAGGGCTGCCACCTGCTCTTTTAACTGAGCCGCGCCCAAAAGCGAGGTGTCAATTACATAGGTGGCCTGATCTCTTGCCGGACGCAAAAGTTCCCGCTCCAACTCCAACGCCTCCTGCATACTCGGGTGCTCCTCGTCTAAAAGGGGATGCTTGCGTCGGGTCTCTTTATAGCGGGTGACGATCACGTCGTCCCGCGCGTCCAGATACAAAATATCGTAGGAATAGCCCATCTCTTTCAGCTGCTCAAGGCCCCGGAACAGGTCGCTGAACATCCGCCCGCCACGGGAATCGACCACAATGGCGATCTTTTTGGGAAACTGCTCCTTCTTCTCTTGGCGAAGCGCGAAAAAATGGACCAGCAGCTTCGGCGGCATGTTGTCCACGCAGTAAAAGCCGATGTCCTCCAGGGCGTTGACCGCCTGGGATTTTCCGGCGCCGGACATGCCGGTCACCACCACAAAGCGCATGAAAAGTCCCCCTTTTTTACAGCTGGCGCAACTCGCACTCCAGCCGGTACCCTGTTTTTTCCTCCACCGTTTTTTGGATTTCCCGGATTAAAGCCGATACATCTTTAGAGGTGGCGCCGCCCCGATTCACAATAAAGCCCGCGTGCTTTTCGCTGACCTGCGCGCCGCCGATCTGCCGGCCCTTTAGGCCGCACTGCTCGATTAAAGCGCCGGCGTAATTGCCCTGAGGCCGCTTAAAGACCGATCCGGCGCTGGGATATTCCAGCGGCTGCTTGGCCCGGCGATTTTGCATATGCTCTTCCATCCGCTGCCGGATTTTTTCCGGATCGTCGGGATGAAGCTGCAATTTTACTTTGGTAATACACCAGTCCCGCTGGGAAAAGACGCTGTGACGGTAGCCCAGCTGCATCTCGGCAGCCGAAATCGACCGTGCGTTCCCCATCTGATCCACATAATCGGCGGATACCAGCACATCCTTCATCTCACCGCCGTAGGCGCCGGCGTTCATACACACCGCCCCGCCCACATTGCCGGGAATGCCCCAGGCAAATTCCAGACCGCTTAAGCCCTGCTTTTGGGCAAAGGCCGCGACGGCGTTTAGGGAAGCGCCGGCCGCGCAGAGGATTTCCCCGGGCCTTGCCGACAAACGGATATACGAAAAATTCTGCCCCACCTGAATCACCACGCCGGGGATGCCCGCATCCGGCGCCAGCAGGTTCGAGCCGTTGCCGATGACCTGCCAGCGAATACCGCCCTCGGCACAAAAGCGAATCAGCGAGGCGATCTGCCCCTCGTCATAGGGCCGGGCCAGAAAATCGCAGGGGCCGCCGATTTGAAAGGTGGTGTACCCCTTCATCGGCGCGTTTACCACGTACTCGCACTCCAAATTCTGGCACAAAGAGGTTAATTTCAAAAGATCGGTCATTCTGCGCTCCCCCCATTTTCAAAGGTTCTTTACCGGGCGCGGTGCAAAAAGGCCGCGCCGATGAGCCCCGCGTCGTTTCCCAAGGTCGCCAGCACAATACGGGTCTGTTTTTGCGGATCGCGCACATACAGCTGCGGACGCACGCATTCCACCAGCGGACGCAAAAGGTTTTCCCCCTCGTGGCTGACGCCGCCGCCGATGACCAGAATCTCCGGCGCCAGAATATTGATGATGCTGGCGATGCCGTAACCCAGCTGCTCGATATACGCGTCCACCACCGCCTGGCCGGCGGCGTCGCCCTGTCCTGCCGCCAAAAAGGCCGTCCGGCCCGAAACCTTGCCGCCGTTTTCCTCCACCAGCTTCCACATCAGCGACTGGGGATGCGTCTCCATCATCTCTTTTGTGCTGCGGATTAACCCGGTGGCGGAGGTGTACGCCTCCAAGCAGCCCCGGCGGCCGCAGGTACACAGTCTGCCGCCCAGCTGGATGCCCATATGACCTAGTTCCCCGCCGCCGTAGTGTAGCCCGGTGTAGAGCCGGCCGCCCAGCACAATGCCGCCGCCCACGCCGGTTCCCAATGTCACGGCCACCGCGTTTAAAGCGCCCTTGGCCGCGCCGGCCAGCACCTCACCCAAGGCGGCGGCGTTGGCGTCGTTGGTGATATCGATTGGCTTTTGCAGCTTTTTTTGCAGATACTCCCCCATGGGGACATTTCGAAACGGCAGATTGTTGGCATATTCCACCATCCCGGCCTTTTCGTCGATGGTACCCGGCACACCAATGCCGACTCGGCTGATTTTTTCCCACGAAACGCCCGCGTCTTGTGCCGCCTGCCGAGCGCACTGGTCCATGGCGTCCATAATTTCCTCGGCCGGCCGGGGAATTCCGGTTTTGGCCTTGGCTCTCCCGATAATATGAAAATCCTCATCGACCACCCCGGCCTTGATATTGGTGCCGCCCAGGTCGATTCCCAGAACAAAATCCATTTCGCTTTGACTCCTTATTTTGATTAATATGCGTCCCAATCTGTGGACCCGTCGCCCTGATCGATCATCCCCAGCTTTTCCAAAAGTTCCTGGGCGGCATTGTAGCCCATCTTTTTCTGGCGGTTGTTCATGGCCGCCACCTCGATGATAATCGCCAGATTTCGCCCCGGCTTAATGGGGATGGTCAAAGACGGCACCGAAATGCCCAAAATCTCCATCTGCTCGTTGTCCATGCCCATCCGGTCATACACCCGGTCGGGGTTCCAGGGCTCCAGCTGGATGACCATATTGATTTTCTCGGTCTCTTTAATTGAGCCCATACCAAAAATTCGCCGGGCGTTGATAATGCCCACGCCCCGCAGTTCCAAAAAGTGGCGGATGTTTTCTGGCGAGGTGCCCACCAGCGTTCGGTTGGATACCCGGCGGATCTCCACCGCGTCGTCGGCAATCAGCCGGTGTCCGCGCTTGACCAGTTCCACCGCCGTCTCGCTTTTGCCTACGCCGCTTTCGCCTAAAAGCAGGATTCCCTCGCCGTAAACCTCTACCAAAACGCCGTGACGGGTCACCCGGGGAGCCAGTTCGGTGGCCAGAATGCCCACCACGCTGGAGAAAAAGCCCGAGGTGGATTCGGGGGTGCGCAGAAGCGGCACCTTATATTTTTTGGCGCATTCCAGCATCTGGGGGAAAATCTCCAGATCCCGCGAGACAATGACCACCGGCGGCTTTAGCGCGAAAAAGGAATCCAGCTTCTCCATCAGGACGTCGTCGTCGAATTTTTTTAAATAGGCGTATTCCGACATACCGATCAGCTGGATGCGGGAACTGTCGAAATACTCAAAAAATCCCCCCAGCTGCAAGCCGGGCCGGTTCACGTCCATACTGCTGATTTTTACGTCGTTGAGATCATACGGAGAATAGATCATCTCCACATTTAAATCCTTTACGATTTTGGATAGCTTTACCGAGTAGCCGTGTTCCATATTCTGATTCTCCCATCCCGGCAAAAGGAGGTCCTCCCGCCGTTTTTTCCCCACCAAAAGGCAAGGTTCCGCTGTCTTTTTTCGCCGGCAAACTGCGCCGGACCGTTTTCTTTTACGCCGCCGCCCAATCAGCGTCCGGCGGCACCGGCCGCGCCCGCAGGGCAGCCATAAAACTTTCCGACATATGGTTATTATACCCCACTGCCGCCGGCCTTGCAACAAACTTTGTGCAAAACAAGTCTAAACAATCCCCGGCAAAATGAAGTATTTTCGCCCTCTGGCTCTTTTTAATTCAAAGAGGATATGCTATAATGAAGGACAAAGCCGGCATTTGTCTTTTTTGTAACAATCAAATTTTGAAGCGCCGGTCCGAAAAATTGTGTCCTGCGGCCGCAAAAGACCACACAGCGGCTTTTTTGCCTATGGCTCCTTGCGCTTTTCCGGCGCCGGAACCAACGGACCGGGTCCTTTTTATAATATGTCCGGGTTCAGGCATTATGAAACAGGTTTTCCATTTCTTTTGTTTTAACGGAGGAACGGTTATGAGAATTGCGTTATTTACCGAAACATATCTGCCCCACATCAACGGGGTGGTTACCCATGTCAAGATCCTGCGGGACGGGCTTTTGCAGCAAGGCCACGAGGTTTTGGTGGTCACCGCCGACTACAAAACCCACCACCATTATATCGAGGGGGGAATCCTCCACTGCCCCGCCATCAAAAGCAAGCGCTTTTACGGATACGGCGTGGCTTCGCCTTTCAGCCGGCGGCGGCTAAAGCTAATCGGGGATTTTCGCCCGGATATCATCCACATCCACAACGAGTTCGGCATTGGGCTTTCCGGGATTTTCGCCGCCAAGCAGCTGCATGTTCCGCTGGTCTACACCCTACACACCATGTACGACGACTATCTGTATTACGTGGCGCCCCGGCACCTGCTGCGGGCGGCGAAAAAACTCAGCCACGACTACTTCCGGCTTTTGGGCAACGCCGCCACCGAGCTGACCGGTCCCTCGCCAAAATGTCAGGAGTATTTCCAGCAGATCGGCGTAAAAAAGGACGTCAACGTCATCCCCAACGCGGTGGAACTAGACGATTTCAGTCCCGAAAAAATCTCGCCGGAAAACAAGGCCGCCTTCCGCCGCCGGTACAACATCCCCGACGATGTGATGATCGCCTGCTTTGTGGGGCGGCTGGGCCATGAAAAAAGCGTGGACGTTTTGCTGGACTACTGGGCCAAAACCATCCGGCCGGAGGACAAAATCATGCTCTGCGTCATCGGCGGCGGACCGGTGCAGCAGGAACTGGAGCAGCAGGCCAAAGATCTTGGCATAGACTCGATGGTCGTTTTTACCGGCGCGGTGGCCCATGACCAGATGCCGCCCTACTACGCCTCGTGCGATGTGTACATCACTGCCTCTTTGTCCGACACCAACTCCATCTCCATGCTGGAGGGCATGGCCACCGGCCTGCCGGTTCTGCGCCGGTACGACGCTTTAAACGAAAACGTCGACCAGGTGCGAAACGGCGTAAACGGCTATATTTTTGACTCCCCCGAGGAGATGGCCGCCGAACTGCGCCGGATCAAAAATCTGTCGCCGGAGCAGCTGGGCATTCTCAAGGCCTCGGTAATCGAATCGGTCCGGCGCTCCGGCGCCGAAGCACTAGCCAATTACACCTTTAACGTTTACCGCAAGGCCATGGAGGGAAAATCCGGCGCACAGCAGGGCTGATTTCGTTTTACAGCCGTTTTACCGCCACGATCTCTTCCCCGCACCGCTCCCCGTTTTCCGCAAAGCCCGCCGAGCGGTACAGCGCCCTGGCCCCCTGGTTGTCCGGCTCGTAAGAAAGCCAGCAGCAGTCGGCGCGGCCGCAGGGGAAGGTCCGCAGATACTCCAGCGAAAGGGCCAGCGCCCTTCTGCCAAGACCCTGGCGCTGGCAGGACCGGCCGATCATAAACCGCCAGATGCAGTAATTGCCCGCGGCCACGCGCGGCTCCTGGGGATCGCCGGTCTGCCCATATCCGAACATTACAAAGCCCACCGGGCGCCCATCGTGGTAGATGCCAAAGGGCAGTGCCACATCTCCGGAGGCGACGGCCGCGTATGCCTCGAGGATGCTTTGGGTATTGGTGTCCACAAAGTCCGTTTGCTCCTCTTTAACGGACAGATCGAGAATTTCCCACAGGTTTGTTTTGTCAATTTTTCGCAGTTCCATTTTTGCTCCTCTATTTTTCATATTTATCCAATTTTCTGCTTTTTTCTTTGACCGAAAAAGACGGCGAACGGCCCATACAAAAAGGCCGGGTGGCTTTAGGGACCGCCCGGCCTTTTTCCTTTTCGCGCACCGAAAGGCACGGACCGTCAGTCCAGCTTTCCAAACGCCACCAGCGCCTTGTTTTTCAGGATGGACAAGGAGGAGGTCTGGTAGAGTACCACGCCGTCAAACTCCGCGTAATAACGGGAGAGGACCTGATCCCAATGATCGCGGATCTCCCCCAGCAGCTGGCCTTTTTTGACCTTCTCCCCCGGCTGGAAACAGGGGTACCAGCAGCCGGTGTCGTCGGACTCATAGTACTTGGCCACGGCGATTTCCACCGGTTTTTGGGCCGGCGCCACCTCCCCGCGGAAGATGCCCAGGGTTTTTAACACCGCCAGAACGTCCCGCTTGTCGGCGTCGGTTTCCTCCTGGCACCAATAGCCGTTTCCGCCCCGTTCCAAAAGCAACGAGGGCAGGCCCCGCAGCACCGCCGAACTGTATTCCCCATTGGTGGCGGTGGAACGGACAATATAGCTGACGCCGCAGGAAAGGGCCATCTGCCGGGACGCTTCCTCAATTTCCGGCCCGCCCATCACCGAAAAGAAAATCAGCGGCTCCATCTTCTCGTCCACCCCGCCGGAATGCAGGTCGATGTTGTAATCGCAGACGCTGTGAAAATCCCGGGTGATGGCGTAAGCCAGCCGGTCCCCCTCGGTTCCGTTGGGGTCGCCGGGAAACAGCCGGTTGAGATTTTTTCCGTCCGCCGGCACGCCGGAGCCTTTTTTGGCCAGAAAGCCGCTGTAATTGGTCATGGGCAGGATGACAACGCCGCCGTCCAGCTGCTCCGGCTTCAGCCGCTCGGACAGCTGGATGGCCGCCGCGATGCCCGGGTATTCGTCCGGGTGCACCCCGGCGGTCAAAAGCAGCACCTTGCCCTCGCCGGTGCCGTTAATCAGGGTCACCGGGATGGTCAGGTCGGTCCCCTCCACCTGATAAAAGCCCTGGACCTTTTCCCCTGCCGCGGCGGACAGCCCGCCGATTTTTAAAACCTTTTTCATTGCTTGGTCTCCTTTCCGTCTTGGGTTAGTTTTCGCTTACCTATGTTCTTTTTTTCAGGGAACCGAACCCGATTCCCTGAAAAAAATTATTTCTCGAAGTTTTTGGCTACGTGGTACAAAAGCCGCACGCCAACGCCGGTGGCCCCAAAGGGGCAAACGTCGGTCCCGTCGGTGTAGCTGGTGCCAGCAATATCCAGATGCAGCCACGGCAGGCCCTGGGTAAACTTCTGGATAAACATCCCGCCGCAGATGGTGCCGGCAGCACGGCCGCTGCTGTTGCGCATATCGGCGATTTTGGAATCCAGCGCCTTGCCTAGTACCTCGTCTACCGGCAGCCGCCACACCTTTTCGCAGGAAGGTTCCGCCGCCTTTTGGGTTTTTTCCCACAGCTCGTCGCTGTCGCTTACCACCGCCGTGATCTCGTGGCCCAGCGCCGTAATCGCCGCGCCGGTCAGGGTTGCCACGTCGATGATGTGGGTAGCCTTCTGCTCCTCGATGGCAAAGGTCACCGCGTCGGCCAGAGTCACGCGGCCTTCCGCGTCGGTGTTGTTAATCTCGATGGTCTTGCCCGCCATAGAGCCGATGATATCGCCCGGATGGTAGGCGTGGGCCGAAAGGATATTCTCACAGGCCGCCACCACCGCCGTGACGTTCACCTTCAGTTTCATTTTGGCAATGGCGCTGATCGCCCCGATCACCGCGCCAGCGCCGCCCATATCGGTATGCATGGTCTCCATGCCGGCGGAGGGCTTTAACGAATAGCCGCCGCTGTCGTAGCAAAGACCTTTGCCCACCAGTCCCAGCCGCTTGTCGCTAGAAGGGTCGCCGCAGTAGGACATGGCGATGACCTTCGGCTCCCGGTCGCTGCCCCGGGCCACCTCTAAAAAGGCCTTCATGCCCAGGCGCTCGATTTCCGGCAGATCGTATACCCTTACGTCAAAGCCGCTGTCCGCGCCGGCCAGCAGCGCCTCGGTGGCAAGCTGCGCCGGAGTCATGACGTTGGAGGGCTCGTTGACCAGACGGCGGGCTGTTTTCACCGTCTCGCCCAGCACGATTCCCTCTTTAACCCCCGATTCTTCCGCGCCGTAAAATACAAAGGAGATTTCCCCGGCCTTTTCGGATTTGTGCGCGTCAAAACCGTCGGCGGCCAGCAGCACCGCCTCCACCGACTTTTCCGGGAAGGCTTTGTCCACAAAAACGCCGATCGTTTCTGGTTTGTGCTTTTTCGCTGCCTTCATGGCGCCGCCAAACGCCGATTCCACCGATTTGGCCGTCGGCTTTTCACCCAATCCGGCAAAAATACAGGTAATCAGCTTTCCATCCTGTACCAGATTTGCCGCCAGCAGTTCCCCGGCTTTGCCGCCAAAGCGCTTTTCGCACGCCGCCTTCAGCGCCTCGCCGGCAAACCGGCAGCCATCCACGGCTTTTTCGCCGATGCCCACCGCGCCGATGTACAGGTCGCACCTGCCAAAGTCCCGGCATTCTTTTTCAAAAGTATGTTTCATACCACACCGCCCTTTTCGTTGATTCTTAATACGTATTATAACATGTTTTTGTAAAAATGCCATAGCTTTTTCGTTTTCTTTCGGATTTTTTTGAAAAACACTTGCATCCCGACAAAAAATATGCTATTATAAATTCCGCGATAGAGAATATGGGGGCGTAACTCAGTTGGTAGAGTGTCACACTGGCAGTGTGGAAGTCGTGAGTTCGAGTCTCATCGTCTCCACCAAAACCTGCGGTATCGGATGGGTATTCGTGGGTTTTTCCATTCCGGAGCATCTGTTTCGGAGGCGTAGCTCAGCTGGTTAGAGTGCCTGCTTCACACGCAGGAGGTCCCTGGTTCGAGCCCCGGCGTGTCCACCAAGCAAAATCCCTGAATCCATATGGATTCAGGGATTTTGCTTGGT
>CAJTQM010000032.1 GCA_910578255.1 uncultured Oscillospiraceae bacterium
CAATAATCTTCCCCATAGGGACTATCCGCAGCATAGTTATAGTCGGTTCCAATCTCCATAGTCAGACCGCCGATCCGGTCTCTATATGGGTACAACTCATGTTCGCCGGACAAAGGAGAGGAATAGATAGAAGTTTTGATAGGATCACCGGCGCCAAGCACATAGGTAAAATGAATGGCAGTATGGCTGATTGTCACCGGCGAAGCATCCCAAACCAACCTGTCAAGATCACGGTCATAGGAAGCCTTTATGCACTGGAATTCATTAAATAGCGGTTGGAACAGCATAGTATTTCCCGTTGTCATCAGTTCCGAATGGCGAGGGCCGCCATGGTGGGAAAAGCTTCCGAATTCAAACTCGCTGGACGAATTTTGATTCTTTAGCTTTAAATAGTAAATCTGGTATTCCCGGTCGTAGTCAATGTCATTTTCCTCATTGTATTTGTTATACGCGCCCTGGGAAAGCAGCACCACATAGGGACCCTCGGTTGCGAAGATATCAGAAAAGACTTTTTGGGACATACCGGAATCCAATTCGTTTTTGCCATGATACTGAATGGAATTCCCATAGTTATAAACAGAAATCCAGTCCGGAATTTCAGAAACAAAGTCAGAATCATAAGGATTTTCCACCGCAAAAGCTGTAACTGAAAGACCTACAAGCAGGAATGCAGCCAATAAAACAACAACTATCTTTTTGATCCTGATTTCCCCCTTTTATTCCCGAATCATGCCAACGATCTTAATCACAACGCTGATTCCGGCCACCATAAAAAATATCCAGATACCGATATTGAAAGCCGCGCCGATATTGGACCGAAAGATCGCAACCGCCTTTTCAAAAAGGTTGGTATCCCAAGGGATGTACGGCGAATATCCGGCAGAAATCGGAAAAACCGGCAAAATCATTGAAACATTCCTCCTTAAAGAAAAAAGGGCGACAAAATCGCCGCCCTCTCTACCAGTCCATTAGACCTTCGTAAATTTGGAAATGAGTTTCGGCAGAATACGAATGCCAAGGAAAATCGCAAAAATACCGATACCAACCGGCAGGATTACGGCAATGTTTGCCGTTACACCCTCCACCAGCGGGGACAGCATATCGGTAGTAATAGCCAGATTAGGCAGATTGCCAGCGGTTGTATCGCCTTCCGCCGCGAACGCCGTCACAGAGGATACCGCCGCTACCCCAGCGGCCAGAGCCGGAGCCACCAGCATTTTTGCATTTGCTTTTTCCTTTACACTGGAAACAAAGCCTTTCATCTTTTCGAACATCTTTTTCATGTCCTCCTTTTTTGAAATGTATTTTACAAAGCATCCTTCACAAAGGTGCTGTAAAACCAGACGCAGAATTTACAGATTAAGAAAAACGCACAGAAAACGGGAATGATAAAGTAAAGGAAAACATCCGAGTTTTGCCGGATTGCCGCCACATTTTCTTCCACGGCGGAAAGATCAACCTTTATAACGCCTGGTGTTGGGGTGGTGACTTCGCTTTCCAAAAGGTCTGCTCCTTCGTCCCCAATGGGCTGGATTTCCGTTTCCTCCGATTCGGTGGGTTCTTCCCATTCTTCCGGTTCCAATTCATCCTCCAAAAGAAAAGAAACGCCGCTGTCTTTTGGTTCTTCCTCCACTTCCAAAGCAAAGGCGGGGATTTGGCAAAGAAAGAATCCCAACAGGACCGCCGACATACAGAACAGACAAAACCATTTCTTTTGTATTTCCATCTTGTCTCACGCTCCTGTATTGGTATCGAACCCCAGATTAAAAGTTTTGTATTTTACGCTCATTCCCGCATTAGGGACCTTGTATTCCTGCCCGTCAAAGCTGGCGTAGTCCTTGTTCATGTATTCGGTGGGAACCTGACGGTTAAGGCCCTTCCCGCCGGAAAAGTAGAATTTACCAAAGATTTTCGCGTTGCCTTTGGTGATATACTTGGTCACATATCGAAGCACTGCCGAACGCCCGTCCAGCTTTATGAGGGTGCTAAAGCCGTATTTCCAATCAGACCAATTGTAGATGGTTTGTCCGTTTTCGGTCTGTTTGCCGCTGTCTTCCAGATGCAGGTTGTCCGCGCTGATCAGGCCGTGGAAATGGATGGCGGGTTTTTCTTCGTTTTCATGCTGTTTGTGGTACTCAGGGAAGATCAGATATTTCATGTTTTTTCGGCTTACGCAATTACTTAAAAAAGCCCGAAATTTCTTATATATCAAATCCGTATCATAACGGTTTATTTTCGTTTCATCTAGAGTGAGGGTAATGAAGTATTGAAAGTCGTTAGAACAGCCGATTTCAAAGGCGCGGTCGATGGCGCGTTTCATGCTGTCGCTTCGGATTTCTCCTTTTTTGCGTTTCCGTTTTTCTTCAAACGAGGATAACGGGACAAGCTCATTGGTAAAGGGATTGAGGATATAGTCTTTTTGAATGAATTTATATGCCATTTCTTCATCTTTTCCCATTCGTTCCACTTGATGGGGATTAAAAATCGGTTTTGAAAAACAGGTGATTTTGATTTGATCGTCAGGGAAGTATTTTACTCTGCAATTGTATTTAACAAGGAAGTCAGAGGATGGACTGAAAATATGAAGGTTCGGAGTGATGACATTTTGTGGCACTTATCAAGTAAGGCCCCTGCGGGGCCGTGCCACAAAAAGGACACGAACCCCAGCAGGGAAACGCCTATTTGCTAATTCTGGCAGTGAACCGACCCTCACGGTTTACCGCCAGCGATAGCCGGACAATATCGCCTGGGAAGTATTGCTCATTAGACCAGACAGAACCCACAGCGCCGGTAGGGTCTGCGGCATAGATACGCCACATCTTACGCTTTTCGCCGGTGTCTTTGTTGGTAAATTCGCTTTCCTGCACGCTCAGGACGGATACTTCGATACAAGGGGTTTCGTAGGTTTCTTTCATTGTTTTTGTCTCCTTTCTTTTTTGCAGGCCCAAAAGCTGTGCAACCTTTTTTCTTTCATTCATTTGCTAAAACTCTAGGTACGTGTGCAAAAAGATTTCTCAAAACACAGCCTTTTTGTCCTGCCACGGGTAAAAAAATAAACATCAAATCGGGGTTCCCCCTTTTGATGTTTATTTTACAACTCACATTTCCCAAAAAACCTTGCGAAAGGTATTGACGAATTTTGGCCGGAGCGATATAATTAAAAAAATTTGGATTTTTAAAAAAAGGAGGACAGAGAGAATGGCGCTGGCGCAGGGAATGAAAAGCGAACGATCTTTAGCGGCGGTGTTTCCTCTTTACAAATCCTTCTTTTTTGCCGGCTGGCTTTCCTATTTTATTAGGAAAGCTTTTTTTGTGGAAAAGACCTTTTGAAAGAGTAAAACGCGGCGGGATTTTACCGGCCGGTTCGTTTTATGAGCAGGTGAAAACAGATCAGGGGAGGAGCGCTTGTATGCTGAGAGGAAAAAATCTCATTTATCCCACCGACTTTACGGTGGAGCAGCTGGAGGCTTTATTCTGCCTTACGGACAAAATCATCGCCAGGCCGGATCAATACGCCAACAGCTGTAACGATAAGATATTGGCAACCTTGTTTTTTGAGCCGTCTACCCGGACGCGGTTAAGCTTTGAGGCGGCGATGCAGCGCCTGGGCGGAAAGGTATTGGGCTTTGCAGACTCTGCCTCCAGTTCGGCGACAAAGGGGGAAAGCCTTGCCGATACCATCCGCATGATCAGCTGCTACGCGGATATCGCGGCCATCCGCCATCCGGCGGAAGGGGCTGCCCATGTGGCGGCGCTGCATTCCTTTATTCCAGTGATCAACGCCGGGGACGGCGGTCACCAGCATCCGACCCAGACGCTGACCGACCTGTACACCATCCGGGCAAAAAAAGGGCGGTTTCACGATCTGACCATCGGCTTGTGCGGAGATTTAAAGTACGGGCGCACCGTCCATTCCTTAATCCACGCCATGTGCCGGTATGAAAACATCCACTTTGTGCTGATTTCGCCGCCGGAGTTGCAGGTGCCGGACTATGTGATCCGGGAAATCGAGGCGGCCCCGGGCTGCTCCTACAGCGTCGATCCCGATCTGGACAGTGCGATCCGTCAAGTTGATATCCTTTACATGACCCGCGTGCAGCGGGAACGGTTTTCCTCGCAGGAGGAATATCTGCGGCTGAAGGACAGCTATATTTTAGACACTCAAAAGATGCAAAACGCCAAGCCGGATATGATTGTCCTGCATCCGATGCCCATTGTCAACGAAATTACCGGCGCGGTGGACGAGGACCCGCGGGCCTGCTATTTCGTACAGGCCCAATACGGCATGTATGTGCGCATGGCGCTGATTTTAAGCTTGCTGGGTGCGGAGGATGGACCGGCCACCGTCTGCGGGGGCAGGATGTTTGAAAAGACCTGCCAGAATCCCCGGCCCAACGGAACGGTTCACTGCAAAAATCCCAAATGCGTGTCGAACCTGGACCTGACGCTGCCCATTCGGGTCAAGGACGGCGGGAAGGTCTGCGAATACTGCGACGCGGCGATAGAAGAATAAAAGCGGGTTTGGAAGGAATAGGAGAAAAGATGGAACGGTTAATCAAAAACGCGTTTTTAGTAGAGGAGAGCGGGGCTTTTTTTTCCGATGTACTGGTACGGGACGGGAAAATCGCCGCCATCGGGAAAAATCTTTCCGGCGCTGGGGAGGTAATCGACGCCGGCGGCCTTACGCTGCTGCCTGCTTTTGTGGATCTGCACTGCCATTTTCGCGATCCGGGCTACACCCATAAAGAGGATATAGAATCTGGCTGCCGGGCGGCGGCCAAAGGCGGATACACCGCCGTCAACCTGATGGCCAACACAAACCCGGTGTGTAGCGATATGGAGACAGTACGGTATGTGCGGCAGAAAGCACAGCAGTTCGGGCTGGTGGACGTACATCAGTGTGTATCGGTGACGAAAAATTTTGACGGGCGGACCATTGACCACTTAAAGAGCCTGGACGAAACGGTCCGACTGATTTCGGAAGACGGCAAGGGGGTTATGTCCAACCTTGTGATGGCCCAGGCCATGGAAATCGCCAGGGAAAAGGGGTTGACCGTTCTTTCCCACGCGGAGGATATGGAACTGTCCCCTATCGATTACCGGCTGGCGGAGAATATCGCCACCGTCCAGCATATCCATCTGGCCCAATACCTGGGCGCGCGGCTGCACATGTGCCATGTGTCCACCAAAGAGGCGATGGAAGAGATCATCCAGGCCAAAAAGGCCGGCGCGCCGGTGACCTGCGAGGTAGCGCCCCATCATCTGTGGTTTTGCGACAGCGATTACCGGGTCAATCCGCCCATTCGCGCCAAAGAGGACCGGGAATTTTTGATCCGGTCGATTCAAAACGGCTATGTGGACGCCATTGCCACCGATCACGCGCCCCACACCCAAAAGGACAAAGAAAACGGCGCACCGGGCATGGTGGGACTGGAAACCGCTTTCGCGGTGTGTTACACTAGACTGGTAAGGGAGCGGGGCCTGCCCCTGACATTGCTGTCCCGACTGCTGTCCGCCGCACCGGCGCGGATCCTGGGCCTTAACAAAGGGCGGCTTTTGCCGGGGTACGACGCGGATTTTGCGCTGGTGGACGAAAAGCGGGAATGGAAGGTGCAGGCGGCGGATTTTGCCTCGAAGGGGAAAAATTCCCCCTTTGACGGTATTTGCTTGCAGGGAAAGGTTGTGCAAACAATCAAAGCCGGGAAGACCACCTGGCAAGAATAAAGGAAAAACGGACGGAGGAATCGACAATGATTGTGGACAAGCTGTATGAATCGGTGGCAAAAAAGGGCGTGGTTTGCGTTGGACTGGACACAGACCTTTCCTACGTGCCGAATTTTCTGCAAAGGGAAGCGGGAAGCGCCGGCGAAGCGGTGTTTTTGTTCAACAAAAAGTTAATCGACGCGACAGAGGATGTAGCGGGCTGCTATAAGGTGCAGATCGCCTACTATGAATCGCTGGGACTGGAGGGGCTGCAGGCCTATCAGAAAACCCTGGCCTATCTGCGGGAAAAGGGCCTTGTTTGTATCGCGGATATTAAGCGGGGTGACATTGCTAAAACCGCCGAAATGTACGCCAAAGGTCACTTTGAAGGGGATTTTGAGGCGGATTTTGTCACCCTTGCCCCGTATATGGGGATGGACAGCGTCACGCCGTATCTTCCCTATGTCAAGGAGAAGGAAAAGGGGCTGTTTATTCTGGTGAGAACCTCCAATCCGGGCTCCCGGGACTTTCAGTATCTGGAAACCGAGCGGAAAATGCCTTTGTATGATGTGGTGGGCACGGCGGTGCAGCAGGTGGGCAAGGACTATCTGGGTCAATGCGGCTTCAGCTCGGTGGGCGCGGTGATCGGCGGCACCACCGGCGAAGAGGCGGAAAGCATCCGCTCGTTACTGGACAGCACCTTCTTTTTGATCCCCGGATACGGCGCCCAGGGCGGCAAGGCGGAGGACATCGCTAAGTATCTGGTAAACGGCAACGGCGGGGTGGTCAATTCCTCTCGGGCGGTGCTGTTGGCCTACCGCAAATCCGGCGCGCCGGAGGAAGAGTTCGCCCGGGAGGCCAGAAAAGAGGTCCTTCGCATGAGAAAGGAGATTGAAGATGCCTGTGAAGCACTGCGGTCCAGCCGCTGTTCTGGAAAATAAGCCGTTGGGAGACGGAATTTTTCGCATGGTTGTCCGCTGGACAAATCCGGTACAGGCGGGGCAGTTTTTTATGGTGCGCGGCTGGGACCGGTTCCCCCTTCTCTCCCGCCCGATTTCGGTGCATGACGCCGACGGGGAAACGCTCACCTTTTTGTACGAGGTGCGCGGAGAAGGGACCCGTCTGTTAAGCGAAAAGCGAGAAGGCGATTCGGTGGAGTTGACCGGCCCGGCGGGAACCGGGTTCCCGGTGGAAAAGCTGAAGGGGAAAGTCGCGGTGGTTTCCGGCGGCATCGGAATCGCGCCGCTTTTGCTGGCAGTGAAAGGTCTGTCCGGCTGCGAGGTGACCCTTTGCTGCGGCTTTCGGGACAAAAGCTATGGACTGGAGGAATTTCGGCCTTACGTCAAAGAGATCCGGGTTGCCACAGACAGCGGCCGGGAGGGGAAGAAGGGCTTTGTCACCGAGCTTTTGAACCCGGCGGACTTCGACGCGGTGATCACCTGCGGGCCGGAGCCGATGATGGAGAAGCTGGCCCGGTCCTGCATGGAAAAGAAGGTCCCCTGCTATGTGTCGATGGAGCGGCATATGGCCTGCGGAATCGGCGCATGCCTGGGATGCACCCATCACACCGTCCAGGGCGCAAAATGTATCTGCAAGGATGGGCCGGTGTTTAAGGGGGAGGACATTTATGCTTAAAACGGTTTTAAACGGCGTGACCATGAAAAACCCTGTGATCGCGGCCTCCGGCACCTTTGGCTTCGGCCGGGAATACGACCAGTATTTCGACATCTCCCGTTTAGGCGGTATCAGTTCCAAAGGGCTGACGCTGGAGGAGCGGTTCGGCAACGAGGGGGAGCGGGTTTATGAAACGCCCAGCGGCTTAATCAACAGCATCGGATTGCAAAATCCCGGGGTGGAAGCCTTTATCCGGGAGGATCTGCCCTTTCTGCGGGAAAAGGATACGGCGGTGATCGCCAATCTGGGCGGCAGCACGGTGGAGTCGTATCTGGAGGGAATTGAAAAACTCAACGAAACCGATGTGGATATCATCGAGTTGAATATTTCCTGCCCCAACGTAAAGCATGGGGGCATGGCCCTGGGCATCCGCTGCGACATCGCCCACGAGGCGGTAAAAAAGGTGCGGGTGGTCTGCAAAAAGCCGCTGATGGTCAAGCTTTCCCCCAACGCCCAGGACATTGTGGAGATGGCCCGCTGCTGCGAAGAGGCCGGGGCCGATTCTTTGTCGCTGGTCAACACTTTTCAGGCCATGGCCATTGACGTTTACAAAAGAAAGCCGGTTTTTCAAAATGTGTTCGCGGGCTTGTCCGGCCCGGCGATTCTGCCCATCGCCCTCCGGATGGTCTATCAGGTCTGCGGCGCGGTGAAAATCCCGGTGGTGGGGATGGGCGGTATTTTCAGCTGGCAGGACGCGGCGGCCTTTTTGATGGCAGGCGCCACCGCCGTCCAGGTGGGGACGGCCAACTTTATCAAGCCGGATATCTGTCTTGACATCATAGACGGATTGGAACAGTTTTTAAAGGATCAGGGGTGCCGTTCGGTGAGCGAAATCATCGGCGCGGCCCGGGTGTAAGCCTTTTTGTATGCTGTATAGAATAGAAAACGAAAAAAGGGAGAGAAAAATGATGTCGATTGAAATTTTAAAAGAAACCGGTGCTTTGTTAGAGGGGCATTTCCTTTTGTCCTCCGGCCGTCACTCCGACCGCTATGCCCAGAACGCCAAGCTTTTGCAGTATCCGGACAAGGCGGCGCAGGTGCTTTCGGTGGTCGCCCAGAAGCTGAAGGATTTAGAGATCGACGTTGTGTGCGGACCGGCAATGGGCGGCATTATTGTGGCCTACGAGTTGGGCCGTCAGCTGGGAAAACGGGCGATTTTTACCGAGCGGGAAAACAATGTGATGACCCTGCGCCGGGGCTTTGAAATCAAAAAAGGGGAAAAGGTCCTGATCACCGAGGACGTGGTCACCACCGGCAAATCTTCGATGGAGACGGCGAAGGTCATCGAGGAATTAGGCGGCCAGGTTGTGGGAATTGCCTGCATCGTGGACCGGCGGGTCAACGATATCTTCTGCCCGGTATACTCCGCCATGCAGCTGGAGATTGCTACATACGAGGCGGAGGAATGCCCCTTGTGTAAGGCGGGCATTCCGCTGGTGAAGCCCGGAAGCCGCAAATTTGACAAATAGTTTTTGCAGGAAGAGCCTTTTGCAACGAGAAAAAAACGGCGTCCCTTGGTTTTTTCACTGCGCAAAACAAAGGGAGGCGTACCGGTGCGCAGCGGTGGAATGGAGATTGAGATGGAACAGGGAAAAAAAGCGTGGCTGGTCCTGGCCGACGGCTCTGTATTAGAGGGCTGTTCCTTTGGCGCCCAGGGAACCAGCATAGGAGAAATTGTGTTCACCACCGGTATGACCGGTTATCAGGAGGTGTTGACCGATCCGTCCTATTACGGGCAGATTGTCACCCAGACCTACCCGCTGATTGGCAATTACGGAATCAATCTGGAGGATATGGAGTCCGCCGCCTCTCATGTCAAGGGCTATATCGTTCGGGAATGGTGTGAGCAGCCCTCTAATTTCCGGGTGGCGATGGACATTGACCAATACTTAAAAAAGCAGAAGATTATCGCCGTCAGCGGGATTGACACCCGGCGGCTGACCAAAAAGCTGCGGGAATACGGCGTGATGAACGGCGCGGTTACCACCGAATATGACCATCTGGACCGGGAGAAGCTGATGGAGGAGATTCGCTCCTTTGTTATCGCCGACGCGGTTCAGTCGGTGACCTGCCGGCAGATCACCGAGCAAAAATGTGAACAGGGCCGCCATCGGGTGATCCTGATGGATTTTGGCTACAAAAGAAATATTGTCCGCTCCTTAAATAAGCGCGGGTGCGATGTAACGGTAGTGCCCTCCTGGACGAAAGCGCAGGAGATTTTGGCCATGAAGCCCGACGGGATTATGTTGTCCAACGGTCCGGGGGACCCGCAGGAAAATACGGCGGTAATCGGCGAGATCAAAAAACTGTTCGACCAAAACGTGCCGATTTTCGGTATCTGCCTGGGCCATCAACTGACGGCGCTGGCAAACGGAGCAAAAACGGTGAAACTCAAATATGGTCACCGGGGCGCTAACCAGCCGGTGCGGGATCTGGCCCACGATCGGACCTACATCACCTCCCAAAACCACGGCTACGCGGTGCAGGGGGATACGCTGGACCCGGCGGTAGGGCAGGTCAGCCACGTCAATGCCAACGACGGCACGGTGGAGGGAATCCGGTACAAGACAAGGCCCTGCTTTACGGTGCAGTTTCACCCCGAGGCCAGCGCCGGTCCCCGGGACACAGCGTATTTGTTTGACGAGTTTATCGCCATGATGGAAAAGGAGGGGAAGTAGGATGCCAAAACGCAGCGACATCAAAAGGGTGCTGGTCATCGGCTCCGGCCCCATTGTCATCGGACAGGCGGCGGAGTTCGACTACGCGGGGACCCAGGCCTGCCGTGCTTTAAAAGAAGAAGGGCTGGAGGTTATTCTCATCAATTCCAACCCGGCTACGATTATGACCGACAAAGCCATGGCGGATAAGATTTACATCGAGCCGCTGGTGCCGGAGGTGGTGAAGAAAATCATCCGGCTGGAAAAGCCCGATTCGATCCTTCCCACCTTGGGCGGCCAAACCGGGCTGAATCTCGCCATGGAACTGGCGGAGGAGGGCTTTTTTCAAAAGCAGGGGGTCAAGCTTTTGGGCGCCGATCCCGAGACGATTAAAAAGGCGGAGGACCGGCAGGCGTTTAAGGATACGATGCTTGCCATCGGCGAGCCTTGCATCCCCTCCGAGGTGGTGGAAAAAATCGAGGACGCGCTGGCTTTTGCCGATAAAATCGGCTATCCGGTGATCGTCCGCCCGGCTTTTACCTTAGGCGGCACCGGCGGCGGCATCGCCTACGACCGGGAACAGCTGTGCGAAATCGGGGAGAACGGGCTGCGGCTTTCGCCCATTACCCAAGTGCTGATCGAAAAATGTATCGCCGGGTGGAAGGAAATCGAATACGAGGTGGTCCGGGACAGCAAGGGCAACGTGATCACCGTCTGCAATATGGAAAACATCGACCCGGTGGGGGTGCATACCGGCGACTCGGTGGTGGTGGCCCCCTCCCAGACATTGACGGACAAGGAATACCAGATGCTGCGGTCTGCGGCGCTTAACATCATAACGGAGTTAAAAATCGAGGGCGGCTGCAACGTTCAGTTCGCCCTGTATCCGGACAGCTTTGAGTACGCGGTTATTGAGGTGAATCCCCGGGTGTCCCGCTCCTCGGCGCTGGCCTCTAAGGCCACCGGCTACCCCATTGCGAAAGTGGCGGCCAAAATCGCCATCGGCTACTGTCTGGACGAAATCCCCAACGCGGTGACCGGAAAAACCTGCGCCTGCTTTGAACCGGCGCTGGACTACTGCGTGGTCAAGTTCCCCCGCTGGCCCTTTGACAAGTTTGTCTACGCGGACAAGGCTCTGGGTACCCAGATGAAGGCCACCGGCGAAGTGATGGCCATCGGCCAGAGTTTTGAGTTGGCGATGATGAAGGCGGCCATTTCCATCGAGTTGGGGCTGGAGACACTGACCCTGACGCAGCTGGAGCAGAAGACCGACGAGGAGATTGTCCAGCTTTTGCACCATACGGACGATCAGCGGATTTTTGTGGTATACGAGGCGCTGAAGCGCCACATCAATTGGGACTTGATCTTTAAGATCACCAAAATCGACAAATGGTTTTTGGCAAAATTCCAAAAGCTGGCGGATATGGAGTTGCGTCTTGCCGAAGGAGACGACAGCGAAGAAACCTACATCGCCGCCAAAAAGCTGGGATTTTTGGATAAGACCATCCGCCGGCTGACCCAAAAAGAGATCCGAAAGCCGATGCTGGCGGGCTATTCGATGGTGGATACCTGCGCGGCGGAATTTACGGCGGAAACGCCCTATTTCTACGCCAATTTCGGTGGCGAAAACGAGGCGAAGGCGTATATCGACAGCCGAAACAGCGACAAGAAAAAGGTAATTGTTTTCGGCTCCGGTCCCATCCGCATCGGCCAGGGAATCGAGTTTGACTACTGCTGTGTTCACTGCGCCTGGGCGCTGAAGGACCGGGGAATCGAGGCGGTAATCGCCAACAATAACCCGGAGACGGTTTCCACCGATTTTGATACCGGCGACCGGCTGTATTTTGACCCGCTGAACCCGGAATATGTCAAAGCGCTGATTGAAACCGAAAAGCCCTGGGGAGTTGTGGTGCAGTTTGGCGGCCAGACAGCCATTAAGCTGACCAAATTTTTAAAGGATATGAACGTGCGGATTTTGGGGACCAGCGCCGACGCCATCGACGAGGCGGAGGACCGGGAGAGGTTTGACGCGCTTTTAGAACGCTGCAAAATCCCGCGGCCGGTAGGCGAAACGGTGTTCACCGCCGAAGAGGCGCTGGCGGCGGCAGAGCGGATTGGCTATCCGGTGCTGCTGCGCCCATCTTATGTGCTGGGCGGCCAGAATATGATCATCGCCTATGGGGAAAAAGACGTGCGGGAATACATGGCCATCATCACCGCCCACGAGTTGGAAAATCCGGTGCTCATCGACAAATATATGATGGGCATTGAGGCGGAGGTCGACGCCATCTGCGACGGAGAGGATTACCTGATCCCCGGAATCATGGAGCATATCGAGCGGGCGGGCATCCATTCCGGCGACTCGATTTCGGTTTACCCCTCTCAGAATCTTTCGAAGCGGATCAAGGAGACCATTGTGGATTATACCGCCCGGCTGGCCAGAGAACTGAAGATCGTGGGGCTTATGAACATCCAGTACGTGATTTACAACGACGAGGTATATATCATTGAGGTCAATCCCCGCTCTTCCCGGACGGTTCCCTATATCAGCAAGGTCACCGGTGTGCCGATGGTGGATCTGGCCACCCACTGTATGCTAGGCGAAAAGCTGCGGGACATGGGGTATGGAACAGGCTTGTATCCGGAAAGCGATTATGTCTGCGTAAAGGTGCCGGTATTCAGCTTCCAAAAGCTGCGGGACGTGGACACCCAGCTGGGGCCGGAGATGAAATCCACCGGCGAAGTGCTGGGCGTTGCCAAAACCCTGCCGGAGGCCATCTATAAAGGACTGGTGGCCGCCGGGTATCAGATGAAGCGGGAAGGCGGCGTGCTTTTGACGGTGCGGGACGCGGACAAGCATGATATTGTACCCATCGCGGACAAGTTCGCCTCTATGGGCTTTACCCTTTACGCCACCGGCGGTACGGCGCTGCGGTTAAACAAAAATATGATCTCTACCAACGCGGTGCGCAAAATGCATGAGCCCCATCCCAACATCGAGGATCTGATCGAAAGCGGTAAGGTGGACTATGTGATCTCCATTTCCCAAAAGGGGCGGGACCCCCATCGGGACAGCGTAAAAATCCGTCGCAAGGTGGTGGAGCGGTCCATCCCCTGCATCACCGCTATCGACACGGCGCGGGTGTTGGCCGACTGTCTGTGCCTGGGCGAAAAGGTGGATGACATCGAAGTGGTCGATATTACAAAGCTTTAAAGTCCGAAACGCGTTTTTCGCAGGACTTTTAGGAGAGGGATGCCATGGAACTTAGTAAAAGCAATGTGAAAAAAATCTTGGGGATTGTGGCTTTTGGCGTTTTGCTGCTGGTTGGGGCCATGCACCTGGATATTGTTTTGCAGGTGCTTAAAAAGGGTGTAGGACTGATAAAGCCCTTTGTAATCGGCTGCGGAATGGCGTTTATCATGAATGTTTTGCTGCGCCAGATAGAGGAAAGGTGGTTTGCGCCGCTGAACCGCAGAAATTTCCCCTGGTGGAACCGCAGCCGGCGGGCTGTCTGCGTGGTGCTGACCATCATTTTGCTGGCCGGACTGATTTTTATCCTGCTATTCATGATTGTGCCGGAGATTGTCCGCACCGGGCAGATGCTGGCGTCTCAGCTGCCGGGCCAGCTGGACCGGTTTTTTGCCTGGATGCAGAATTGGCTGGCGTCTTTGCAGATCCCGATTGAAACCTTCCAGACCATTGATATCGACTGGAACAAAGTGGTCGAGGTGGTGAGCAATTCCATTAAAAATGGCGGCTTGGCGGTGTTTAACACAACGGTGGGCATCACTTCTTCTGTGGTGGGATGGGTGATGAACCTGGTTCTGGGAGCGGTCTTTTCCATCTATTTGCTGCTGCAAAAGGAGCAGCTGGGCGCCCAACTGACAAACGCCATGCTGGCCTTTCTACCCAAAGAGCGGGTGGAAAGAATCTTGGAGGTAGGCCGGCTGTCCAACCGCATTTTTGGAAAATTTGTCTCCGGTCAATGCACCGAGGCGGTGATTCTCGGGGTGCTGTGCTTTATCGGAATGACGGTGTTTTCCATGCCCTATGCGATGATGGTTTCGGTCGTTGTTGGCGCAACGGCGCTGATTCCTATGTTTGGCGCCTTTATCGGGTCTTTTATCGGCGCTTTTCTGATCTTGATGGTTGACCCTATACAGGCTGTGTGGTTTTTGGTGTACATTGTTGTTTTGCAGCAGCTGGAGGGGAACCTGATCTATCCGCGGGTGGTGGGCAAATCAGTAGGCCTGCCCGGAATCTGGGTGCTGGTGGCGGTTACCATCGGTGGCAGCCTTTGGGGCGTGATGGGAATTTTGCTGAGTGTGCCGGTCTGTTCGGTGCTGTATTCCCTGTCCCGGCAGCTGGTGCGGGACCGTCTGCGAAAAAGAAAGCTGTCGGCCGTAACGACGGTATCAGATGAGGAGAAAGTTTCCCCGGATTTTTCGGAAAACGAGGAGGATACCAAAGGGCGGGAAAAATCAAAGGACGCAAAAAAGAAAAAGGGCAGGCGATAAAAAATCCCCCGATGGAAATTTTCCATCGGGGGATTTTTGTCACGCTTTTCGCTTTTCTAAAAAACTGTCGATTTCTTTTTTTATATCCGGGAGTTTTGAGTGCTTTAGCAGGTATCCTGCCGGCTTTAAAGGCATGACCTTGATCATGCTCTCCGGATCCCGCCGGCTGGTTAAGAAGAAGACTGGCAGACCCTCAAATTCTTTGACCGAGCGAAGCATTTCCAACGTCTGTCTGCCGTCGCAAATGGGCATTTCGTAATCCAGCAAAACCAGATCCGGCCGGTTCAGTGTAACGGCCCGGATCGCGGCCACGCCTGAGTCGGCCAGGTCAACCTCATAGTCCCCGCTTAAAAGATCCTTCATCCCTTGGCGGATGGTCATAGAATCGTCCACAACCAGCACCTTTTGTTTTGTGCTGGCAGTCTCGCGGTTCGACAGGTATTTTTCCACCTCATCCATGGCGTTTTCCTTCTCAATCGGGGTTCCAACGCCTTTTTCGATTAGATGAGGCGCGATGACACAATAGGAAAAATATCCGCCGCCGGTATCGAACAAAAGGCTGGCCTGCGGTTTTTCCTTTTCGAAAATTTTATGAAATTCGTCATAGGTCAAGAGATTTTCTTCTTCCAGCGTATATGCCTCTAAAGCGGGAAACTGCTCCATCACCCGCCCCACAAACTGCCGCGCCGTATAACGAGAGGCGTGAATCAGCATATTATCCAGCTTGTTGGTTTGAATACCCAGAACTTTGCCTACGGTGTTGATCAACAGCTGATCCTCCAGCGCGAGAAGGACCTCGTAGCCCTTTCCCGTTTCGCCCATGCCATAGACAAGACGGTAATAAACGCCTTTGCCGAACCGCTCTCCGCTGTACGCGTCACTGATCATCTGAGACTCCAGATGGAACATATCGAACACAAGCTGGAGAATCACCTTTTTCATCGCCGCCAGTTCCTCGCCCGGCAAAAGGGCATCCCATTTTTTCGCCTGTTTTCCCGTGATAGAAAGATCCTCCGTTAGAGTGTGCCCGATGAGCCACCCGGCGCAAACGCCCAAAAAGTGGTTAATTGAGTCGAGGGAATACTCCGTCTGTTCCAATTCATGCTCCAGCGCGGGAAGGGTGTTCTCCCGGAAACCGTCGTGAATCCGCTGATGCTGTGGAAGCCACTGATAGCCGATGGAGCGCATATACTCTTCTTCGTCTGAAAAGTGCTTGGTCGCATGGGCTTTAAAAAACTTAATTCCCTCGCGGCACGCCCATTGATTGTTTTTTTCATCATCTTTAAAACGAAAAAGCTTATTGATAATTTTAAAAAGCTGCTGGTGTTCTTTGTCGATAATATCTACGCCGAGATTATACTCTTCCTTCCATTCAAATTGGGAATCCATAGTATGGCCTCCTTTTCCCAAAACACCTTTATTTGTATTATAAAATGGTTGATTATCTCAAAAAAGCCTTGATTTACGGGCATACAAGCAGGATTTCAAGCTGAATTTACTACCAATTTACTACTTTTGAGGGAAAGAGCCTTGATATGCCGCCCGGAACCCTGCAAGCCCAAACACCAGCACACAGCATTGAGAAAGAATAAATGAAAACTGAATACGACGCATACGCGGCGTTTCTCTATCCCAACACGGGAGAACAGGAACGCCGCTTTTTTTATGCCCTCATGTTACGCAGTAGGGGCAAAAAGAGCCTTGCTACAAGCGGCTTTACGGGCGCGCTTTTGCCGGGGACA
>CAJTQM010000033.1 GCA_910578255.1 uncultured Oscillospiraceae bacterium
GAAATGGGTCAAAGTCCCCTCCAAGGAATTGAGCGACTTCCTTGTAGAAGCGTTCAAGGACAGGCTGGGCAAAGACTGATAGACGGCAAAAAGCCCTTACCGACGTTGCCATCGGTAAGGGCTTTCTAATATGGATTTTGTCACCCACAAGCCGCAAAGGAACACTTTTCACCTGCAATCCACCGGGAATACAGAATGATACGGCCTATGGGGAGCGTTATCAAATTGTTATCAAAAGAGAGACACAAAACCGTCTATCCGTTGTGCCGCAAGGGGTTCAAAGTTTCAAAAACTCATTCCCACTCAATGGTTGCCGGGGGTTTGCTGGTGATATCGTACACGATGCGGTTAATTCCGCGCACTTCATTGATAATGCGATTCGACACCTTTTCCAGCACTTCGTAAGGAATCCGCGCCCAATCAGCCGTCATGAAATCGGTGGTTGTCACGCCGCGCAAGGCCAAAGTGTAGTCGTACGTACGCGTATCCCCCATCACACCCACCGAACGCATAGAGGTCAGCACCGCGAAATACTGGTGGATATCCCGGTCCAGCCGTGCATGGGTGATTTCCTCACGGAAAATTGCATCCGCGTCTCGTAAAATGTCCAACTTTTCCTTTGTAATCTCACCGATTACCCGGATGGCAAGGCCCGGGCCCGGGAACGGCTGTCTCCAAACAAGGTAATCCGCCAATCCCAATTCTTTTCCCAGTTTACGGACCTCATCTTTAAACAAAGGCCGAAGCGGCTCGATAATCTCTTCAAAATCCACATAATCCGGCAGCCCGCCAACATTGTGATGGCTCTTAATCACTGCCGCGTCACCGGCACCGGACTCAATGACATCCGGATAAATGGTCCCCTGAACCAGATAATCTACGCGGCCGATCTTTTTGGCCTCTTCCTCAAATACACGGATAAACTCCTCGCCGATGATCTTGCGCTTTTTCTCCGGCTCCGATACACCGGCCAGCTTATCCAGAAAACGCTTTTCCGCGTTGACCCGCACAAAATGGATCCCCTTGTCCGCGAAAGCGGCCTCTACCTCATCTCCCTCGTTTTTGCGCATCAGGCCATGATCCACAAAAATACAGGTCAGCTGCCCGCCAACCGCTTTGGCCAAAAGCGCCGCCGCGACCGAACTGTCCACACCGCCGGAAAGCGCCAGCAGCACCTTTTTGTCTCCCACTTTTTTTCGAATTGCCTCGATGGTGTTCTGCGCATAGTCCCCCATAGTCCAATCGCCTTTCGCCTGACAGACATCGTAAAGGAAATTGTGGAGCATCTTCGTGCCGTTTTCGGTATGTAGTACCTCCGGATGGAACTGCAGCCCGTACAGTTTTTTCTCCGGGTTCTGCATCGCCGCCGTAGGACAGGAATCGGTGCAGGCAGCCATAGAAAAGCCTTCCGGCATTTTGTCCACATAATCCGTATGGCTCATCCAGGTGATTCCTTCCGGAGGAAGTCCGGCAAACAGCGGACAGGCCGTGTCAAATTCTGTCTTCGTTTTTCCATATTCCCGGGAGTCGGGTGAGGTCACATGGCCGCCTAATACATAGGTCATAACCTGAATGCCGTAGCAGATTCCCAACACCGGAACGCCCAGCGAAAAAATCTCTTTGCCGCACCGAGGCGCGTCTTCTACATATACGCTGTTGGGTCCGCCGGTAAAAATAATCCCGATAGGCTTTTTTGCAAGGATTTTTTCCACCGGTGTATGATACGGCAAAACCTCGCAGTAAACGCCGCATTCCCTGACCCGGCGCGCGATCAGCTGGTTATACTGTCCACCAAAATCCAAAATCACAATTGTCTGATTCACACCATACCTCCTGCTTTCTTCCCTTCTATTCCCTTTATTCTGCCACAATTGCTGTTAAAATGCAAGTAAAATCCGAAAGGGAGCCTGCATAAAAAGCGCGGATTTTCAAATGATAGAGATAGCTTAAAAGAGGAAGTGAATTGTTTTGAACGCATTTTTTTGTTTTGCCCTGTCTGTTCTTCTGGCGCCCACACCCCTTTATGAGGATACGCCCTTTATTCAGCCTGTATCCGCCGACCCCGCCGAAAATTTCTCCCAGATTGCCGTCTGCAAAGATGAGATTCTGGAGTTTTCCGCCCGGCAGCTGGAAATTCGTCTGGGGCTGGAGGAAGGCAAACTTCCGGGGATTATCGTCACAGCCCTGCCGGATAACGGCCGTCTGATTTTAGACGGGGTGCCGGTGAGCGAATTTTCTCAGCTTAGCCGGGAGGAGTTGGACCGCTTGTGCTTTGTCCCCGGTGAAAAAGCACGGTTTTCCGGCTTTTCCTTTATCCCGGACTGTGCCGACCGCTCCACCGCCACACTTTCCATCGCTGTAGAGGATCAGGTCCCCGCACCGCCTCAGGCCATAGATTTGCAGCTGCATACCTGGTCGGACGTGCCCACCGGAAGCTTTTGTCTGTCGAAGGACCAGACCCAGGGATTTTTTGTCCATATTACCCGGCCCCCCAAAAATGGCATTGTCCGAACCGACAAACTCACTCTGACCTACCTGCCCTTTTCCGGTATGAACGGTGCGGACAGCTTTTCCTACGTCCTGGTGGACCACTATGGGAATTTTTCCGACGAAGCTACCGCTACGGTGATCGTTGAAAAAAACAAAAACGGTTTTTCCTTTTCCGATCTCGCCGGACGCCCCGAGGCTGCCGCTGCCATTACCCTGCATAAAAACTCCATTCTCTGCGGAGAGAAGGTTGGAGAAAGCTGGTACTTTTACCCGGATGATCCCATCAGCTGCGGGCAGTTTCTCATCACCCTGCTGGCGACCAAAAATACGCCCATTTCCTCCGACACCGCCGTACAGACCGGACTTAACAACGACGAAGAACTACCTTTGTGGTTAAAGCCCTATGTAGAATCTGCAATAGACGCGAAAATTTTGACCGAAACGATCTTTTTGCCCGACGAACACATTTCGTTGGCACAGGCGAAACAAATGCTGCACCGGGCATACGATCCCGCTTCGCAAAAAACCGCCTTGTCCTCCGCCGCGGCCGCATTGGGCCCAACGGCGAACGAAATTCCTGCAAATTCCGAGGAAAACACGCCGCTGACCCGCGCCGCTTTGGCCGTAATGCTTGCGGAAATGTCCAACAATTTCCCCTCATAAAGCCCTCGGTTGCGGAAACACTACTATCAGCCGGAATCACCCGACAGGGCCTTTTCGGCAAAAGAGCGACAAATCAATAAAGGAGTGGAAACCATGCTGGATAAAACCGCTTTAACGCTGGCAATTATCGGCGCGTTGAACTGGGGCTCCATCGGTATCTTCCAGTTTGATATCGTGGCATGGCTGTTCGGCGGACAGGGCGCTATGCTCAGCCGAATTGTCTATACCCTGGTCGCCCTGGCGGGTGTGTGGTGTATTTCGCTGCTGTTCCGTGATACCGAAGCCGCAGAATTTACAGAATAGTCCGCCTATGCAAAAAGCGTCCGCCAGCAAGATCGGACGCTTTTTTCCATACAAATTTCCGTTTTGCCGCAAGCTTTATAAATCCTCCTGCGGCAGGCTCCGGGTCAGATTCTCCCAGTCCGCCGGGCGCATTTTTTCTTTTAAAATGGGAAGATAGGCCGGATAATCATTGGCATACTGGGCAAAGCCCCCTACCCTGACAAGCCGAAACCCCAAAGACAGATAAAGGGCCACCGCCTTGTGGCTCCAGGTTTGGGTGTGTAGGTAGACGTATTTACCTTGTTCCTTCTCCGCCAGTGTTTGCAGCGCTCGGACCGTGATAGCCTTTCCCAGCCCCTTTCCCTGGTAAGAAGGATCAGCGCTTACCCAATGCAGCGAGGCGGTCCTTTCCTCTTCTCCCATTTTGTCAAACCAGGCGGTTGCCGTTGCGGCCGCCTGGTTTTTCTGCTCGTCCCAGATAAACCAGCAGCGCTGCACTAGCAGAGAGGATTTTGGCAGATACTGTCCGCAAAAATAATCAAGCGCTTCTTTCTGCGAAGGGAATTCCCCCACCGACCACTCCAGCCGCGCCCACTGTTCTTCGTCCCCCGGCCGAAACAGCCGAAAGCAAAAGGGCTTGGAAAGCACCGGTTGCTCTCGGTTCAAGAATTGGTCCTTTTGGGCGTACATAATAATATTTTTGTAGGGCACCGATTGATCTAACACAGCGATTCCTCCTTTTCTTTTACCAGCGAAGCGGTAAATTCCCATCCGCAGGACAAAGGCTTTGGCATTCCCAATACATACTGGTCGGTGGCGGATGCCTCTAAAATGGCAAAAGCCCTTGCATCTCCCCCCAGATTTTGCAGTTCGTGCAGCGACTGGGACAAAGGCAGCCGCGCTTTTTCTTTCATTCTTTTTAAAATTTCCCCGCCCTTTCCGCCAATCCCCAAAATCCGAAGGTAAGGCGGCGGACTTTCCAGCATCTTTGCCGTTACATCGAGAAAGGCGTGCAGAACCATCCTTCTGGCCCTGCTGTGGGGATATCTTTTGGACCGGATCAACCCATACAGCTGGGGAATCGACACCGCTTGTCGGATGCCCGTATAAAGGCGATTTTCCAGTCCCTCGCCCATGTCCGGTAGCGCCCGCAGCTGTTCTAGCGAACGGGTTCGAAGGGCAGAGAGCATACTCCTTTCCAGAGTCTCGAGCCGGACCGGCCCTCTTCCCGCCAAAAACGCCTGCCGGTAGATGATCCGCCCGGCTTCTGTCAGTCCTTTTTCCGCTTCATCCCAATCGTTTTGCTCCAAAAGACTGCGCAGATACGTGGCGCTCATAAACCCGCCTTGCAGGCCCGCCTGATCATGCTGCGCGCCCTGTCTTAAAACCGCGTTCCATTCGGGGAAAAAATCCAGCCTGTGGGCCGCCTTTAAATATTCCAGAGCCAGAATATTATTGGGTCGCTCCAGCAGCGCCGCTGCCTCTTTTCCGGCAAGATCCTCCACCGCCTTGGCCCGGGCGGCAGCATAGGACCCGCCTTCGCCCAGGTGAGCCCGAAGCACCGGCTCAAACCGGTCTGACAGCAGTACCGACAAGACGCTTTGCAGCCGGTCCAGCGGATCCTCCGCCCCAAAGCTTACCATATCCACGCATCCTGCCGCCTGCATCAACGAAAGAGCGCCGTAAGAGAACGCCTCGGCCGACGCGGTGGCGAAGGGCAGCGGCAGTTCTATAACCAAATCCACGCCACCGCGCAAAGCGGCCTGGGTGCGGGTCCATTTATCCAGTATGGCAGGCGCACCCCGCTGGACAAAATTTCCGCTCATCACCGCTAAAATATGGGTGGCGCCCGCCCGGCGCGCCTTAGCGATCTGATAGGCATGACCTTTATGAAAAGGGTTGTATTCCGCTGTGATCCCACAAATTTTCATTTTATCCGCTTTCCTCGAACGGCTGTCGCTCCCGGTCATCAAGGCAAAAACCATACAAACCGGAATCGGCCAATCTACAGAGTATTCAAGCCAAGCGTTCGATGGCCTTTTATTGTTATGATACCATACTGCTTAAAGGTTTTACAAGCATGAATCGAGCGAGGACCGATACCGGATCAATCGAGGAACGGCAAGTCTAAATCGAAAAGGGCCTTTTCATAGTCCTTCACAAAATATCGGATGTTTTTTCGCCCTTTTTGCAGGATGGTATGGCCCTCGGCTTCCAGCTTTTCCTTCTGTGCCTGGGCGCCGCCGGGATATTTGGGATTCAGTTCGCCGCCAGCCTTCAGCGTCCGCCAATAGGGCGTTTTATCCGTCGAACGCTGGAAGCTGGCCCACGCCGCAATCGACACAAAAATTCCCGCCGTAATGGGCTCTGTAAAATCTGCCCCGCTTTTTCTGGCAAAGTATTCCCGTATCTTTCCAACGGTCATGACCTTTCCTGCGGGGATCCGCTTCATCACTTGGTCATAATCAATGGGCGGCGCGAAATACATTTTGTCCCCGCCATACTTTTGAATGCTTTTCGCGTCGGTAATCGTCTCGATCTTTGGCATGTCTTTTGCATCGCGCAGCATGGCGTTAAAGTCCTTTTTCTCTTCATTGGCCATATCAATCGCCTCCTATAACAAGGATACCCCGTTTTTTGGCGCTGCGCAATGAGACTATTTTAAAAAAGTTCTCTCTTACAGTTTTTCAGTCCAGCCATCCTGACGATATCGCGGCCAGACTAGGAACTTGCTTTGCAATTGGCTAAGGATTTTCCTTGCTTTTTTCCCGTTCTTGTAATAATATTAAGGTATATGACAACCGTCAATGATATACAACAGGGAGGAATAACTACATGAAGGTTTTGGTTATCAATGCCGGCAGCTCATCCTTAAAATATCAGTTGATCGACATGGAGGACGAGTCTGTTCTGGCCAAAGGCAACTGTGAGCGCATTGGGGTGGACGGTTTGATTACCCACAAGTTCGCGGATCGCTCCCTCCAGTACGAGGTGCCCTTCCCCACCCATAAGGAAGCGTTTATGGAGGTTGTGAAGATCCTGACCGAAGGGGAGGGCAAGGTCATCGACTCGGTGAAAGAGATTTCCGCCGTCGGCCATCGGGTACTGCACGGCAGCGAGGTTTACAAGACCTCCACTTTGGTCACCGACAAGGTTATCGAGGATATCTTCTCCTTCTCCGAGTTGGGCCCACTGCACAATCCGCCGCAGGCCACCGCCATGAAGGCCTGTCAGGAGGTTTTCGGCAAAGCGACCCCCATGGTCGCGATCTTCGACACCTCGTATGGATGAAAAATCCTACCTGTACGCTATCCCACACGAATACTTTGAAAAATACGGCGTCCGCCGCTACGGCTTCCACGGCACCAGCCACCGCTTTGTCAGCGGAAGATACGGCCAACTCCATGGCTCCATTGAAGGGACCAAAATCATCACCTGCCATCTGGGCAACGGAAGTTCCATTTCCGCCATCAAAGACGGCAAGGTTGTGGATACCTCCATGGGCTTCACCCCTCTCGACGGTTTTATCATGGGCACCCGCAGCGGTGGAATTGATCCTTCCGTCGTCACCTATATCATGAACAAAGAGGGCCTGACCCCCGACCAGATGTCCGATTTGATGAACAAAAAATCCGGATTTTTGGGTCTGTCCGGCGTTTCCAGCGACTGCCGCGATCTGTGGGCCGCCGCCAACGAAGGCAATAAGCGGGCCAAACTGACGCTTGAAATCGTCAGCTACCAGATCAAAAAATTCATCGGTTCCTACGCAGCTGCAATGGGTGGCGTGGACGCTGTCATCTTCACCGGAGGCATCGGCGAAAACGACAGCGCCATGCGTGCACTGGTTTGCGAGGACATGGCGTTCTTGGGCATGAAGCTGGATGCTGAACGCAATAAGGTCCGCGACGAGGCCAAGATTTCCGCCGACGATTCTAAGGTGGAGATTTGGGTCATTCCCACCAACGAGGAACTGCTGATCGCCCGGGATACGATGGAAATCGTCTCCAAGCTTCAGTAATCAGTCAAATAAAAAAGGGCGCCTGCAGCGTCCTTTTTTATTTCTCTTTTTTTACAGCAGACTTTTAAAAGGCCGAAAATCACTGGCGTTTTTCCATCAAGATGGCCGTCACTTCGAACGACTCGTTTCCCGGCATTTTCCCTGAACTGGTTTTCAAAGCCGAAAAGCCCATGGATTGGTATAGTCTCAAAGCCGGCTCGTTTCCCGCCAAAACCTCGACGGATAAAGGCCGCTTGGCATGCTTCTGGACATATTCAATCAGCCTCTTTCCGATGCCGCGCCGCCCATAATCCGGGTCGACATACAGCCAGGCCAACTCATCTTCGGAAAAAGCGGCGAATCCCCGGACAGCTCCTTCGAAAACCGCCACGCATACCGTATAGTCGAACAGCCCCTCCCGCACAGACGCCTGGGCAAAAGGAACAAATGCGTCCCAAAGCCCTGCCCATTCCAACTCTTTTCGTCTGGCGCGGTCGTGAATTCGTTCCAGCGCCGGCCAATCGTCTTTTGTAAAAGGGCGGACAGTGATTCTCTCCATCTTCCAGGGCTCCTCGCAAAACTATCCGTTTTTCTGAAAACTTGCTTTGACAATCGCGTCAAACAGCTGCATCTGGTACGCATAATGGTCGATGACCTTTTGCTTCTCGTGATCCCGAAGGTAAGCAAGATCCCGCACCACAAAAAATAAATCGTCGCTGACCACCAGAAAGTCCTTAGCAAAAATGGTGTCCCGCACCATCAGCTTGCAGCCGTCTTTGATGGGTAGATCCGGATATTTTTCGCTCAGATCAATAAAAATCGGATGGGATGCATCCTTTATCATTTCGTTATACTGAATCTCGTCAAAAATATAGATGGCCGTATCGCTGTCCATTTCCCCCGCCAAAGCGGTGGTGGCGGCCAAATATTCCCGGATATCCTCCGTATCCTCGTCCGGTCGGACGATATCCGATTCCAGTCCGTCAACGGACGTATCCTCCTCGCCGACCACCGGAAGCGCCGAATAGCCAAAATAAACATTGATGCCATCCTTGCCGTCATAGTCGCCCGCGTAATTTTCCAGCTTGTTCTGAATCTGCTCCACATCCAGCGCCGCGGCCGTATCGCTTCGGCACACCAGGTAGACGGTTGCGTCGTACTGCATCTGATTGCACATACTGTAAAGGATGCTGCCGCCCAAAATCAATACGCACAGAATGATTACTGTCGGCCATTTATAATAAAACCAGTAGTTTCGAAACCAGTCCTTCCATCCTCTTTTTTGCATGTCCTCTTTTTTCAGTTGAAACCGGTCCATTTTTTCACCTCAAATCTTTGGCCGCCGCCAAAATCTTTGGGAATCCATCTTTATCATACGAAATATTCTGGAAAAAGCCATCTATATTTTGTAAACAATCCGCGAATTTTTTGATCTGTTTTTCTGCCGGCAGATACAAAAATCCCCAAGAGCCTGCGCGGCGAAAAGCCGCCGATTCCAAGCCCTTGGGTTTTTTCCCTCTTACGTTCTATTTGGAAATCTCCAGAATTTTTAAGCGCATGATGCCGGCGGGGATTTCGACATCTAACTCTTCGTCGATTCGTCCTCCGATCAGCCCTTTTCCCAGCGGGGATTCATCAGAAATCCGGTTTTCCATCGGGTCTGCTTCCGCCGAGCCGACAATCTGATACTCCTCTTCCTCCTCTAAATCCATATCAAAAATCCGCACCTTAGAGCCTACGCTTACAACGTCGGTGGACAATTCACTTGTATCGACCACCTCAACCACCTTCAGCATCGCCTCCAGCTGGGTAATTTTCGCCTCGATAATTGCCTGCTCATTTTTTGCTTCATCATATTCGCTGTTCTCGGATAAATCTCCAAAAGACAGCGCCAGTTTTATTTTTTCGGCAATTTCCTTGCGCCGGACCGTTTTTAAATTCTCAAGCTCCTGCTCAATTTTTTTCAAACCGTCCTCTGTCAGACGTTTCTTTTCAGCCATAAATACATCTTCCTTTCTATCCGTGCCGTTGCAGACAGTAGTAGTATTATAATTCAGCCCTCGTCTTTCTGTCAAGCCACAAACTGAAAACCTTCTGTGAACAAACCCATTACCGGTCCCGGCAGCTTTCCGACGAAAGGCGGACCAGTTCGCTCCAGCTGATGACGATGCCATTCTGCCTCCCCTGGCAGGGGATTTTCTCAAGCGGCAGCCATCCTTCTTTTAAACAAGCTGCCAGAAAGTCCTGCTCCGAAATTCCCTGGGGCGGGCTCCAGCCGCCAAATACCGACAGCGACGGTTCCAAGCAGATCCCCTTTCCCCGCTGCGGCGCCGCTGTTAAAACGGTTCCGTAAAATCCCCGCCAAGGCCGCAGCCATCCTTCCGGATCCAGCAGCAGTCCTCCAGAGCGCTTTGGTAGGTCCGGACTATGAAGCAGCACAACGCCGTATTCCTCCAGCAGTTCCTTGGCCAGCGCCTGGCGGTGGCTTTCCCTTTCACTGATCACAGAAAACGCCGGGCTGCAAAAAATCCATTCTTTCAGCCACTCCTGCCTTTTTCCCTCCCGGTCGGCCAGAATCATCTTCCGACCGCTCATCGGGCAATCCAGCTGCTTGAGCAAAAAGCCCGCCGATTGGTGGAAAAAGCTTTCCCGCCAGGATCCTGCCTCAAAAAGCGGAAAGCCTTCCGGCGCATCCAATCCCTTTGGCAACAGAAGCGATCCGCCTTTGGGAACCGCTTTTTCCAGCTGATCCCACCGCACCTTACGGTCGCAAACCCGCAAAACCCGGTAATCCCCCCAGGGACATTGGCGCGTTTCCTCCGCCAGCGCATATCTATGAAGGCGAAGCTTGCATTTTTCCCAAAACTTTTTTTCTTTCCACCGCTCGACCTCGACTACAGCAATCATCCGGCATCCCCTTTTGGTACAGGCTGTTATACTGTATGCCTGGCCGGCTGACAATATACATCAGGACGCATAAAACGCCGGAACCGCAAAAAGCTTTCCGGCGTTTTTCTTTTCTTTACGCGGCGGAACTTTCCGAAGAAGATTCTTCCTCGTCGTCCTCCTGTGCGTCGGAACTCTCCCAAGACGACTGGGAGAATTCCTCAGTTTGGCTGCTTTCCTGCTCCTGCGTCGCCGACTGACTGCTGCCGGAAGGCTCGATGCCTTCACCCCGCAAGGAACTGATCACTACCTCCAGCGCCTTTCTCAGCTGCGGATCGGTCATCTCGTCCAAATTCTCCAGATTGGCCTCCATATCTGCCGTCAATTCCACCTCATAATCCGGCTTGATCCCTTCGCCGTCATAGCTGATCCCGCTGGGCGGCAGATAACGCGCTACCGTAACATTTATGGCCGAGCCGTCGTTGAGTTTTTTCACCGCCTGCATCGTTCCCTTGCCGTAGGTGGTGGTCCCAACCGATTTGGCTTTATTGTAATCCCGCAGTGCTTGGGTGAACAACTCCGCCGCGCTGGCCGTTCGATTATTGGTCAGCACGACCATCGGCAGGTTTATTTCATTTTCATCGCTTTTGGCCAAAATATCTACCGTACCGTCTTTATAAACGGCCGAAACAATATCCCCCTCCGGCAGCAGCTTATCCAGCATTTTAGTCACAGAGGTAAGGGTTCCGCCGCCGTTGTTGCGCATATCGAATATCAAAGCCTGCGCGCCTTGGCCAATTAAAACGTCAACCTGATTGGAAAACTGGGTCGAGGTGCTGTCGTTAAATTCCTTGACCTGCACTCGATCATCCGGGAGAAAACCGTTGGGACGTCAACCTTCCGGCGGGTCACTTCAATGGTGGTATCCTCTGATTCCCGGCGATAGGTGATATTCACCTTGCTGCCCTCTTCCCCGCGGATTGCCTGGGACGCCTGCTCGTAGGTTTCCGCATTCACATCCAGATCGTCTACTTTAATGATCAAATCCCCCGGCTGCAATCCTACAATCGCTGCCGGTGATTCTTCGTAAACTTCCCTGATCAGAATATATCCGCTGGGATCCATTTCCGCCATAACGCCAATACCGACAATGCGTCCTTCCAGATCAATCATATACGCTTCGTATTCTTCCGGAGTAAAATACCTTCCGTATTTGTCCCCGGAGCCAATTACATAACCATCTGCCAGCGCTTCATTTAAAGCGTCCTCATCAATGTCGTTGATATAATTGGCGCGGATGATCCGATCCAATTCCGAAAGCTTGCTGTACATGGTTTCCCGCTCTTTTAAATTATAGACCTTCCCGTTAAAAACATCCATATAATAGATCATGGTAATCGAAAAGGTAACCGCCGCAGCCATGATCATCAACGTAATCGTTGCCCCTAAGGATATTTTTTTATTCATCTGTTTTCTCCCATCTTGATAGTAAAAAATGTCACATCACACGTCTATTGCAGATACTCCAGAGGATTGGTGTGCTTTCCGTTGACCCGAATTTCAAAATGGATATGGGGGCCGGTGGACCAACCGGTTGAGCCAACTCTGGAAATGGTCTGCCCGCGGGTTACATAGTCGCCCACGCTGACTAAAATCTCGCTGTTATGCGCATACAAAGTTGTGTATCCGCCGCCGTGGTCCAAAATCAGGTACTTGCCATATCCTTTTCCCGGCGTGTAGCTGGTATTGACAAATACCACCTTGCCGGAATTGGATGCCACAACAGGCGTACCGTAAATATTGGAGCCGGAAATGTCAATTCCCGTATGAAAATCGCTCCCGTTAAACCGCCATCCGTAATAGGAGGTGATGTTTCTGTAGCTGGGCGAGGGCCATCCAAAGGTCCCGCCGACAAAATCTCCCATGGAATCCAGCTTGGCGTAGATGGCGTCAATATCCGCCTGGACAGCGGCCATCTCCGCCTGAGTCGCCGCTTTGTCCTTATTAAACTGCTCCTCCAGCGCCGCAATATCCTGGATTTGCTGCCGGGTCTGGCCCAGCTGCTGGTTAAGAGCAAGCGTCAACTGATCCAGCTGCGCTTTTGCCGCTTCCACCTCGGAACGGGTCTGTTCGATCTGCTCTTTCGCCTGTTCAATCGCTTCCCGGTCGGCAATCAGCTGTTCAATGACCTCTTTGTCCCGTTCGGCAATCCGCTCCATAATTTCAGAGCGGGTCAGAAAATCATAAAAGCTATCCGCCCCCAAAATAAGGCCCAAAGCCGTCTCGTCACCCCGCAGATAGGAGGAACGGACCCGCTTTTTAAAAAGGGTATAGTTTTCATCGATTTCTTGGGATTTCTCTTCGATTTCTCCCTCTTTCTGGGCGATATTCTCGCCCAGCAGGGCGATTTTCTCATTCACCACCTGAATTTGCTGACGGGTCAGCGAGATCTGATGGTCAATCTGCTGCTTTTGCGCCAGCGCTTTTTCCTTGTCCGATTTTGCCCGATTGATATTTTTCTCTATCTCATCCTGTTGATTCTGAAGATCCTTCAGCTGGGATCCCAGATCTGCCAGCGCGTCCTTGTAATCCTCCTGGGCGGTATCCTGTTCGGGAACCGAACCGCTGACATCTGCCGGCGCATCAACGGCAAAAACGCTGAAGCCGCCTTTTTGCCCGCCTAAAAGAAGCGACAGGCAAAGAGCCGCACTGGCCGTTTTAAAAAGAACCTTTTTAAAACCCAATCCTCCACGTCCTTTCGTTTTTTGCGATTTTCTCTCTTTAAACTTTCAGGTGCTTACGCACAAAGATCATGCTGCCAAACACGCCGATCGCCACGCCGCCTGTTATAAAACTGGCAAACAGCTGCTTTGCCACCTGGGAAAACGGCACCAGATTCTTTAAAAACGCCGAAAACCCGGTAGAGGTCTGCGTTTGCACATAGTCGATCAGATATGTGTAGCCGCCCCATAAGATCAGGTAGGCAATACAGGCGGAAATTACTCCCAGCAAAATTCCCTCGACGATAAAAGGCATACGGATAAATAAATCCGTTGCGCCAACAAACTTCATGATATTGATCTCTTTGCGACGGTTAAACACCGTCACCTTAATGGTGTTGGCGATGATAATCAGCGTAACCGACAAAAGAATCACCACAATACCGGATCCGCCGATATAAACCGCCCTTTTAATGCCGGTAACCGTTTCCGCCACATTGGTGGGCGCGTTGACCTGCATAATCCCGGGGATGGACTCAATTTGGGCAATCGACTCGTCAATCTGGGAAAGGTCTCTGAGTGTAATGCGGAAGGACAGCGGAAAAACCTCGTCCTTATCCGCCTCCAGACTTTCCAGCAAACTGTCGGGAACGATTTCGCTGTATCGCTCCAGCGCCTCCTCGCGGGAGACAAAGGAGTAGGAAGACACATTATCATTTCTGTCCAAAGCCGCCTTGACCGCATCGACCGAAGCATCGTCGGCGCTGTCCTCTAAAAAAGCGACCATTTCATTTTGGTTTTCCACATAGCTGACCATTCCGTTCAGGTTGATGGAAAGCAAAATGGCGCTGCCGATTAAAAGCATACAGGAAACCAAAATACCGATAGAGGCCAGCGACATCATCCGGTTTACCCAGATATTCCGTCCGCCCTCCTTGAGCAAATAGGTAAAGCTGGAACCCTTCATCGCCGCCTCCAATCTGCGTCGTCCGCCACAACGCTGCCGCCATTGATGGTAATGACTCGATGATTAAACTGGGCGACCAGATCATGTTCATGGGTCACCATTAAAACAGTGGTGCCCACCTTATTGATTTCATTTAAAAGGTCTACAATCTCGTAAGAAAGTTCCGGATCAATATTCCCGGTGGGCTCGTCCGCAATAATCAGCTTGGGATTGTTCACAAGAGCCCTGGCCAGCGCCACACGCTGCTGCTCGCCGCCGGAAAGTTCGTTCATTTTGCACCGCGCCTTAGATGCCAATCCCACCAAACTCAGGATATAAGGCACACGCCGGCGGATATCCCGGGTGGAAACATTGGTTACACGCAAAGCAAACGCCACGTTATCGTAAACGTTCATGGTTGGAATCAATCGGAAATCCTGGAAAACCACGCCTAACGAACGGCGAAAACCGGGGATTTGCCGGCGTTTCAGCCGGTTGACTGAATAGCCGTTGACCTCAATTGCGCCTGAAGAGGGGACCTCCTCGCGCAGCAAAAGCTTAATCAGTGTGCTTTTTCCCGCGCCAGATGATCCGACAATAAAGACGAACTCGCCGTCCTCAATCTCCAGATCCACGTTTCTAAGCGCTTTTGTGCCGTTATCATATGTCTTTGATACATTGGAAAAACGAATCAATTTGCACCCGCCCTCACAGACCCGATGGTCTTTTAGTATTTAATGGGGTTAGCTGTTAAGTATTTTTTGACCATCAGCGCCACTTTGAAAACAATCGCATGGTCAAATTCCCGCAGGTCCAGTCCGGTAAGCTTTTTGATTTTTTCCAGCCGGTATACCAGCGTATTCCGGTGGACGAACAGCTTTCGGGAGGTTTCGGACACGTTCAGGTTGTTTTCAAAAAACTTCTGGATGGTGAACAGCGTCTCCTGGTCCAGACTTTCAATGGAACCTTTTTTGAACACTTCCCGCAAAAACATCTCGCACAGGGTTGTAGGAAGCTGGTAGATCAGGCGGGCAATTCCCAAATTGTCGTAGCAGACAATCGCCTTTTCCGTATCGAAGACTTTTCCGACCTCCAAAGCGATCTGCGCTTCTTTAAACGAACGCGCCAGATCCTTCACGCCCTCTACCGCCGTGCCGATACCCGCGACCGCCTTGGTATAAAACTCCGAGCCAAGGGTATCCACAATAGAGCGCGCCAGTTTTTCCAGATCCTTTGAGCCAATGGGAGACTTGATTTCCTTGACCAGCACAATATCATTTTCACTGATGTTGAAAACAAAGTCCTTTTGCTTGTCCGGAAACAGGTTCTGCACAACATCGAACGCGGAAATATCGTTGGAAGCGATTACCCGGATCAGCAAAACCGCCCGGCTGACGTCGGTGTTAAAATGCAACTCCTTTGCTTTCATAAAAATATCGCCGGGCAGAATATTATCCAGAATCACATTCTTGATAAAATTATTCCGGTCGTATTTTTCATCATAATACTGTTTAATGGTCAGCAGGGAAATTGCCAAAACGCCACAGAACTTCGCGGCCAACTCGTCGGTACCCTCCACAAAAACCGCGTAATCCGGTTTGATTCTGGTCCCGAAGGGCTTATAGGTATACCCATCCTTTACGAAGATCTCGTTCCCGTCAACCGCGTCCAGGG
>CAJTQM010000034.1:0-5967 GCA_910578255.1 uncultured Oscillospiraceae bacterium
CTTCCCCGATACCCATGAGCGCATTATTGAGGACGATGTGTTTGAGAAGGTCCAGGTGATCCGCCAGCAGAGGCACCGCATGACCCGCACCGGCAGGAGCAGTATCTTCTCCGGACTGGTCTACTGCGCTGACTGCGGCTCTAAGATGCAGTATGGTTCCTCCAACAACGGCGACTTCGCCCAGGATTTCTTTGACTGTTCCCTGCACAAGAAGCACAGGGAGAAATGCGGTGGCCACTTCATCCGGGTCAAGGTGTTGGAGCAGTTGGTCCTGAAGCATATGCAGATGGTGATGGGGTATATCCTCCGGCACGAGGACTACTTCCGAACTGTGATGGAACAGCAGATGAAGCTGGAGAGTGCGGAGAAATTGCAGGTCATCCGCAAACAGCTCAGCCGGGACGAGAAGCGCATCACCGAACTGAAACGGCTCTTTATCAAGATTTACGAGGACAACGCCAGCGGGCGCTTGAGTGACGAGCGGTTCGATATGCTGAGCCAGAGCTATGAGGCGGAGCAGAAGCAGCTGGAAGCCGAGGTCATCACCCTGCGGCAGGACATCGAAGTACAGGAACGACAGAACGAGAATATCGAGAAGTTTATCCAGAAAGCGCACAAGTATGTGGGTATCGAAACCCTTGACCCCTATGCCCTGCGGGAACTGGTGCGGGCCATCTATGTGGAGGCCCCGGACAAGTCCAGCGGCAAGCGCCGCCAGAGCATCCACATCAAGTATGACGGCATGGGCTTTATCCCCCTGGATGAGCTGACGAAAGGGGAAACGGCGTGACCGAAGTCACGCCGCCCCCTGAAAACACAAGGTTTTCAGGCTTTTGCCTAATACTGTTTTACGACCACCGCCCATTCGAGAGCGCCTCCTTTTTATAGTATTGGGGAATGTTAGAAAAACACAGGTACGGTTAAAAACAGCAGAATTCGGGAAAAAATCATTTCAACAATCCCTTTAAATATTGACCTGTATAAGACTTTTCGCATTTTACCAACTCTTCCGGCGTACCGCAGAAGACAACCTGTCCGCCCTGGTCGCCGCCTTCTGGCCCCAGATCGACCAGATAGTCGGCGGTTTTAATCACGTCCAGATTATGCTCGATGAAGATGACGGTATTTCCGGCGTCCACCAAGGTCTGCAAAACCTCGATCAGCTTATGGACGTCCGCCGTATGCAAGCCGGTGGTGGGCTCGTCCAGAATATAGATGGTTTTTCCCGTGGGTTTACGGCAAAGTTCCGCCGCCAGCTTAACCCGCTGGGCTTCGCCGCCGGATAGGGTCGTGGCGGGCTGTCCGATTTTAATATAGCCCAAGCCAACGTCAAATAAGGTCTGCAGCTTTCGTTTGATTTTCGGAAGACTGTCAAAAAAGGCCAACCCTTCCTCCACCGTCATTTCCAACACATCGTAGATATTTTTATCCTTATATTTTACCTCCAGCGTTTCCCGGTTGTAGCGCTTGCCCTTACATACTTCGCAGGGGACGAAAATATCCGGCAGAAAATGCATTTCGATTTTAATAATCCCGTCGCCCTCGCAGGCCTCGCAGCGCCCGCCCTTCACGTTGAAAGAGAAGCGGCTGGAGGTGTATCCGCGCATTTTGGCCTGGTTGGTGGACGCAAAAAGGTTTCGAATATCCGTGAAAACGCCGGTATAGGTGGCGGGGTTGGAACGGGGCGTGCGCCCGATGGGGGATTGATCAATCTCAATGACCTTGTCTAGCTGGTCGATGCCCAAAATGTCCTGATGCTTTCCGGGTCGGACGCGCGCACCGTTTAAGTCGCCTGCTAAACGCTTATACAAAATTTCGTTGATCAAAGAGGATTTTCCGGAGCCGGAAACACCGGTGACGCCGGTAAAGGTCCCCAGCGGAATTTTTACTGAGATATTTTTTAAATTATTTTCTGCCGCCCCCACAATTTCAATGAACTTTCCGTTTCCCTTCCGGCGGACGGACGGGACTTCCACCTTTTTCTTTCCGGACAGGTACTGGCCGGTAATAGAGTTTTCGCAGGCGAGAATCTCGTCTAAAGTGCCGGCGCAGACGACCTCGCCGCCGTGAACGCCGGCGCCGGGGCCGATGTCCACAATATAGTCGGAGGCACGCATGGTGTCCTCATCATGCTCGACGACAATCAGAGTATTTCCGATATCCCGCAGACGCTTTAGGGTAGAGATGAGTTTATGATTGTCCCTTTGGTGCAGCCCGATGCTGGGCTCGTCTAGAATGTAGAGAACTCCCATCAAAGAAGAGCCGATCTGAGTGGCCAGCCGGATGCGCTGGCTTTCGCCGCCGGATAATGTGCTGGCCGACCGTGCCAGGGTGAGATACTCTAAACCGACGCTTTGCAAAAAGCCAAGACGCGCACGGATTTCCTTGAGAATCTGCGCCGAGATCATTTTTTGCCGGTCGGTTAATTGGAGAGAATCTAAAAAGTCTAAAGCCTGCACAACCGACATCCGGCAAAAATCCGAGATGTTTTTATCTCCGACGGTGACGGCCAGATACTCCGGCTTCAGCCGGTGGCCATGACAGTCGGGGCACTGCTCGGAACTCATTAAAGTGGCGATGTCATTGCGGATCCAGTTGCTGTTCGTCGTGCGGAACCGTCGTTCCAAATTGTTGATGATTCCCTCAAAGTCGGTGGTAAAGCTGCTGCCGCGAACGCCTGATTCCCGCTGTACGGTGATTTTTTCCCCATGGTTGCCATAGAGGATAATGTCCTGCACATCTTTTGAAAGCTGATCAAACGGCGTATCCAAGCTGAAATGATAATGCTTGGACAGCGCCTCAAAATAGCTTTGCACCAGGCCGCCCTCGGCAAAGTACCAGCCGCTGGCACGGATGGCACCGCTCCGGATGCTGCGGCTTCGGTCCGGGATGACCAGCGCCGGATCCACCTTCATAAAGGTGCCGAGACCGGTGCATTTTTCACAGGCGCCGGCGGGGTTGTTAAAAGAAAACATCCGGGGAGAGAGGTCTTCAATACTGATTCCATGGTCCGGACAGGCATAATTTTGTGAAAATAGCAGTTCCTCCCCGCCAATGACGTCGATTAAAACCAGACCGCCGGTTAAAGCCATAGAAGCTTCCAGCGAATCAGACAGGCGGGAACGAACATCGGCCTTTAAAATCAGCCGGTCGACCACAATTTCTATAGAGTGCTTTTTGTTTTTCTCCAGCTTGATTTCTTCGGAAAGGTCATACAGAATGCCGTCGGCCCGCACGCGGACAAAACCAGACCGCTTGGCGTTTTCAAATTCCTTTTTGTGTTCCCCTTTTCTTCCGCGGACCACCGGCGCCAAAACCTGGATGCGGGTGGATTCGGGAAGCGCCATAATCTGATCCACCATCTGGTCTACCGTCTGCTGTTCGATTACCCGCCCGCAGATCGGGCAATGGGGGACGCCGATTCGCGCGTAAAGCAGGCGAAGATAGTCATAGATCTCGGTAACTGTTCCCACGGTGGAACGGGGATTTTTTGAGGTGGTTTTCTGGTCGATGGAAATGGCAGGGGAGAGGCCCTCGATGCTGTCGACATCCGGCTTTTCCATCTGCCCTAAAAACATGCGCGCGTAAGAGGAGAGACTTTCGACATACCGGCGCTGCCCGTCCGCGTAGATAGTATCAAAGGCAAGAGAAGATTTTCCGGAACCGGAAAGTCCGGTAAAAACAATAAATTTATCCCTCGGAAGTTCTAAATCAATATTTTTCAAATTGTGTTCTCTTGCACCTTTAATCACAATTTTGTCCAAAGCCATTGCGATCTCCTCCGTTTTTATTTTTCATTTTGCAGTTTTTTGATCTTATCCCGCAGATAGGCTGCGTGTTCGAATTCCAACAGCTTGGCGGCATTTTTCATCTCCGCCGTCCATTTGGCGATCTGCATCTTCTTCTCGGCGGGGCTTAAACGCCTGCCGGATTTCTTTTTGTCGTGATCCTTGGCGGAAATCTCCAGAATATCCCGGACACTTTTGTGGATGGTTTGCGGGACAATGTGATGCTCGGTGTTGTACGCCGTTTGAATGGACCGCCGCCGCTCTGTCTCGCGGATGGCCCGCTCCATGGAGTTGGTTACCGTATCCGCATACATAATGACCTTGCCGCCGGCGTTTCGCGCCGCCCGCCCGATGGTCTGGACTAAAGACGTTTCGGACCGCAGGAAGCCTTCCTTGTCGGCGTCCAGGATAGCGACAAGCGAGACCTCTGGGATATCTAGTCCTTCCCGCAGAAGGTTGATGCCCACCAATACGTCGAATTCCCCTAAGCGAAGATCGCGAATGATTTCCATTCTCTCCATAGTGTCTACGTCATAATGCATGTAGCGGACCTTGATTCCCATATTTTCAAAATAGGCGGTCAGATCCTCCGCCATTTTTTTGGTGAGCGTGGTGATCAATACCCGCTCTTTTCGTTCCACACGCAGATGGATTTCGGACAAAAGGTCGTCGATCTGCCCCTCAACCGGCCGGACGGAAATTTCCGGATCGACCAGTCCGGTCGGTCGGATGACCTGTTCGACCTGCTGAGTACTGTGCTCTTTTTCAAAAGGGCCCGGCGTTGCACTGACGTAAATGGCCTGATGGACCTTGCTATAAAATTCATCGAAGGTCAAAGGGCGGTTATCAATCGCGGAGGGGAGGCGGAAGCCAAAATCAATCAAGCTTTTTTTCCGAGCAGCGTCGCCGGCATTCATTCCGCGGACCTGTGGCAGCGTGACATGGGATTCGTCCACGAACAAAAGAAAATCCTCGGGGAAATAGTCCATCAGCGTATAAGGGCTGGAGCCGGGGACCCGCCCAGAAATAACGCGGGAATAGTTTTCGATTCCTTTGCAAAAGCCGATTTCCTGCATCATCTCCATGTCGTAGCGGGTCCGTTCCGCAATCCGCTGTGCCTCGATCAGCTTTCCCTGGGACTGAAAGTACTTGACCCGCTCGTTGCACTCCTCCTCGATTTGGATGAGGGCGGATTTCATTTTTTCCGGCGGCGCGATGTAGTGGGATGCCGGATAAATCGCCACATGAGAGACGACATTCTTTAATTCGCCCGTAACCGTGTTGATCTCGCTGATACGGTCGATTTCATCGCCGAAAAACTCTACCCGTATAGCGGTATCGCTCCAATAAGAGGGGAAGATTTCCACAACGTCCCCACGAACACGGAATTTGTTGCGGACAAAGTTGATGTCGTTTCGTTCGTATTGCAGCTGGACCAGCTTGCCCAGCAACTCGTCCCGGTCCTTTTTCATCCCTTGGCGCAGCGAAATGACCATATTTCGATAGTCGATAGGGTCACCTAAGCTGTAAATGCAGGAAACACTGGATACAATGATGACATCGTTTCGCTCCGACAAGGCAGAGGTGGCCGAGTGACGGAGTTTTTCAATCTCTTCGTTAATGGCGCTGTCTTTTTCGATATAGGTATCGGTACTGGCGATATACGCCTCCGGCTGATAATAGTCGTAGTACGAGACAAAGTATTCCACCGCGTTATGGGGGAAAAACTCCTTGAATTCCGAGCAAAGCTGCGCTGCCAGCGTTTTATTATGCGCCAAAATCAGGGTGGGTTTGTTGATTTGTGCGATGACATTCGCCATTGTAAAGGTTTTTCCCGATCCGGTTACGCCCAATAGCGTCTGCTCGTGCATGCCAGCCTTTAAACCTTCGACCAACTGGCTGATTGCGGCGGGCTGATCGCCTGTTGGCTGATATTCCGATACCAACTGAAATTTATCCATCCGGAAAACCTCCATCTGCGATATGAACGAATGTTCTACCATATTATACTTGGTTCTTTTTTATATGTCAATTGTTCGCCGGCAATATTTTTGCCGGCACAAAAGAGGGATCAGGCCCAAAAGACATTCCCTCGCCGCGGTCCGATTTCTGCCCTTATTTTTTTACCTGCCCGGCTTTCCAGGAAACATATTCGTCAAAGGTCATAGCCCGATCGATC
>CAJTQM010000034.1:5979-9816 GCA_910578255.1 uncultured Oscillospiraceae bacterium
GTTCGATGATCCGATTGGCGATGGAATCGACAAACTGATGGTCGTGGGAGGTAAAGAGGATGTTGCCGCCAAAATCTATCAGGCCATTGTTTAAGGCGGTGATTGCCTCCAGGTCCAGATGATTGGTAGGCTGGTCTAAAATCAAAACGTTAGCGCCCTTTAGCATCATGCGCGAGAGCATACAACGGACCTTTTCGCCGCCGGAAAGCACCTTTGCCGGCTTGAGCGCATCGTCGCCGCTAAAAAGCATCCGCCCTAAAAATCCCCGCAGATAGCTGATGTCCTGATCTTCTGAAAACTGACCCAGCCAGCGGATCAAATCCAGATCGCAATCCTGGAAATAAGCGGTGTTATCCTGGGGAAAATAAGATTGACTGGTACTGACTCCCCATTTATAAAAGCCTTCGTCCGGCTCCAGTTCACCGGCTAAAATCTGAAAGAGGGTGGTTTTGGCAATCTCGTTTTCCCCTACAAAGGCGACTTTGTCGCCGCGGTTGAGGCGAAAGGAAATGTCTTTTAACACCTGGACTCCATCGACTGTTTTGCACAGGTTTTCTACCTGTAAAATCTCCTTGCCGACCTCCCGGTCCATTTTAAATTGCACAAAGGGATAGCGCCGGGAAGAAGCGGGCATTTCTTCGATTGTCAGCTTTTCCAGCAGCTTTTTGCGGGAGGTTGCCTGCCGGGATTTGGATTTGTTTGCCGAAAAGCGGGCAATGAAGTTTTGCAGTTCCTTTGCCTTTTCCTCGTTTTTCCGGTTCTGGTCCCGTAGCATCTGCTGGATTAAGCGGCTGGATTCGTACCAGAAATCGTAATTGCCCACATAAAGCTTGATTTTGTTGTAGTCGATATCCACAATATGGGTGCAAACGGTATTTAAAAAGTGCCGGTCGTGGGATACGACGATCACGGTCCCGGGAAAATCCAGCAGAAAGTCCTCCAGCCAGTCCACTGAGGGGAGATCCAACCCGTTGGTCGGCTCGTCCAGCAGAATAATCTGCGGCTGACCGAACAGCGCCTGGGCCAGCAGAATCTTGACCTTTTCGCTTTCCTTTAAAGCTTTCATCTGCGCGGACAAAAGGGAAGAGTCGATACCAAGGCCCTGTAAAATCTGCTGGGCCTCGGTCTCGGCTTCCCATCCATTCATTTCGGCGAATTCTCCCTCCAGATAAGAGGCGCGCTCGCCGTCCTCGTCGGAAAAGTTTTCTTTGGCATACAAGGCTTCTTTTTCCTTCATAATGTCGTATAACTTCTGGTTTCCCATGATTACCGTATCCAGAACGGTAAATTCGTCATATTGAAAGTGATCCTGCTTTAAAACAGACATCCGCTCGTTGTCCGGTATAGAGATTTCCCCGGTAGAAGGTTCCAATTCGCCGGACAGGATTCGCAGAAAGGTGGATTTTCCCGCGCCGTTAGCGCCGATAATGCCATAGCAATTTCCCGCTCCGAACATCAAATCGACATTTTTAAACAGGGTGCTGCCCCCAAACTGAAGACTTAAATTTGATACAGTAAGCATGATAACTCCATTTCCGCCTTACGGCATAAATCGTACTAAAACGGTGTTAGTATAGCATAGAATGACGGGATTTCATACCGAATGAAAGGATTTTCTGTTTTTTGGGCAAAGAACCGGGAAAAAACTTTTTTCTTTTGTGAAAAAGGCAAAAAGAGAAAACCCGATGGAAAAATTCCCCTCGGGTCTTCTTAAAAGAAAACAGTGAAAAGACGTCTATTAGAAATCCTCGATGGTACGAATTATGCCGTCGGCCACGCCTAAGGCTGTTTGATAAATGCGTATCGACTGGCACAGATCCTCGTATTCGACCGGGTTTACCACAAAGCCCAACTCCACCAGTAAGGAGGGGGCGTAGGTCATCCGTGTGACGCGGTAATAGCTTTGGTAGGCGCCGCGGGCGTTGCGCTGGGCGGCGGTTGTAATGCTGCTTAAAATGTTTTCTGCAAATGCCTTTGACTGCTCTTCATGGTAATACACCTCCGTACCGAAGGACTTGCTGCTGTCGGTCGATTCGCCGGTACTGTTGTGGTGGAAGGAGAGGAAGAAATCCGCCCGCATACTGCGCGCCGGATCCATCCGCTCTTCAAAGCTTAACCGGGCGTTATCCTCGGAAACAAGATGGACAGTGGCGCCCAAAGCTTCCAGGACCTGTTTGACGGCATAGGCGTTTACAAAATTCAAATCTTTTTCCGTTGGCCCGTTGGTACCGGCCACGCCTAAAGCGCCAGGATCCTCACCGCCATGTCCGGCGTCGATGACGACCACGATCCCTTCCAAAGGCTTTTGGGCCGACGTGGAGAGGGAGGGCGCTTTCTTGGCGAAGATCACAATCGCGTCATCGCCGTATTCCACGTTATATCCCCAAAGTTTTACGCCGTCCTGGTAGGAAAAGGTCAGGGTAACCGACCCGTCCTGGTTTTGAACGGCGGTAATTTCCCGGAAGAGGGAGGAGTTTGCAGGCTCAATTTTTTCCGGGACGCCGGTGGTGTTCCATAAGGTGACGGTCAGTTCTGAGCCGGTCATCTGCGCTTTGTAAGGCGCTTTTGCTGTGCCGGTCAGGGTCAGGCTCTCGCCGAGCTCGTTTGCAGCAAAGGCCGCGTCAGAGACCCGGTTATCCACCGTCGGGGTTCCGGTGAGAATATCCGCGGTGGATTTGGGAAGATATCCGCCGGAACGAAGCTTATAATAGCTTCCGGTGGTTTCCTCCACATAGTCGCAGGCGCCGTGAAACAGCGTCATGTAAAAATCGTCTTCGATGGTAACGTCGCCATAAACGTTGTTGATATAATCGTTGGCAGACACGGCCAACAACGTGTTTTTGCCGATGGTGTACAGATTTCCGGAGGAGGTATAGCTACTGGTCGCCCCATTGTAGGTCAAGGTATAGGTGACCGTTCCGGCTTTGGCCGTCTCGTCGTCTTTACCCATATCCGGCATGGTCATTACTCCGTTAAAGGTAGCGGGAACACCGGTTTGTGCCACCGCTTTTTGGGTCAATGAAACGGTTTTTCCCTGAAAGGTGACGGATACGCTGGCGCCCGCCGGGGCCGTGCAGGTAAAGGAGATCTGATCTCCCGCTTTTACCGCTTCGTCGTAGTAAGGGTACATGGAATTTTGGATAATGCGCGAGATGCGGGAAACGCTGCCGCTTTGGTTAGGATCGGTCCGGGTAATGGAGACAGTCCTGCTTTGACTGCCCTGCGAGAAGGTATAGCTGCTGGTTCCTACAGGGATATTGGTCAGGTATACGCCAAACCCGCCGTTGGTGGTTTGCCTTTCGATGGGTTTTCCGTCCAGGTACAAGGGAAGATCCGGGTTGGAGGTGCCCATTACATAATAGGAGGAGGCGGAAATGGTGATATCTGCGCTCGGTCTGGATATGGAGAAGGTTTGGGGGATTTTCAGCGAATAGCCTTCCGGAATCAGGTTCAGGTCGCCTGCAAGAATCGAAGGAAGAAGCATGGCGGTGCTGGAGGAACTTTCGGACAGTTTTTGGTAGTCGGAAACCGCGACAGAGGAAACGCCCATCTGCCGCATTAAAAAGATCCGGCTGCTGATGCCAAAGGGCTGCTCCGAGGGGCCGGCGGCTTCCGTTTCCAGACAGGGGACTACCTCAAGGCCGCCAGACAGGGCACTCCACCGCTGCGCCTGCTGTTGACAACCTTGAAGATTGTTATTCATAGTCGGGTAGATGGTGTCGGCCAGCTGGTTTTCCACCAATGTCTGGGGTTGCAGACCCGGCTGGGCAAGAAGACGGGCATTTTCCAGAGTGGGGGAAGAAATGGGACGGTAAAGAACCGAGACCGAAAGTCCGC
>CAJTQM010000034.1:9892-11074 GCA_910578255.1 uncultured Oscillospiraceae bacterium
TCCGTCTTTATAAAGGAACGTGGTGTTTTCGAAAAGAATTTCATCGGCTGTACTCCCGGCGGCGAGCAGCTTTTGCAAATCCCACTGGGCAAGAGACTGGTTTCGGTCCAGCGCCGGGTCCAGATAAAGGGTCTCGCCGTTTAAAGCCGCGATCGAACCGCCGTTTTCTACCACCGTTCGGACAAAACGGTAAGCCGGATGATCATTTCCCAGCGTAAAGGGATCCAGCGCCAGGGAAAGAGAGATTCCCTCCTTTTCTAATCGACCTGTCAGATAAGAAAGCTTTTCCAAGCCGCCGTTTGTCTGGGGCTGGATGCGAACAGGCGGCAATTGGGAAAATTCTTTGCTGTCGGAAGGAAGCAAAGAAAAATAAACTCGGTTAAACCCGCTGTTTTTCACAAAGGAAAGAAGCTGGTCCACCTGGGAGACGTCCAATTTGCGCGGCGAAAAACTGTCGTGGTAAAAAAGCCCCTTCGAAAAGTCGGAAAGAGTTGTCTGCTGCGTGTCAAGTTCCTGCGCCGCAGCCTGCAGCGGAACTGCTGAAAGAACAGCGGCAAGAAAAAAACAAACCCATTTTCTTTTGTTCCTCTTCATTTTATTTCCCCCCTGTGATCCGTCAGATGGTAAAATCTTCTTGATTGAAGGTTTGCCGGATTGGCTTTTGCGGTTTGCGTTTGAGCGGGTCATATTGAAATCGGCGGCAAAAATAATCGTTGGCGACAACGCCTTTTTTGGGACAGAGAATATTCTGCCCGGACGATGCAAGCGTTCCGTAGGCGCAGTAGCGACATTTTGGAACCATTTGTGAATCAAAAAGAGTTTTCGTCATACGAAATTCCTCCGGATATCTGACAGTTTTCGACTTTATATTTTTTATTATAGCAAAAATTGCAGAGAAATGCTAATCCAATCTGCGGAAATTCCAGGTGGAAATCGAAAAAAGAAGCACGCCGCAAAGAAAAATCAGCAAAATCGCAATCGTTGGGGTGCTGGAAATTTTAGGATTAAGTGAATGGGAAAAATTCGAAAAAACGGTTTCAACCATTTGGGGAAACAAACAAGTCCCGATTTTTACAAAAAAGGCTGTAATCAGTCCATGGGCCAGCCGGGAAAGGAAAAAAGGAAGGAAGGAGGGACTGGCTCCTTTAAAAAAGGAGATCGCTTGAAAGAAGACGGAAAAAC
>CAJTQM010000034.1:11088-14281 GCA_910578255.1 uncultured Oscillospiraceae bacterium
GACAAAAAAACCGATCAAAACAAGATCTTTCTCTGCTGCTGCGCGAACACAGCCGGTGGTCACCTCTAAAAGACCGGCAGCCCATGAAAGCAGACGGCTATCGGTTTTGGCGAATGCGGTGAGCATTTGCAAAACGGCGGAGAATAACAAAACGTATCCGATGACCGACAGCATGCCGTTGATGCCGCTTTGTACGCCCCGAACCAGTGCGGACGAAAAGGGGAGTCCCTGACGTTCGCCCGCCGGGCTGTCATCCGCAGCGGGAAGCGAGCGTTTTCGGCCAAGCAAAAAACCGATTACAAGGGCGGAAGCCCATTGGCAGCATAAAAGCAGAAAGCCGGATTGCAGATTCCCCAACAGTCCGGCGCCTACGGCCGAAATCAGAAAGGAGGGGCCGGCGTTCACGCAAAAGCAAAGCATCCGCCCTGCTGTTTGAGTGTCGATTTGCTTATGCTCTAGCAAAGCCGCCGTCATCTTAGCGCCTACCGGGTAACCTCCGATCATTCCCATCAGCACGGCGCAGGCGGTACAGGCTGGCAGACGGAAAAAACGGCGCGTCACCGGAGCCAGAACTTTTTGCAGCGTATTGGCCGCGCGGCTTTCGGATAAAATCCCCGACAGGGCCATAAAGGGAAAAAGAGATGGAATCAGGACAAAAGCACAGGTCTGAAGGCCGTTTAATACGCCCTGGCGGACGATGTCGGAGTAGATCAAAAGCGAAACGGCCGCCAGTAAAAAACAAAGAGGAGACAGAAGCTTTAACGCTTTTTTTACAGGGGAGAAGGTCATATCGGCACCGCCTTTCTCATTCCCTATATTTTATAAACTCCATTGTCTAAAAATGTATAACAGCTTTCCCAAAAACATATAGTGAAACAGGATTGACTGAGGGGAGGAGTTGGAATTGAGAAAAAAAGAACGAAGAACAAACAAACAAACTTCCCCGGAAAAATTGGCAAAGATTTTAGATGTTCCGCAGAATATGTTCGAGTCTTATTCCCAGATTGTGCTATCCGGCAACCGGGAGGCGGTTTTGGACGGATGCCAGGGTGTTATCGAATACGAGGACGATTTTATCAAGCTGAAAATCGGCAGACAGATGGTAAAATTCACCGGGCAGAACCTACAGATAAAATGTATGACCGGAGAAAATGTGATGATTGACGGCGTGATTCTGTCCGTGGAATTTGCGGAATAAATCGGAGGAATTTATGTTTATCGTTCGCTTTTTGCGTTTTATAAACGGTTATGTCCGCTTTCGGGTGACCGGTGTGTTTATTGAGCGGTTTCTGAATCTGGCGTCCCGAGGCGGGGTCAATTTGTGGAACGGTTCAAAAACGCAGACAGAGTATGTTGGCTACACGCTGATGAAGCACTATAAACAGCTTCGTCCTTTTGCAAAAAAAACCGGCGTACATATGCAGATCGAGGAACGGTTCGGATGGCCTTTTTGGCGCAGAAAATACCGCCGGCGGGTTGGCCTGGCGGTAGGAATCGGCTTGTTTCTGGGGATACTGGCGTTTTTGGGAAATTTTGTCTGGACCATTGAGGTGGTGGGAAACGAGATGGTCACCTCAGATGAGATTTTAGATTTTCTGCAGGAGCAGGGACTGAAGGTCGGATCTTTCAAAAACTCGCTGGATGTCCGGGAACTGGAACGAAAAACCCTTTTGGAGATCAAGGAACTTTCCTGGATCGCGGTAAATATCACCGGCAGTACCGCCACGGTGGAGGTCAATGAAAGAATTCTTCCGCCGGATATGTATTTGGATAACGACAAAGCCTGCAACATCATCGCCCGTTACACCGGGCAAATTCATTCCATGGATGTTTACGACGGGCAGAGTGATTTGCAGGTAGGGGATACCGTTTTGGCCGGAGATCTGCTTGTCAGCGGTATTGTGGAGGACGGAAAAGGGCAGACGAGGTTTGTACATGCCAGAGCGGATATAAAGGCGCATGCCAGCTACGAAATCGAAATAGAGATTCCTCTGCGGCAGCTTAAGCGCATTCCCACAGGGGAGACATCCACCAAAAAATATTTGAAAATCCTGACCTGGAGCATCCCGCTTTTCTGGGAGTCGGACCAGCAGAAAAGCTACGACACGCAGCAAAAGACCGTTTCTTTTGTTCCGTTTGGCCTGTCAACGCCTTTTGCAGTTCTGGAAGAAAACCGGGTTTACTATACGCAGAAGACCGTAGAATACAATGAGGTCCAAGCGAAAGAGGAGGCCATGCGGCAGCTGCAGGAACAGGAAAAAGTGCAGCTGGGTGAGGCAACGATCCTGAAAAAAGAACTTTCGGGATCGTTGGGTAAAGAGGTTTATAAGCTAAAGGCCTCCTATTCCTGCATCATGGAAATTGGAAAGGAACAGGAGATTTTATTGGATAGATAAAATCCTGGGGATGAAAAACAAAACAGCCGCTTTTGCGGCTGTTTTGTTTTATCCATTTGCGGTTTGGGGCAAAAGTGTTTTGCAGGGATTTAAGCCTGTCAAAGCCCTGGCGGCGCCGATTTTACGATACAAACGAAGCATCTCAACACAGGCGCAGATTTTATCCGCCAGGTTGACGACGACCGATTCCCGATAGCGGGGGATTTTGGAAAAGGTCAAGGGCCACATGTGCTTTGCGATAATGTCTCGTTCCAGATTGGAAAGTCCGTGGGCCTCTGCGTTTCGCAAAGCGATCTGCGGGTGGATTCGCAGCCTTTTCCAAGGCCCGATGTTTGTTTGGGACCAGTTGCAAAGGTAAAGATCGTGCAGCAGTCCGGCCCGAGCTGCGGCAGACGCGTTTAATCTCAGCTTTTTACAAAGAGAAAAGCTAAGGTAAGAGACAAAGATGCAGTGGTCTAGGCAGCTGACATTTTTTACATGCTGCTTGATTTGGTCCATTGTCTGGATGCTGGGCTGCTGAATCAAATCAGCGATACAAAGGCGAAATTCCTCCACCAAAAGCGGATTCCACATTTTTTGCAATCATCTCCTCCTCTTTAGTGTATACGTTTTCTAATAAAAAAGAAAGCGAAAGAAAAAAAGTTTTCATTTCAGAAAAGAAAAAGTGATTTTTGCTTTACCTCTAAGGGAAAAATAGGCTTGAGAGCCAAAGCGTCAAAAAAGGTCCGGATGCAAAAGATCCAGACCTTTTTTGAAAACCGCCAGATATGGCAGGATTACAGTACCAGCATCAAATT
>CAJTQM010000035.1:0-10373 GCA_910578255.1 uncultured Oscillospiraceae bacterium
CTTTTGCCGCTGCCCCGGACTGACAAACACCCGCTCCTCCGTTTCGGCAATCTGGCTCGCGTCCAATTGGATGTTTCCTTCACTATCCGGCAATGTGCCGTTGACGCTGGACGCCTTTCTGGCTTCCAAATCCTCAATGTTGGCCTTAAACGCATCGTGATCATACGCCGTATAGGCCCGGTAAACCGCCGTCCCCACCGGCCAGGGACTGGCCGTGGTCCCATTTACTCCCCTGACAACACCTGTCAGCGTATTGCCATCTTTTCCGGAATAGGAAATTACCTCTGCGTTTTCATCTTCCCCCAATGTCGCCAGATTGGGCGGCTTTGGCAGCGCGTCGGCCCGCTCTACCTGAATGGAAGTATCCGACGCCGTCATATTGGCCGAAACAGCGGTTTTCGGAGAATTGTTTATCGCGCTATACATTGTCATCTGTGCCATTATAAGGTACTCCCCCCTCTTGATTGAATAAATCCCTGTACCAGAATGTCAATGGTCACATAGGCCAGATCATCCGGTATAATCTCCAATTTCATCCACCTCCCCCTGGGAATTTTCCCGTCCCGCTCGTCGGTCAAAAAATTTGTGATGTCCAGTTCCTTTTCCTCCCCCATGCTGCCCCTGGTCTTCCCGTTTACCGAGATGGTCGCTGTTTTGGGTGAACCGAATTGAAAAATCCCCTGGGTAATTCCATGGGTGTGGGAAGGGATTTGTATCTCGTGAGAATGAGACGGAACGGTCACATTCACCGTGTGGGTATGGGCCGGCGCCGTAAAGGAATGGGTGTGCGCCGAAATTAAAACCTTGTGTGCATGATTCAGATAGGGACGGTAAATGCGGTGAACATGTCCCTTGGCCTGTACGGTTTCCAACTCGGTATACGCCTCGGCCTCCGGCCATAAGGGATCGGTGGTCACCGCCGTCAACTCCCGCTCCGCCGTGCTCTTAGATTCCGTGGCCTGCTGACGGGATGTGGTCTGGATGCTGCTTTCTCCCCCAGTGGAAGAAGCGCGGGTGCTCCCCCCTCCCCCTGCGGTCGATTTTGAGTAGGACCGGAACCGGTCCAGCGTAATTTTTGCCTTGACCGAGTTGACAATCCGCATTTCCGACGGAATGTAAAAGTTTAAAACCGCTCCAACTTCCGGCGTGGCGTTGGCCTGTACCGACTGACCGTATAGCTGGGTAGAGCCCTGGGCGTAGGTGGATTCAATCCGCTGCCGGTCCGCCAGCTGGGCCAAAGATTCCGCAACGTCCTGGGGTTTGTTTGCCAATGTCAGCGACATGTTGCCCGGACTGTCGTAGTTTCTGGTGATCTGCGTAATATAGGTTTTTGTCCCGTCCTGGGTCAGCTGTGTGATTTTCCCCACCTGCGCTTTGTCTATTTCCGTTTTGGTCGCTTGGTATAAATCCGCGGCGGAAACCGTGACGGAAGTAAGCGGTTTGCGATATTGTTCCAGTAAAGCGCGTCCTCGCTCCATCAGGCTTTTGGCGTCCTCAAAAGAACGGTCCACAAAAATGCGGGATATAATCCCATACTTTTGGATGTCCTCTTCCGGCGCCTGTAAATAGGGTACGCCCTGATTGACCGATTTTATGGTCAGCTGGTTTACCCCCTCCCCATATCCCAAGCAATACAGCCGGGTGCAGATTTCCGTCCCCTCCTCCCCGTGCTGGGAGGAAAGCAGGTTTTTCCCGGCGCGGATGTAAAATTGCGGGTGTTGGTTGATATCCATTTTTTGCAAAGACAGCCTCCAGGGAAAAACCGATGTGTCAAACCGAAAAATATACGGATCCACAAACAGATTGGGCACGGAAAAAACCGCATTTAACAGGTTTTCATTTTCCCACCCGTATTCATACTGAAAAGAAAAATCGCATTCTCCTAAAACCCATCGCTTGATTGTCTGCTTCTCCAATAGGTATTGAAGCACCTGCCGGGTGGTCCGTCCCGTCCCCCCATAGGTGACCGCGCCAAAAATCACATCGTCTATTAAGGTCGCGATCACATGTTCGCAGCTGTAAGACACTACCGCCGTGTCCGCTTCTGTTTTCGTGCTGCCAACAATCCGGTACAAACTTCCCCCGTTGTACCGGACATAGTGAAAGGGAACGCAAAACCGGTTTTTTTCGTCCTCCTGCGGCATGGAAAAAGACAGGGTGTCGATTCCGTTGAGGGTGTTTGTCTCCCTTAGGTCATAGGCATTTTGCAAAACGGCTGTTTTTCGTATGTCCAAATCAAAAATTTCAAGCATTACAAAAACCTCTCCGTATACAAAATTCTGCTTTCCAGTCCGCTGCCGGCCGCACAGCGGACAGATAAGTCCATGGTTTCCCGGCTAATCCAGACCCAGTCTCCTTCGTGGACCCATATCACGCTTTGCCCGCCAAGCAGCACATTGTAATTTTGGGAATCCACCACCAGTGTCCCACCTGGCGGGATACTCACATTTAAAAACGCCTGTTGATCCTCTATAATATAAGAGGATATCTGCGCGTTTGTCAGCGCCGGGAAAAGTAGGCCGATATAAATATCGCACCCGATCTCCGCCTGAGAAAGCACATCCGTCTTTTGAGCCTCTTTAAAAAGGATGTCGCACCCCAAACCGGTCAGGGCCTGTGTCCCGCTTTCCTGTTGGGTCTGCAAATAGATGTCCTGCCCACAGTTTACCGTTGCCTGAACCTGTTCCTCCATTTCTTCCCGCAGCCAAAGCGCCGGGGAAAGAAAGGCCGCCGCCCGGACCTGAGCGCCCCACTTTTCTTTGATTTCCTCTGCCGGCCCCGCGCTCAATCGTGTCCGCAGATCGCTTACCATACTCTCCTGCAAATATTCGTCGCCGCCGTTTGACACCATCGCGCCCACTGCGGCGTACATCGCGTCGATATAGGAAACGGTCTCCTGCTCCTGTAACAGGTTGAAGTTGGATAAATTATAGCGGGAAAGATTCAGCATGCCTTTCCCTCCTTCGTCAATTCATAGCCAGACTTAAATTTCCGGCGGCGATGATCACAATCAGCCCCTTGCGCATCTCCTTGGGCGCTGAGCGAGCCGCGTAATAGGCCGGCTGCCCGTTCGAGGCCGCGTCGTAAATCGCCGTATACGTCCAGGTTCCCTGATGGGCGGTTGCTCTGGCGGTAGATGCCTGGGCCGCGTTGGTGATCATCATCTGCCCGGCGGACTGCTCTTCCGGCGCGCCGAAAGAAAGCGCCACACGGCTGTAGCTTCCCCCGGAAAGTTCCGCTCCGGTATCCTCCGGATTTCCGTTAAATAAGGCCAGATAGGGCGTAAACCCGTCGCAGTTGGTTCCCCGCAAAACGTTTAACACCTTGGTCTTATACGCGTCGGACATGTTTCCCGTAATCCACCATTTTGCCTCCCCCGCCACCACTACCGGCGCCTCGTTCGCCTCAATGGACAAAGAATCGGTCAGCGGACCGTAGACCAGCATATTTCCGCCGGATAAAGAATCCATTACGCCGATGTGGGTCACCGTTCCGCCCGCAGCCTGGGGAATCGCAAATTTTACATCCTGGTCGTTTTGTACGCCAATGCCGCTGGACATGGCCGCCGGGGTGGAAAAAGAAACCTCCACCCGGCTGTAGCCGGTGTAATTGGCCTCTGTCCCTGTCCCGCTTTCTCCGGGGTTGGATAAAAACAACGCCATATACACCTTGGGCGGCGCTGTAATGGATATTCCCCGAAACAAATTCAGCACCGCCGTTTCCATGTAATTTGTCATGTACATGCTAAATCATCCTCTTCCTGATTTGAATTTGTATGCCCACCGCGGGACTTTTCCCGGCGTTGTGAATGGTGATCATGATCGGCGCCGGCGCCGTCCCCTGATAGCGGGGAAGATAGCTTTCCAAAAATTCTTCGTCCACCGTTTTCCCGAAGGCAAAGGGATAGCAGTCGAATACCACCGAAAATTTTCCAATGCGTAAAAGCGCCTCCAGCTGGATCGGCGAGATCACCGCCGCTTGGTAATACTTGTCCGGCTCGTCGGAAAAGACCAGCTTCCCCTCTCCCGAAAGCCAGTAGGCAATCTCCCGGGCTTTTTCCTGCCGCTTTTCCTTGCTGTCCGCCAAAAAGCCGCAGGAAACCGACAGCTGAATCCCCTCATACGCCATATATACCCCCGTTTCGGTTTTCCCATCCCGCTGCGGAATGGCAATGCGGGTATCCCGCCGCCCGGCCAGAAGCGTCCGGTCAATGCTCTCTACCAAGATCCCATAATCCTCCGAGTTTTTTCCCCGAAAGGTAAAGCTTCTCAAAGTCCCAGCCTCCTTTTTGCCCTTTTCAGATTGGCGGTCAGCGTCCCGTTGACATAGGGGGTTACCACCTGACCGATGGTCTCGCCGTCTAAAGTCAGCACCACCGTCATATTCTGGCTGGGTACATCTGGCCCGGACGCGGCCCGCTGCGCCGCCTGGTTCATCTGGTACGAAGCCTGTGCCATGGCGTATTGATACCCTCGGATTCCCGCCTGGGCCGCTTGGGCAAAGGCTTCCTCCATGTCCCGTTCCCGGTCCTGCACCGCGTTGATGGCCCCCTGTACGTCCAAGCTGGCATTATCGTACATCACCTTCGACGGGGAATGCTGGTCAAACGTTTCGGTATACCCCCGAAGTCCCTTCTCGGCCAGCCGCCGAAACGCCCCGTAAACCTCCGATTCCCGGGCGCCCACCGAATCGATAACGCCCTGGATGGTATCGCTTGCCGCCTTGGCCGCCTCGTCGTATTGGTCCAGATCCTTTACCAACTCGTCATACCGGACCTGCATCTGGTCCAACTGATCTCGAAACTCCCCTTGCATCAGAACCATTTCGTTGGAAAAGGCGTCCTTCCCCTCCGATACCTTTCGAAAGGCCTCGTTTAACTCGGCCACATGGGCGCCGCCGTCTTCCACAATCCCCCGCAAAATCGCCGCGCTTTCCTCCGAGCCATCCGAAAGCCTCTGCAAAAGCCCTTCGTCCACCCCCATCTCTATGGCTTTTGCCATGTTGGCGGCATACTCGTCCATATATTGGCTCTGGCTGTTCAGCGATTCGATTAAATCCGAAACCGACCTGTTCGTCTCCAAATCCATTTTCTGAAAACCGCTGATCACCTCGTCGATGCTTTCCCGAATTTTTTCCTTTTCCTCAGAAAATTCGGTTTGAAATTGAGATGCCGCCGCCTCCATAATCCCAAACGCGGCTTCTGCGTCCCCTGCGGCGGCATTCGACCGGCCGGACAAATACTCCATCACCTTGTCCAGTTCTTCGATTTGCTCTTTAAAAGACTCGATCTTCTCCTTTCCTTCTTCTACCGCGCCGTTATAAACACGCTGTTCTTCGTATAATTCCCCTGATTGCCCGGCTAGGTTGTCTTCTTCGGCGATCAGCTTTGCCTGACTTTCTCGCAGCGCGTCGTATTCCTCCTGCTCCTCCTTGGTCAGTTCGGTGGTTTTGCTGGTCAGTTCATTTAATCGTTCTGCGTTTTCCAGTTGCTTTTCCTGGTTTGCCGCCCGCTCCTTTTCCAACTCGTCCATTTTCCCCGTAATGTTTGCAAGCTGAATCTCGTTTTCCGCCAGTTCCACCTTGGCGTCGGCTACCGCCTTGATCTGGTCTTGGTATTTTTTGTTGACCGCCTCGTTTAAGGCCGCCTGCTCCCAGGCCTCCACCTGCCGTTTGATCGCCTCTGTGTTCTGCTCTAACAGTCCCGTCTGCTCGTCAATGGTCAGGTTCAAACCTGGTACCAGCGCATTGACCTGATCCACAATCCGTCGGTATTCCCCCTGGGCCTCGGCGGTATCCAACCCCTGGGCCTCCAGTTGCTCCAGCCGCTGTATGTATTCATCCACCACCGAGGCGGTGGCCGATATAGTCGTTTCAGTCGCCTGGTAGGAGGCCTCCGATTGGGCGAAAACGCTTTCCAGACCCGCCGCCTTTTCGGTCAGCGCCGCAATTTTGTCCGAGGTGGTCTCCACCGTGGCCATAAAGGTGACCAGTCCCACCGTCACCGCCGCAATTGCGGTGCCGAGCATAAAAGCCGGATGGGCGGCAATGGCCTCTCCCAATGCGGCCAGCGCCTTTGTCAGCTTCGGAATGGCGGTCAGCGCCACGCCGCTGATGGCGATTCCCGCCACGCTTACCGCCGCCGTTACCGCCGCGATCGACGGCACCAGCCAGCCGTTGGCCTCAACATAGTCAGTCGCCCATTTGACAATACCCGTCCCCGTGTCGGTCATGCGCCGCAGCGCCGGGGTCAAATCGTCCCCGATGGCGGTTTTCAGGTTCTGTACCGCGTTTTGAAACATCTGAATCTTGGATTCGGTGGTGGCGTACCAGGTCCCCGCCTCTTTGGCAAGGGCGGTGTTTTCCACCCATTCCCGATTGGCCAACTCCATCGCGCTGGTCATGTTTCCCGCTGACAGTGCAAGGGTCTTGAACATGTCGGCCTGCCGAATTCCCGATAAGCCCAACTCGTCCAAGAGAAGGGTTACGTTCCCCCCTTCCTCCTCCATTTGGGACAAACCCAAAATAAACGCGGATATCGCCTGAATCGGCTCGTTTTCCCAGGTGTGGGCGAATTGCGACGCGGTCATGTCGGCGGTATTGGCCAAGATTTGCAGTTCTTCTTCTCCTTTTAACACATTGGTCTCAATGGCCGCAAGGATCTGGGCCATGGCGGTGCCGCCCGCTTCTGCTTGAATGCCCACCGAGGACATGGCCGCGGCTAGCGCCATAATCTCCGATTCGGTCAGCCCCGCCAGTTTTCCTGCAGAGGCCAAACAGGTTGCCATAGCCACAATATCCGCCTCGGTGGTGGCAAAGTTTTTTCCCAACCCTACCACCACCGATCCCAGCCGTTCATAATTTTCCGGGTCCATCTTCACCATATTGGCAAATTTCGCCAGGGACTCCGCCGCCTCTTCGGCGCTCAGATTGGTCGAAACGCCCAGATTCGCCATGACAGTGGTGAATTCCACCAGATTTTCCTTGGCGATTCCCAACTGCCCGGCAACCTCGGTCAGCCCGGCCAACTGGCTGGCTGTCATCGGCATTTGGGTCGAAAGTTCTTGTAGGGATTTGGCCATCTCATCCAGTTCTGCCGGCGTCAGATCGGTGGTCTTCGCCACCCCCGCCATGGCCGATTCAAATTCGATTGAAGCCTTACAGCAGTCCTTCAGAACGCCCACAATCTCTTTGATCCCTTTGACCAGACCGGCATCAATCAGCGCCTGAGCCAGCTGATTCATTGCGTCTTGGGATTTGTCCCCAAATTCTTCTGACTGCCTCGCTGCCTCCTGGGTCTTTTTCCCGTATTCGTCAATGGATCTGGCGCATCCGTTGGCGCTGACTGCCGCTTCCGAAAGATACTTTTCGTTCTCCGAAATCTCCCGGTTCAAATCGTTGATCTGTACCTGGGCCGCATTGGCCTTGGCGCTGTGGTTCTCCACCGCAGCAGCCGCCTTTTCTGCCGCCGTCTGGTATCGGACCATTTCCTCCTGTGTTTGTTTGATCTTCTGGTCCAGCTGGGCCTGGCTCTCTTCGCTGTCAGTGGTGGCCCGGCTCAATTCGTCCAGCTTTTTCTGTGCCTCTTGGGCGGCCTGGGCGTATTGGTCTTGCAGTTCTCTGGATTTTTGTAGGGCCTTTGCTTCCTCCTGATACTTCTGGGTGACCTTGGCCAAAACGTCGCTTAAAGCCTTGTTCTTGGCGTTTAACGCATCCAGACTGTTGGCCTGTCCTTTAAAATGGCTGTCTACCAGCTTCAGCGCCGATTGCAGCGTCTTCATTTCCCGGTTGATGTTCTGCATGGACGACCGGTATTCTTTTTCTCCAGTTACCACTAACTCTGTGCTGATTTTTCGTACCGCCAAAATACGTCCCCCTTAAAAATGCCTGTAAAAAACCCGCCAGAAGCCCAGCGGGTCGTTTTTTATGCGGTTTTTATGTACAGCAGCCGGAAGGTCTCCCGGCCTTTTGGCGTGACCATCGTCTGGGTCCCGCTCCACTGGGTTTTCTCGTTAAAGCTTTCCTTAATCTCAAACAGGCCGTTGTTTTTATCCGCGTAGGGCATCAGCTTTCCCCGCTTATGAGGAGGTCTCTGTGCCAACTTGCTAGCATGCTCCCAATTCGGAAAGATATTTTCGAATTGTTTCCCATCGGATAACCTCGTTACCACTTGCGGCAATGCGAGTAAATCCTGGTTCGCGGGCCATAGTTTCCAGCTTCAAATAGTTTTAATCCCGCTCACCTTTTCTTCGGCCAGCGCAGTTCACTAATCTGGAACAAGGTTCCGATTTCCAACAGCATCGCTTCATGAAAAGATATCCCCAGCGCAGACGCAATCGCCAGATACCCCGCCAAGGTCAGTTCTTTCCCGTTTTTTTTTGCAGCTGCGCCAAAACCTCGTCAACTTCCTTTTCGTCCGCTTCACCTGGCGCAAGCCCTTTATGGATTGCGGCCAAAACCGCCGTTTTTGCCGGCAGTAAATCCGCCGGCCGCAGAAGATTCTTAAAATCCTGTGCCTGCAACGTCTGTACCGGGTCGTGTCCCAGGCTTCTGCGCAATCGCTCCCCCTGGCGGGAAAGTTCCTCCAGCGCCCAGCACAACGCGTCCAGGCTTTGCTCCCCACTGGCTGCCAACGCCTGCAACAGCCCGTCCGGATATTGGTCTTTGGCGGCAAAATGGGCGGCTGCATTGTAGGTCAAGTTCCATTTTGAAAAATCCATATTTCCCTCCAATGGAAAAGAAAAGGCCGCCTTAGGGCGGCCTTTCTTTATTTTTCGTTAAAAGATCACCGCAATGTCATGGTCGGCCGAAACGGTGGAAAGGGTGTACTTTCCGTCCTGGGCAGCGCTGGCCTTCTCCTCGCCGTTGTCGTATAACGCCGTCGGCGTGCCGGCGATTTCCAGCGCGAAATCCTCTCCCGCCGGCACATATACCACCCCGCTGGACAAAGTAGACCCTTCCGGCGGCGTGCCGTTTACCTGAATATTGATCTGACGCCATTCGCCCACGTTCAGCTTGCTGTCCACGTAGGCTTGGGCTGCGGCCTCGGTGGCAAACTCCTGCACCCGATACCACGGCCCGTAGCTGGGGGAAACGATTTTCAGGTTGATCGGCTGCGTCCCCAGCGTAATGGAACTGCCCTTGGTCGTTCCCGTCCAGTCCGGCACAGCGGCCTTTGCCTTGGGGAATACCCAGGACCGGTATTTTCTCACACCGTGGATCAACAGCACCTGATAACCGCCGATTCCGCCGTATGGGGCGTTGTCGTCCGCAAAATGCTGCAATTCCTCGTTTTCATATTTGGCGCCGTACAACTGCGCCTGATCCGCCAGGTCGATGTTGTCCACCTCCATGGCCAGATTGGCGCTGGAAAATTCCCGCACATACTCCGCAATCATGTCGTCCGCCGCCAACTCCGCCTCCGCGTTGGTCACCGTCAGATTGGTCGACACAGCCTTTCCAATTACCTTTCCGGTAAAGTAAGTCGGGGGCGCTGCTTTTGTTTCTTCCTTCATTTTTGCCCACGCACAGTATTTAAGTCCCATGGTTGCCATAGTCTGTCACTCCTTAAACATGTTTTTGTATCCATCGGTCCAGAACGTCCGCGGCATCCTCCACCGCCTGGTCGGCATTTTCTTCGTTTGCCTCCCGAATGGCCGGTCTGGCCGGTTGATTTGTTTTTCCATACTCGTTGATAAAAGCGATCTCGCCGTTTCGCATCCCATGATGGCTCCCCCGAAAGGTCAAATACAGCGATATCCCGCTCTTTCTCCTTTTGGGCGACGTTCTCGTCAGGCTGTCCGCCGTTTTTCCGGTGGCATACCTGCCCGTCCATCTAACCCGCATTTTGCGTTTCTGCGCCGGCTCAATCCGATCCGCCTGGGCCAGCAGCATCCTTTCGATGATGTCGTCCGGCAGCAAGGATAAATCCGCAAACGTCTTTTCTAAACGGTCTATTCCCTGTGTTGTAAACCGCGCCATTATACCGCCTCCACATCCTCAAACTCAAAAACAATATGCTGCGTCCCCTTTTCGCTGGCGTCCGTCTCCACCGGATAGGTAAAGCCCGCCTGGGCGATCAGCTTTTTTATCTGTTTTCGCAGCAAAATCGTATTAAGGGTATGGGAACAATATAGATGCAGCTGGACCAGGTTTTTGATGTGCTGCGGAAAATCGTCCGCAAAGTCCACCGGCAGAGGGCTGACCGAAAAGACCAGGTAGGTTTGTTCTTCGCCGGTGTATTCGTTTGCCGCACAGGGAATCGAAAGCGGCTGGACCGCCTTTTGAATCCTTTCGTTTACATTCATGCTACCACCATCCGCTTTTTTTTGATTTCCAAAAAGCGCCGCCCATCCTCCACATTGTCAATGCCGATG
>CAJTQM010000035.1:10395-13154 GCA_910578255.1 uncultured Oscillospiraceae bacterium
TTTTCTCCCTCTCCCGGGGATCTTCGGTTTCCCCTTCGTCTTCCCGCCAGATCCGGCACCGCTGGTCAATTTTAGGGGAATACCGCATGATCACCGCCGCCACTTCGCCAACCCACTCCGCATCGGTGGCCTCGGCGGCGCGGTACGGGTATCCCAGCGACTGTCCTGCGCCAATGGAGCCGATGCCTCGGCAGATCTGCCGCATCCAAAGCATATCATCCAGCCCTTTAATCAACTCGTCCCGAAACTCCATCGGGGCCGTCAAAGAGCCCGCCTGACTGTCGTTTCCAAGGTTCATACTGGCCTTAAACGCCGCAATATGATCGGCGTTTCCGGTCAGCGCTTTGGCAAAAAGGCTGGGTTCTCCCTTTTTTTGCCGCTTTTTCCTTGTCCTCGATTTCCCCTGCGGCTCTCTCCCGTTCCAGCTGCTTTTCTTCGCGCAGAATCAGGTCGCTAATCTCGTCGAAACGTTTTTCCGCCTTTTCATACTCCTCTTTTTTGTCCGCAGGCAGCAGCTTGTCCTCGTATTCGTCCATCAGCGCCCGCATAGAGGCGGCCAGCTGCGCCCGCTCCTGCTTCATCTCAATAATTTTTTTCGCGTCCATTGTCTAACATCCTTTCAGTAAATTTTTTTGGTTGCCCAAAACTGCTTTTTTGGGTTTGCCAAATCTTTTTGATCCGGCTGGTCCCTATCTGCAACAGGCTCGGGATTCCCCTCCTGTACCTCAGCTTGTTTTTTCTTTTCGAAAAACGGCGGATGCTTGTATCTGGCAAACCATTTGTGCAGGCCGGCACACGCCGCGACCTTTTTGTTTTCCAGCACTTCATCCGCAAAGCCTTTTTTCATTGCCTCTTCTTTGTCCATCCAGGTTTCCTCGGCCATCCATCCGGCAATCTCCTCTAAGGACAACCCGGTCCGCGACGCATAGATATCCGCCATCTGGGCGTTTAACCGCTCCAACTCCTCTGCCGCTTTCCGCAAATCCTCCGCACCGCCTCCGAAGCGGCCAAGCCGTCGATATGTACCGTTGCCTTAGCCGTATGCCGTCGGTGGTAAGCTTCAGGAAGGAACCGACTGCAAAAAGTTTGGCAAGCAATGGGTCGTTACCAAAGCTGCGATGCTGCGCGAACATGGTAAACCAAAAGCCGGGGAATGATTCCTCGGCTTTTTTCACTTTTTTGTTAAATCGCTTTACTTATACGCATCAAATGTGTATAATATACTTAGGAGGCAGCGACATGAAGAGACGAGACTTAATAAAAAAGCTGGAATCAAACGGTTGGTGGTACCTTCGCAGCGGTGGAAATCACGACATCTATACCAACGGAATCAAATCCGAAACTATTCCAAGACACACAGAAATTAAAGAAACACTTGCAAAAGCGATCATAAGGAGACAGGGCTTGAAATAAGCCCCTCTCCTATTAGGAGGTTATACTATGAAATATGTTTATCCCATTATTCTCACTCCGGAAAAAGAGGGTGGTTTCTCTGTCCTTGTCCCCGACCTTGAAATTGGAACACAAGGGGAAAGTGTGGCAGAGTGTATCGATATGGCGCGAGACGCCATTGGTCTGTGGGGAATCACTGAACAGGATGCCGGACGTACCATTCCAGAAGCCTCTTCCTTTTCTCCTGAGCATTCCCAAAATGAAATTGTAACGCTGGTAGATGTCGATTTCTCCGTATATCGCAGAGCCAACGATATGCGCACCATTCGTAAAAATGTTACTGTGCAAAGCTGGTTAAATGATCTGGCGGAAAAAGAAGGTCTTAATTTCTCCCAGATACTCAGCGATGGATTGAAACATCGGCTGGGCGTCCAGGATCGTCCCTAACCCAAAACAAACCAAAAGCCGGGGAATGATCCTCGGCTTTTTTCTTATTTACATCATAGCACAGGATGAGTATCGCTTTCTATCGCTTGTTTCACCTCAACTTGCAAAAGTGCTTTCCCATGTAACTTACAAACCCACTGATACCCATAGTGCATCTCCATGGCGATTCTCTCCCAGGTCAGGCCCTTTATGTACCGCAGGCGCAACAGCCGTCTTTGGGTATCGTTTTTGACTGTGCCAATCGCCCGCTCAATTTCTATCCTCACCCGCGCAAGGGTTTCGGCCTTTTCCTCCAGCTGTTTTTGCAGTTGCACCAGATTGATCGCTCCATCCTGTACCTTGTCCGCTCCCGCCCCGCCGCCGGGAGCCGAAGACCAGGACGCGGTGACTTTTTGCGCCCGGCTTTCCCAGCGGGCGATCTCTTCCCGGATGTCCCGTTCTTCCGCCTCCAACTCTTGGTATCTTCCTAAAAACGCTTTTTTCTCTTTGGTTGTCAATTAAGATCCTCCCTTACTTTATTCCGCGCAGTTTCTTCCCGGACGGCGATTCATAGCTAAGACAAAGATAGTCCCCCGGAACCGGCCTTTTTTGTTTCTCGCAGTACAAAATCGGCAGGCTTTGGCCGAATCTCCGGTACTGCACGTATCCCACAATCTTTCCGCTGTGTCGGCAGCTTCCACACATCTCCACCAAAAGCGTTCCCCCCTGGGGTTAGCTTTTGGCGTTTTGAGCGGGTTATTCCCGCTCCAAATGGTTCTTTTTGATTCAAGCCGTATTCCCTTGGACAATATCCCAAAACAATACCGCTCCGTTAAATTTCACCCGGTACGGTTCCAGATCCTGCGCCGTGGCATATTTTCTGCCAGATTTCGCCAATGCTCTTGATTTTCATTCGTTATACTCCTTTCCACAAATATGGC
>CAJTQM010000036.1 GCA_910578255.1 uncultured Oscillospiraceae bacterium
GCGTCCATGCGGTTTCACCTCACTTTTTAGGTTGATATAAGGATCGCGAAAACCGATCCACAAAAGGTTTTGCGGGCCCGGAAGATACAATTGATTTGTCCGGACAAAATCCACAAAAAAACCGCCGAAGCCAAAAACTTCAGCGGTTATTCATTGCCGTATAAAAGCATGGATTCATGCTTTTCGCCAATTTTCGTTACCGTTCAAGCTTTAGCTTCGCAGGGCGATGAAATTGCATTAAGCAATGCCTTGTTTTCGACATAACCTGTTGACCTTCTCATAGTGTCTCCACTATTTCGCGGCAGCAATCCGTATCCCTGTGGTAGCCTTACCTACCGGGTTTTTACCTTTGTGCTTATCATATGCCTTTCTTGTTTTTTTGTCAACAAATTCGATGGGATTTCATATAATCCACTGTTTTCTGTATTGGCTAACAACTGGCGGATTTGGCCTCCACAAACCACCGGTCATCCTGTTCCCGCCAGATGTAGGAGCGGTGCCGTCCGATTTGCACCAGATAACGCATCCCGGTGCCGCCGGCTTTAAAAGATGCGGCCCGACGGATATCTACCACCCGTTCTACAAAATACCTTGTGCCGTCCTCCCAACGAATGGATAGGGGCAGAACGTTTCCTTCGGTATCGAATTGTGCTTCTACCTCTACATAAACTTTGCGCGCCAGTTCCATTCTTCCCCTTCTTTCTTAAAAAATTCCGACCGCTCTGCCGGCAAAAGATTTTTGTTCTTGCGCTATCGCTTAAAATGCAGGGCAAACTCCTGTTCCGGCGCGGCGTGCGTTAGTTCCCGGTCCAGCAGGACAATTGCCCTCTGAACGCAGCCGCTTCCAAACCGATGACGCAGACTGTCAACCGTTTTCGCCAGTTTTTCCCGCTGGGCAGCGGTTTGATGAGAATGATAAAGGTCCAGCTGGACGGGCGTATTTTCATAAACAAAATCGCTTATGGAAAGGCCGATGCTTCTCACCGGCGAGGGCCAGCTGTAATGACGCTGAAACAGTGCCATAGCCGTTTCGACCATTGTATCGGCAAGGCAGGAGGGACGCGGCAGCTTTTGCTGGCACGAAAAAGAATGAAGCGTGTGATCCCGCACAAAAATGCAGAGCGTTTCACCTTTTAAGCCATGCTCACGCACTCTGGCCGCAACGCTTTCTGCCAAAACAGTAAAGACCATGCGGATATCCTCGTCGTTTTTCATATCCCGGCAGGTTGTTGTGCTGTTGCCAATACTTTTTACCGCGGCACATTCGTCGTTTCTGGCGACAGGGGAACGATCCAAACCGTTGGAAAAAACAAAAAGAAGGTCCCCCAATTTTCCAAACCATTGTATAAGCAGCTTTCGGTCGGTCTGCGCCAGCTGCCCGATAGTGTGAATTCCCCGGCTTTGCAGCTTTCGGGCGGTGGCGGGCCCTACGTATAAAAGCGAAGATGCGGGAAGGGGGTAGACGATACGTTTGTAGTTTTCCGGCGTGATCTGGGTAATCGCGTCGGGTTTTTTATAATCGCTGCCTAATTTCGAGGTGATTTTGTTATTACTGACGCCGATGCTGACTGTTATGCCCAACTCATTCCAGACCCGTTGCCGGATTTGCTCTGCAATTTGGATGCCGCTTCCGTAAAGGCCCAAGCTACCGGTAACGTCCAGCCAGCATTCGTCAATACCAAAGGGCTCTACTTGGTCGGTATATTCCAGATAAATTTCCCGAACAAGGTTGGAAAAATACAAATATTTGGAAAAATGGGGCGGCATGATCGTCAGTTCCGGACATTTTCGCTTTGCCTGCCATAAAGGCTCTCCCGTTGCAACCTGAAACTTTTTTGCCGCTTCGTTTTTGGCCAGAATAATACCGTGGCGCCGTTCCTCGTCTCCTCCCACCGCCATGGGAATCTGCCGCAGTTTTGGCTGGTACAGCATTTCCACGCTGGCGTAAAAGGAGTTAAGATCACTGTGCAGAATCACTCTTTCCATTGTCCACGCCTCTTACGAAAGGATTTTGAAATCATTATAGAACATTCGTTCTTTTATTGCAAGAGGAAAAAAGTGGCTCTTTGTAAAAAGCATGTCCCTTTTGCTTTTGGCGTTGATGAGTATAAGCATCGGCGTTTTTGCTAACCGCAGTTTGAATTTAAAAATTGGACATGATATAATCAGAGCGACGAACCGGCGTTTGAAGGTGACAAAAATATGAAAAGCAAATCGTTTAACAGATATTATCTGCTTTCTTGTATCGGTGTTTTGATTGCATCATATTATCCTTTGTCAATGGGAGTTCGGGTCATTACCAATATGATTACCGACGGGACCGTGCTGAAAGAAAACTATCCCAAATATATTATTCCGTATACCCCGATTTGCCTTGCGATCATTGTTGGCGTTCTTTTAATGCCTTTGTGTATCAGGCTATTTAAGAAATTTGCGTTTTTCAGCGGTGCTTTTATAGCAACAGGGATTTTCTTTGTGATCGAATGGCTGTTTGAACAAAAAGTTGTTGTCTCGACAGCCGAAACCGTTATAAAACTTGAAGATTGGCAGATGTATATGTGTTATGTTCCTCCGGAGGGATGGGGCGAATCCGTAACTACATACAAGACCCAAACAGCCGTTGATATTTTGATAGGGGAGTATAATCCTGCGTTTAAATTGCACTTTTACATGATTTCCGTTGTATTGGTTATTACCATTTTGAACTGCTTGTATGGCTTTGGACAAATGGTTAAGAGCAACGAGAAGAAACATTTAAAACCTTTGATGATGCAATCTGTCTGTTCCGTTACATTTCTTGGCCTTTGTATTCTTGCGTGTTTTACGGCATTTTGGAGAAACGGCAGCATTCAAGTATCTTCGTTGTCGGCTGCGTTCATGACGGTGTTCTTTGTCCTTTTTGGGATAACCGTTGGAGTGTTTGTCGGCTCATTTCTTTTTGAAAAACGAAAATTTATTTCGATATGGATTCCGTCGATCGTTTCTTCTGTGATGACGGCCCTTATGTATATCGGCGAAATGATTCTCCTTAACGGACATTTGTACAGCTTTGGTACGGGATTTATGTTCGCCGGTTTACCCGGAATTGTTTTTGCGCCGATAGATTTGCTCATTATTCCGGCAGCGGCTCTCATAACTGCATTGATATTCACTTGGCTTAAACAGGATTTATCAAAGCAACCGTAATCCTATTTTTGAATTTTGACGGAAAATTCAGAAATAGGACTTTTATCAACGCGAAAAGTAAAGGCGATAAAATCATTGCCAACCGGCAAAAGAAACACCACAGTTTTTAAACTGTGGTGGAAATGGAAAAATCGTAAATACCGACGGGTTTTATTGCCGCAGGATTTTTGGACAAAAAACAAGAAGTGCTACAAAATTTCAACCTGGCACCCGGCCATAGCATCTAAAGCGGTTTGATGGCTTTGAGGGGTTACCCCGGCACAGCAGGAAGCGACTACGCTGATAGGCGTTTCTGGCAAAAAAGAACGCAGGGTAAGTGCGTTTGATATAACGCAGATATCGGTGCAGACGCCAATCAGCTGGATTTCATCAATGGCTTCTTTTTCGTTTTCGCCGGACAGATACTGCGCCAGCTGGGTACTGCCGAAAGTGGTTTTACAAAATACCGGACAATCAAATTCTTTTACAAAAGCATCGAGGGAAGGGACAAGTTCCCATCCGGGCGTGTGTTTGACACAATGGATCACCGGAAGCTTTTTTCCCTCGCGGCTGTCCAAATAGTCCGGATCGTGGGTGTCCATGGTAAAAAGTACTTCTCCCGAAAACGCTTTAACGTATTCCAAAACAGAAGGTAAAATCGCCTGCGCCTGGGTGGAACCCAGAGCACCGGTAACAAAATCGTTCTGCATATCGACAACAACTAAAATTTTTCGCATGAAAAACCCCTCCTTTTCCTTTTTATCCTACCATGAGACAGACGGAAAAACAAGCGGGTCCGACTAAGAAAAAGAGCGGCCGGTTATTGTATCCGGCCGCCCAAATTTTACTCTTGACGCATTAGATAGCTTTTCATCTGCAAAAGACGATTCCAGGTTTTTTCACCCACTCTGCCGTCTACCTTCAGATCAAACAGATGCTGGAACATCATAACGGCGTTTTGCGTTTCTACGCCGAATTTGCCGTCTTCCGCTACTGCCGGAATCGCAGGGTAAGCGTCGCCTACATCATTTAGATACTGCTGCAAAATAATGGTTTGCCCGCCGATGGACCCGTAAGATAAAACATTGCCGTCCCAGGGGACAAGCGGATCGTTGGGAAGATTGCCCGCCGCTTTTTCTATGGTGTTCCAGGTGTTCTCTTCAATCGCTCCGTGAGCCGGCAGCAAAAATAACTGCTGAAAGATGATGACGGATTCCCGCATTTTGGGTCCAAAAATGCCATCCTCCTGCAAAGCAGGGATGGAAGGATAGCTTTGGCGAATTCGATTCAGCTGTCTTTGCATGTGCATAACAGCCTCCCCGCGAGAGCCTACGATCAGCGGCGTGCCGGGGTATGGGACCGTACCGCCGGGAATGCCATCATGAACGGAAACAATTTTATTCCAGGTCAAAACGCCGATAATGCCGTCATCCGACAAAGAGAAGAGACGCTGAAAAATCCGGACAGCCTGTTCTGTTTTATAACCGAAAAAATTGTCTTCTTTCAGCACCGGAATAGAAGGGTATTGCCGGCCGATGACATTTAAAAACCGCTGCATTTTTAAAACATCGCTTCCGCTGGAGCCGATTCGAAGATTCGTTCCGGGAAAAGGATCGGATGCGTATGAATGATTCATCATAAGGCCACCTCGAAAAATGTATTTGCTTTATCCTATGCGCTTTAACCGGATTGGTGCGGGAATATTGACTTTTTTTCCAGGTGTGATATATTTTGAAACAAGAGGGAAAGGTGATTTTGGTATAGAAAGGGCGGTTGGAAAATATGACCTACGAAGAAGCCTGGGCGTTGTTATGCGAATATAACCGGGAGCCGTTTCACCTGCAGCATGCAAAAACCGTAGCGTATGTGATGGAATGGTACGCGCAAAAGCTGGGCTACGGGCAGAATGCCGAATTTTGGAAGATTGTGGGCCTTTTGCACGATCTGGATTTCGAGCAATTTCCAAAGGAGCATTGTATAAAGTCCCAGCAGATTATGAAAGAAAAAGGAATAGATCCGGCGATGATTCACGCTACCGCCAGTCACGGTTACGGCATGACGGTTGATATAAAGCCGGAGCACGAGATGGAAAAGGTTTTATACGCGGTTGATGAACTTACCGGGTTAATCAATGCCGCCACCCTGATGCGTCCGTCCAAAAGCTGCCAGGATATGGAGTTAAAATCTCTGAAGAAAAAATATAAGACCTCCAGTTTTGCCGCAGGCTGTTCCAGAGAGGTGATTACAAACGGCGTAGAAATGCTTGGCTGGGATCTGGACCGGCTGCTGTCAGATACGCTGGAGGCAATGAAAGAGACCGAAGAGAAAATCAAAGAACCGCAGTGAAATATAGACGAAAAGGAGGAATCAATCATGTCGGTACCAACACCGCATATCAGCGCTCAGAAAGGGGATTTTGCCAAAACCGTCCTGATGCCGGGGGATCCTCTGCGCGCAAAGTTTATTGCCGAGACTTTTTTGGATGAGGCAAAGCTTGTGAATAACGTTCGGGGAATCGGGGGTTATACCGGGTTGTATCAAGGACACAAAATTTCGGTTATGGCCAGCGGAATGGGCATGCCTTCTATGGGAATCTACAGCTATGAACTGTTTCGCTTTTACGATGTGGATCACATTATCCGCATTGGTACGGCCGGTGCGATTCGGGCGGATTTGAAGCTGCGGGATGTGGTAGCCGGTATGGGGGTCTGTACCAATTCGTCCTTTGCCAAGCAGTACCAGCTTCCGGGGGACTATGCGCCGATTGCCAGCTACCGGGTGCTGGCTGCCGCCGTAGATGCGGCAAAAAAATGCGGCGTGGACCTTGTGGTCGGCAATTTGTACTCTTCCGATACTTTCTATGATGAGCGGGCGGACAGTCTTCAGCAGTGGCAGAAGATGGGGGTTCTTGCGGTTGAGATGGAATCCGCCGCGCTGTATATGAACGCCGCGCTGACAGGGAAAGAAGCGTTGGCCATCTGCACGATTTCGGATTGCCCGCTGACCGGTGAAAGCAGTTCCGCAGAAGAGAGACAAAACTCTTTCACCCAGATGATGGAAATCGCTTTGCAGACAGCGATTCGGCTGTAAGGCCGAATAAAAAACATCCCCACCAGCGGTGAGGATGTTTTTGTTTACTGATCGGTCCCGGACTGTATCCAAGAAAAAATCAGGATTTTCCTTTTTTGCGGGACTGCTGCCGGTTAAAAGAAGCTGCTTTTTTTTCGTTTTCCGCTTTTTCAAACGCTTTTACGATATCCTTGACCAGACGGTTTCGCACCACATCTCGATTGTTTAAACGTACAATTGCAATGCCTTCAACGCTGCTTAGAATCGCCGCGCATTTTTCTAAGCCGGAATCCTCTTTTTTGGGAAGATCTATCTGCGTGACATCGCCGGTCAGTACCATTTTCGATTCTTCTCCCAGACGGGTTAGGGCCATTTTTAAGGTGGAAAGTGAGGCGTTCTGGCTTTCGTCGATGATGATAAAAGCCCGATTGAGCGTTCGGCCGCGCATATATGCCAGCGGCGCGATTTCGATGACGCCCCGTTCCAAATATTTTTGCACGCTGTCAGGCCCCAGAATATCGTTTAACGCATCGTATAAAGGACGCAGATACGGGTCGACCTTTTGCGACAGATCCCCCGGAAGAAATCCCAAACGTTCCTCGCCGGCTTCGATGGCGGGGCGGCTCATAATGATCCGCTCAATCTTTCCGTCCTTTAAATCCGCCACCGCCTGCGCGACAGCCAGATAGGTTTTCCCTGTTCCAGCCGGGCCGATACAAAGAGAGACCGTATTTTGCTTTAATGCTTTTATATAATTTTTCTGTCCGATGGTTTTGCATTTAATCGGACGGTTTGAATGAGCAATAACGACGATATCACTCATAGCGCTGAGCGTTTCGTTTATTTCTCCGGCCTGTACCGATTCCAGCATCCGGTAAACGACATCGATGGTAATCTCCTCTTTATTTTCGTAAAGGATTTTCAGATGATTTAAAACGTCGCCTGCATTTTGTATCGCTGTGTCCGACTCGCCTGTAATCTCAATTTTTCCGTTTCTCGCTCGAATAGAAACGGGAAGAGACTGCTCGATCAAACGGATATTTTTATCCTGAATACCAAATACAGCCATCTGCTGTTCCAACGTAAATTCCAGTTCCTGCATTGATAAAAACGCCCCCTTCCCAATGGATATTCACAGAGAACATCCAAATTATACTGCATGTTCTCACGTTTTTCAAGCAAAAGGAAAAGTCCGTTTTCTAAAAAGAAATAAGGGTTTTGGGTCCTTTTGCTCCAGACTTTTCGATTATACGCCAATAAGGCTTTGATAAAGCGGTGGTGCAGGGGAATTTTTCCTTGTTTCCCGGCGCTTTTTTTGGAAAAATCCCGGGAAACACCTTTTCGAATCTTCGATTTAGATGTATAATACAGATGTTGTAAAAAACGGCTGAATTTTGTGGCTTTATTGATCGGGCAATAGGAAATAGAGAAGGAGGAAAGGCCATCTGGCGTGAAATTATGGGAAAATTAAAGGTGCAAATTTCAAATCGGCAAAAGCAGGTGAAGATTCCTTCCGGAACGCGGCTTCTTTTGCGGCGCTGCTGCCACGCGGTGCTGGCGTGCGAAGAATTCGAAAAGCCGGCGGAGGTCAGCATCAGCTTTATTGATAACGGGGAAATCAAACACTTAAACGCGGAATTTCGAGGAAAAGATATTGAAACCGATGTGCTCTCTTTTCCTTTGGGGGAAAACGGCGCTTATGATAAAAATGAGGATACCGGCGCTTATATGCTGGGGGATATTGTAATTTCGGTAGAAAAGGCCCTTGCCCAGGCAAAACTTTATGGGCATACCTTTCAGCGCGAGATGGGGTTTTTAACGGTACACTCCATGCTGCACCTGTTGGGCTATGACCACGAAACAGGAGGGCTGGAGGCTGCCAAAATGCGGGAAAAGGAAGAATCGATTTTGGCCCGTCTGGGCCTTACACGCGATGGGGACGGCCTGGAAGCAGACGTCGGCAAATAGGAGGAAAAAATGGAAAAAACAGTTTCGGCTTTTGTGGCGATTGTTGGCCGTCCCAATGTGGGAAAATCCAGTTTGCTCAACCGGTTTGTGGGGGAAAAGGTTGCCATCGTGTCGCCAAAGCCGCAAACAACCCGCACCCGGATTACAGGGGTTTTGACAAAAAAAAACGCCCAGTTCGTTTTTATCGATACCCCCGGGCTGCATCAGCCCAAAACCAAACTCAGCGAGTTTATGGTAAAGCAGGTAAAAGATTCGGTGGCGGACGTGGACGTCGCGGTTCTTGTGACTGACCCGCTGGGAAAGATCCACCCGATGGAAGAGGACTTGATGGACCGGTTTCGGGAGCGCCGCATTCCGGCTATTTTGGCGATCAATAAAATTGACACGCTGGCCCAAAAGGATGTCATGATGGAAAAGATCAACGCTTTTTTCAAGCAATTTCCTTTTGATGCCATCGTCCCGATCAGCGCCCTGACCGGAGACGGTGTAGAGGAGTTGCTTGACGAACTTTCGCCTCACGCCAAAGAAGGCCCGCACTATTTCCCGGACGACGCCTTGACCGATCAACCGGAGCAGGTGATCGTTTCTGAAATCATCCGAGAAAAGCTTTTGAATAATTTAAACGAAGAAATCCCTCATGGCACCGCTGTTTTTATTGAACAGATGCGCGAGAGAAAAGGGAGGGATCTGCTGGACATTCACGCGGTGATTTACTGCGAAAGAGACAGCCACAAGGGCATCGTCATTGGAAAACAGGGGACGATGTTAAAAAAGGTTGCCAGTCAGGCGCGGGCGGAGATCGAATCCTTTTTAGGGATAAAAGTTAATTTGCAGTGCTGGGTCAAGGTCAAAGAGGATTGGAGAAACCGCATAGGCGTTATCCGGGATTTGGGGTTTCGGGATTCATAAAACGGCCACAGCGTTTTGTCAAGGAAAAATTCTTGGAAGATTTGGACTGTTTTCCCGGTCATAGTCCCTTGGCGGATGGAAATACTTTTTTTGTATTTCCAATTACAGGGGGTGTTCGCGTGAGACCGGACGATGCGTGGAACCAATTTCTAAAAACCGGATCGGTAAACGATTATATTGCGTATCGAAAAATATCCATGCTGTCACAGCGTTTGCAGGACGAATCGGAGGCTGAGTTGGCAAATGCAGATCAAAACGAAGGGAATTATCCTGAAGGAGCTGGACAATGGGGATGAAGATAAGCTTTTGACCATCCTGACCGAAGATCGCGGCGTGATTTTTGCCTACGCCAAAGGTGCGCGCCGCTTTAAAAACCGGCTGGCGCCTTCCACCGGTCTGCTTTGCTATTCTTCCATGGTTTTGTTTTGGAATAAAGAGCGGTATTCTTTGGATCACGCGGACAGCATCGAGCAATTTTTCGGGCTGCGCCAATCGGTGGAAAAATTGGCGCTGGCCTCTTATTTTGCGGAGGTTTCTGCTGTTTTGGGGCCAAAGGAAAACGATGGGGGACAATTTCTGAAGCTTTTTTTAAACTGTCTTTTCTTTTTGCAGAACGACAGAATTCACCCAATGCTGTTAAAATCTTTGTTTGAACTTCGATCTTTGAGTATGGCCGGATTTATGCCGGATTTGGTCGGATGTGCCCGGTGTGGTTCCTTTGTGTCGCCTCGAATGTTTTTTTATCCGCAGGAGGGAACGATTTTTTGCGAGTCCTGCGGCGCCCAAAGGCAGGGAGTACATATTCTGCTGACCCAGGGGACGCTGGCCGCCATGCGGCATATTATCTATTCCCCCATAGAAAAACTCTTTTCCTTCACGATTGGAGAGGAGAGCGTCCATTGCCTAAACGACGCTACGGAAAAATTTTTAATTGATCAAACGGAACGGACTTATCAGACTTTAGCTTTCTTCTATTCTGTCTCAACATTTGATTTAAAGGAAGTGACATGATTGCCCATTGAAAAAAAACACCAGCAGGCGCTGGAGTTGGATAAAATACTGCATATGCTGGCCGACTGCGCCAGCTGTGAAGACAGCAGGGAAAAAGCGCTGGAACTAGAGCCGCAGACGGATCTTTTTAGGGCGCGGGAGGAAATGCGCCGCACATCGGACGCCAACATGCTGTCGAATCGGTACGGTGCGCCGACGGTTTATCATTTCAGCAACATCAAAGGGATGGTAAAAAGAGCGCAGATAGGGACCAGCCTGTCCATGAAAGAACTTTTAGAGGTTTCCAACGCACTTCGAACCATTCGCTCTCTTGCTGACTGGAGAAAGCATTGTGAAACGGCGCAGACGGCGCTGGACGAACTTTTCAGCGGTCTTATACCCCACCCGTACATCGAAGAGCAAATTAATCAGGCTATTGTGTCGGAGGACATGATGGCGGACAACGCGAGTCCCGTTTTGGCGGATATCCGCAGAAAGATCCGCAACGCAGGGCTTCAGGTTAAAAATCAACTGGACAAATTGATCCATTCCCCTACTTATCAAAAGTATTTGCAGGAAAGCCTGGTCACTATACGGGACGGGCGCTATGTGGTACCGGTTAAATCCGAGCATCGGGCGGAAATCAAGGGCCTGCTTCATGATACCTCTGCCAGCGGCGCAACCTTATTTATCGAACCGATGGGCGTTGTGGAGGCAAATAACGAAATACGGCTTCTGCAGGGAAAAGAGCAGGATGAAATCGTACGGATTTTGGCCGCTTTATCCGCTTTAATCGGCGAACAGGCTGAGAGTATTTTGCAGGATTACGATTCAGTCATAGAAATTGATTTGATTTTTGCCAAGTCCCGTTTGGCAGATAAAATGCGGGCGATGGAGCCGGCGTTGACCGACGATGGGATTATCCATCTTAAAAAAGCAAGGCATCCCATGATCGATAAAGCGGTAGTTGTGCCAACCGATATTTATCTGGGCGAGACCTTTGACACGCTGATTATCACCGGACCCAATACCGGAGGTAAAACGGTGGCGCTGAAGACATTGGGCCTTTTTACGCTGATGGCGATGTGCGGCTTGATGATCCCCGCAGCGGATGGAAGCCGGATCTCTGTTTTTCAAAACGTGTTGGCCGATATCGGCGACGAGCAGAGCATCGAGCAGAATCTTTCCACCTTTTCTGCCCATATGGTTAACATTATTTCCGTTTTAGAAAAGGCGGACAATCAAACACTGGTGCTTTTGGATGAACTGGGCGCCGGTACTGATCCGGTGGAAGGCGCGGCGCTGGCCGTCTCGATTATCGAGGCACTGCGGAAAAAGGGCGCGCGGATTGCCGCGACCACCCACTATGCGGAAATCAAGCTGTTTGCCCTGGAAACCGACGGCGTAGAAAACGGTTCCTGTGAATTTGACGTTTCTTCTTTAAGGCCAACCTACCGGTTGTCCATCGGTGTACCGGGTAAATCCAACGCTTTTGCCATCTCCCAGCGCCTGGGCATTGGAGAGGAGATCGTAACCAGGGCCAAAGAATTGGTATCCTACGAAAGCACAAAATTTGAAGACGCCGTTTCCCAATTGGAGCAGACCCGGCAAAGCCTTGCTAAGGAATTGGAAGAAGTACAAACGCTTCGCGTGCAGGCGCAGGCGACCAAGAAAGAAATTGCGGAGTATAAGGCGAATCTGGATAGGGAAAAAGAAAAAGAGGTGGAAAAGGCGCGGTATGAGGCGCGGAAAATTGTGGAAAGGGTGCGTGCCGAATCGGAAAAGCTGCTGGACGAGTTACAGGCAATCCGCAAGGAAAAGGATACCGAGGCTTTTTCCCAGATGGCGTCTCAGGCAAAAAACCAGATGCGCTCCAATTTAAACCGGCTGTATGACCTTGCAGATCCGGTGGCGCAACAGCAGCAGGAAAATTACAAGCTGCCCCGTCCGCTGGTCAAGGGCGATACCGTTTTTGTAACCGAACTAGGCGCCGCCGGAACAGTGCTGTCCCCGCCGGATAAAAATGGGATGGTGCAGGTGCGTTCGGGCGCCATGAAACTGGCCGTAAAAGAGTCGTCGCTTCGCCTTGCGGACGTAGGCGCTGCCTCGAAGAAGAGCAAACGATCCTCCGGCGGTTCTGTATCGGTACAGGCGACCAAAAAAGTACAGCGGGCCAGCGACGCGGAAATTGACCTTCGCGGGATGAACGCAGAGGAAGGTCTGATGGAAACCGACCGCTTTATCGACAATGCGGTGATGAGCGGTCTTCATACCCTTACATTGATCCACGGAAAAGGAACGGGGATTTTGCGCAATGCCATCCATCAGCATCTGCGGCGGCATAAAAATGTCCGTTCCTTCCGTCTGGGCGTTTATGGCGAAGGGGAAAGCGGCGTTACGATTGTAGAATTAAAGTAGAATTGATAAAGAGAAAACGGCCCCGTTTTTAATAGGGCCGTTTTCCATAAAAGGACAGATGTGTTTTGACAGAAGAAAGAAAAATACACAGGTTTTATCTCATTTTGGCCATCACCGCGCTTCTTTCCATCGGCGTAACCTGGCTGATGCTTTTTTTGACGCGTCCGGTATTGACCGAGCCGGCTGTGACAGTTTGGACACAGACAATGCCACCGGTCCAATATCAGGATAAAATCAACGTCAATGAAGCGACTGTAGAAGAACTGGCTTATGCGGAGGGAATTGGTCCGTCTACCGCCCAGAAGATTTATGATTTTCTGCGGCAAAACGGTCCCGTCCATGAGATGAGCGAACTGAATGCGGTCAGCGGCGTTGGGGAAAAGCGAATCGAAGCGTTGGAAAAAATCTTCTACGCCGGTTAATCCAGATGGTTGTCATCGACAAATTTTTTCGATAAAGCGGTATTTTCATCATCTGGAATGGGGATGTTGCTTTCGTCCGGAGCCGGTTTATCGTGACGCGTCACGCTATACATCATATTTTTGGGAATGATCTCCTCGCTGGGGTCAAT
>CAJTQM010000037.1:0-8787 GCA_910578255.1 uncultured Oscillospiraceae bacterium
TATGGGATTTTAATACAGAATTATAGAAAATTTGTCATCCAAAATAAGATATATTTTCAGAAGAATTGACAATATTCAAAAAATCCTTTAAAATAGTTTAGGCTTTATCAATTTAAATGCCTGTATTTTCCCGCTGGGTAAAAATGAAGTGGGTGAAGCGGTTGGGCGAAGAAAGAGGGAAGAGAAAAACATGGAAACGGATACAACACAAAAGCAAACGAATGCGCTGAATATTCCGGCCTTTTGGAAAGCGCAGCAACGAGACTGGAGAATTACAGTCATCAGAACATCGTTAGAGCGGCTGGGTTACAAGATTGTCCTGCCTTATCTGACCATCTACATTATTTTGTTGGGTGCGACCAAGACACAGCTGGGGTTTGTTACAAGCTTTGGGCTGATCGCCAGTGGCTTGCTTGGACCCTTTATCGGTCAGATTATCGACCGGCACGGTCCGAAAAAGGTGTACATAGTTGGCATTCTCATTTTGGCCGGGGGATATTTGGCGTTTGCTTCAGCAAAAGTCTGGCAGGTCGCCGCTTTGGGCATGTTCCTTCATCAGCTGGGTAATGGCGTTGGCGGACAAAGCTGCGCCACCATTTGCGGCAACTGTCTGAAAAACTGCGATAGGGCAAAGGGTATGCTGATCTGTGAATCGTTGGCCGCCGGCGTCTTAGGTATGGTTGGACCCATGCTGTCCGGCTGGTTTTTGGTGAATATTATGAAGGTCAGCGATTCGCCGACAGACCCCAACAGTATTCGTCCCTTATTTTTTATTACGCTGACGATTACAATTATTTCTTTACTGGTTGTTGTGTTTAAGCTGTCGTTTGCCCGCTGGACAACGAGCAGTTCGAAAGAAAGGCGTAATGTAATAAAAGATGCGGTTGTTATTTTAAAAGCGGATAAAAACTGTGTAAAATGGCTTTTCATGGCCATTGTCGGCAATATGCCTGTGGCGATGGTGATTCCGTATGTGCAGATTTTTGCAGCGGAGACAAAGCAAGCCAGCGCTGAAACCCTTGCGGGGATGGTAACGGCAACAGCGCTTACTTCTGTGGTGTGCGGCTACTTTTTTGGCATCCTTGGGGATAAGTTTGGAAGAAAAAAAGTATTGACCTGTACCATCAGTCTGTATTTGATCGGTTTGGTCTTGCTGATTTTAACCAAAAATCCCATCATGCTTTTGCTCGTGGGTATTTTACAGGGATTTCAGGAAATTGGCGGTCCTTTGGCGGCTTCAATCCAAAATGAACTTGTGCCCCATAAAGTTATGGGACGCTGGGTGGGTGTCGTCCGCTTTTTCAGTTCCATGTTCAGCGCGCTGATGGCGGCGGTCAGCGGCATAGTTTACGATTCCCTCGGCGGTCAATGGATTTTTATCATCTATATTGCCTGCGAATTGTGTATCCGTTTGCCATTGCTCTTTAGTCTGCCGGAAACGCTGCATCATCAGGTAGATGAAAAAGCTTTTGCGGATCTGGATCGATAAGAAAATAGCGATAAAATGCCAGCCTTTTTTGGAAAAACAAAAGAGGCCGGCATTTTTGTATTTGTGACACTTTATTTCATTTTATGGAATAATCGCGCTTTAATCGCTTTGAGTTTGAAAATATATCGACTGGAATACAAAAAGCCGGTCAGTAGCGTACCCGACGCAAAACCAAGAGCCATATTGACGATAGACTCATACGGCTGAACCCACGAAAGTCCTAAAGTATCGATTACAGCATAAAGAACGATGCCCGCAAACGCTAAAATAAACATCCAGCACATTTTTTTTGAAAACATCTCTTTTTCTAAATTGTTGTATGCAGAAACCTTTTGAAGCATTTCCTCCTGCTTTTGATCCACTGTTGATTTCTTCCTTTCTCCATCCAAAAGTTCGTCGATTCCCCCCTCGAAATACTCTGCGATTTCAATCAACAGGCTGAGATCCGGCAGATTATTTCCGTTTTCCCAGCGGGAAACGCTGCGGTTTGAAACACCTAAAATCTCAGCAAGCTGTTCTTGTGTAAGTCCTTTTGTATTGCGAAGTTCTCTTAAAAAATGGCCAATTTTTATTCCATCCATCGAAAAACTTCCTCCTTTCATAACAAAAGAATAGCCCTTTTTTGGAAAAATGTACACGACATAAAGCGAGAATTGCAGGAAAATGACCATTCTTCCGTTTAAAATCTATAGAAAAACAGTCTCACAATTGTGGAGGCTGTTTTTCTATGGATTAGCTTTCGATTCCCTCTCTGCTGGGGATGCCAGCGTCATAAGGGTGCTTAATGGGATGAATTTCACTTACGTAGTGGGCTAAATCAACCAACTCCGCACAGGGATCCCGACCGGTAAGAACAACTTCCAGCTGCGCCGGTTTTTCCCGCAGCAATTGGCTTAATAACTGAATCGGAATCAGATTTAAATTGCAGGACGCGATTGCTTCGTCCAATACCAGCAGATCAAATCCTTCGTCGGTCGCTTTTTGGAATACAGCTTTTAGCCTGTTGGTGTGCTCTTCGGAGACAACCTTTTTCTGCTCCTCAGTCATCGTGAATACAAACTGCCGTACAGGCTTCCCCATATAAAGGGTAAAGGGCGGATTCCCTAAAAACTCCCCCGAATCATAGTCTTTCAAAAAAGAGGTCCAGAGGCATTTTTTTCCCCGGCCGCTGGCACGGACGCAAAGACCGACAGCCGCAGTGGTTTTTCCTTTTCCATCTCCGCAATAGATATGGATAAGCCCTAAGGTGTTTTTTTCTTCCATTTTTCCGATCTCCTAATCTTCGACACGAATGCGGTTCAGGTCGTTGGTGCGCAACTCTCCCTTTGAACTGACAACGCCGACCAGATAATACTCTTTTGTAATGGGATCTTCCATAAACTCATGAAGCAGAGCGAAGTTTTTGATTTCACCGGTGGAACCCACATGCATACGAGGACCTGTACAATGGTATATATCATTGCCAATAGAAATATGCTTGTCATCCACAAAGGAGATAGGCAGATCCAACTGGATTGCAGCTTTTGCATCCATTTCCAGCGCAACCAAATCCAGATCCGGCTTTTCGTCGAACACGAGAATGAACCCATGCTTTACATCCCGATGGGAAAAACGGTTGATGCCGTGGGATTCTAAAATATGGCCGCATAAATCCTCGGCGGAATGTGCCATCTTTCGGTCGTGGATGGTGTGGAACACACTGTCGGCAATATCCTGCGGTTCGGGGCCAAACATATTGGGGCGGGTAACGATAATTTCGCTGCCAACTCCGATCAGCAGATGTGCGTTGACCCCAAGAATGGGGTAGATTAAATCAAAATGCTCTACAACCACCCTTTTTCCTGCGTTGGTCGCTTCCAAAATCGCGTCCTTTAGCTGCCACATCTGGGTGAAAGCAGATTCGAAACGGATATCCAAATGATAGGTGTGGGGGCTGTAAAATGCGTCGGTATCCAACTGAAGAAGCGGCAAGGGCCGGATGTTGACCCCTTCATCGTCGTTGGTCAATTCCAGTCCGGGAAACATCCCTTTTACCAACATGCTTTTGCCGGAACCAGCTTCACCGATAATGCCAATAAGCTTATCGAAAGGGCTAAGATACTGCTGGGCAATCTGCATGCCCAAATCAGCCATTCGTGTAAGTCCTCTAGGCGCGAAAAAAACACTGTACAGATGGCTTTGCTGCATACGAGCGGAATAAGGCATAGGAAACCTCCTTTTTGATTATTTTAGAAAAACAGGGGTTAGATAAACAATAAAGGTGGGCAAAACACCCACCTTTATTGTAAAGGAAAACCAGACTGATGTCCAGAAATCTTTTATAGATCCAATACGATATCCAACAGTGGTGCATGCTGCTGCGCACCGTATACATCTGTTTCTCCCAGATCACCGGAGCAAATCGGCCGCTTAATGGTAACCTTGATGGATTTAGCCGGTTTAAATTCAATGATATTGATAATTTTATCCGGCGTAATTTTATAAAGATCGCAAATCAGCTTTTCGTTGATGGCTTTGGCATCGCAGACCTTTTGAAAATCATCAAAGGTTTTAAACATGATGTCAAGCGTCAGCTCGTAGGGACCGGAGTTCTTGCTGCGCACAACATCGGTAATATCAGTTAGTTTCGTTTTCATCGCAATCTCTCCTCCTTACAATGTGACAATATCAATGGGGAACAACGAGGTGGGATCCTCCACTTCGATAATGTGGTACATGCTGAACACATAAACACGGCCGGCATGGAAATCGCTAGGGGAGAAGGGGAAAGCGAGGTTTCCGGCGGTAGCGCGGCGGCCCTCATAGCCGTAATGCAGCATCGTGGAGCGAGCGGAAGCACAGATGGTATCCGCCTGCTCCTGTGTGCCGGCGACTACCTCGATCACGACACCCAACTCATGCGGATGCGCGTCCTTCACCGGTTCCAAATCGCCCATGACGCCGTTTTTCCCGTAAATGGTAAAATTCAGGCTGTATTTGAAGCCTTTGTCGCGGTAGTTATCTGCAACGCGCGCGCGAACCCCTTCTACAATGTCATCGATTTTGCTGATCATAATCGGATCGCGGGTGCCGGCGACCGAAACGGTGCGGTAACCAATACACTTGGCGCCCTCCAGTTTAATTGTATATTTGGGAGCGGTTACATAGCGGCTTCCCTTAACTTTTACCGTGTTTTCCGAATCCTGTTCAAAGGTGGTGTTGGTTAGGTCCAAATGACCGCCGGGGCCGGGCAGAATATAGGGGTTTGTTTTTTCGTACAACGTATGAGCGGCTACAGACAAGGTCGTACATTTACGAACAGGGGACAGAGGCTCCACGCGGAAATAATCCTCTCCCAAATAGCCGAACATACAGTCGGATCCGCTGCCGGGTGTTGCGCAGATGGAAGCGCATTCCAGGATTTTGCCTAAATGGATGGCAAGACCCTTGTCATATCCCTTGCGGATGGCGGGAGCCGCAAATACGGTGGGATCGTAAGCGCGTCCGGCCAGGACTACCTGTACGCCACTGTCCAGAGCCTTCATGATCGGCTCAATACCCATCTGCCCGACAATATTGGTGGTGGCGTCGATATCCTCGGCAGTCAGCTGCGGCGCAGGATCCAACGGGCTGATTTTTCCCTCGGCCAACGCTTTTTTCATCTCTTCCTTGTCCATATCCGCATGGATCATCGCCATTTTAAAATGCAGGTCATGCTCTTTGGCAATTTCGCGGATAATATCAGCGCACCATTCCAGATGCGGCTTTGCGCCGGAACCGCCGGCGGTTCCGATGACGACCGGAATCTTTTCCCGAATGCCGGTGGTGATCATAATCTCCAGATCCCGCTTAACAGCGCCGCGATCGGTAAAGGAGACGCCCTCGCCCAGATAGAAGGGGCCGGGATCGGTAGAACCGGCGTCTACGGCAATCAGGTCGGGTTTGCGCTTCATGCCCTCCTCAAAAGACTCTTTGGGAAAGCCGTATCCCAAAATGGCAGTTGTGGATAAAATGCGGAATTCCTCTTTCACGATGCAAGTACCTCCTTATTTCAGCGCCTTGCGAACAGCCAGGATGCGCTGCATTTCGTTGTAAACGATCATATACCCTTCGTCAACGCCCATGCCGGGTTTGGCCAGAATCTGATCCGGCTGCACAGCCATGGCAATATTGACGCACACCTGCGCGGAGCGGTCGGTTTCGTTGCAGGTTCCGCCCTGATAAGCGCCGATGCCTTTTTTCTTGCAGTACAAAACCGCTTCCGCAATGTTGTTGATGCCGCCCAGGTCCGGAGTTTTGATCTGAACCATATGTCCCGCCTTATGATCGGCAAAATACTTGATATCCTCCAGCGTATTGCACCACTCGTCGGCGACCAGTTCAACCTGAATGCCGCGCTCGTCAACTACGCGGGTCAATTCGGCCAGCGCCTTCATCTGCAATTCCCGGTCCTCTACATCCATCGGGCCCTCAATCCGCAGATGGAAGGGTTTTGCAATCTGCTCCAGCTTGGCCAGATAATCGGCCATCGCCTCATAATTGTCGTTGCCAAACGCCGCGCCGATGGTACCGTATACGTCGATGTGGAATACCGGCAGATAGTCTTCGCGGGTGCGCAGCTTCAAAATGCGGTCACGCAGCCAGGCGACATACTCTTCCAACAGTTCGCCATGCTCGCCCAGCTTGGTTTTTACGTTGTTGATCAGCGCGTGGGGAAGAACGTCAGCCTGCTTGATGATCATTTTATCGGAGTTTTCATAGCGGTTGTCGCCGGACTGGGTGAAAATCGGAATTTCTTTCTCGGAAACAGTGGTGCCGTATTCCTCCGCTACCACCTCGCACATCATCTTGTGCTTGGCTTTTGCAACCGCGTCCAGAATCGCCTGGGTTACACCGTAACGGATCGCGGTGTGGAATTTTTTTCCGGCTTTTTCCGGATGGTCCACCATCTCGGCCAGACGGCGGAAGCTGTCAGCCTCCTGACCGACCAGCATCGGCTTAATTTCCTTTTCGATCACCGGAATAAAATCCTCCGCCAAAAACAGAGGGTCACGGCCGCCGGCGCCGGAGTACTGTACAGCGGCACAGTCGCCGTAAGCGACCTGCCCATCTTCCAGAACCAGCATAACCGAAATCGCCTCGCCTGCTTGGCGAATCGAAGTAAAGCCATCGGTTACCGGCTGGCCTACATAGGCGGCACCATCGGCTACCGCTCCTTTTTTAATCGCCCGCTGATCGTCGAAAAAGAAACCGGTTCTGCCCTTGGAACAAATGACATTTGTGATTTTCATGATGCATTACTCCTTTTATCGTTAGCCTCTGGGTCTGCCGACCAGTCTGCCCTTGCTGATGGCGTAAACGTCGTCGATGGCCATCTGGAAGGAGGCCTTACGGTTTTCAAATTTTGCCCGCTCGTCAATTTTGCCATGATTAAAATCAATCAAATCCTTGGTAAAGGGTAGATTGCCCATGGTCAGGATCCGTACCGCACCGTTATTGTCGCGCACCGGCAGCATCTGCCCGGCGTTGTAACGGGAGGGGGCAAAGGGGATATCCAACACGCCGGCCTGGAAGGCGCGGACTGTGCCCAACGCAATATCGCCCTCGCCTAATTCAAAGCACTTATCGAGCAGACATTTGGTTTCGGCGGTGATGATCTCCTTTTCCTCTTTCAAGGAATTCTCATCCAGCGACTGGTCACGCAGCATGGAAATTACCTGCTTGGTGCAGCGCAGCCCCTGCGCGTTGGCCTCGGCGGTAGGAACGCCCATAGCCTCGTGCGGTGTTTTTACAATGACCTTTGTGGCATGGGAAAGAGCGGCTGCGGCGCTGCCCCAGGAAATCACGCCGAATGCCTGGGCCTCGTCCTGGGGGAAACCGCCCATCCACTGATGAAGTACGGTGGTTACCACAACATCGTTATAGCCGTACTTATGCAGATATTCTTCGGTAAGCGATTCCAGCGTATGGATGGCGGCCACATCCTGCACCAGATTTCCGCACTGGCCGTATCCAACGGTGATATTCTTTACCCCTTGCTCGGCGGCCAGCAAAGCCTCGATAATCGCAACCGCATGAGAAATGCTCGGCGGGACCAGGGTGCCGGTCAACGGGCCGTACGGCTCGCGGTTAATGGAAATGCCCGCCTCCTCATAAATACCGGTGAGGCGATCGCAGTACTGCCAGTCGGTGATGGTGCGCTCCAGCGGAACGCTTTTGGCGTAAGGAATGTTGTAAGAAATCCCGCCACCTTCATAGCTGGTATAGCCGCCCGCGTAAACAATTTCAGTCAGCAGACGGGCGTCCGGCGTACCATGACGAATCTGCAGCGGCACATCAATGGAATTGATTACCTGACGGACTGCCGCCACACCGTGGTTCACAGCGGGGAAGCCATTTAACATGGATTTGTTGACCTTGATGGATTCTTCGATTCCCACCTGCGCTTCTTTGTAGCGGTTTTGGCGGGTATAGCTGTCGATGGTGGTAGGCAGCAGGTCGGCGCCGCCTTTATCCTGTAGGTAGGTCAGCAACTCAATGTGCTTTTGCACCAAAGCCACACCGGCCCGAGGCTGTACCAGCGTGGTACGGCTGGCCTTGGCGGCGTTGAGTTTTTTGCTGAAGACTTTGCTGTCCGGCAGAGATTTATGAAAGGCAAAAGCTTCCTCCAAATCCACTTCCTTTCCGGTCGGCCATTGATTGAGAACGGTTTCGCGGATTTCGTAAAATTCTTCATCCGTCAGTCGTTTGTTTTTGATTTCCATGCGGTTACCTCCGTTGTGTTTATTCGTAAGCTTCAACCAGTTCTTTTTTCATGATGCGCAGAGCAATGTCCGGATAATGCTGCCCCAAAAGCCCCATCGAGGCCAGGATATATTTTCGATCCACCAAAAATTTTGCGTCCGCCGGGCGCAGAGATCCAGGCTGATTGGGGTCCTGCAAACTGTGGGAGGCGATTTCGCCGGTGCGTTTGGTGTGGATGATCGCTCCGCCAGTGACAACAACGCGCCGGACAGGGGTTAAATCTTTCCCCACCTGGGAGTAGGCAAGCCCCATCGGCGTATAGACCTGCTCAATCGTGCCCGCGTGACGGGCCACCGCAGTCTCTACCGCCATCGAAGCTAAAGCAAAATCCAGCCGCTCCCATTCGTCGTCTTTCGGCAGCGTTTCGGTGTTTTCCGAAAGAAAGCGAATCATCTCTTTGGCACGCTCCGGCTCGATGCCGGACAGCTGGCCGATTCGGTCGATTCCGGCGGCGTCGACAATACCCCAGATGCTGTAGCGCATCCCGATATCGCCTTCGACTGTTCTTTTGGCGT
>CAJTQM010000037.1:8830-9855 GCA_910578255.1 uncultured Oscillospiraceae bacterium
GGGTGGGCATTCCGTCGGCGATGGAATAGACGTCGGTGGTGGCCCCGCCCAAATCCACTGCAATCAGTTCGCCGATGCCCGCTTCCGTTTTGGTCCCTTCCGATAAAAGCTGCATGGCGGCCATCATGGCGGCAGGTGTGGGCATTAAAATGCCGGAAATCAACTCTGCAGCTTTGCTGAGTCCTTTGGCCTGGATGATGCGGTTTAAAAAGATCTGCCGGATCTCGCGCTGGGCAGGCTCGATGTTCAACTCGTTAAACTTTGGCATCACGTTTTCGCAGACATGCGTTTCCCAGTCCGCCAAAAATTCCTCGCATTCGTCAGCACAATTCCGATTGCCGGCGATGACCACCGGGCAGATCGGCTCCACCTGAGAAAGTTTCTTCGCGTTGGCTAAAATACATTCCCGGTTTCCTCCGTCGGTTCCACCCACTAAAAGAATCATGTCCGGATGAGCGGCAATGATCTGCGAGACGTCTTTTTTGGTCAGTTCATAGGAATAGACCTGAATCACCTTAGCACCTGCGCCAAGAGACGCCTGCTTGGCGGCCTCGGCGGTCAATTCCGGCACAAGACCGCTGGTAATCATCCGAAGTCCACCGGCGGCGGAGGAACAAGCATAGCGCTCGGCAAAATCCAGCTTTCCGGTTTTCTGTTCTAAGATATGCAAGGCATTCTCCAAACCCTCGCCAATATCCGTTTGAACCGTTGTATAGCTGCTGGCAGTGCCGAGCAGCGACTCGTTTTCCACATCGACCGCTGTAACCTTTGTGTATGTACTGCCAAAATCAATGAGCAATACCGGTTTCATGGCAAGCACTCCTTTATTCTTCGGCTTCCTCACGAGGCTCTACGCCGAGATCCTCATACAAGGCGGCAATGGTGGTTTCAGGAGGGGTACCCGGGCCAAATACGCGGTCAAAACCCATAGCCTTAAAACGTTTTTCCACTTCGTCAAAAGGCTGTTTGCCTACGACGATATTCCCGCCGACATACAGCAAAATCCCTTTTAATCCGGCCTCGTC
>CAJTQM010000037.1:9915-12531 GCA_910578255.1 uncultured Oscillospiraceae bacterium
TTCGACTCGATGGCAGCGTTGATATACTCCTCTTGCGATACCATCACGCCAAGATTCACACAGTTAAATCCTGCTGCGGTAAACGCATGATAGAGGATTTTGTTTCCAACTGCGTGAACATCGGCGCCTATAACGCCCATGACCAAAGTTTTCTTTTCCATAATGCACCTCTTGTTGTTTTGTATGAATGGAGAATATTGAACTATGTCTATATAGTAATCTGACAAAAAGAAACTGTCAACCGGTTTTGACAAAAAACTTGAAAAAATTGAACTAATTCCGCTACATATGCGAAAGTAGAAGGGATAACTGTATACATTTAAACAACGAAAATATTGTTATAGTACAATTATAAAAAATAATACATCCTTATGATATAATATCACAGGATGTATGTTTAAAGATGTTTTTCATTTCGCACGCTTTCGATTTTTTCCTGCACATTTAAAAAGGATCCGCCGTCAATTTGATAGTCGTAACGGATTACCGGTTTGCCCAGCTGTTCTGCCTGCCGAATCAAATCGCCTTCGGCCCGGCTGCAAAACAGCAGGAAATCGTTGGGCACAATCAGGACATCTTTATGCCGCAAAAAGCTTTCCAAATGAGGGGAAGATCCAAACAGAAAGGTTTCGACATTTTGGCAGGAAAGTTCCAGGTTCTGCATGCTCCGGCGGATGATGTGGGAATAGGTTTCACTGGCACAGACAATGCCGACGGATTTTCCCGCGAGCATAGCCATTTTTGCAACGGTGGGGCCGCTGGGAGCCGTCACTACCTGAACCAGCTTTTCTTTGTTGGAGACAACACCGCTTAATTGGTTCATATGGGTAGAGGTTGTAACAATTAAGTCCGCAAAATCATCTATGACAAACGGCTTTTTTAACACATCCGATAAAAGAAGCTTGTGCGCTTCGATATTTGGCAGAACCGAAATCTGGTGGATAATATTGGCGAGGGTTTCCGGGTTACAGTCGATAAAAATAATGCAGACATTATGATCCTGTTCCATGCGCTCCCGCAGCTTTAGGTTAAAAAACATCTGGATTTCCTGTAGGGAAAAGGAAAGGGACTCCATCTCGTCCAGCAGCCGTTCAATGGCGGCAATCGCCCGGCTTTTGGCGCTGCTTTCCTGCTGGGCCTGTTCAACGATAAAGGTTCCCTTGCCGCGGGTCATTTTGATAATGCCAATACGTTCCAACTCTTCATAAGCGTGTTTGACCGTTCCGCGGGCAACGCCTATCTGATCCGCCATCTCCCGAACAGTGGGGATCTTCTTCCCGGCAAAAAGTTCACCGGTCTGCACCTTGTGTACGATCTGATCAACCAGCTGCTGATAAATGGAAACGGTGCTGCTTTTATCCACAGAAAAGACCAAAAGACCGCCTTCTTTCTAAATTTCGGATTTTTTGACGGGACTGTTATTTTCTTAGGATTGAGTCCATAAGCTTTCCTTTTGCCAACTCATCCACCAGCTTGTCAAGGTAGCGGATCTCTTGCATAAGAGGCTTCTCGATATCCTCTACCCGAATACCGCATATTTTGCCTTTGATCAGGCGCCTTTTGTCATTTAGCGCAGGGGCATTTCGGAAAAAATCCCCATAGGCAGGGGGCTCTTTTAGAAAATGGTCTAGTTCCTGCTGGGAATAGCTGGTAAGCCAGCGGATAATTTCGTCAACCTCTTCTTTTGTCCTTCCTTTTCTTTCGGCTTTTTGGACCAGACAGCCATATACCTTGTCAAAACGCATTTGATAAATTTTTTCGTTTTCCATTTTCTCTCCCATCACAAGTGCATACTTGTTAGAAATTGGTGTTTTTTTCGATAGCCCGATAGCATGGATTCTTTGAAAAGTATTATATCATAAAAAATCATGCATCTTCAAGGCATATATTTCTCTCATTAACCGTCTTAAAAGATCATGAGAAGCTGCCGGCATTTGGTTGACAGACCAGACAAAATATGATAAATTTTTCTACAATATGAGGAAAGGAAGAGAGCATATTGACACAGGAAAAAAGCAATAAAAAGATTTTTATCATTGCAGGCGTCTGCCTGGTGGCACTGGCCGTTCTATTCGGGTTGCTCTACCATTTCTTTATGCCAAAAGGGCAGCAGGGCAGCAAAACAATTGGCCTGACCGTCGTATTTTCGCAGGACAATCAAAAAGAGTATACCCTGCACACCGACGCGGAGTATTTGGGCGATGCGCTGCAAGAGGAAAAGCTGGTCGAGGGCACTGAAGGACCGTATGGTCTGTTTATCGAAACGGTGGACGGTGTAACCATCGATGCAGAAAAGCAGGAGTGGTGGTGCATTACCAAAAATGGCGAACAGCTGAATACCGGCGCCGACCAGACACCGATCGCCGACGGAGAGCATTATGAGTTGACCTTGAGCAAATGGTAAAGAGAAGAAAAACGCTTTCTATCCAAGATTTGGCGCTGATGGGTTTATTCAGCGCCATTTTGCTTGGTGTACAGCTGGGCTTTGCTTTTTTGCCCAATATTGAACTGGTATCGCTTCTGATTATTTTGTATACGCGCCACCTGCAATATCGTGCGCTGCCGGTGATTTATGTGTTTGTCTTACTGGAGGGATTGGTTTTCGGCTTTGGCATC
>CAJTQM010000038.1:0-528 GCA_910578255.1 uncultured Oscillospiraceae bacterium
CACTTCAATTGCATAGGCCAAAGGTCGAATATCTGCCCGAACCGGTCCGGTGATAGAGAAAATAAGATTTTCAGATTTTGTCATTATGAATACCTTTTTTGTGATTATAATAGTGTAAATAAAAGAGAAAATATGAAATTAGACACAATAAGATAAAAATGGATATAATTAGGATGAAAAAGAAAAAAGAGCAGAGATGACTCTGCTCTTTCGGGGGTAATTATTGCCTCAAACGGGGAAAATACAAGGGTAGCTGATTTCATGTTCCACTACGAAAAATCAAGGAAAATACTACACAAAACGCTTTAAAAATCAGAAAAAATTTTTTGACCAAATAGACAATAAATTGTACTGTTTAAAATGAAATTTGCCTACAAAAAAGAGAGGACAAAGCGACCCTCTCTTTTTATAGGTATGGGCAAACAGATTTACATGGTACCGGAAAGGGCTCTTTCCAGCCAAATACTCCCGATGTCCAGAGCGTTATAAAGTCCGACCTTTTCGCTTTTGCGGATAATCCGCTCTTTT
>CAJTQM010000038.1:538-11915 GCA_910578255.1 uncultured Oscillospiraceae bacterium
CGCAGGTTAGCGTCTGTAGCCAAAAGCTGAATGGAAATTTTTTCGGCCATATCCATGCCGTATCCCGGCTGGGTAGACGCGATCTGCATTAAAATCACATAGGGATCGCTCATATTCCCATAATAAAGCGTGTTTCCGGAACGGACCAAAGGCTTTCCCTTATACATCAAAAAATCTTCTTTTTTTGTACTCAACAGTAAAATACCTCCTTATAACAAAAGGGAGAATTCCTCTCCATCAATAAAAAAACAGACATTACAAATAAAGTATAGCACAAGTTCTATGCTAAGTAAACAAAAAAACGGCGAAAAAGAGCCTTCCGTTTTTGCCTTGCCCAGGGACTCCGGGATTATGATCGCAAAAAAAATAAGGAGCAAAACAAGACGATGACGGCTTTGCTCCTTATCATTTTTAGGATATCTTGCTTTTAATATGCGGGACTTTCGAAATACGATAGGCTAATCGTTCAGGTAAGACTTTACCAAAATTTGCAGCAACTCATCCCTGTCGATCCGACGAATCAGGCTGCGCGCGTTGTTGTGGGTAGTGATATAGGTAGGATCCTCGGACAAGATGTAGCCCACAATCTGGTTAATGGGATTATAGCCTTTTTGCCGGAGCGCATCATACACTGCCGTTAAGATTTCTTTCATTTCCTGCTCTTTATCTTCGTGAATAGAAAAGGAAATTGTAGGTTCGTGCATAAAACACCCTCCGTTCTTCGATATTTCTAGTTTCTTACAACTACAAGATATAGCATACACCAAACAAAGTAAAATAACAAGAGGAAGAATCAGCAAACATTTTTCCAGATATTTGTGAAGATAGCCAAAGGCTTTTCACAGCCTAGCTTCGAATCGAGGCGCCGATTTCAGCTAATTTTTTCAGGATTTTTGTCATGGCCTTTTCGATGTCCTCATCGGTCAGGGTGCGGTCGGCAGAACGCATGGTGATATTATAAGCGATGCTCTTTTTACCGTCGGGGATCTGTTTGCCTTTATAAATATCAAAAAGTTCTACCTGCTCTAAAAGATTTCCGGCGCCGGCGCGGATGGCTTTTTCAATGGACTGTACCGGCAACTCGTCATCGCACAATAAAGCAAGATCGCGCGTTGTTGCCGGGAATTTAGGCAGCGGATGATATTCTTTTTCGCTGCACCGAACAGCAAAGAGCGCGTCGCAATGAAGGTGCGCCACATAAACCCTGCTGTCGATTCCATAGTTTTCCGCCACCTGCGGATGGATTTCGCCGATTGTACCCAGCACCGTATCACCCGATAAAAGAGAAGCGCAGCGGCCGGGATGATAGTAGGGAATATCACTTTGTCCCTGTACGGTAAGATCAGAAACGCCCAGCACAGAGAAAAGGTTTTCTACAATGCCTTTCAGGGTAAAGAAATCATAGGAAACACCATATTGGCCAATGGTCAGCACCGGTTTTTCGTCCGGCAACTCCTGCCCGTCAACGGGGATGTATTCATTGGCCAATTCAAACAGGCTGGCCGACGCGTTGCGGTTGTTGTAATTTCGGGATAAAACCTCCATCATCGAGGGGATCGCGGTGGTACGCATAACGCTGGTATCCTCGCCAAGGGGATTTAAAATGACCACCGATTTGCGCAGCGGATGATCCTGGGGCAGGCAGATTTTATCATAGTATTTAGGACTGATAAAAGAATAGCTGGAAATTTCGTAGCATCCCTGAGCCAGCAGCGTGTTTGCAAGGGTGCGTTCGAACTTCTGATATTCGGTCAAAGCGCCCTGGGCAACGCCGCGGATGGCGGTAGAGGGAATTTTGTCATAGCCGTGGAACCGGGCGATTTCCTCCGCAATATCCGCTTTATGCTCTAAATCCCTGCGGAACGATGGAACGATAATCGTGTCTCCGTTTATTTTGCAGTCCAGCTTTTTCAGAATATCGACCATTTCTTCCCGGCCGATATCAATACCGATAAAACGGTTGATCCACTGGGGCTCCAGGAGGATCTCGGTGGGCTTATAGCCGGCACTGTCGATGTCAATCATCCCACCGACGACCTCACCGGCACCTAAAAGCTCGACCAATTCGCAGGCACGCATAACAGCGGGGATGCAGGTCCTCGTATCCAGCCCTTTTTCAAAGCGGGCGGAACTTTCGGTGCGCATACCAAGTTTTCTGGCGGTGGTGCGGACCGAAGAGCCCAAAAAGCAGGCGGACTCAAAGACAATTGTATTGGTATCGTCCATAATCCCGCTGTATTCACCGCCCATGACGCCTGCAACTGCCGAAGGCTTTTCCTCGTCGCAGATGACCAGCATTTGGGGCGATAGCTGGCGTTCCACGCCGTCAAGGGTCATGATCGACTCGCCCTCTTTGGCATTGCGAACCAGAATTTTTCCACCTTTAACATATTTGTAGTCGAAGGCGTGCATGGGCTGGCCGTATTCCAGCATCACGTAGTTGGTAATATCCACAATGTTGTTAATGGGGCGGACGCCGCTGGCCCGCAGACGCTCCCGCATCCAGCGGGGAGAGGGCTCGATTTTGATGTTTTTGACCATCCTTGCCACATAGCGCTGGCACAGCTTGTCGTTTTCTACCGAGACCGACAAAAGATCGTGAATGTCTCCGGTCTCCTGCTGGACCTTTGGCTCGTGCAGCGTCAGATCTTTTCCAAAGGTCGCCGCTACTTCCCGGGCCAGTCCAATCACAGACAGACAGTCCGGCCGGTTGGGGGTGATTTCAAATTCCACGCAGGTATCGTCCAGGCCGATGGCGGAACGAATATCCTGCCCCAGCCGGCAATCCTCCTGCAAAACGAAAATGCCGTCTTCAATTGCATACGGAAAGTCGTGGGCGGTCAGGCCCAACTCGCCCAAAGAGCAGAGCATCCCGTTGGAAACAACGCCGCGCAGCTTTCCTTTGCGGATTTCCTTGCCGCCGGGGAGGACCGAATGATCCTTGGCCACCGGGACCACATCGCCGGGATGCAGATTGGTGGCGCCAGTGACAATTTGAAGCGGTTCGCCTTCACCCACATCCACCTGGCATATGACCAGCTTGTCCGCGTCTGGGTGCGGATCAATGGACAGAATTTTGCCGACGACAACATTTTTGATTTCTTCGCCTTCGATTTCCCAGCCTTCTACCTTAGAACCGGACAAAGACATTCTTTCGGAGAATTCCCGCGGCTCTACTTTTAATTTTACAAAATCAGAAAGCCATTTCATGGACAGATTCATGACTTTTCCCCCCTTAAAATTGATTGAGAAAACGCAGATCGTTTTCATATAAAAGCCGTAGGTCGTCAATGTTAAAGCGGCGCATAACCACCCGTTCCAGTCCCATGCCAAATGCAAATCCGCTGTAGACCTCCGGATCAATGCCGCAATTGGAAAGGACTTTGGGATGGACCATGCCGCAGCCCAGAATTTCGATCCAGCCTTCGCCTTTGCACAGGTTACAGCCTTTTCCGTGGCAGTTAAAGCACATGCAGTCCAATTCGGCGGAAGGCTCGGTGAAGGGGAAGTGGTGGGGCCTAAAGCGCACCACCGAATCTTCCCCGTATAAGCGCTTTACAAAAATCTCCAACGTCCCTTTTAAATCCGCCATGGTAACCCCCTTGTCGACCACCAGCCCTTCGATCTGGTGGAACAGGGGAGAGTGGGTGGCGTCAACCGCGTCGGAGCGGTACACGCGGCCCGGCGCGATAATGCGGATGGGCGGCTTTTGTTTTTCCATTACCCGCACCTGCATGGGCGAGGTCTGGGTCCGTAGCAGAACATTGTCCGAAATATAAAAGGTGTCCTGCGTGTCTCTGGCGGGATGGTCTTTTGGAATATTCAAAGCCTCGAAGTTATAATAGTCCAATTCGACTTCCGGGCCAGTGGCGATGGAAAAACCCATGCCGAGGAAAATTTCCTCAATTTCTTCCAGTACAAGATTCAGCGGATGTTTTTTCCCAATCGGCTCTTTTTTTCCGGGAAGGGTGACGTCCAGTCTTTCCTCTTTCAATTTTTGCTGGGTCAATTCTCTTTTCAGCTGTGCTGTACGGTCGGCAATATGATCCTCCATAAAAGCGCGGATTTCATTTGCCAGCTGGCCGATGACCGGCCTTTCCTCGGCGGAAAGTTTTCCCATCTGTTTTAAGATGGCGGTTAGTTCTCCTTTTTTCCCAAGAAATTTGACGCGGATATTTTCCAGCGTCTGCATGTCATGCGCCTCTTGCAATTCCACGACAATTTTTTGCCGGATTGCTTCCAGTGCAGCTTTCATATTTTTCACCTCAGTTTAAAATTAAATAGACAAAACAGCTTTGGTTTTGCGCCCGCCTTTGGCAAAGACCAAGATTTCACGGACAGAAAAAAGGCTTTCATCCCATGACAACGGGACGAAAGCCTGAAAGATTTCCGCGGTACCACCCAGTTTTTTGCCTTTTGGCAAACACTCTAAGCCGGATAACGACAGCAAACCGTCGGCGCCTACTGCTTGTTTCAGCGCCGCCGCTCCTGGGCGAACTTCAAAAAACGATTCTGCGGACCCGCTTTCAGCCGGTGACAGGTTCTCTCTTGGCAGAATACAGGATTTCTACTTTCCCAATCTCAGCGTTTTTCATTTCAACTAAACATAGCATATTTGAAATAAAAAAGCAAGCAAAAGTTTTCCGGCCTTATTCTAGTCCTACCTTAGACCGATACCGTGGGATAAGATTCTGCTGATTTCACGAAAACGAATTGTCAGAAAGTCTGTGCTATGCTATAATCGGAAAAACAAATCGCCATTTGAGGAGATGATGGATTGCGCGAATCGGAACTTTATAAAGAACTTGGCTTATTGACAGATGACAGGAGTAGATGGAAAGAAAGCATTCCATATGTTTCGTCTCTTCTTACTCATGAATCTGTGAAAATACAGGCAAAAGCGCTCTGGCTGCTTGGTGAGATTGGCCTTAATTATCCTCAGCTCGTGCAAGACGCGGTTCCTGTAATAGCTTCTTTCTGTGATAGTCTGATACCGCTTTTGCGAGAGCGTGCGGTTAACTCCCTCGGCAGAATCGGACGAGGTAGCTACCACATAATCGAACCGTATTGGAAAGACCTGTTCCGCTTTGCATCTGATGATGAGGCGAAGGTCAGACTTAGTTTTATCTGGGCCTCAGAAAACATCGCCACGAACACTCCCGGCATTTATGAGAATTATATGTCGGTATTTGAAAAACTTCTGTACGATGCGAATGACAAGGTGAGGATAGAAGCGCCGGAAATCTTCCGTGTTCTCGGTAAACGTAGGCCGGAGTTCGTCAGACCTTTTGTGGAACAGTTGCAACAAATATCAGAAATAGACAAGAACCGTGTTGTAAGAATCCACAGTTTCGGTGCGATTAAGGCAACAGTATCGAAGTAGATAAATTGGCGTTTGGAAACATACATGAAAAATATAATAAAGTCGTCTGGAAAAAGGGGAAAAACAATTGTTTTTCCCCTTTTTCCATGCTATAATAAATTTTAAAGTTGCCGTAACCGATTTTTTGGATATGATGCCGTCGCCACGATAGACCTTGCTTTTTATGATAGGAATTTTTATCCTTTATTTTTGTTTTTTAAAAGGAGAACTGCAAATGACGCGGGATATTTTTGTAGAGGAAATCGTAAAGAAAAAGAAAGGGCCGTTGGACTGGCTGCAGATTGTTGCAATTGCGTTGCTGTGTCTGGGACTGGCCGCAGGCTTCCTTTTTTTGGGGATGTTTTTTCCCTTTTGTTGGGTCCTTGCGGGACTTTCCGTCTATTTTGGCTACTTTTTTATTTCTCGCCGGTCGGTGGAATTTGAATATTCTTTGACAAACGATGTAATAGATGTGGACAAAATCATTGCCAAACGCACCAGAAAAAGGCTGATTTCCGCCTCCTGTAAAAACTTTGACGATTTCGGCCCTTACCATCCGGAGGAGCATACCCAAAAGCAGTACGAAAAAACCTATTTTGCGTGCGATAATCCCAAATCGGATCACTTGTGGTATTTTGTCGCCAAAGGATCCAACGAAGGAAACAGCCTAGTCGTTTTCAACGGGTCACAGCGCCTTTTAGAGGGGATGAAGGAACAGATTCCGCGCCATATGTATCAAGAGATTTTTGGCCGTGCGCCGCAATAATGCTTTGCAAAGCTGACTGTCTGAGCCCTCGTTTTTTGAAAACGGGGGCTTATTGTAAAATGAGAAAGAAGTTAAAAAGGGCCGGAGAGGAGGAACTTTTCGGATGAAAGAGATTGTTACGGTTGACAGAATGTATAAAATCGAAGAAGCCAGTGATGAAGCAGGCATGAGTTATCTGCGCTTAATGGAAAACGCAGGTAGTGCCGCTGCCGCCTTCATCCGCAAGCGGGTAGATGTACGCGGGCGAAACTGCGTGATTGTTGCGGGAAAGGGAAACAACGGCGGAGATGCATTTGTAGTAGCGCGAAAACTGCTGGAGCATGTTGGGAATCTATCGGTGATTTTGGCGGATGGACTTCCCAACACCGGCCAGAGCAAAGAAATGCTCAACCGGCTTTTGCAGCTGGGTGCTGAGGTCCTTCCGTTTGGAACAGATCAAAAGCTTGCTGCCCAAAAGCTTGCCGAGGCCGACTTGATTATTGACGGAATTTTCGGCACCGGCTTTCGCGGTGAAATCCCACAGGACTTGCAGCAGCTTTTTGTACAGATTAATCACGCGGTAGCGGCTATTTTTTGCTTGGATGTCCCCAGCGGTGTTTCTGCCCGAAACGGTCTTGCCGCAAAAAACGCGATACAGGGGGATTTTACCATCGCTTTCCACTGCATAAAGGCAGGGATGCTATATGATCCGGCCCGCAAATATTTGGGCGAAACGCATGTGGTCTCGATTGGGGTGCCGGACGACTTGGGAGAAGAGGCTCTGGCGGACGGAATTTTGGTGGAAGAGGAGGAGGTTTTTTCTGTTTTGAAAAAACGTCCGGCCGATTCGCATAAAGGGTATTACGGGCACTTATTGAATCTTTGTGGAAGCACCAGACTGCCAGGAGCGGCAGTGCTGTCCGCTATGGGCGCGGCTCGGGTAGGTGTGGGACTTTTGACGGCGGCGTCTCCAGCTGCCGTTTTGCCGTCTTTGATATCGCGGCTTCCTGAGGCGATGACGCTTCCCCTACAAACCGACGATGACGGCCTGATAAGCTTAGAAAACAGCGCTGAAATTGAAAAGGTGCTGAAAAAAACAAGCGCCTGCCTGATTGGTTGTGGAATCGGAAGAAAAGATGAGCTGTCGGACCTATTGGAAAAAATACTCTGCTGCGCCTCCTGCCCGGTGGTAATCGACGCCGATGGCATAAACAACCTGTCCGGCCGCATAGAAATGTTACATCAGGCGAAAGGGCCGGTCGTTTTAACACCGCATATGGGGGAGATGGCTCGGCTTTTGGCAATTTCCACAGACGAACTGCGGGAAAATCGCATGGAGATCTTAAAGCGTTTTGTAAAAGAATTTGGCGTAATCGTTGTGTTGAAAGATAGCGTGACGACGATTTTCGAACCCGGCGGAACCTTTTTTGTCAATCAAACCGGCAATGCCGGCCTGGCAAAAGGCGGAAGCGGCGATCTTTTAGCCGGAATGATCGCGGGTTTTTGCGCGCAGTCGATTCCGCCCATAAAAAGCGCTGTCTGTGCGGTATATTTGCACGGCCGGGCGGCGGATCTTTGCGCGGTGAGACAATCCCAGTACAGTATGCTGCCCAGCGATCTTTTGGAAGATCTAGCGGAAATCTTTGTCAAACATGGCCTGTGATTTCTTTTTAAGAAGGTGCCATTTATGAAAGGCCGTCTGCTTTTTTGCCTGTTTACAGCTGTTTTTCTTCTGTTTTTGCCGGGATGCAAAACAAAGGCGGCTCCTTTACAGCTTCCCTCCCAACTGGCACAGCCCTTTAAGGCAAAAGCCATTATAGAATATGATGGCTTATCCATATCGACCCTGTTTTCGAAAGAAGCAGAAAATCGCTTTCACCTGGAATTTCAAGGGCCAAAGCCTCTGGAAGGGATGTCCATGCTTTTTGAGACAGACCTGGTTACGATTTCCTATCGGGGGCTGACCGGCAGCTACCGACCCGGGTCTTTGCCTCAGGCGGCGGTAGGGCAGCTGCTGACCGAGGCTGTCGGCCTGCTTTGTCAGGGCGAAAAGATTCAGCTGGAGTTAGACGGATCCGCTCTAAAGGCAACAGGTGTGTTGACCGGCAAGGAGGATTCTTTTGCCGCTGTGATTGACGCTTCATCGGGAACGCTGAAAACCCTTGTCATTCCCGATCGGGATTTTGGGGTCACTTTTGAAGATTTTTCGTTTCAATAAAAGCAATATAAAAGCCTGACGGTATTTCCGTCAGGCTTTTATATTGCTTTTATCAGTCGTTTTCAGGTTCTTTATAAAATTCGCGTATTAAAGAATCGGCGCTTAGATAGCGGCTGTCGCAGGAGGCAAACGGATCGTATCCCGCGCGAAGTTCTTTTACCATTTCCTGAGAGGGAGCATCCGCCGGATAATCAACCAACGCAGCCTTGATTTTATCGCGGTACAAAAACGGTTCAAAACCATGGGTCGTGTTGATATGAATATCGGCCGAAGATCGGTATGGGCGGATGTATAACTCTTCGCCCCGAAGAACCTTATCCCACATGGCGATTGTATCGTCCGCCGTGGAGCCCCGGGCAATCTGGTCGCGGATGATTCTTCTCGTCAGGCGAAGCTGCCTGCCGGAAAGAAGAATCCCGTGGTCCGATAAAACAAAGTCGCTATGTACGCTGACATAAATGCCAATACACCGCTGACTGCCCATCGCCGAAAAGAAAAGCGGGTTTAAAGCGTGCAGTCCCTCAAAAATCAGATAAGAATCGGGAGCATAAGAGACATGGAAAGTTTTTTCGCGCCGGCAGCCCTTGTGAAAATCAAAAAGAGGAAAATTCGCTTCTCTTTTCTCCCACAGCTGCTGCATCAGCTGCTGGAAATACGCGATATCCAGTCCTTCGATGGTTTCAAAATTTAAGCTTCCGTCTTCCCAGGTGGGAAGTTCGTTTCTGGAACGGTAAAAATTATCCAGAGAAATCCGCTCGGCGTTTTTTCCACGGGCCCGCAGGTGGGAAAGCAGTTTTTTTGACGTTGTTGTTTTTCCGGATGAAGATGGCCCGGCCAGAAGGATAATCGTCGCCCGCCTTTCAATTACATAATCGCAGACCTTTTGAATTTTACGGTCAAACGCATCCTCTTCCTCTGTAAAAAAAGCTTGCGGATCCTGCGAAAGCTTTTGGGCGGCTTCATTCACCGAGATCGTTTCCATTTCTGTCTGATACCGTTTCACAATCGCGTCCTCCTTGCTGTCAATTTGTAAAGAGTAAACTCTAAAATAGAAATAGACCTGCCGTTATCATAGCATTTTTTCCGTCCTCTTTCAAGGCTTACCATTCCATATCGCTTAACACGTCCTCTAAATGGATGGGAAAAACGTGTTTTGCGGCAAGATCGTAAAGAATGGCATAGGCTTTTTCAAAGGTGTTTGCCAATCGCGGATGAACCCAGCAAAGGGCATCCTCATTCCTTGCGCCTTCGGAAAAGCAGCGAATGGCGTATTCCTGCTTGCATTGGCAGGACTGTTCCAGCAGCGCATAACCATACTGAAAGTCCTTTTCTTCTTCAGATTTCCACCTCGTATGTAACACACAAATTTCCACAGCATTAGCATCCTTTCCGCTTTAGTTCCTGCTTTTCAGTATAAACGCAAACGACGAAAATTGATACAAGTATATTTTGGTAAACAAGACTTTACAATCAAACCGAAAGAGGACAGGCGGTGGAAAAGGCGGATTTGTGCCGTGCACCAATAACCATACGGAGGGAATGATCCTTCTTATGCCAAATGCAGCAGGATCGAGGCGATATTAAAGTAAACGATTAAGGAAAGCGCATCTACAATGGTGGTGATAAAAGGGCTTGCCATCACCGCCGGATCAAATCCGATACGCTTTGCGAAAATCGGAAGCGTACAGCCGGTGATTTTGGCGATGGTTACTGTGATGACCAACGTTAGACACACAATCAGCGCGACGGGAAGCGCCACCCGGTCCAAAAGCATCATTTTAGCAAAATTGGCGGCAGACAGGGTCAGTCCACAAAGAATGGCGACGCGGGTTTCCTTCCAAATGATTGGAAAAAGGTCGGTCCATTGAATTTCCCCCAGGGAAAGGCCGCGGATGATGGTGACCGAAGCCTGGCTGCCGGCGTTTCCGCCGGTATCCATCAGCATGGGAATAAAAGCGGTGAGAAGGACCTGAGCCGCCAGAGCGCTCTCATAAATCTGGATAATCTTTCCTGTGAAAGTGGCGGATACCATTAACAAAAGCAGCCACGGGACCCGCTTTTTCCAAATGTCCATCACGGTGGTTTTTAAATAGGGCTTTCCCGTAGGGGTGATCGCAGCCATTTTTTCAATATCCTCGGTATTCTCCTGCTGCAAAACATCCATGGCGTCGTCGAAGGTGACGATGCCGACCAGGCGGTTTTCCTGATCCACCACCGGCAAGGCGAGAAAATCGTATTTTTGCAGCTGCTTGGCAACCTTTTCTTTGTCGTCCAACGTCGAGGCGGCGATGACATGCGTCTGCATAATATCGCCGATAACCACCGTTTGGGGGGCCAGCAGCAGATCCTTTACCGTGACAAGCCCTTCCAGCCGCCTGTCTGCATTGATCACATAGCAGGTGTAGATGGTTTCCTTGTCGACCCCGGTGGCGCGGATACGAGAAAACGCTTCTTCAACCGTCATTGTCTTTTTTAAGTCGACGTATTCGATGGTCATAATGCTGCCGGCACTGTCCTCCGGGTAATGGAGAATTTCGTTGATTTCTTTGCGAACCTCAGAACTTGTCTGCCGCAGAATTCGCTTGACCACGTTGGCGGGCATCTCCTCAATCATATCCACCGTGTCGTCGAGGTATAATTCCTCCAGTACCTCCTGCAACTCCCGATCGCTAAAGGCCTGGATCAAAATTTCCTGAAGGTCGTTGTCCATTTCAGCGAACGCTTCCGCTGCCAACTCCTTTGGAAGAAGGCGGTAGATCAAAAGCAGGTTTTCCTGCGGTATTTCCTCTAAGATTCCGGCGATATCAACCGGATTCATTTCGCTCAACAGGGTTTTAAGCTGAGAAAAATTTCTTTTTTTTAACAACTCCAACGCTTTTTCTGTCATTTTTCATTCCTCCTAATCGAATAGATTTCTGCTAGGTAGGAAGCAAAGAACATGAAGCCGGAGAAGCGGTGATAGATCAGTTGGCGCCCTGCATAGACGCCCTGAAATCCGCTTTTTCCAAAAGATTTTGGCTGTCGGCGTCCATGTTGCCGATACTTCCTGCGT
>CAJTQM010000039.1:0-6685 GCA_910578255.1 uncultured Oscillospiraceae bacterium
CATAGCTTAAGCTTTTTATCCACCGGCACAGCCGGTGGTTGCCTTTTCCAACGCGCAAAAAAAGCCGCCTTTTACAGGCGGCCTTTTTTTATTTTTCCAAGGGCTTTACCACATTGCTTTCCAGGATGGTCTGGGCATACATCTGCCGGTTGCCCTCGGTGTTTTTCTGCGGATCCGAAAGGCCCACCGGCGCGGCGTAAACGATGAATTCCTCTTGGCCGTCCAACCGGCAAAGACTGTCCGCCGCCTTCTGGTCGATGGCCGCCACCGCGCAGGTGCCGCAGCCTATCGCCTCGCAGGCCAGGTACAGGTTCTGCACCACATGGCCCGCGTCCAGCAGCGCTACCCGATGGGCGCTGGCGCTGTAGCGCCATTCGGCCCGATAGGGCACAAAGCTGTAGAAAAAAGCCACGGCGCAGCCGCCCGTCCAGCCCTGTCCGTCCATGGCGGCGATGATCTGCTCCTTTGGATTTTCCAAAGGTCCCACCGGCTCCAGCGCGTGCCCCAGCGGCAGGTAGTGATACACGCCGGGGGCAAGGCCATCCACCAGTCTTACGGCCAGATAGGTTTCAAAGGCATGGCGCGCGCCGCCGGAGGGCACGGTCCGCAGGGTGGCGTAATGATTGCCCCGGATGGACTTGACCCCCTGGGTCGCCCAAAGCAAAAAGGAAAGCTGCTTTTGGCTCATGGGCGCATCCTTGTAAAAGCGCTGGCTTGTTCGCTGCTGCAAAACCGTCAGAAAGTCCGGCTGGGTAATCACCGAGCGAAAATCCCGGTCCAGAGGGATCCGTTCCTGGGACTGGGCCGGCTTGCACAAGGGCGGCTGCGGCAGACGCTTTTGCTGGTCGGAGGGCTCCCGCTCCTCTCCAAAAGGGCTTTTGCAGAAATCGCGGTTGATCTGGATCTGTTCTTTGGTATCCATCTTTTTTCCCCTTTCACCGGTAACATCAGTAATGGACAAAAATCATCGGGCCAAAGCTGGCCGGCCCAAAGGGATCCTCTTTCTCTAAATCCGCAGGGAACAAACTGCCCATATGCCGGCTGCCGGGGGCGTCGTCCCGCTTGTACAGGTTTCCCCGAATCTCACAGCCCGGCCGGATGGGGTCCTCGTTGTAGATCTTTTGTACGGCGGCCCGGGGAAGCTGTACCACAACTCCCCAGTATTCCCCCTCCAGATCCTCGCCTCGGTAGCTGTGCAGCTGGGGCAAAACGCCGTATAACGCAAGGGGAGTCCGTTCCTTTCCCGATTGTACAAAGCAGCCCATTCCGCCAACGCTGTCCACCGTCATCTCCAGATAGGCTTCGGCGTGGGCCGGGTCGAAGTTCAGCCGCGCAATCAGCACGCTTTGGGGAGAAGGCCGGGTTTCAAACGCCCACATCCGCAAAAAAAGATCGGTCTGATTGACGCAGATGCGCGCCTGCGCAAAAGGGCGATAATCCCTTTTTTCCAGTGGATAGTGGATGATTTTCCCCACCGGCAGCGCATCCCAAACCGGCTGGCCCTCAATAATGCTGATCTTAAAGTCCATAGATTTTCCTCCTTTTCCCCTTAAGCGTTTTTGTCTTTTTTCTATTATACCAGTTTTTCCACAAATGAAAAGGCGACCGCCAAAAAAGCGGCGCTTTTTTGGCAAAGGAAGCATTATTCCCCTGCGTCTTCTTCCTTTTCCAGCAGCCGGCGCCCCATCAGCACTCCCATCACCGAGGCCATCATCAGCCCGCGGGTCCAGCCGCTGGCGTCGCCCAGACAGTGCAGGCCCGGTACGCTGGTGTCGAAATTCTGGTCCATTTTTACCCGGTTGCTGTAAAACTTTAACTCCGGCGAATACAAAAGTGTTTCGACCGAGGCAAAGCCTGGCACCACATGGTCCACCGCCTGAATAAAGCCGATGATGTTGATCATCGCCCGGTAGGGCATGGCGGCGGTGATGTCCCCGGCCACCGCGTCCGGCAGGGTGGGCCGCACATTGGAACGGGCCAGTTCCTTCTGCCAGGTGCGCTTGCCGTCTAAAATATCGCCGAAACGCTGGACCAGAATCCGCCCGGCGCCCAGCATGTTGGTCAACTCCCCTATTTTCTGGGCGTAGGCAATGGGCTGGTTAAACGGCTCGGTAAAATGGTGGGAGCACAAAATCGCCAGATTGGTGTTGTCGGATTTATGATTTTTGTAGGAATGGCCGTTGACCACCGCCAGGTCATCGTCGTAGTTTTCCTGGCTGACAAAGCCGCCGGGATTCTGACAGAAGGTGCGCACCTTATTTTTAAACGGCTGCGGATAGCCGATCAGCTTCGACTCGTATAAAACGTTGTTCACGTCCTCCATAATCTCGTTTCGGACCTCGACTCTCACGCCGATATCCACCGTTCCCGGCTCGTGGGCGATGCCGTGCTCGGCGCAGCGCCGCTCCAGCCAATCGGCGCCCCGGCGGCCGGCGGCAATGATGGTGGTATCCGCCAAAATCTCCATCGTCCGGGCGGGCTCGCCCGCCTTTTGCAGCTGTACACCGCGGCACTCTCCCTTTTCCAGCAGCAAATCGGCGCAGTTCCAGCCGAACAGGATCTCTACCCCGTTTGCCAGCAAATATTCCTGGATGGCCAAATAAATCTGCTGGGCCTTTTCGGTGCCCAGATGGCGGATGGGGCAGTCCACCAGCTTTAGCCCCGCCTGAATGGCCCGGGACCGGATTTCTTTGACCTTTTGCGAATCGCCGATTCCCTCCACATGCTCGTCCGCGCCGAATTCCAGATAGATACCGTCGGTATATTCAATGGTCTTTTGGGCCAGCTGCTCGCCGATTAGCGCAGGCAGTTCCCCGCCAACTTCACAGCTTAAAGAGAGTTTGCCGTCCGAAAAAGCGCCCGCGCCGGAAAATCCGGTGGTGATGTGGCAATAAGGCTTGCAGTGTACGCACTGCCCCGTGCTGTTTTTGGGGCAGCGGCGCTGCCCAACCGGCTGTCCTTTTTCCACCATGACAATTTTTTGGCGGCTTTTTTTGCGCACCAACTCCAGCGCCGTAAAAATTCCGGCGGGACCCGCTCCCACAATCACCACATTACACTGCATACCTCTCGCTTCCTTTCTCCTTATAAAAGGCGCCTTACCGGCCGGATAAAACATCCGGCAAACAATAAAAAACCAGCTGCCCGAAAAAAGGATAGACCGTCCCTTTTCGGGCGCCGCCTATAGTCAACTATTTCCGGTAGCTGGTAGAAACATTCATCCAATTATGAATTTATACAGGTAACCCAACAAACCATATATTATCGGAAACAAACTGCCTTGTCAAGGAGTTTTGTTTCTGGATAAACCTTTCTTGCATTTTATTTTTTTGCGGTTTCGGGCGAAGGACTTGCCTTTTGCCGCTCTTGCCTTTATAGTAAAAAAGTATCAAATTTGATGGGAGAGAAAGCTGGTATGAAAAAAGTCCTCAAACATTCTGCGGCAGCTTTGGCAACCGGCGGACTTCTGCTCGCTTTGTATGAAATATTGGGTCTGTTCCCTTTTGGAGAAAATACCGTTTCCTGGTGCGATATGAACCAGCAGGTCGTCCCGCTTTTATGCGAATTCAAGGACATTCTCGCCGGAAAGGGAAGCCTTTTTCTCAATCTGCAAAACGCCGGCGGGATGAATTTCTGGGGTGTGTTTTTATTTTTCATCTCCAGCCCTTTTTCCTTTTTGGTCATCTTTGTGGAAAAATGGCAGATGCTGCGCTTTGCAAATCTTTTGGTCCTTTTTAAAATGATGACCTGCGCCGGCTGCGCGTCGGTCTTTTTCGACCGGGCGTTTCCCCGGCTTCGTTCGGTTTTCGGTTTTCTTCTGTCGGTGGGCTACAGCTTTTGCGGCTATACCATGCTGTTTTACCAAAATGTGGTCTGGCTGGACGAGATGTATCTCTTCCCTTTATTTTTGCTGTCCCTTTTGCGGCTGGAAAAAACCGGCTCCTTTGTCCCGTATGGGCTTTGCCTGGCGGCCATGATCACCGTGAACTTTTACCTTAGCTATATGCTGGTCCTGTTTTTGATTCTGGCGGCCGGGCTTTGGATCTTATTTTTTGCGCCGGCCAAAAACCGCGGGCAGCGGACGGTGCAGCTGGCTGCCGGTACTATTGGCGCGGCGCTTTTATCCGCCGTCGTCTGGCTGCCCGCTCTGCTGGAGTACCTTCAGTCGGCTCGAGGCGGAAATCTGTTCAAAAGTCTTAGCAGCGGCAGCTTTTTTACCCCCTTCAGCACCATCGGTATGCTCCTTTTGTGCAGCGCCATCATTTTGCCGGCCTTTATCCTTCAAACCGTCCGCTGCATCAACCAAGAGATGGACCGCCCCCGGGAGTTGTACCTGCTGCTGCTTTTTCTTTTGATGCTCATTCCAACGGTGATTGAACCGATCAACAAAATTTGGCATACCGGCAGCTATCAGGCGTTTCCCGGCCGGTATGGATATATGCTGGTATTTTTGGGTCTTTGTCTGGCGGCGGGGCTTTTGCGGGAGCCGGAGAGTCCCGTCCGCCGCTCTTCCCCGCCTTTTCGGCGGCTGATGACGGCGGCGCTGTTCGCGCTGGAAATTTTTACGGCTTTTACCGCCGTTTCTCTTTTGCAAAACCATCACAAAACCCTGTCGGTCTACACCCGCACCTTGTGGGGAAACGACCAGTCTCTGCGGACCTTTTTGTTTTTCTTCCTGCCGGCGGCGGCCTGCGCGGGGCTGGCGCTGGTTTTGTATCGGCGTCGGGCCTTTTCCTGGAGGCCGATGGCCCTTTGTCTGGGCGCGCTGGTTATGATCGAATCTCTCTTTTATGGCGCCTGCTTTTTTTCCAGCAAAAGCGACCATTCCTTTATTGACGCGGTGATGTTAGAAGACCAGATCCCGGACGACAGCTTTTACCGGGTGAAAAACAACCGGAAAAATTACGACGTCAATCTGACCGGCGCCATGGGATACAATACCCTCAACCATTACACCTCTCTGACCCGGGAGGACTACATGCACGGAATCCGCAAGCTGGGCTATTCTTCTTATTGGATGGAGGTCAGTTCGGTGGGCGGAACCTTGATCAGCGACGCGCTGCTCAACCAGAAATACACCATATACCGGCAGGGAACGGCGCCGGACGCGCCTTTTTATGCGGACGGCGTTTACTGCATCGCGCAAAACGAATATTCTCTGCCCTTAGGGCTCATCACCGGCGCGGACCTTTCCGGCGAAGAAACGGTGCCCCTGTCTGCCCGGCCCCGGGCGGGTGAGGGGCTGCTGCAAACCCTGTCCGGCGATGTCCAAAACCTTGTGCAGGAGCATACTCCAACCTTTTTGCACAACGTCTCCATTTCCCGGGACGGGGATTTTTACAACATCACCCGCCAGGGCTCCGGCGACTCGATCATCGAATACCAGCTTCCTCCGTCGGACCAGACCCGCACCTATTATTTCGACTGCTTTGACTCTTTAAAAAACAACCTGTCCGAGCCGTACTACAAGGCCTTTTCTGTCTATGTGGACGGGGAACTTTTGGCAAAGGAGTATCCCACCCAAAGCCTAAACGGCGTATTCCAGCTGACCGTCGGGCAAAACCAGCCGGTCCGCGTCACCCTGACGGTACACAAAAATGTGTCGGTCCGCTCCTTTGGCGTGTTCAGCGTCTCCCATCCGGCGCTGGAAAAAACGCTTTCTTCTGTGCACGCCGCCCGGATGCAGACGGACAAAAACCGGGTCTTCGGCACAGCCCTCGCCCAGGAAGAGGGGGAATATCTGTTTTTGTCCCTGCCCTACGACGAAGGGTATACCGCCCGGATCAACGGTCAAAAGGTCCCTATCCTGCGGGTGTTCGACTGCTGGATGGCGGTTCCCCTTTCCCAGGGGGAAAACCAGATCGAACTGCGCTACCGTCCTCCGGGGCTGACCGCCGGGCTTCTTCTCAGCGCCGCCGGACTGGTCTTTCTTCTGCTTTGTGGCCGTCTTCTTTCCCGTCGGGGACTTCGCCTGCGGTTTTTGGAAAAACCGGCCGTCCTTTGTCTCTCGCTGCTCACCGCCGTCACCGCCGCCGTCGTTTACCTGATGCCGGTGATCGTCTATTTCGTCTATCATTTTTTTATCTCATAGGAAAACATCAAAAAGCGGAGGGAAAGAGATACCCTCCGCTTTTTTCTATCCGCTTTCGTCCATGGAAAAATAAGAAACCTGCAAATCCCGCAGCGGCGCCGTCTGGTGGCTGACCAGCACGGTCAGCACCCCGGGTGAAAGGGCGCCGACCATCGCGCAGAGTTTTTGGGCCGCCGCGCCGTCTAATCCGTTAAACGGCTCGTCCAGCAGCAGGATACCGGCCGGCGCGTCCGATAAAAAGGCGACGCCGCGCAAAAACGCCACCCGCCGCCGCTGCCCGCCGGAAAGCTGCCCCGGATACCGGCCGGCCACCTCCGGCTCCAGCCCCGCCTGCGCCAAAAGCGTCTCGGGCGGCGGATTCTCCCCGCCCTGGGGCTGAACCAGCCGGATATTCTGGGCCGCCGTGGCCCAGGGAAGCAGCCGGTCCTCCTGAAAAACATAGGCGATCTTCCGGCCGGCAAGCCCCAGAATTTTGCCGCCGTCCGCCGGCTCCAGCCCGGACAAAATCCGCAGCAGGGTGGTTTTTCCCCGGCCGGACGCACCGGTGATACAAACGACGCCGCTGTCCGGTAAGGTCATGGAAAAACGGTCCAG
>CAJTQM010000039.1:6695-11581 GCA_910578255.1 uncultured Oscillospiraceae bacterium
CCGCCATAGGCCTTTTGCAGGTTTTCAATTTGGATCATCCGGTTTTCCCCCTTTCGCCAGCCGCGCGGTGACTGCCCGCAGAAAATACGCCGCCAGCTTTTCGAAAAAAAGGCTCAGCAGGATGATCACCGCCGTCCAGCAGAAAAGATCCGGCATTTCCAGATAAATTTTCGCGTTGTACAACGCTTTACCAATGGAATTTTTGGGAAGGCCCAGCACCTCGGCGGCGACCCCCGCCTTCCAGCCGATGCCGATGCCGGCACTGCAGGCGGCGGCGAAATAGGGAAGCAGGCTTGGCAGGTACAGATACCGCAGCTTCTTGCCCGGCGAAAGATCATACGCCTTCGCCATTTCCCAAAGATCCCGATCTACTGCGCCGATCCCCTGGTATAAATTGGCCCACGCCATGGGCAGGACCATCAAAAAAGCGGCGAAGGCGCCCAAAGCGCCCGACCGGATCCAGACCAGCGCCAGAATGATGAAGGAAGCAACCGGCGTGGCCTTGATCACCTGCAGGGCGGGCCGGAAAAACGCGTAGAGAAAGGAAAACCGACTCATCAGCGCAGCCAGGACGGTCCCCGCCGCCAGCGCCAGCAAAACACCCGCCATAATCCGCCCGCAGGAAGAAAGGACAGCCTGCCAGAAAACAGGCTGTCCCACCAGCTGTATTAGGCGGTAAAACACCGTCAGGGGGGATACCAGCAGAAGTTCCTGCCCCACAGCCTTTGCGGCGGCCTGCCACAAAAAAAGCCACAGCACCGCCACAACGCCGCCTTTGATCCATCTCTTCCCGATTTTATTTTTCGTAGTAGAATCCTTCATCCGGCAGTTTTCCTCCAACAGACTGGGGGTTCGCTTGGAACAAAACGTTCAAAAATCCTTCGGCGGCCTTTTTCATCGGCTCACCTTCCCAAAAGACAATATTGCAGGCGGGGATGGCCTTGGCCGCCACCTCCTGGGCGATGACCTCAAACTTTCCGGACAGGGCGGCAGCCTCTTCCACATGGCCGTTGACAAATTCCACCGAAGCGGCGTATTCCTCTAAAAACCGGTCCACCGCCTCTTTGTTTTCCTCTAAAAACGCGGTGCGGACCACAACGCAGCCCATGGTCAGCTGGCTTTGGCCGTTTACACATTTGTCCCATTCCTCGGTCATGTTCAGCGCCACCTGGATGCCCTCGTCCTTGGCCAGCGCCTGGGTGACAAAGGGCTGGGGCAGCAGCGCTACCGTCACTTCGCCGTTTAGCATCAGCGGCAAAATTTCCGAATGCTCCGACTTATAAACAATCTCCACATCGCTGCCCGGCTCCAGTCCGTTCTGGCGCAGGATATATTCCAGCGCGTACTGGGGGGTAGAGCCCTCGCCGGTGGCGTAGACTGTCTTGCCCTTTAAATCGGCCACCGAAGCGACTTGCTCATTTTTGGTCACCATGTACAAAACGCCCAGGGTGTTGAGTGCCAAAAGCTTTACGCCGCCTTCGGTTTTGTTGTATAAAACCGAGGCCAGATTGGTGGGGACGGCGGCGATATCCACCTCGCCGCTAATGAGTTTGCCGGTGATTTCGTCCGGCGCGCCGGCCAGCGAAATCGTATAATCGTTGGCGGCCTCGCCCGCTTCATTCTTTTCCATCACCTGCAGCATTCCCAAAGCGGTGGGCCCCTTTAAGCCGATGACATTGATCTGGGTCTTCTCCGCCTCCGGCAAAGACGCATCCGGCAAAGACGCATCCGGCTGACTGGAAGACGGTGTCTGCTGGGAGGATTCGTCCCGGGAGGATGCCGTGCCGCCGCATCCGGCCAACGGCAGGACCATCAGCAGCGTCGCCAAAAGAAACGACCATACCTTGATTGTTTTTTTCATGCTTTCTCTTCTCCTTTTTTCCTATATCAAAAGGGGATACCCCCTTTTCCAAACAAAAGCTTATTCTTCCGGCTCCCGCCAGTCCAAAAGGCTTTCTACGTCGAGAATCTGCAGCCGTGAGCCCTCCCGCCGGATATAGCCCAGCTGGCAAAACCGGTCCAGCGCCCGGTAAACGGTAGCGCGGCTGACGCTTAACTCCCGGGAAAGACGGGTGGGCGAGCCGTCGATCCAAAACGGACCCTTTCTGCCCGCGCACCGGTCATGCAGATACAAGGCCATTTTTTCCTCCGCCGAGTTTTTGGTAAAGCTGTCGATTTTGCGGTTTAAAAAAGCGATTCGCTCGGATAAAAACGAGATGTAGTTTCTGGCCGCCAAAAAATCCTCTTGAAAGATGGCATCCAACTCCTGGTCGCTTAAAAACAGCACCCGGCACCGGGTTTTTGCCACTACGCAGGTCACATATTCCTTCGCGGACCGAAACACTGCGGCGGCGCCGAACATCATCGGCGGCCTGAACCGGTTGAGCACCACGGTGCGTCCGTCGGCTTTTTTTTCCGCCTGGGCCTGGCCCTGCAAAAAAATCCCCACCGCCTGCCGGAAACTGCCGGGGGAAAAAATCGTCTCGCCGGCGGCGAATACCGCCACCTCTCCCCGTCCGGACAAAAGGCGGCAAAGCCCTTCTTTGTCAAAGCCGCTGAACAAAAAGCATTGCAGCAGGATCTCCTGGTATTTTGGAAGCATCGGATCTATTTTCATTTGTTTCCCCATTTTTGTATCAAATGATACACTTTTTATGCGGTTTTATTCTACTATACAGATTTGCGCTTGTCAAGAAGAAAGAATGGGAAACTTTTTTGTCAAAATTGCAAAGAAAAAAATTGGCAACCGGCCGATTTTGTATTATAATTATACTAGATTAAAAAAGAAATCGCCGGTGTTTGCTGGTAAAAAAGCATAAAACAGCGGTGAATCAATGGCGAATTTCAAAAGAAACGGATGTCTTGGGTGGGACAGTCCTGCTTTTGAAAAGCGCGCCTTTATTAAAAAAAGCGGGAGGGTAACAGATGAAACTTTCTTTTTTCGGCGCGGACAAAACGGTTACCGGCAGCTGTCACTGCCTGGAAATCGGCGGAAAACGCATTCTGATCGACTGTGGTTTGCAGCAGGGTGCCGGCGATAAAGACAACAGCCTTCTTCCTTTTTCGCCGGGTTCCATCGACTATGTGCTGGTAACCCACGCCCACATCGACCATTCAGGCCGCCTGCCGCTGCTGGTAAAGCAGGGGTATTCCGGGCCGATTATCGCCACACGGCTGACCGCTCAGCTTTTGGCCGTTATGCTGCGCGACAGCGCCCACATCCAGGAAAGCGACGCCGCCTGGGGCAACCAGAAGGGCCGCCGGGCCGGCCTGCCGCTGCTGGAACCTTTATACACGCTGGCGGACGCGGAAAGCGCCATTTCTTTGCTTCAGTATTACGACTACAACCAGACCTTTGAGGTTTGCCCCGGCGTGACGGCGGAATTTTTCGACGCCGGGCATCTGCTGGGTTCCGCCATGATCCGGATGACTCTGCGGGAGGACGGCGTGGAAAAGACCATCGTTTTTTCCGGCGACATCGGCAATATCAACCATCCGATTATCCGGGACCCCACCTATTTGGATTCCGCCGACTATGTGGTGATGGAAACCACCTACGGCGACCGGGATCATCAGCAGGAAAAGGATTATACCGAGGAACTGGCCCATATGATCGACGAGACCCTGTCCCGGGGCGGAAACGTGGTCATCCCCGCCTTCGCGGTAGGGCGAACCCAAGAGATTCTGTTCCACATCCGGGAAATTAAGGAGAAAAATCTTGTCCGGTCGGTGCCGGATTTCCCCGTTTATGTGGATAGTCCCCTGGCCCGAGAGGCCACCGACATTTTCAGCGGCGACCTGCGGGGCTATACCGACGAGGAAACCAGCGCCCTGGCCCAGCAGGGGGTCAATATCCTGAAGTTTGACGGACTGCACCTGACCCAGACCATTGAGGAATCCAAATTCCTCAACCAGGACCCTACGCCCAAGGTTATCCTATCTGCCAGCGGCATGTGTGACGCCGGCCGAATCCGCCATCATCTGAAACATAACCTGTGGCGGCCGGAATGTACCATCGTTTTTGTGGGTTTTCAGGCGGCGGGCAGCCTTGGGCGCATCCTTCTGGATGGAATCGACCGGGTTAAGCTGTTCGGCGAGGAAATCGCCGTCCGGGCAAAAATCAAACGGTTGCACGGCCTTTCCTCCCACGCCGACCGAACGGCGCTTTTGCGGTGGATCAACACCTATTCCCCCAAGCCCCAGCATGTCTTCTTAGTCCACGGCGAGGCGGCGGTAGCCACCGGCTTTGGGGAGACACTGCGCCAGGCGGGCTTTTCCGCCCACGCCCCGGATTACACCGAAGTATACGATTTGGCGGCCAACGCCCTGGTTCAGGCGGGCATCCCCTTTGTGGAAAAGAAAAAGTCCGCCGGCAAGGATTCCCCTGTTTACCAGCGGCTTTGGACCATCGGTCAGCAGCTTTTGGAGGTTATCCGCCACAACCGCGGCGGCGCCAACAAGGATCTGGCCAAATTCGCCGACCAAATCAAAGCGCTCATCGAAAAATGGGACCGATAAGATCCCGAGATTTTTTACAGGACAAAAAACGCACGCGAAACGGCTTCGCGTGCGTTTTTCTTTTTACAGCGCTTTTTTACACCGGGCAAAGGCCCTACCAGTCCTCTTTCATCAGTCGCTCCAGTTCCCGGACGGCCCGGGCCAGCGGGAATCCCACCACATTGCAGTAGTCCCCGCGGATCTCTTTTACAAAAAGGCTGCCCAGCCCCTGGATCCCGTAAGCCCCCGCCTTGTCAAAGGGCTCGCCGCTGGCCAGATACCAGCGGATCCGCTCTTCTTCCAGCGGGTAAAAGTCCACCTCGGTACACTGGACAAAAGAGGAGCACACCTGCCCGCCCCGGCAAAAGGCCACGCCGGTATACACCTGA
>CAJTQM010000040.1 GCA_910578255.1 uncultured Oscillospiraceae bacterium
AAGCCCCTTTAAGTTTCCCCATTCGGTGCTGTCCGCCCTGGGGGAGGATACGGCGGGCCTGGATGAATTCCAAATCGCCGAAAAGCTGGAGAGAATTTCCGGATGCCCCATGCCGAAACAGCTGTCCGGTCTGCGGGAAAAACCGGTTCGCTTTACCGAATGCTTTTTAAAAGATCAGATGAGCCGCGCATTAGAACGGATCCTGTAAAGCTGTTTTTATATTGACTGCGGCGGGAAAGGCGCAGACCCTTCCCGCCGCTTTTTTAAGACGCAAATAAAGGAGGAACGCCTGGATGAGCCTTTTTGTAATCGGCGATCCGCACCTGTCCTTCGGCTGCCAAAAGCCGATGAATATTTTTAAAGGATGGGAAAACCACGCGCAAAGGCTGGAGGAAAATTGGCGGGCCGTTGTGGGGCAAAAGGATACGGTCGTTTTGCCGGGCGATATTTCTTGGGCGATGAATCTTGACGAAGCGCTGCCGGATTTTCAGTTTCTGCACAGCCTGCCCGGAAAAAAGGTGCTTTTAAAGGGCAATCATGACTATTGGTGGACCACCCAAAATAAATTGGAGCAATTTATCCAGCGCAATGGATTAGAAAGCGTTTCTTTTCTCCATAATAGCTGTGTCTGCGCGGAGGGGTTTCGACTTTGTGGCACCCGCGGCTGGCTGTTTGAAAACGGGCAGGCCCACGATGAAAAGATTTTGGCCCGGGAGGCAGGACGCCTTCGTCTTTCGCTGGACGCGGCGGCTGACAGCGGAGGGGAACTGCTGGTCTTTCTGCACTATCCGCCGGTTTTTGGCCGGGAGGTCAACCAACCGATTTTGGAAACGTTGCTGGAATATAAGATCCGGCGGGTGTATTACGGGCATATCCATGCCGGCGGCTGTACCTTCGCGTGGAACGGCAGCTATCAGGGAATTGATTTTCGATTGGTTTCCAGTGATTTTTTGCATTTTTGCCCTATGGAAATTCAAAAAAGTGCGGAAAAATCCCCACTTTTTTAGCGGAAACGCCAAAAGGGAAAAAATTATCAAATTCGTAACAATTCTTTCTTGGCAAAACCCGCTTTGACATGCTATAATAACAGAGTTAATTTGCATTCGGCATGGGGCTTATATCCAGCCCTGTGACTGGAAAGTACAGGAGGAAGTTTACATGAGCCTTGTTTCGGCCAACAAAGTGGAGACCAACACCTATGAATTGACGGTTTCCGTCGGTGCGGAGGAATTCAAAAAAGGGATCGACAAGACCTACAAAAAAACCGTGAAGAATATCACCGTTCCCGGTTTCCGCAAGGGCAAAGCGCCTAAGAGCATTATCGAAAAACTGTACGGCGAGTCTGTTTTTTTTGAGGATACCGTTAACGATATGTACCCGGAGGCTTATACCAAAGCGGTAGAGGAATCGGGCATCAGCCCGGTAGACCGTCCGGAAATTGAGATTACCGAGGTTTCGGCCGAGGGCTTTACCTTTACGGCGAAGGTAACGGTAAGACCGGAGGTAACGGTAAAAGAATATAAGGGCTTAAAGGCGACCAAAACGCCGGTCAGCGTCAGCGACGAGCAGGTCGATGAGGAGATCGGCAAGCTGCGGGAGCGAAACGGCAGAATGGTCACCGTTGAGGGCCGTGCCGCCAAGGATGGCGACAATGCGATCATCGATTTTGAAGGGTTTGTCGACGGCGTTCCCTTCGAAGGCGGAAAAGGGGAAAAGTTTGATCTGAAGCTGGGTTCCGGCCAGTTTATCCCGGGCTTTGAGGAGCAGATCGTCGGGAAAAATATTGGCGAGGAATTTGACATAAACGTAACCTTCCCAACAGATTATCAGGCAGAGGAACTGGCAGGCAAGGCGGCGGTATTCAAGTGCAAGCTGCATGAGTTGAAGGAAAAGGAACTGCCGGAGTTGGACGATGAATTTGCCAAGGACGTAAGCGAATTCGATACGCTGGACGAGTTAAAAAAGGATCTGCGCGCCAAGCTGACCGAGGCGGCAGAGAAGGATGCAGAAACCGCTGTGGAGGAACAGCTGGTAGACCAGATTGTGGAGAGCATGGAAGCGGAGATTCCGCAGTGTATGGTCGATCAAAAAACCGACGAGATGCTGCAGAATTTTGACTATCGTTTGCAGTCTCAGGGGATGAATCTGGATCTGTATATGAAGTATACCGGCTTTTCCATCGAAGCGTTTAAAGAAACCTATAAAGAGCAGGCCCTCAAGCAGGTGAAGATCCGTCTGGCGCTGGAGGAAATTGTAAAGCTAGAGAAAATCGAGCCGACCCAGGAAGAGTTAAACGCCGAATATGAGCGGCTGTCCTCCAACTATTCGATTGAAATCGAAAAAATCAAAGAATTGATTCCCGAGGAGGACGTCAAGCTGGATATTGCGGTGAATAGAGCGATTGACATGATCAAATCCAGTGCGCAGGTCACCGAAGGCGCGCCGGAGAAAAAGAAGACCGCTTCCAAGAAGAAAGCCGCTTCCGACGAGGAAAAGGCGGACGGAGCGGAAGAGAAAAAAGCGCCGGCCAAAAAGAGAACCACGAAGAAAAAAGCGGAAGAACCCAAGGACGCCGAATAGGCGTTGGATTTTAGCAGGCTCTTATGTTTTTTCCTCTTACATATTTGTGAATGGAGGTAATCAATCATGAGTCTCGTACCAATGGTAGCCGAACAGACCAACCGGGGCGAACGTTCCTACGATATTTTTTCCCGGCTGCTCAACGACCGGATCGTCATGCTCTGCGAAGAGGTGAACGACGCCAGCGCCAGTCTGGTGGTGGCACAGCTTCTGTATCTGGAGGGGCAGGACCCGGAGAAGGATATCAGTTTGTATATCAACAGCCCTGGTGGGTCGGTGACCGCAGGTCTGGCGATTTACGATACCATGCAGTATATTAAATGCGATGTTTCTACAATTTGTATAGGTCTGGCCGCTTCGATGGGTGCGTTTTTGCTGTCCTCTGGCGCAAAGGGAAAGCGCCTGGCGCTGCCCAACAGCGAGATTATGATCCATCAGCCGATGGGTGGGATGCAGGGACAGGTTACCGATATCAAGATCCACGCGGAGCGTTACCTGCGGATTAAGAAAAACCTCAATCAGATGCTGGCGGAGAATACCGGCAAGCCGCTGGAAATCATCCAGCAGGATACGGAGCGCGACAATTTCATGTCGGCTCAGGAGGCCATGGAGTACGGCCTGATTGACAAGGTAATCACCAATCGATAGTTTTTCTGAATTCGTGTGGGAGGAACGGTCCTTTCACACGAATTTTTACCTGTGTAAAGGGGGAGGAAACGTATGGCGAAAAACGACGACGGTTCCAGAATGCTGCGCTGCTCGTTTTGCGGAAAAACGCAGGATAAGGTGGATAAGCTGATAACCGGTACCGGCGTGTGCATCTGCAACGAATGTGTGCAGCTGTGCAACAGCATTTTAGAAGAAGACGGACTGTCCGGCCGGCGTAGAGCCAGCCGGGAGGAGCCGGCGGACATCACCGTTCCCAAGCCGGCACAGATTAAAGAGGTGCTGGACCAGTATGTCATTGGCCAGGATGCGGCCAAAAAGTCGCTTTCGGTGGCGGTGTACAATCACTACAAGCGGATCTTTTTCGGTAGCGACGAGGATGTGGAACTGAACAAGAGCAACGTTTTGCTGGTTGGCCCTACCGGAACCGGCAAAACTATGCTGGCCCAGACGCTGGCTAAAACCCTGAAGGTCCCCTTTGCGGTGACCGACGCCACCACCCTGACCGAGGCGGGCTATGTAGGCGAGGATGTGGAAAATATCCTGCTGCGGTTGATTCAGGCTGCCGATTACGACATCGAAAAGGCGGAACGGGGCATCATCTATATCGATGAGATTGATAAAATCGCGAGAAAAAGCGAAAATCCTTCGATCACGCGGGACGTCAGCGGGGAAGGGGTGCAGCAGGCATTACTGAAGATTTTGGAAGGGACGGTTTCCAATGTCCCTCCCACCGGCGGCAGAAAGCACCCGCAGCAGGAGTTTATCCAGATTGATACCTCCAACATCCTGTTTATCTGCGGCGGCGCTTTCGACGGGATTGATAAGATTATAGAAAAGCGGGTCAACCAGAAATCGCTTTTGGGCTTTGGCTCGGAGTTTATTGACCCGAAGGCAAAGGACGTGGATGTTCTGTTGGAACAGATTCTGCCGGAGGATTTGGTCAAATTCGGCTTAATCCCCGAATTGGTGGGCCGTATTCCGGTGGTCACGGGCTTGAAGGCTTTGGATGAGGAGGCGCTGGTTCGAATTTTGGTGGAGCCGAAAAACGCAATTGTCAAGCAGTACCAAAAGCTGTTTGAGATGGACGGCATCCAGCTGATTTTTGAGCAGGAAGCATTAAGGGCCATTGCCAAGCTGGCGGTCGAGCGCAAAAACGGCGCCCGGGGCCTGCGGTCCATTATGGAATCGGTTTTGTCAGAGGCGATGTTTACGGCGCCTTCGGACTGTACCATCGAAACGCTGACGATTACGGCGGATTGTATAAACGGGCAGGACGGACCGCATATCACCTATGATTTGGACCGTTTGCCCACTTCGCTGACGCTGCCGGCCTCGAAAAAACCGCGGACAAGACGGGATTCCGTTTCCTGAGGGGAAACAAAAGCTGATTCCACCTTTCTTTGCCAAAAGAAGGGTGGACTTGCTTTTTTTAAAAGATTTTAGTATAATTCAACAAAGCAATCTTTTGCTTTTTGACAAATTGGAAAAACAACCTTTACATGGGAAGCATAGAGGAAAAAATCGGTCCGCAGCGGACAACGGCAGATTTTGCATGGTTGCGGCCCTTATGATGGGAAGGTGAAAAAATGTCTGAACAAAAGCAATTCCAAATACCGTTGGTGGCGCTGAGGGGACTGGTCCTGTTCCCGAAGATGATTTTACATTTCGACGTTGGCCGGGAAAAGTCCATCCGGGCGCTGAACGCTGCGATGAAAGAGGGAAACCAAATTCTGCTGACCGCCCAGAAGGACGCCCGCAAGGACGAGTTAGAGGAAAACGGCGTTTATATGACCGGCGTTGTGGCGGAGATCCGTCAGATTCTCCGTTCCGGCGAAGATGGACTGAAGGTTCTGGTAGAGGGAAAATTCCGTGCCCGGATCAACCATATCCTCCAGACGGAGCCGTTTTGGAACGTTGTGGCCGAGGAAGCGCCGCTGAAAACGCCGGCCATCCGCAGCAAGGCCATGGAGGAAGCGCTGCTTCGCGTTGTGAAGGATTCCTTCGAGGAATTCTGCTATCAGATGCCCAAAATGCCCAAGGAAATTTTCATGAATGTCATGGGCAGCAGCGATCCTTTGTATCTTTCAGAATTTATTCCCAGCAATCTTCCTTTGAAGGTAGCGGATAAGCAGCGCATTTTAGAAGAGGATGTGCTCTCTAAGCGCCTGCGGCTGTTGGCTCAGGCCATGGAACGGGAAAACGAAGTCCTAAGCCTGGAGCACGATATTTATGACAAGGTACGCGAATCCATGGACAAAAGCCAGCGGGAGTATTATCTACGCGAACAGCTGCGGGTGATCTCCGAGGAGTTGGGCGAGGAGGAATCGGTGGCGGACGAGGCGGAGGAATATTGCCGCCGGATCGACGAATTGAACCTGCCGCAGGAGGTAGCCGAGAAGTTTTACAGCGAGGCGAACCGCCTTGCCAAAATGCCGCCCAACTCCCACGAATCCAGCGTCATCCGCGGATATCTGGACCTGTGCTTAGAGTTGCCGTGGAATGTCTCCACCCAGGACAAAATTGATATTGCCAAGGCCAAGGCGCAGCTGGACCGGGATCATTACGGGCTTGCCAAGGTGAAGGAGCGGATTTTGGAAATGCTGGCGGTGCGCAAAATGGCGCCGGACATCAAAGGGCAGATCATCTGCTTGGTGGGCCCGCCCGGCGTGGGAAAAACCTCCATCGCCAAGTCTATTGCCAAATCCATGGGGCGCAAATACGCGCGGATTTCTTTGGGCGGCGTTCGGGACGAATCGGATATCCGAGGCCACCGCAAGACCTATATCGGCGCAATGCCGGGCCGGATTATCAACGCGATCAAGTTGGCCGGAAGCAAGAATCCGCTGATCTTGCTGGACGAGGTGGATAAACTGGGCGGCGACTATAAGGGAGACCCTTCTTCTGCATTGCTGGAGGTGCTGGACGCGGAGCAGAACGATACCTTCCGCGACCATTTTGTGGAGGTGCCGTTTGATCTGAGCCAGGTGCTGTTTATCACCACCGCCAACGACGCGGGGATGATCCCGGCTCCGCTTTTGGACCGTATGGAAAAAATCGAGCTTTCCAGCTATGCGCGGGAGGAAAAGTTCCATATTGCAAAGGAGCACCTGATTCCCAAACAGCTACACCGCCACGGGTTGACCGCGCGTCTTTGCAAAATTGACCAGACGGCGATCTACAGCCTTTTGGACCACTATACCCGGGAAGCCGGCGTGCGCACGTTGGAACGGGAGATTGCCTGCTTGTGCCGCAAAGCGGCCAAACAGATCGTTTCCGGAGAGAAAAAGCGGGTGGTTGTTACCGAAAAAACGCTGCTTGACTGGATCGGGCCTAAAAAGTTTTTGCCGGAAACCATCGGCGCCGTTAACGAGGTGGGCTGTGTAAACGGTCTGGCTTGGACGTCGGTAGGCGGGGAACTGCTGCAGGCGGAGGTTGCGGTGTTGGAAGGCTCTGGTAAGATAGAACTGACCGGCTCGTTAGGCGATGTGATGAAGGAATCGGCCCGCATCGGGGTGAGTTTGGTGCGGCGAATCGCAAAACAGTACCGCATTGACCCGGATTTTTATAAAACCAAGGATATCCATATTCATTTCCCGGAAGGGGCCACCCCCAAGGACGGCCCTTCCGCCGGTGTGACCATTGTAACGGCCCTGGTATCCGCGCTGACCAACGTTCCGGTGCGGCGTGAGGTGGCGATGACCGGGGAAATCAGCCTGCGGGGCAAGGTGATGCCCATCGGCGGACTGAAGGAAAAGTCCATGGCCGCCTATCGCGCGGGCATGAAGACGGTGATTATCCCCCAGAAAAACCTGCCGGACTTGGCGGAACTGGACCAGGAGGTGAGGGAGGCGATCAGCTTTGTTCCGGCGGAGAGTATCGAACAGGTTTTAAAGGCGGCGCTGGTGGCGCCGTGCGAGGAGCCTGCGAGAACCTTGTCGCCGCAGGATTTTGTACCGCCGCCTGTGGTGGATAAGCGACGCAGTCCGGCGGTGATCGACTGCTGAAGGAGTACGGTATGAATTTTCAAAATGTCCGGTTCGAAGCGTCCTACGGCTTGTTCAGCCAGATTCCCCCTTGTGAAATGCCGGAATTTGCCTTCTCCGGCCGCTCCAATGTGGGAAAATCCTCGCTGATCAATAAGCTTTTTAACCGTAAGCAGCTGGCGAGGGTCAGCGCGATGCCGGGAAAGACCACCACCATCAATTTTTTCCGGCTGGAGGATGTGCGCTTTGCCGATCTGCCCGGCTACGGCTATGCCAAGGTTTCGAAGAAGGAAAAAGCCCGCTGGTCCGGCTTAATCGGCGATTATCTGGCCAGCGACCGGGATATTGCGCTGGTGTTCCAGCTGATTGACATGCGCCATCCACCCACAAAGGACGATCTGACCATGATTGACTATCTGGTGGAGTGCGAAATGCCGTTCGTGATCGTCCTGACCAAAATGGATAAGCTTTCCCGCCGGGAGCAGGAAGAGCGGCTGGCGGCTTTGCAGACGGAGATTCCCTATGCGGGCCAGATTACCATCTTGCCGGTTTCCTCTGAAACAGGGGAGGGGATGCAGGCGATTCGGGATATTGTCGAGGAGCTTTCCTGCCGACAGGAGCCGGAAAAGGATGATAATCCGGTGGAAGAGGCGTCGGGCGCCGATGACGAAACAGAAAAGGCGATCCGCCTTTTTCGGGAATCGGTTCGTTCAGGACAGCTGGAAGGCCAATGGCAGGAAAAGCTTCCTGTCAGACAGCGAAAGAAGGGCGAGGAATGTTTGTAGCAGATTGTTTACAGGTCGGCCCCCAGGGGCATTTGTGCGTAGACAGGCTGGACACGTTAGATTTGGCGGCAAAATACGGCACGCCTTTATATGTGATGAGCGAGACCCAGATCCGGGAAAACTGCCGGATGTACCGGGATTCGATCCGGCAGTTTTATGACGGAAACGGTCTGGCCTTGTATGCAAGCAAGGCTTTTTGCTGTAAAGAAATCTGCCGGATCGTCCACCAGGAGGGTCTGGGGCTGGACGTTGTTTCCGGCGGGGAGTTGTATACGGCGTTCAGCGCCGGTTTTCCGGCGGAAAAAATCTATTTTCACGGAAACAACAAAACCGAGCCGGAGTTGATCGCGGCGCTGGAGTACGGCGTCGGCACGGTGGTTGTGGACAATCTGGAAGAGCTGGAAATGCTGGACCGGCCGCCGCCAAGGGGGTCCGCCAGCCAATTCTTTTTCGCATCAAGCCTGGGGTAGACGCCCACACCCATCAATTTATCCGCACTGGGCAGATTGATTCAAAATTTGGCTTTGCTCTGGAAACCGGTGAGGCGATGAATGCGGTAAAAAAGGCTGCGGGTCTTTCTCATGTGGAACTGGTCGGCCTGCACTGCCACATTGGCTCCCAGATTTTTGATACAGAGCCGTTTTTGTTGGCCGCGCGGATTATGATCGGCTTTTTGTCGCAGATCCGCCAGCAGACCGGCATAACGCTTCAAAAGCTGAATCTGGGCGGCGGCTACGGGATCTGCTACACGCCGGAAAACGATCCTCCATCCTACGAAAAATACATGGAACAGGTTTCATCGGCCATCCACGAGACCTGCCGGCTGCTGGATTTTCCAACACCATATATTTTGCTGGAGCCGGGGCGTTCGATTGTGGGCCCGGCGGGGATCACGCTGTATACGGTGGGTTCGGTCAAGGAAATTCCCGGTGTGCGCACCTATGTCTCGGTGGACGGCGGCATGACCGACAATCCCCGGTACGCCTTGTATCAGTCGGAATATCAGATCATGAACGTGGGCCTTGCGGATCAGGAAAAGACCATGCGGGTGACGCTGGCCGGTCATTGCTGTGAAAGCGGGGACCTGATCGGCGAAAATCTGCCGGTGCAGCATCTGGAAAAGGGAGATATTGTGGCGGTTTTATCCACCGGCGCCTACAATTATTCGATGGCCTCCCACTACAATCGGGTGCCGAATCCGCCGGTCGTATTGGTCCGGGGAGATACGGACCGGATCATCGTCAAGCGGGAAAGATGGGAGGATCTGGTCCGGCTGGACGTATAGGAAAGCGCCTTGCTTTCAGGCGGCGGATTGGGTTCCGCCGCTTTTTTGTGCGTCGACTCGGTGGAAGGTGCTGCGGGAAAGAGGAAAATGTTTACAAATTAAAATGGAAAATCCGTTTACTTTTTGGCTTTCTTGTGCTAAACTAAAAGATAGTTTTGTACTCTAAAATTGTAAAGTGTAAAGCTAGGGGGCCTGTGGGTATGAATGAAAAATTAAAAAATCTGCATGTGGAATATTTGTTTAAAGCGGTTTTATGCCTGGAAACAATGGAGGAATGCTATCATTTCTTCGAGGATTTGTGTACCGTTCCGGAACTAAAGGCATTGTCTCAGCGGCTGCAGGTGGCGAAGATGCTCCATGACCATAAGGTTTACAGCGAGATTGTCCAGACCACCGGGGCCAGCACGGCGACCATCAGCCGCGTAAACCGTTCGCTAAGCTACGGGTGTGACGGATATCAGGTCGTGTTCGACCGGGTGAAGGACGAATGAACGGTTACGAGGCGTTTGCCCGTTATTACGACGAATTGACGAAAAATGTATCCTATCCAAAACGGGCGGAGTATTTTTTACAGCTGATCCAAAAGTTCGGAAGTAGCGGCCCGATTCTTCTGGATCTTGCCTGCGGGACCGGGAGCCTGTCGGTTGAATTGGCCCGGCGCGGCTGCGACGTCATCGGGGTGGATGCCTCGGAGGATATGCTTTTGCAGGCGCGGGAAAAGACGGCGGAGCATCCGGAGTGGGATGTTTTGTATCTGTGCCAGCCCATGACGCAGCTGGATTTGTTCGGCACGGTGGATACGACCATCTGCGCTCTGGACAGCATCAACCATTTGACCGAGCCGGAACTGGTCCGGCGGACATTTCAAAAGGTCAGCCTGTTTACGGCGCCGGGAGGCTTATTTTTATTTGACGTGAATACGCCATATAAGCACCGGGAAATATTGGGCGGCCGTTGCTATATCTACGAGTTTGACGATCTGTTTTGCGCGTGGCAGAATTTTTTTGAGGAAGAAACCTGCACGGTTGCCATGCAGCTGGACTTTTTCTCAGCGCAAAAGAAGCATTACGTCCGGGAGCAGGAATACATCCGGGAAAGGGCCTATACCCGAGAAAAATTGTCCCGGTGGCTGGAGGAAGCGGGGTTTGACCTGCTGGCGGTATATGGAGAGGACACAATGGAGCCGCCAAAGCCCGATTGTCAGCGCTGGATTTTCGCGGCCAGGAAAAAATAAGGAGTGAATAAGCCGATGGCGTCCTTGGTAAAAAGCATTTCAAAAAGCGGACGGATCACCTGTGTGGCGGTGGATTCTACCGATATCGCCGCAAAGGCGGAACAGATCCATAAAACGTCGGCAACGGTGACTGCTGCGCTGGGCAGGCTGCTCACCGCCGCAACCTTGATGGGCGTTGCGCTGAAAAAAGAGGAGCACTCCATTACACTGCGGATGCAGGGCGGCGGTCCGGCGGGCCTTTTGATCGCGGTCACTGACGGCTTGGGAAACGTGCGGGGCGACGTGGAAAATCCGGTGGTGGAGATTCCGCTGAACGGCTTGGGCAAGCTGGATGTGGCCGGGGCTGTAGGGAAAAACGGCAATCTTTCGGTGGTAAAGGATCTGGGGCTGCGGGAGCCGTATGTGGGCCAGGTTCCGATTGTTTCCGGCGAGATCGCCGAGGACATCACCCAATACTTTGCGGCCAGCGAGCAGATACCGACTGTCTGTGCGCTGGGCGTTTTGGTCAATCCAGATCTGAGCGTAAAAGCGGCGGGCGGATTTTTAATCCAGCTGCTCCCCGGCGCGGAAGAGGAGGAGATCAGCCGGCTGGAAAAGAATGTGGCGGCGCTTCCTTCGGTGACAAGGATGCTGGAAGAGAGCGCTTCGCCGGAGCAGATCTGCCGGCGTGCACTGGAGGGCTTTGAGCCGCAGATTTTAGAGCGCTGCCGGACCGAATATCGGTGCGCCTGTTCCCGCCAGCGGGGGG
>CAJTQM010000041.1:0-8374 GCA_910578255.1 uncultured Oscillospiraceae bacterium
CTGTTGTCATTCAGCCAACCACATTTATTTTACAAAAAAAAAATGTTTATTGCAACCTTATTACACAGAAAAGTCATGGGATTCTCTACAGGAACTGACAAAATAGACGGCAAAAATCTGCCATCATAGTCATATTACAACAAAAAAGGAGAAAATATGTGAATAAGCTTTTAAATCCTTGGGGAACCATGTGATTCTATAGGCCCTACATTTCCGACCCTTTCCTGTTTTTTGTCCGGGTCAGGATTCTCATGCAAAAAAGGACCGATTCCTTTAAAGGAATCGGTCCTGCAAAAATTCCGATTAGAACAGTGCGTTTTCTGTTTCCTGATCGAACAAATGGATTTTGTTAACATCCATCGCCATTTTGATCTGCTCGCCAGCCTGTGCGGTAACACGGTTGGAGATTCTCGCGGTCAGAGCATTGCCTGCGCAGTCAAGATACAGATGAGTCTCAGCGCCCATCATTTCGGTAACGTCAACCTTGCAGTCAAAGATACCGGTGGTAGCGGCGTTGATGAAGATCTCCTCGGTGTGCAGATCTTCCGGTCTTACGCCCAGCATGATCTCTTTGCCAACATAATCGGCAACACCCGGCAGTTTCGCTTTGGCATCCGGCAACTCAACGGTAAAGGGCTTGTTGGCATCGCCATACTCAATTACCAGCTTGCCGTCTTTAGAAGTCAGCTTCGCATTGATAAAGTTCATTTGCGGAGATCCGATAAAGCCCGCTACGAATACGTTTACGGGGTTGTCGTACAGGTTTTGCGGTGTATCAACCTGCTGGATGAAGCCATCTTTCATAACAACGATCCGGTCGCCCATGGTCATAGCCTCAACCTGGTCATGGGTTACGTAAATGAAGGTGGTACCCAATCTCTTATGCAGCTTGTTCAACTCGGTTCTCATCTGCGCACGCAGCTTTGCGTCCAGGTTAGACAGCGGCTCGTCAAGCAGGAAGACCTTCGGCTCACGAACGATTGCACGGCCCAGCGCCACACGCTGTCTCTGACCGCCGGACAAAGCCTTCGGCTTTCTGTCGAGCAGGTGAGAGATATCCAAAATGCGGGCCGCCTCTTCTACGCGGCGTTTAATTTCCTCTTTCGGGGTTTTGCGCAGCTTCAAACCGAAAGCCATGTTGTCAAATACGGTCATATGCGGATACAGCGCGTAGTTCTGGAACACCATCGCGATGTCTCTGTCCTTCGGCGGAACATCGTTTACCAGTCTGTCGCCGATAAACAATTCGCCTTCGGAAATTTCTTCCAAGCCAGCGATCATTCTCAAAGTGGTGGATTTACCACAGCCGGAAGGTCCGACCAGAATGATAAATTCTTTGTCTTCAATTTCCAGGGTAAAGTCGGTTACCGCGGTAACGCCCCCCGGATATTTTTTGTAGATATTGCGTAAAGATAACCCTGCCATGATACATTGACCTCCTAAACGCTAAATATAAAACTATATGATAGCTTTATTAATTAGACGAATTTCTTTCTCTTATGATAACAAAAAAGCAAGCTTGATGGCAAGTACCTATACACCCAAACTTTCTCTTATCACTTTGTCTAAAATACCTAATTTCCAGAAAATGTTCCCAAAACTGTTGAAAAGCCGTCTATATTTTGCCCAAAAGCAGGAGGATTTCTTTGTCAGTAATTTTTCGGACCTGGCCGGGACCCAGCGTTTTATCTAAAGGCAAAGCGCCGATGGCGGTGCGCTTAAGCCAAAGGACCCGGCGGCCGCAGGACAGAAACATCCTTTTTACCTGATGATACATCCCCTGGGTCAGGACCACCTGGCACAGCGGCTCTCCCCCGTCCTCCAGCACGCAAAGCTGCGCCGGCTTGCACAAAGTCCCGTCCTCCAGGGCCACGCCGCTGGCAAAAGCCTCGACCATCTGGTCGGTCACCGGGCCGTCGATTCGGGCGTGATAGGTTTTGGGCACATGCCGCTTAGGGGATAAAATCCGGTGGGCAAATTCCCCGTCGTCGGTTATCAGTACAAAGCCTTCCGTATCTTTGTCTAAGCGCCCCGCAGGAAAAAGACCGGTCCTGCGGTACTCTTCCCCGAGCAGATCCAGCACGGTGGGCTGCTTGGGGTCCCGGGCGGCACTTAAAACGCCGGCGGGCTTGTTCATCATCAGGTACAGATGCTTTTGAAGCAACAGGCTCTTTCCGTCCAGCTGCAGAACGTCCGCCTCCAGATCGACCTTTTCGTCCGGCGCGCAAACCAGCCGCCCATTCAGCCGCACCCTTCCCTGAGCGATGAGTTTTTTCGCATCTTTTCGGGAAAAATCTGTCCTCGACGCCAAAATTTTGTCCACCCGCTCCAAACGCAAAGCACTCCCCTTTTTTATTCCTTCCCAAGTCTATTATAGCATCCCGGCTTTTTTATATCCAGCTTTAGGACACAGGCCGCGCAAAGCCGTGGGTAAATCCGTCGTCTCCCAGAGCGCTGATGTCGCCGCCCACAATCCTGCCGTTGTAGGTCAACAGGGTACAGACCACATGATCCGGCCGGTCCGGATAATTGAGAACGGCATACTGATACTTTTTACACCGTTTTCCCTTGTAGGGCGACAGATCCATCCGCTGTGTTTTTTGTAAATTATTATACTCTTCGTATACTTTGTCGAATTCTTCCGGTATTTTTATTTCCATCACAGTAGATGGCTCCTTTTCCACCTGCCAGCCAAAGGAGCCGAGAAAACTTTGCCTTTGCTCCTCGGTACCGCCTTCGATTTTTTCTGTTTTCACCTTGGACTGCAACGACGCCTGCCGAACGGATCCGACCAGCTTTCCCCCAAACAGCGCAGCCAGAACGGCGAACAGAAAAACGCCTGAAAAAAGAAGCGCCTTTTTTTTGCTGAAACGGAAAGACAGCATGAACATACCATATCCTCCTTTTTTGAGAATATATATGTTTTTTTGTCCCATTTCATACGCCAAACCGCAAAATCGCCTTTGGCGCAGGCAAAACCCGTCTGCACCAAAGGCGAAAACCAGAAGCGTAGATTTACAAAATCAAAGAAGCGGATCCGCCGGATCTTCCCCTTCGTCGCCCGGGATAGGCTCAATCACCGCAAGGGGAAAAACGCTGGATTCCTCCCCATCCGCAGAAGGCTCTGGCTCTTTTTCCGCAGGGACTTCCGGTTGCGGCTCTTCCGCAACAACCTTTTTGGGCTTTTCCATCTTCAGGCCGCCGTTCACCATAGCGCCTTTGCTCATTTCCAACTCGGCGGTGGTAATATCGCCGGTCACCTGGCTCTCGCTGCCGATCACGGCGCTTTCTGTCGCGGTGATATCGCCGTCGACCAGGCCGCTGATGTTGACCGAAACCGCATGGATATCTCCCTTCACCTTGGCGCCGTTCCCGATGACCACCGACTTTTCCGCCACGATGCCTCCAACAATTTCAGAGCCGTTGGCTACCAGCACGCCGCAGGCAATGTCGCCATGTACCGTGCCATAAATGCGAACGACAGCCGAACTTTCGATCGAGCCCTCCACCGTTCCGTAAATGTCCAAATTGTCCTGGGTGGAAATGTCACCCTTGAATACCGTGTTTCTGGATACCGACGCCGTCAGATCAGATTCGTTCATATTACCTTCTCCTACATCTTCTTGTAAGTGAGCCGATTCCGGCCCCGATACTTCTGCTTCTGCAGGTCTTTCTGAAACCACAGGATCCTCCTGGGAAGGCGGCTGCTTTTCTTCAGGAAGCGGCTCCTGAACTGGAGCCGTTGGTTCCTCAGGCGCAATCTGCGGTTTTGGTTTTTTGCCAAAAAGCATATTCGACATCCCCTTTATAAACTTTTTGGGAGCAGAAACGCTCTCCAAATCATACGAAACATTACTCGTCCATCAGCGCTTTTGCTTCTTCGATGACCTGCGCTTCCAGATTTGCGGGCAGTTGCTCGTACCTTTCAAAGGTCAAAGCAAAATATCCCCGCCCCTGGGTCATAGAGCGGATCAAAGTCGCAAAGTCATGCATCTCGCTCATGGGGACCTCCGCAACGATCTCCTGAAGCCCTTCCTCCGCCGGATTCATACCCAACACCCGGCCCCGGCGCTTATTTAATTCGCCCATCAAATCGCCGGTATTGCCGTCGGGCACATAGGCTTTCAGGGAACCGATCGGCTCTAAAATGCAGGGACTGGCCTTCGGCAGTCCTTCTTTATACGCGATGGAAGCCGCCATTTTAAAGGACATTTCCGACGAGTCCACCGGATGGTAGGAACCGTCGGTTAAGATCGCCTTTAAACCGACTACCGGATACCCGGCCAGAACGCCTTTTTTGATGCAGTCCCGCAGACCCTTTTCCACCGCCGGGAAGAAGTTTCTGGGCACCGAGCCGCCGAACACGCTCTCGGCAAAAACCATATCCTCGCTGTCGCAGGGCTCAAACTCAATCCAGACGTCGCCATACTGGCCGTGGCCGCCGGACTGCTTTTTGTGCTTGCCCTGAACCTTCACCTTTTTACGGATGGTCTCGCGGTAGGGCACCCGGGGATTCTCCATCACAATATCCACCCCGAATTTTGCCTTCATTTTGGAAACCAATACATCCAGATGCTGCTCACCTAAACCGGTGACCACCTGCTGTTTGGTCTCGACGTTGTTTTCATAGGTGATGGTACGGTCCTCCTCCATCAGCCGCTGCAAAGCCTGAGCGATTTTCCCCTCGTCTCCCTTGGCTTTGGGCTTAAACGCAATGGAAAGGCAAGGCGCCGGGAATTCCATCGGGTTGCATTTTAACGGACGGGACGCATCGCACAAAAGATCGCCGGTGTTGGTCTGGGCCAGCTTGGTAACCGCGCCGATATCTCCCGCGCAGATGACGGAAGTATCCTCCTGCTTTTTCCCCTTGACAAACACGATTTTTCCCATCCGCTCCGGCTGGCCGGTTGTGGTGTTCACTGGCGTCTGATCAGAGGTGAGTTTGCCGGACAAAACCTTTACATAAGACATTTTTCCCACAAACGGGTCGGCAATTGTCTTAAACACAAACGCCGCCAGAGGCTGGTCGTCGGAGCAGACCATTTCCACCGGCTTGCCGTCTAAATCGGTGCAGGTCTCGTCCACCGCTTCGGCGGGAGAGGGCATCAACTCGCAGATCATATCCAGCACCAGGTCAACGCCGGCCAGCGTAAAGGCCGAGCAGCAGACCACCGGGGTAATGGAACCGTCCCGGACGCCTTTTTTGATACCGGTTAAAATCTCCTCTGGCGTAAACTGCTCGCCGGAAAAATATTTTTCAAACAAATCCTCATCCGTTTCGGCAACCGCCTCGGAGATGGCGCCGATGAGTCCCTCCACACGATGGCCCGTGCCGGGCATCGGCACCTCATTGGCGGCGCCCTTGCCGTCGTAGGCGTAGGCCTTCATCTCGATCAGGTTGATGTAGCCTACCACATCCCGGCTCTCGTAAACCGGCACAATAACCGGGCAGACGCTTGGCCCGAAGACCGATTTCAGCTGTTCAAGCACCTTATAAAAATCCGCGTTGTCGCGGTCTAATTTTGTCACGCAGAACATCGTTGGCTTTTTGGCGTTTTTCGCCATGCGGTAAGCCTTCTCGGTCCCCACCGAAACGCCCGACTTGCCCGACAGGGCAATCAACACGTTGTTGGCGGCGCGTACACCCTCATACATTCCGGCGGCAAAGTCAAACAAACCGGGGGTGTCAATCAGGTTGATCTTTTTATCCTTCCAATTTAACGGAGCAACCGCAAGGGAAACAGAAACCTGCCGCTTGATTTCCTCCGGATCAAAATCGCACACGGTGTTTGCATCCAGTACCTTCCCCAACCGGTCGGTGGCGCCGGCCTTGAACAGCAAAGCCTCTGCCAGCGAGGTTTTGCCCGCGCTGCCGTGCCCGGCCAGTGCGATGTTGCGAATGCTTTGAGCAGTATACTGTGCCATAAATATTGACGCTCCTTTCAGAATGGACGACACCGCCTCAAAGGCGGCGAGACAGAACGGCCCCGAGTCCAAAGGATCATACAGCCATTTTTTCTGCCTAGAATATATACATTATACATAATTCTCCTGCCGGGCGCAAGCGTCATATTGTAAATTAGGTACATTTCATAGAAAATCCCGGAAAGATTTTCTGCCGCTTCCCTGTTTTTTCTCTTTATCGAAGAAAAACGGCAAAAACGGACAGCCCATTTGCCGTCCGTTTTTTGTCTGATTGAAAAGGTTCCTATTCGTGCTTGATCGCTTCCAATGCGCTGATTTTAACCGCCCGGTTGGCCGGCGAAAATCCGGAAATCAGACCGATCAGGGTGGAAAAAACCAGCGCCAAGGCCACCAGCCAGGGAGGGATCACCGAAAGCTGGGTCGCCATGCCGGAGCCGTCGTAATATCCGCCGCCCATCATGCCGCCGACGCTTCCGCCTCCGCCTAAGATATTGAGCACAGCGGAGATGATAAAGCTCAACATCACGCCAATCACGCCGCCGCCAAAGCCGATTAAGCCCGCCTCCATCAAAAAGATGGTGCGGATATCGCCGATGACGCAGCCCAGGACCTTCATAATGCCGATTTCACGGGTCCGTTCATAGATGGACATAACCATCGTATTGGTAATGCCCATGGCCGCCACCAAAAGAGAAATACCGCCCAGGCCGCCTAACAAAAGCATCGTGTTTCTAACCTGCTCCTGCAGCGGCTTTCTCATGGTCTCCATGCTGTAGGTATCGTAGCCCAGGTCCTTGATCTTTGTCTCTACCTCATCCACGTAATCCATGTCGGTGACCTTAACGTATGCGTGATCGTAGTTGATTTTCCGCGGGTTAAACGCCGTGCTGGAGCTGGACGATATTCCATTATACGAATCGTATTCTTTATACAGTTCGTATAATTTATCGATGGGCAAAAACACGCCGTAAACCGTCTCGTAGCCCTTGTTCCAGTCACCTACCAGGCGTCCGGTAATGACCATATCGTGCTTTTCCGGGTCCTTGCCGCTTTTGTCCTCCTCGTCCTCCCTGCCTACCGAGATGGTAAAGGTATCGTTAAAAATATCTACTGGCGGGTCCTCGTTATCATAGGGACTGAACCACACGTCGGGATTTTTTGTATCGTTAAAGCTATAGGGGGCGTTTTCACCGAACAAGACGGCGATCTCCTTTTCCTTCCCCGTGGGGAATTTCCCCTCGGAGAGCTCGTACCCCAGCTTTTCCAGCGCCTCGGGGTAAACGCCGTAAATGCTGTCGTTATACTCGTAATCCCCGCAGCGGATTTTGATTTTGCCCCAGTCCGCCTGAACGATGGGGGTGACAACCTCTACATGATCATAAGCGGCAATCTGCTCGATGACGCTGTCGTCCAGGTTGGGAACTTCACTACCCGTACCGCCCCGGCCGCTGTAGTTGTAGATTTCGATTTTGGTCAGATCACCCATCTGGGCCAGCATGGCCTCCAGGCTTTCCTGCATGCCCACGCCCAGCGAGATCATCACCACAATAGCGCAGGTTCCCACCACCACGCCCATAGTGGTCAGGGTAGTACGAACCTTTCGCCGGGAGAGGTTTTGCAGACACATCGTGATCTGATCAAATATCTTCATCGTCCGCCTCTTCCCTCTTCATTTTGGTTTTTAAGAACATCCACAGGCCGGACACACCGCCTACCGACAGGCTGCCCGCGCTGAACAGAGTCCACTGCCACCAGCGCATGCCGGCTTCCTCCTCCGGCGGCATCATACCGGGGTCCATGCCCGGATCCAGCCCCGGATCGATAAAATCGCCGCTGTTGTCGTATACCTCGCAGGTAAACTCCTTGGTGATGGTGGACAGGTCGCCCTTTTCGTTTTCATAGGTGATGGTGATCACGCAGGATACCTGGCCGCCCGCCTCCATGGAGGCGATGGAAAACTTGGCGCTGCCCGAATCGCCCGCCTTGATGTTGCCCAGATTCTGAATCTGGTTGGGATCGTCGATATTCCCGGCAATGGTCGCCGTCAGGTTGTAGATGTCCGCCCGGCCCTTGTTGACATAGCTGATCACCGCGTTGGTGTTGTCCCCCGGATACAGCATGGTGGGGAATTCGGTCAGGCTTACCTCAAACCGCTCGGTCTGGGCGATGGGGATGGAGATGGTCTCCTCCGAACTCTTAGTATTTCGCGTATCGTTGGCCACATATTCGTAGGAAAAGGTGATATGTACTGACTCGCTCCCCGGCGTAGCGCTGGTCAGGCACTTGAGGGGGATGGACTTGGTCATGGACCCCTTGGCCCCCAAGTTGGGGATGTAGTAGGTGTTGGAAGCGCCGGTAATGGAAAGCCCGTTGGTAGGCTCCACCTTCATGATGATGTTTTCCAGGTTGATGTTGGCGCTGGTGTTGTAGAAATTGACGGTCAAAGCAA
>CAJTQM010000041.1:8388-8798 GCA_910578255.1 uncultured Oscillospiraceae bacterium
CCACATCCCCTTCGCCGTAGCTGTAGTTCTGCACCAGGATGTAGGGGGTCGCCGGGTCCGGGATGGTGGGATCCGGTTCTACCGGGTCGTTGCTGGGCCCAGACGGCTCGGGCGGAACAAATTGACTGAGATTCGCCCGTATTTCATATCCTTCCATTGCTATTGGCTCACTGTTGTAATCATAGTACATCCGGAAATATATCTCATTTCCCAATCTATCCCATCCAACATAGGGAACTTTCACCTGAAAACGAAGATTTTTATCTCCTGCACTGGGGCCTTTTCCGCTGAGCACCTCAGCCGTAGTAGCGATACTTTCTCCAATTTTTATCTGGTTTTTATCATTCTTGTTATTATTCTTGCTGGACAATGGATAGAAGTTACTTGTCAAAAGAGAAAAATAAAAATCA
>CAJTQM010000041.1:8814-9023 GCA_910578255.1 uncultured Oscillospiraceae bacterium
CCGAAGAACCCGCTTTAATGTTGGTATCTACCAGTACTAGTACTAAATAAGTTTGATCTACTCCGTTTTTATTTTCTTCTGTAAGATAATAATACTTCTCAATTAAAATACCCTCGTTTGTTAAAATACTGGGCTTTCCGCTTGTATTGTTGCCTTCTGATGGTGGCACATCCCCAGTACCTGTGTCTGCACCTGTATCATCTCCTCCC
>CAJTQM010000042.1:0-248 GCA_910578255.1 uncultured Oscillospiraceae bacterium
GGACGGGTCAGCCATCGCCAAAACCTGAGGGGAGCGTTTGGAAAGTGCTTTTTAGTACTCTTTCTTTTTGCAGATTCCAACCGAGATGCGGAAGGAAATCAAGAAAATTGCCAGTGTAAAAAGAGGGGAAGCGTACAAAATCGCCTGAAGTACCTCTTCGCCGGGCATGGGAATGCCGCTGTCCTTCAGCGCCCCCGCCAGTAATCCGATGAGCATGGAAGGAATTACGGCGATGGCGACAATCAGAA
>CAJTQM010000042.1:323-8382 GCA_910578255.1 uncultured Oscillospiraceae bacterium
CCCCGACCTCCAGACATGCGCCGATGGTAATCCACGATTCCAGCGCGTTTTCCCAGTTGGTGAGAGAAAGAATGACCAGATTCCCGATGGCACAGACCAAAAGTCCGCCCAGCGCTGTTAAAAATCCCAGCATGTATTTGCTCAGCACCAGCGTCCGCCGGGAAACGGGCAGAGAGAAAGCATAGCGGTACCATTGGCCGGTCTCGTCGTAGGACATGGAGGAGATGGGCAACATGATGCTTAAAATGATTACCATCGTGCCCATCATGGAAGGAATCTGCGCCAAAACCGACCAAATGGCGTAAAACACCACAAATACGATGAGGATCTTCACCTGCTTTTTTAAAACGCAGAAATCCTTGTACAATAAACCCTTCATTGATGTTCCCCCCTTGCGATAAACAGCATAATATCCTCAATCGACGCTTTGTCGATGGTATACACGCCGGAGATTTTTTTCTTTTCCACCAGGGCCTCCACCCCGAACTGGTGCCGGCGCATCCCCACCACCGCACTTTTATCCAAAGCGGCAAGTTCTTCTTTGGTACACCGAATCACACCGTATTTTTCCAGCAGCAGGTCTTTCGGCTCGGAAAGAAGGATTTTTCCCTGGTGGATGAAGGTCACATAGTCAGCGATTTTTTCCAGGTCGCCGGTGATGTGGGAGGAAAAAAGCACCCCGCAGGATTCATCCTGGATAAATTCCAGCAGAATGTCCAGAATTTCGTCCCGGACAATGGGATCTAACCCGCTGGTGGCCTCGTCCAGCAAAAGCAGCCGCGCGCTGTGGGACAGGGCCACGGCGATGGCCAGCTTCATCTTCATGCCCCGGGAAAAGTCCTTGACAAGCTTTTTGGCCGGCAACTGAAACTGTGCCAGGTATTGGTCGTACTTGGCGCCGTCCCACTGGCGGTAGACCGACTTCATCATCCGTCCCACATCCAGCGGACGGATCATCTCCGGCAGGTTCAGCGAGTCAAACACCACGCCGATTTGTTCTTTAATTTCCAACTCGTTTTGAATATTGTCCTTGCCGAACACCTGAATTTCTCCCTGGTCCCGGCGAATGAGGTTTAACACCGCCTTGATGGTGGTGGATTTGCCCGCGCCGTTTTCGCCGACAAACCCCATAATACAGCCGTAAGGCAGCGAAAAAGAGACGTTGTCCAGCGAAAAGCCTTCGTATTTTTTACACAGGCCGCTTAACTGCAAAATCGCGTCCATTATGATTCCCCCCGATAGATAAAAGTTAAAAGCTGTACCATTTCCTCTAAAGAAATTCCGTGAGCTTTGGCCGCGTCCGCCGCCTTTTGCAAAAGTTCCTCCATCTGCCGCAGACGTTCCTCCTGCAAAAAAGACAGGTTCGCCGCCGCCACAAAGGTTCCCTTGCCGGCTACCGACCGCAAAAGCCCCTGGGCCTCCAGTTCGTCGTAGGCCCGCTTGGTGGTGATCACGCTGATGCGCAGTTCCCGGGCCAGCACCCGGATAGAGGGCCGCGCTTCCCCCTCCTTAAGCTTGCCGGCGAGGATCTGGCTTTTGATCTGGGATACGATCTGTTCATAGATCGGCTGGCTGCTGGTATGGCTGATACTGCAATCCAAAAGAGCGATCACCTCCTAGCGAATCTGTGTATAACTGTTAATATATTATATACAGATACGGATGTCAATAGGAAAATGCATTTGAGGAAGAAAATTCCTTTTATATTGCCCCGAGAAAGCGTTCGATGAGAAGGTTTACCATCTGGGGCCTGTCCGTATTGGCATTATGACCGGCCCCGGGAATCCACTCAAGACGGATTCCGGTTTTTTTATTCCACGCCTTATTGTAGCGGATACAAGAGCCGGCACGGTCCTTTTCCCCGCACAACAAAAGCGCCGGACAGACGATTTGATAGGGGAGGTCCTCTTCTATCGCGCCGGCCAGCATGCGAAAGCCATGGCCGGATAGCCGGGCGTACCGGTTTTTGTCCCGGTCATAGACCATCATCATCTCCCGCATCAAACTACGCCCGTAGGCGGAGGTGGACACGCCGTTTGTTCCAGATTTTAAAAGAGCTTTCCACGGATAATAACGATACACAGGCTCCATCCTTTTCAAAAGCCACAGCTCGGCGGCAGTGATATAGCTTCTTTGCAGCGGAGCCGAATCAATGGAAACAAAGCCCTTGAGTTTTTGCGGATACAGCTGGGAATAAGCCTGCCCCACATATCCGCCCATCGACTGGCCGACGATAACAGGGGAAGAAATGCCCTCGCGCGCGAGAATTTCGTCCAGCCATTTTGCTTTGTCCGCGAGGGTAAAGGTCAGATCAAAAGGCCACGACGCGGCGTGGCCCGGAGCGTCCCAGACAAAAACGCTGTAGTTTTTTTGAAAGTATTCGATCTGCTTGTCAAACAGGCGATGATCGGCGGTCAAGCCGGGCAAAAAAACCAGCGCCGCCGGATCGCCTGGCTTTTTGCTGATCCAGTAATGAATCGGTCCGCACCGGGTTTGATAGATTTTTTCTTCCATGATAGAACCTCCTCTTTCGGTTGGTCCATTTTATTTTAGCATATGCGACAAGGAACCACAGAAGTTTTTCGTTGCTTTTTTACGAAAATTTGATTATAATAGCGGATAAGCCCTATACATGGGCAATGAGACGCACCCGACGAGGCCGCGACATGGCCAAAACGGTGCGGAAGGAGGAAAAGAAAAATGAAAAAAGAGTTGGAAAAGGTCTATGACCCCCGGCAGGTGGAAGACAGAACCTATCGGTTCTGGCAGGAAAAGCGGTATTTTCACGCGCAGCCGAACCCCGAAAAGAAGCCTTACACCATTGTGATGCCGCCGCCTAACATCACCGGGCAGCTGCATTTGGGTCACGCGCTGGACTGCACCTTGCAGGACAGCATCATCCGGTTTAAGCGGATGCAGGGGTATGAGGCGCTGTGGCTTCCGGGCACCGACCACGCCTCGATTGCCACCGAGGCAAAGATTGTAGAGGCCATGCGCAAAGAGGGAACGTCCAAGGAAGAACTGGGCCGGGAGGGCTTTTTAGAGCGGGCCTGGGAATGGAAGCGGACCTACAGTGGCAGAATTGTAGAGCAGCTAAAAAAGATGGGCTCCTCCTGCGATTGGGAGCGTGAACGGTTTACCCTGGACGAGGGCTGCTCGAACGCGGTCCGGGAGGTTTTTGTCCGGCTGTACGAAAAAGGTCTCATCTACCGCGGTGAACGGATTATCAACTGGTGTCCCCATTGCAGGACCTCCATTTCCGACGCGGAAGTAGAATATGAAGAGCACGACGGCCATTTTTGGCATATCCGCTACCCACTGTCCGACGTCAGCGGCTACCTGGAGATTGCCACTACCCGCCCGGAGACGCTTTTGGGCGATACGGCGCTGGCGGTCCATCCGGAGGATGAGCGGTATAAAAACTTAGTGGGCAAAACGGTGATTCTGCCGCTGGTGGGCCGGGAGATTCCCATTGTGGCGGACAGCTACGTGGAGATGGATTTCGGCACCGGCGTGGTAAAAATCACCCCGGCCCACGACCCCAACGATTTCGAGGTGGGCCTGCGGCACAATCTGCCGGTGATCAACGTGATGAACGAAGACGGCACCATCAACGAAAACGGCGGCAAATATCAGGGGATGGAGCGCTACGAGTGCCGCAAGCAGATTGTGGCCGACCTGGAAGCGGAAGGCTTTTTGGTCAAGATTGAGGACCACAAGCACAACGTGGGTTCCTGTTATCGTTGTTCGACGGTGGTGGAGCCGAGGGTATCTAAGCAGTGGTTTGTGAAGATGGAGCCGCTGGCCGGTCCCGCCATTGAGGCGGTGCGCCGGGGAGAGACCAAATTTGTCCCCGACCGGTTCAGCAAAATCTATTATCACTGGATGGAAAATATCCGGGATTGGTGTATTTCCCGGCAGCTGTGGTGGGGCCACCGGATTCCGGCGTGGTACTGCCAGGACTGCGGCGAGTTGATTGTGGCGAAAGAAGCGCCCGATACCTGCCCCAAATGCGGCAGCCATCAGCTAAAGCAGGATCCGGATACGTTGGATACCTGGTTTTCTTCGGCGCTGTGGCCCTTCTCGACTTTAGGATGGCCTGAGGATACCGAGGAACTGCGGTATTTTTACCCCACCAGCGTTTTGGTCACCGGCTATGACATCATCTTTTTCTGGGTGGCGCGGATGATCTTTTCCGGCGTGGCCCACATGGGAAAAGCCCCGTTTGAAACGGTGTTTATCCACGGCATCGTCCGGGACGCGCAGGGCCGAAAAATGTCCAAATCCCTGGGCAACGGCGTCGACCCGCTGAAGGTCATTGACGAATACGGCGCCGACGCGCTGCGCTTTACCCTGGCCACCAACAACAGCCCCGGCAACGATATGCGCTTTGTGGAGGAGAAGGTCAAGGCCAGCCGGAATTTTGCCAACAAGCTTTGGAATGCCACCCGTTTTATCCTGATGAACCTGCCGGAGGAAATCGACAGTCCGGCGCTGCCCGCCTCTTTGCAGACCGAGGACAAGTGGGTGTTAAGCAAACTCAATACCTTGATCCGCGAGGTAACCGACAATCTGGAAAAATTCGAGTTGGGCATCGCGGTGCAGAAACTGTACGATTTTATCTGGGATGTGCTGTGCGACTGGTATATCGAACTGACAAAATCCCGGATTCAGGCCGGCGGCGAATCGGCCAAAAGCGCCCAGCAGGTGCTGGTTTATGTGATGAACCAGTGTTTGAAGCTTCTGCATCCGATTATGCCGTTTATCACCGAGGAAATCTGGCAGGCGATTCCCAACGACTGCGAGAGCATCATGATCGCCTCCTGGCCTCAGTATCGGAAGGATCTGTGCTTCCAAAAAGAGGAAGAGGATTTTGAAAAGATCATGGGCGCGATCAAGGCCATCCGCAACCGCCGGGCGGAAATGAACGTGCCGCCTTCCAAAAAGGCGCGGGTGTTTGTCAAGACCATGCACACCGACGTGTTCGAGTCCGGCGCAATGTTTATCGAGCGGCTGGCCTCCGCCTCAGGCGTGCAGGTTTCGGGCATGGCCCCCCAGGCCGGGGAGGATTTCTCCGACGCGGTCCAGGTGATTACCGACGGCGCGGTAATTTTTATCCCGCTGGATGAGTTGGTGGATAAGCAAAAGGAACTGGCGCGGCTGGAAAAGGAGCGCAAGGTCTGCGAGAAGGACATTGCCATGGTAGAGCAGAAGCTGTCCAGCCAGGGCTTTTTGGAAAAAGCGCCGCAGAATGTGGTCGAGGCCGAAAGGGTCAAGCTGGAAAAGCACAAGGCGCGGCTGGAAAAGATTCTGGAAAGCATAGCGGCTTTCTCCAAATAAATCCTATTTTGCAAAGATGGTTGATAACAGGCGGATTCGGCAGGATCCGCCTGCCTTTTTAAGGGGGTATTGCGATGAATGATCAGCAAAGCGAAGCGTTTATCCATTCCTTTCGGCGCTTTACCAAAGAGCCGGGTCTTCGGGGGATTCGAACGCTGCTGGCACTTTTGGGGAATCCGCAGGATAAGCTTCGCTTTATCCATATTGCCGGGACCAACGGAAAAGGTTCTACCACCGCCATGTGCGCGTCAATTTTGCAGCAGGCGGGGTATCGAACCGGGATGTTTGTCTCTCCTTATGTGCTGACCTTCCGGGAGCGAATCCAGGTCAACGGGCAGATGATCCCGCAAAAGGAGTTGGATGAACTCTGCGGCCAGATTGCCGAGGCGGTAAAAACGATGGAAAAACAGGGAATCGCTCCGGCGGAATTCGAGGTGGTCACCGCCCTGGGAATGCTCTGGTTCGCCAGGCAGAAATGCGATGTGGTCTGTCTGGAAGTGGGGCTGGGCGGCCGGTTTGACGCGACCAATGTGATTGAAAAAAGCCTGGTGTCGGTCATCTGCGCCATCGGTTATGACCATACCCAGATTCTGGGGGACACCTTACAGCAGATCGCATTCGAAAAATGCGGGATTCTAAAGCCCGGCGGCGTCTGTGTGTCCTATCCCCGGCAGGAGCCGGAAGCGCTGGAAGAAATGATGAAGCAATGTGCCGCAAAAGACAACCGTTTGGTTTTACCCAACGCAGAATCTGTCGAAATTCATACGGAAAGTATTTTCGGATCCCAGTTTCGGTATAATGGATTGGATTTTTCGTTGCCGTTGGCGGGGCGGCATCAGATCTACAACTGTCTGACCGCGGTTTCGGCAATCGAGGCCATAAAGCCCTATGGATTTACAATAACCGATGAAAATATTACAAATGGTATTGAAAAGGTAACCTTTCCCGCCCGGATGGAACGGATTTCGGTCGAACCGCTGGTCATTTTGGATGGCGCTCACAATCCCCAGGGGTGCGCGGCGCTGGAAAAGGCCATGGCCTTGACAGAGAAAAAGAAGCTGGTCATTATGGGGATGCTGCGCGATAAGGACTGGGCGGCGGCCTCGAGGATGATTGGGCGGCAGGCCAAGGCGGTTTTTGCCGTTACGCCGGAGAATCCCCGGGCGCTGCCTGCTAAGGAACTGGCCCGGGAATTGGAAAAAACGGCGCCGGATGTCCGGGCGTTCGAGACGCTTGAGGCGGCGGTAGAGGCGGCGGACTCGGTTCTGGATGAGGATACGGCGTTATTCTGCTGCGGCTCTTTGTATCTGGCGGCGGAAATCCGGCCGATTCTGCAAAGAAGGTTCGCCGGAAAATAAAAACAGACAAACGGTTTTATTGTGACAAATTTTTTAAAGAAGAGCCCTTATTCTGGTAGATGAACCGGATAAGGGCTCTTCTTTTTGCCCAAAAGGAAGAAGCTGCCGGGCATCAAAGAGAAAAACATAAAGGAGGAGCGGACATGCCGCTGAAGCTATATGCGGAGCAATCCCAAGTGACCGCCTGCCTGATTGGGGAGATCGACCATCACGGGGCGGGCCGCCTGCGGGAAGAAATTGACGAAATGCTCAAACGGGTCCGTCCGGAAGTTCTGGTTCTGGATTTTCGGGATGTGACCTTTATGGACAGTTCAGGCATCGGGCTGGTCATGGGCCGTTACCGGCTGATACGCGAATGGGATGGCGCGGTGGAAATCCACAATCCGTCGCCCTCGATTAAAAAAGTCATGCGGCTGGCGGGTCTGGACCGGATTGCGTCGATCCATTCTTCGCCGCCCAAAAGTGGGACAAACCCAGAAAAAACGGAGGCGCGGATATGAAGGTATTAAACGAAATGAAGCTGTCTTTTCCCAGCCGTTCAGCCAACGAGGCCTTTGCCCGGACGTCTCTGTCCGCTTTTGCGGCGGCGCTGGATCCGACCATAGAGGAACTGGCGGATATGAAAACGGCAGTGAGCGAGGCGGTGACCAACGCCATTGTCCACGGATACCGGGAAGGAATCGGCACGATTTACATACACGCAAAAATTCTCGAAAAAAACAGGATCGTCATCCGGGTTCGGGATACAGGCTGCGGCATCGAAGACGTCAAGCAGGCGATGGAGCCGCTGTATACCACCGGCCCGGCCGGGGAACGCTCCGGCTTGGGGTTCGCCGTTATGGAGGCCTTTATGGATAAGGTAACGGTTCGCTCCCGAGTGGGCCGGGGAACATCGGTGACTTTAGAAAAGACGATTCTGTCCAAAGGAGCAGAGTAAAATGCCGGTCACTGCCGAACGCGATGAGATGATCCAACAGAATATGGGCCTTGTCCATGCCTGCGCCCATCGCTTTAAAGGCAGGGGGATCGAATATGAGGATCTATTCCAGGCGGGGTGCATGGGGCTTGTGAAGGCCACCGACGCCTTCGACCACGAAAGGGGCGTTCGCTTTTCCACCTACGCGGTGCCGGTGATTCTGGGGGAAATGCGCCGGCTGTTCCGAGACGGCGGAACCGTCAAAGTGTCCCGCACGCTCAAGGAACTGTCTTTAAAGGTGACCCGGACCCGGGAACGGCTGTCGGTGGAGTGGGGAAGGGAACCGACGGTCGGCGAGTTGGCCAAGGCGCTGGATATAGAACCTACGGCGGTAGCCGAGGCGCTGTCTGCCGCCGCGCCGGCCCTTTCCCTGACCGGCAGCGAC
>CAJTQM010000043.1 GCA_910578255.1 uncultured Oscillospiraceae bacterium
GCCTGCCGGTGAGCACCACCCATACCAAAACCGCCGCTCTCGCCGGCTGCGCCGCCGCACGCTCCCGCCGGTCGGTGGATACCGGCGTTGTGGGCCAGATGCTGGCCGCCTGGCTGTTCACCTTTCCCTGCTGCGCCGCCCTTGCCTGGTGCTTGACCCGTCTTCTGCTGGTCTGGGCAGCCTGATTTTTCACCGAAATGCCAAAGCGAAAAGCCGCCAGAAAGCGGTCGCTTATCGTGCAATCATAACGCCGTAAGCGATCAACGGGCTGGCGTAAATGGTGATATAGACCAAGGTGATCCAGGGCTGATAGTCAACATAAAACGCTTTGAAGGTCATAGACCATGGGTGTTTGACCAAAACCCACCCAATTGCGTCAAAGACAACGGTTATCGTTCCCCAGGTCAAGGAGGTTATCAGCGCATCTGTTAAAGTAACCGTTTCCCACCCATTCAAATAAAAATATGCAAACAGGGGGAATACAATAATATTATATAAAGGATGCCACGGCTTTGTCTTTTCATATCCTTCGCCCATTCCGCTGCTTTCCTTCATCGACTTCATATGAAATACGGTGATATTCAAAAGAGTGTGGCATATTCCAATGCCTGTTACAACAAAATAGGCCAGCCAATACCATAGCATAGAAAATCCAAAATGCGCCACTTCGATTCCCCCAATGATACAAGTTTTGATTTGCCGTTCGGTTCATTATAAAACGATATCCGCCGAAAAGCAACTGCTTCTCAGCGGCTATTCGCTTCTTGACGGTGGCTCCTCAAGAAAAACCGTCTTTTTTCAGGGCCATTTTTTCTATGCTGTATCAGGCGGATTTTGCCCTTATCCGGCGTCCTTCACCGGTGCTCTTCGAATCAGCAGCCAGCTGAACAGTCCCAGCAAAGCCGCTGTACCCAAAAACAAAAGGGCCAGACAGTAGGGAGAACGCAACACCCAATTTCCCAAAGGGGCCAGCAGCTTTACGACAATCCCTTCAGCAACCGAGGGGAAGGAGACAAAGAACAGCGGAAGTCCTATGACTACCAGAGCCGGAACGGCGATGGAGACGACAATTTTCCAGATTTTGCTCATCCGGTAGTAAGCGCCGCCAATAAAATAGCCCAAAATTCCAGTGGCCAAGCCTGCCGCGGTCTGACACAGAAAGATGCTCAGCCAGCCGCCAAAGCCGCTGGTTCCGGGATAGAGCAGCGCTTCCAACTCCTGGGTATGGACCCCAAACCATTGCCCCATTTGCGAAAGAATCATGTTTATAAGCATTTTGCCGGCAGATAGGGTTACCAAAAAAAGCAAAAAGCCGCAGAAGGTGGATTTTCGGGAAGCGCCGTTGGACGGGCCGAACCGCGTCCCCGCCGAAAAAAAGACGATTCCCATGACAAAGATCATAACGGCGCTGGAAAAGGAAAATCCGTTGACCGACACTTCTGATTCCCCTGCACAGATGGCAATGGTGGACCCGAGCAGCAAAACGCCGAGCATGGCGCCGTAAAAGCCGACCAAGGCCCAGTAGGTATTCTGCCAGTACCATCGAAACATTTTCATGATTTTCATTCTCTGTCCCCTCCTCCTAATCGTTGGTCAGCTGTACAAACAGCTTTTGCAAATCCATAGCCGATACCTCCAACGTTTCCGGGACCTGTTCCGGCGTTCCCAGCAGGCAGGCCCTTTTAAGGTTCCCCAGCTGGTCTTCGCCGATGGTCTGGCGGCCGGCGCAGTATGCGTCCACCTCCGCCGCCTTGCCCGATACCATGTATCCCATTCCCCGGACCTCCTCCACCGGCTGGTCCAGCAGAATCGTTCCGTTTTTGATGATCACAACCTGCTCGATGATGTCCGAAACCTCCTCGATCAGGTGGGTGGAGATGACGACGGTGCGGGGAAATTCGCTGTATTGGCGGATCAGTTCCCGGTAAAACAGTTCCCGGTGGTTGGCGTCCAGCCCCAGTACCGGCTCGTCGAAAAAGGTATAGGGCGCCTTGGCAGCCAGCGCCGCGATCAGCTTGGCGATGGTCAGATAACCGGTGGAGAGACTTTTCAGCTTCTTTTTTGGGTTGAGCCCAAATCGCTGTGAGAGTTCATAAGCGTAATCCATGTCAAAATCCGGATAAAAATCCCGGCTCCAGCGAAACAGCTGTTTGACCGTCGTCCCCTCCGGATAGAGATTCTTTTCGCCCATATAATAAATTTTGCCCTGGGCCCGGTCGTTTTCCAGGCCGTTCTCCCCGTCGATGGACACTTGGCCCTCCTGTGGAAAAAGCCGGCCGCTCATCGCGTTTAAAAGGGTGGATTTGCCTGCGCCGTTTCTTCCCAGCAAGCCGTAGATCCGGTTTTCCCCAAAGGAAACGCCGATTTTTGAAAGCGCGGTAAAATGGCCGTATTGTACCGTCAAATCCTTTACCTCAATGCCGTTATTCATCTGTTTTCCCCTCCTCGATCATACGGATTACATCCTCTTTGGAAAGATGCAGCTTTTTCGCTTCCTCCAAAAGGCGGACGATAAAGCCGTCATAAAAATCCTTTTTTCTCTGCTGCAAAATCTTTTGCGCCCCCCCCCGGCTGACAAACATGCCAACGCCTCTTTTTTTGTACAGAATCTGCCGGTCGGTTAAAAGGGACATGCCCTTGAGCACCGTTGCCGGGTTGATTTGATAGGTGACCGAAATCTCGGTGGTCGACGGCACCTGTGTTTCCTCCGGGAAAGCGCCGGAGAGAATCGCGTCCTCTATCTGCCCTGCAACCTGTAAATAAATCGGAACGCCGCTTTCAAATGAAAATCTCATACTTCACCACCTTATTTGCTAATCGGTTAACTACTTGTGTAATTAACTATATATCATTCACTTCGATTTGTCAAGTTTTTTATAAACTTTTTCTTTTTCACTAAGTTTCGCTCCATCAAAGAAGAGGACCCGTCCCGGTTCTTGACATTGGATATGCCTTGTGCTATGGTATATTGGGTTAAGTTTGCCAAGGATAACTTTTTGTTTGCAAAATTGGGGAGGGAATAAAACGATGACATTGGATCAGCTTCCCATCGGGAAGCAGGCACGGATTCTGTCGGTCGGTGGGGAAGGGGCTTTACGCCGGCGGCTATTGGATATGGGGCTTACCCCACACACCCGGCTGATGGTGCGCAAGGTCGCGCCGATGGGCGACCCAATAGAACTGCATGTGCGCAGCTATGAGTTGACCATCCGGCTGGATGATGCGCAGAAAATCGAGATTGAGGAGGAACCGGTATGACCTTTGCGCTGGCTGGCAACCAAAATTGCGGAAAAACCACCCTCTTTAATCAACTGACCGGGTCAAACCAGCATGTGGGCAATTTCCCCGGCGTTACGGTAGAGCGCAAGGATGGGCAGATTCGCGGGCAGAAGGACGCGGTTGTGGTGGATTTGCCCGGCATCTATTCCCTCTCCCCCTACACCAGCGAGGAAATTGTCACCCGGGATTTTCTGATCCAGTCCCACCCGGACGGGATTATCAATATTGTGGACGCCACCAACATTGAGCGAAACTTATATTTAAGCTTGCAGCTGATCGAACTGAACATCCCTATGGTCATCGCCTTAAACATGATGGACGAGGTGCGAGCCAACGGCGGTACCATCAAGATTAAAAAGATGCAGGAGGCATTAGGCGTTCCGGTGGTCCCCATATCCGCCAGCAAAAACGAGGGAGTTGCCGAACTGATCGACACGGCCATGGAAGTTGCGGCGGGCCGGCAAAAGCCCAAGCGGCTGGATTTTTGCTCCGGGCCGGTACATCGGTCCATTCACGCGGTGGCCCACCTGGTGGAGGACCACGCCCAGCGGATGAACATCCCCGCCCGGTTTGCGGCTACCAAGCTGGTAGAAGGGGACGAAATCATCCGTCAGGCGCTGGGGCTTTCGGAAAACGAACTGGACATGATCGAGCACAGCGTGGCCGAGATGGAAAAGGAACTGGGCACCGACCGGGAAGCGGCTCTCGCGGACATGCGCTACACCTTTATCGAGAAGGTCTGCGCGAAGACGGTGAAGAAATGCCAGGAGAGCAGGGAGCACATCCGCAGCGTGAGGATCGACAATATCCTGACCCACAAGTATTTTGCGATTCCCATTTTCTTGGGGATTATGATGCTGATCTTCTGGCTGACCTTCGGCGTAATCGGACCGGTATTAAGCGGCTGGCTTACCTGGGGGATCGACGGGATCACCGGCCTTATGGATCAGGCGCTGACCGCCTACCGGATCAATCCGGTGGTACATAGCCTGGTGATTGACGGGGCCTTCGCCGGGGTGGGAAGCGTTCTTTCCTTTCTGCCGATTATTGTGGTGCTGTTTTTCTTCCTCTCGATTTTAGAGGACAGCGGCTATATGGCGCGGGTCGCCTTTGTAATGGATAAGCTTTTGCGGAAAATCGGCCTGTCCGGCCGCAGCTTTGTGCCCATGCTCATCGGCTTTGGATGCAGCGTTCCCGCCATCATGGCCACCCGCACCCTTTCCAGCGAGCGGGACCGGAAAATGACCATCCTGCTGACGCCGTTTATGTCCTGCAGCGCGAAGCTGCCCATTTACGCGGTTTTTTCCTCCGCGTTTTTCCCCAACTGCGCGGCGTTGGTGATGATCGGTCTGTATGTTTTCGGTATTCTCACCGCCATTTTGTGCGGCCTAATCTTTAAGCACACTCTTTTTAAAGGGAAGCCGGTCCCCTTTGTAATGGAGCTGCCCAACTACCGGTTCCCCAGCGCCAAAAGCGTGCTGCGCCTTATATACGACAAGGCCAAGGATTTTATCGTCCGGGCCTTTACGGTGATTTTTGTGGCGACGCTGATCATCTGGTTTTTGCAGACCTTTGACACACGGCTGAACGTGGTGGCCTCCAGCGCCGAGAGTATGCTTTCGGATGTGGGGCGGCTGCTTGCGCCGGTATTCGCGCCGCTGGGCTTCAGCGACTGGCGGATCTCCACCTCGCTGATCACCGGCTTCACCGCCAAAGAAGCGGTGGTCAGCACCCTGGCGGTCCTGACCGGCAACAGCATCGCCACTTTGCCCCAGGCCCTTTCGTCGCTGTTTCCCAGCACCCTTTCCGCCGCCGCTTTCCTGGTCTTTACCCTGCTGTACACCCCCTGCGTGGCGGCCATCGGCGCGGTCAAGCGGGAAATGGGCAGCGGCTGGCACGCGCTGGCTGTGGCGGCTTTTCAAACGGGCATCGCCTGGATTATGGCCTTTTTGCTGTTTCAGATCGGCAGTATTTTGATCCATTAGGGAGGTGCAAAGGTGTCTATATCGGATTATATGATTCTGGCCGTCGTCGCGCTGGCCGCCGTGGGCGCGGTGATCTATGGGCGGCGGCATCCGGGCGGCTGCGGTGGGAACTGTACTTTCTGCAAACACGGCTGCGAAAAAAAGGATCAAAACTCGGAACCAAAAGAATGACCGACGGATAAAAAGGGCAGCCTTTTAAAAGAAGGCTGCCCTTTTTCGGCCGTCTATTTGCCCGAAAACTCCTTTGTCCGCCAGGAACATTCCGCTTTTTAAAGACAAAAATCCCGCCAGTTTTCTTGACAAAGGCGGTGGGATCTCTTATCCCTCAATCGAGAGAATCTGTACAAAAGAATGGAGTGAAACCGATGCAAACAGCCATATTACAAGGGATCTTTCTTCCGTTTTTGGGAACGGTTCTGGGCGCGGCCTGCGTATTTTTTCTGCGGAGCCGGCTACATTCAACCGTACAACGTGCCTTAACCGGCTTTGCAGCCGGGGTAATGACAGCCGCTTCGGTTTGGAGCCTGCTGATCCCCGCCATGGAACAGGCACAGGCTATGGGGACCTGGTCGTTTGTCCCGGCAGTGGCAGGGTTTTGGCTGGGGATTCTTTTTTTGCTGCTATTGGACAAAACCATCCCCCACCTGCATCAAAATGCCGGCCAGCCGGAGGGCCCCCGCACCCATCTAAAAAGAACAACCATGCTGGTGCTGGCTGTGACCCTTCACAATATCCCGGAGGGGATGGCAGTGGGCGCTGTGCTGGCGGGTTGGGCCGTCGGAAACGAAACCATCACCTTCTCCGGCGCATTGGCGCTTTCTCTTGGCATCGCCCTTCAAAATTTCCCGGAGGGCGCCATTATCTCCATGCCCCTTCGAGCGCAGTCTGTGGGAAAAGGCCGAGCGTTTCTTTATGGCGTTTTATCCGGCGCGGTAGAACCGCTGGCCGCCGCCTGGACCATTTGGGCGTCGGGCCTTCTTCTTCCGATTTTGCCTTATCTTCTCAGCTTCGCGGCGGGAGCCATGATCTACGTGGTGGTAGAGGAACTGATCCCCGAAACGTCCGATGGCGTTCATTCCAACCTGGGCACCTTGTTTTTTGCCGCTGGTTTTACCCTTATGCTGGCCTTAGACGTGGCCTTAGGCTGATCCTGGGCCGGAGCCCTGCAGAATCAAAACGCGGCTTCATCCCTTGGATGGACGCCGCTTGGCCAAAAAAGTCCGCCTGTCTTCTTACAAAAAGAAAACAGGCGGACTTTTTATTCGTAAAGCCGCACCGCCGCGCATAAAAGTTCCCACAAAAGCCGCTGCTTTTGTAGCGGCTGCTGGCAGAAAAGCGCATAGCTTTTTAAAGGAATCGAATCCTCTTTTTCCCCGCCGTCCCCCATCTTCTCAAACAGCGTTTCCAGCGTTATGTCCAGCGCACCGCAAAGCTTTACCATGGTCTCGATGCTGGCGTTTTTCTCGCCTCTTTCAATCTGCCCGATATAGGTATAGTGCAGTCCGGCCCGCTCCGCCAAAGCCTCCTGGCTCATCCCAAGACTCAGCCGACGGGCGCGGACGCGCTTTCCGACTATTTTCAGTATCTCCATTCGACCACCCTAATATAGTCTATCGTCTTTTGAATCGTATTTACATATACTATTGACATGATTCCCGAATGGTTATATACTATAATCATCTTTTTTAAAAAATATAATACGATAATCTATTTTGGGGGAGCCATGAAACAGAAAAAATTTTTTCGTAAAAGGGTGTATGCCCCGCTGATCTGCGAAAAACAAACCGCCTATTTTCTCTGCCTTTTGGGTGGATGGGTTGGCGCGCACAAATTTTACGAGGGGAAAACCGCCCAGGGAATCCTTTACCTTTTGACCTTCGGTCTTTTGGGGTTGGGCTGGATCGTGGATTTAATCGCGATCCTGTGCCGAAAAGGTGATTTATATTTTACATAGAACTTTTATATAGGAAAAAAACCCGGGATCTCTCTCCCGGGTTTTTTTGTCAATCGCATCTTGCGCAAAGGGCCGGTCGGCGTTCTTATCCGACAGTCCCCTGGATGTGGGGCTTGGCGTCGGCAGGCACTGCGCAGACATATTTGCCGCCGGTGGTTTTTTGATGCTCCTCAGCCGCCTTTTGCAGAAGCGACGGGGTCTCAAGCACCGTCACCGCCGCGTGGGCCATCGCCTTGGCGGCAGCCAGCATCCCCTTTTCGCCGACACTGGTCCCGCCCTGGGCCGCCAGCTGCCAGGAATGACCGGAGGTACCGATGGCGTAGCAGGCGGCGTTGAGCCAGGCGGTGGGCGCCACATAGCTGACATCCCCCACATCGGTAGAGCCGAATAACGGCGTGGAGGGGAACCGCAGCGGGAACACCACGTCCTGTAAAGGCTGACCTAAAAACATCGGCACATATTCCTCGCCGAACTTGGCGCCGTAGGCTTTGACCTTGGCCTCCACCTCCGCCGCCGGGTAATTTTGCTGGAAGGATCGGGCGATTTCCCGGTCCTGCCCGTCAAACTGGGGCGCGCCGGTGGCCTCAAAGCTTTTTTGCAGAACCTCGCTGAGCACATGGTTGGGCAGATAATCGCACATTCCGTCCACCGGCAGGATGTCCACCGTTGTGCCGGTCATCAGCGCCGCGCCCCGAGCGCAGTTGTCCACCCGCTCCCGCAGTTCCAGCGCCTGACTGATTTTCGGCGAACGGATAAAGTAGTAAAGCTCCGCGTGATCCTGCACCACATTGGGCGCGGCGCCGCCGGCGTCCCGATAGGCGTAGTGAATCCGCGCTTCCTGGATCATATGCTCCCGCAGGTAATTGACCCCCACGTTCATCAATTCG
>CAJTQM010000044.1:0-3639 GCA_910578255.1 uncultured Oscillospiraceae bacterium
TTCGAAGGCGGATGTTACGCCAAGGTCATCAACCTGGACAAGGATTCCGAGCCTGACATTTATAACGCTATCCGCCGCAACGCTCTTCTGGAGAACGTCACTGTGGACGCAGAGGGAAAAATTGACTTTGCCGACAAGTCCGTCACCGAGAATACCCGTGTGTCCTACCCCATTGACCATATTGAGAAGATCGTCCGTCCTGTTTCCACTGCTCCCGCTGCAAAGAATGTGATCTTCCTGTCTGCGGATGCTTTTGGCGTCCTGCCTCCCGTGTCCATTTTGACTCCGGAGCAGACGCAGTATTACTTCCTGTCCGGCTTTACCGCAAAGCTGGCCGGAACTGAGCGTGGTGTTACGGAGCCAACTCCCACTTTTTCATCCTGTTTCGGACAGGCATTTCTGGAACTGCATCCAACCAAGTATGCGGAAGAACTGGTCAAGCGCATGGAAAAGAGCGGCGCTAAAGCGTATCTTGTCAATACCGGATGGAACGGGACCGGTAAACGGATCTCCATTAAGGATACCCGCGGCATCATCGACGCTATTTTAAACGGCGACATCAACAATGCGCAGACCAAGGTGATCCCCATCTTCCATCTGGAAGTGCCCACTGCGCTGCCCGGTGTGGATTCCGGCATCCTGGATCCCAGAAACACCTACGCGAACGCTTCCGAATGGGAAACCAAAGCCGAAGACCTGGCTGGCAGATTCGTGAAGAACTTTGCCAAGTACACCGGCAATGAAGCCGGAAAAGCTCTGGTTTCCGCTGGCCCGCAGGCATAATTCCGTATCCCGGAACGGCCCGGCTGCGCCAATCTTGCGACGGGCAATGCGAACTTTTCAGATTGGTGCGTATCATACAAAAGTTCTATCACAGAGATTATCATAAAATGAATGCAATAAACTGATTTCGATATGCCATCGGAATCAGTTTATTGTTATTTCTTCTACAGCTGAAAAGGAAAAATTACCGTTGTTGATACCCAGTATCAACAACGGTAATGGATTTGGGCTACCTACTGCCCGTGGACACCATGCCCATATTTTGAATGAACGGTCAGGGCAGTACCTGTTCCGAACGGCCGGCATGGCAGGCACTGAATCGGATGGTTTGGTACCTATGGTATTTTGGAGGATGTGCAAGAGCGCCCTCGTGCTTTTAGTATTATCGGAAGTTTCTTTCTGCCAGTGTGTATCCTCTCTTTTTTGTCCATTTTTTGTGTGGTTTTTGCGGCAGAACGGCTGGTACATCTGCGCATGATGGCTTTTTCACCAGGCAAGGCCTGGAGCCATTTCGCACTTCGGGCCTTTTCTTATGCCCAAAACAGGGGCGCGCTGAGACAGCATCCAAAGTGGCAGAGTTGCCAAACCGAAGCAAAGTTCGCTTTGCTCCGGTTTTTGTATTGGTATTTTTCTTTCTACATATGATCTGAGAGGATAAAACATGACAGAATTGGAAAAAGAGTTATTTGAAGAATTTAAATTGTTAGATGCCATTTGCCAGGACATGTTTTCCTGCTCGAACGGCGTCAGCGAGTACATCAGCCAAATGGAACAAACTCCCGCTTTTACACGGCGCAACGTTTCTTCGTGGGAAAAAGATTACCTTCTTTTAAAGCGTCTGCGCTGGCTGCGGAACCAAATTGCTCATAATACTTCTGTCACTGAATGCAACATAAACGATGTTGAGCGGCTACAGGATTTTCACCATCGACTTTTGCATCAACAGGATCCTCTCGCTGTTCTGTGGATGGTTCAGCAAAAAATGCCACGCGGCGTTGCCGCAAAAAATATCCACGATATAGACGTGGAGGATGAGCGGGACCTGTCTTACAAAACGCATTCCCGCTCTTTTGGTACTGCCCTATTTGCCGCAATTCTCGCCGCGCTATTTCTGATCGTTTTTGCCGTATTTTATTTGCGGGTTATGTAGGAATGGGTAAAATGTCCTTCTTGCAAGCCGGCAGGAAAAAAGCTCCGGCTTTAAGCATATGCCGAGGCTTTTTTCTTTTCCGGCAGACGATGTCCCTCGGCCGACTCCCGATTTCACTGTCCCTTCTTCGCCGATATCTTGCTCTTTTTTTTAATTTTTGCTATACTTAAGGTTAATTGTCCAACTGATAGCGTTATATTTTTATCACCTTGAAAGGAAGCGATTTCATTGAAAAAAGGTTCCCAGGCGGACTTTGGGAGCGGCAGCATCGGCAGGCTGCTTTTTTCTATGGCTGTACCGGCCATCACCGCGCAGCTGATTAACCTTTTATACAATATTGTGGACCGGATGTACATCGGCCATATCCCCGGCATTGGGGCCGCCGCCCTAACCGGTGTAGGCGTGACCTTTCCCGTCATCACACTGATTACCGCCTTCAGTTCTCTAATCGGCATGGGCGGCGCTGCCCGGGCCGCGATTTTTATGGGCCGCCAGGACAATGACACCGCTGAGGAAATCCTCGGCAACTGCTGCGCGGCGCTGGCCTGCGTCGCCGTGGTTTTGACCGGTGCGATCCTCGTTTTCTGCGAGCCGCTTTTACTGGCCTTTGGCGCCAGCGCCGATACCATCGGCTATGCTTCCGGCTATCTTCGCATCTACGCCTCCGGCACCGTTTTTGTACAGACCGTTATGGGACTAAACATGTTTATCACCTCCCAGGGTTTTGCTCAGGTGGGGATGAAAACCACGATCATCGGCGCTGTCTGCAACATTGTTCTGGACCCGGTTTTTATCTTCCTTTTGGGGATGGGAGTGCAGGGAGCGGCACTGGCCACCGTCCTTTCCCAGGCGGTTTCCGCCATTTGGGTGCTGGCATTTTTAACCGGGAAAAAGACCCTGCTACGCATCCGGCTCTCCCGGCTGCACATCCGGCCGGCAATCATCGGACCGGTGCTGGCGCTGGGCGTATCCCCCTTTATCATGCAGTCGACCGAGAGCCTGTTGTCTATCTGCTTTAACACCCAGCTGCAGCGCTTCGGCGGCGATCTGGCGGTGGGGGCTATGGCGATTTTGACCAGCGTTATGCAGTTTGGCATGCTGCCTTTGATGGGCCTTACCCAGGGCGCCCAGCCTATTATCAGCTACAATTTCGGCGCCGGGAATCCTCAGCGGGTGAAAAAGGCCTTCCAGCTTCTGCTGACCTGCTGTCTGATTTTTACCCTTGTGCTGTGGGGCGGCTGTATGCTCATTCCAAAAATCTTTATCCTGATTTTCAGTTCCGATCCGGCATTGATCGAGATTTCCGTCTGGGCAATGCGCATCTATATGGCCTCTTTCCTCTTTTTCGGCGCGCAGATCGCCTGCCAGCAGACCTTTATCGCCCTGGGGCAGGCGGCGGTGTCTTTGTTCCTTGCGCTGCTTCGAAAGGTCATTTTGCTGATCCCGCTGATCTTCATTCTGCCCTTATTTTTCTCCGACCAGGTTTTCGCCGTCTTTTTGGCAGAGCCGGTGGCGGATTTTCTGGCCGTTGCCGTTACCTCCCTTTTGTTTTTCTTCCGCTTTCGAAAAATTTTGGCCGATCTGCGGCAGAACTCTTTGGACAAAGCGTCTGAGGCGGTGGAATAATCCGCTCTTTTTCCCGCCGCCGGATTGTCTTTTTCGCCGTTTCGGTGTTATAATGGTTCGTATCGGATCCTGCGGCGGGG
>CAJTQM010000044.1:3654-7207 GCA_910578255.1 uncultured Oscillospiraceae bacterium
TGATCCTTTTCGGTAAGGAGAGAAAAGCATGAATATTTTAATTGTCGGCTGCGGCAAGGTCGGGTCTCTGCTGGCTTCTGAATTAGACCAGATGGGGCACGACGTGTCGGTACTGGACCGGGAAGAATCCCATTTTTCCTTATTGGACTCGGAATTCTCCGGTTACACCATCAGCGGCGTGCCCATTGACCAGGACGTGCTCAAACGCGCCGGAATCGAGGGCTGCGACGCTCTGTTGGCCATGACGGAAGACGATAACGTCAATATTATGGTTTGTCAGATCGCCCGGGAGATTTTCCATATCAAAACGGTACTGGCCCGGATTTTCGATCCGGAGCGGGAAAAAATCTTCTCCGCTTTCCATATCCGCACCGTCAGTCCCACCAATCTCACCGTTGATATGGTGCTCTCCGCCCTTTCCGGGTCCTACGAGGTGCGCCATACCCTCATTGGCAACGCTACCCTTTCCTATTACACCATTCGCCCACAAAAGGAATGGACCGGCCGGTATCTTCGGGACCTGCAGATTACCGACACCCATCTGCTGGGCGCCCTGCACCCGGACGGCGGTTTTACACTGCTAAAAACCGGCCAGGAAACCCTTGGCGCCGGCGATTTGTTAATCGCCGCCCGGGTGATCGACTGAATCGGGAAAAGGAGGCTGTTTTATGAAAGTGATTGTTGTCGGCGGCGGGAAAATCGGTTTTTACCTGACCCAGACGCTGTTGGAGCACGGGCACGAGCCGGTGCTTATTGAAAAGGATCCCGATACCTGCCTGCGGATTGCCAACAGTCTGGACCTTCCGGTAATCCAGGGGGACGGCACGGCGCTGGACACGCTGGAAAGCGCCGGTATTCTGGACTGCGACGCTTTAATCGGCGTATCCGGCCGGGACGAGGACAACCTGGTGGCCTGTCAGCTGGCCAAGCGCTATTTCGGAGTAGGCCGGACGGTGGCGCGGGTCAACAACCCCAAAAACCTGCCGATTATGAAGCAGCTGGGGGTCGATATTCCCATCAGCAGCACCGATAATATCGCCCGGCTGCTGGAGCACGAGGTGGATTCGGCGGTCATCAAGGAATTGATGAGTTTAAATCGGGGAGAAGCTTCGCTCAATGAGTTGGAGTTGCCGAAAAACTATAAGCTTCACGGTAAGGTCCTGAGCGAATTAAAGCTGCCGGTAGAATCGATCATCGTTTCCATCTTTCGAGACGGCAGCCTGATCATCCCCCGGGGCAACACACAGCTTTTAAGCGGCGACCGGATGGTGGTCATGTGCAAAAGCCAGGCCATGCACGAATTAAGCCGCCGGCTGGAACTGCAATAAGAAAGGGGAAGTCATGGAGCCGTCGTTTTCCTGGGAGGCACTGTCCCCTTCTCTTCACATCTGTGTCAGCGGCAGCCACCGGTTTGGAACCGATGCGTTTTTGCTTTCGGATTTTGCCGCTGCCCGGCGAAAGGATCTTTGCTGCGACTTAGGCTGCGGCTGCGGCATTATCCCTCTTTTGTGGTTTCGGGACCAGCCGCCCAGGCTTTGCTATGGGGTAGATATTCAAGAAGAGGCGATCGGGCTATTGCGTGAAACAGTGGAAAAAAACGGGTTGCAGGACCGTTTGATCCCGCTGGCAGCCGATTTAAAGGAACTTTGCGCCCTACCCTGCGGACCGCTGGATCTGGTGACCTGCAATCCCCCATATAAGGCGGCCGGCAGCGGAATTCTAAGCGGTCCCAGCGCCCAGAAAATCGCCCGGCACGAGGTGCTGTGCACCATCGGCGATGTTTGCCGGGCAGCGAGCCGCCTGCTGCGTTTTGGCGGGCGCCTATGCCTTTGCCAGCGCCCGGAGCGGCTGTACGACACCCTTGCGGCCATGGCTGGCGCCGGGATTGCGCCAAAGCGCATCCGCTTTGTGCAACAACGGCCCCAAAAAGCGCCCTGGCTTTTTCTGGTGGAAGGGAAAAAGGGCGCGAAGCCCTTTATGCAGGTAGAGCCTCCGCTTTTCATCGAAGGGGAGGGCGGTTTTTCCCGGGAACTTTTGGATATTTATCACAAAGAGGAAAATCGGTGAGTCAGGAGGAAACGCCATGGCCGGGACTTTGTATGTTGTGGGAACGCCCATCGGGAATTTGTCGGATTTTTCTCCCCGGGCGGTGCAGACTTTGCGGGAGGTGGATTTTATCGCCGCCGAGGACACCCGCGTCACCCAAAAGCTTTTGAATCATTTCCAGATCAAAAAGCCGGCGGTCAGCTATTACCAGCACAATCTGCGGGAACGGGGCGAGGAAATCCTGTCCCGTATTATGGCGGGGGAAAGCTGCGCGATTGTCACCGATGCGGGAATGCCCTGCATCTCCGACCCCGGCGAGGATCTGGTTTTCCTGTGCGCCCAAAGAGGAATCCCCACCGTTGTGGTCCCCGGTCCGTCGGCGGTCATCTCTGCCCTGGCGGTTTCCGGCCTGCCCACCTCCCGCTTTGCCTTTGAGGGATTTTTAAGCACCAACCGCAAAAATCGCATGGAGCATCTGGCCCAGATCGCCGGGGACCGGCACACGCTGATTTTTTACGAGGCGCCCCACAAGCTGATCTATACCCTTCAGGATATGCTGGCGGCGCTGGGCGACCGGCGAATCGCCTTGTGCCGGGAGTTGACCAAGCTACACGAGGAGGTCGTTCGCACCACCTTTTCCGGCGCGCTGAAGTTGTATGAGGATAAATCTCCTCGGGGGGAGTATGTGCTAATTGTGGAGGGCGCGCCGGAATCGGAGTCGGCCCGCCCGTCTTTAGAGGAAGCGGTCCGGCAGGTCAAGGAACTGCGAGCCTCCGGGCTGCCGGTATCGGAGGCGGCTCGGCAGGTGGCCAAGGAAACCGGATACAAAAAAGGCGAGTTGTACCGTCTGGCACTGGAATAGGCGCTGCGGGTCATCCTCTCCGGGCAGGAAGCAAAAACCCGCCCGCAAAGTTAAACAGAGAAGTTTGTCTTCTTTTCCGCCCTTTTTTCGCATATCTTTTAGGGAAAAAGGGGGCGGATTTTTTTGCGTTTTGTGCTGTTTTCCTCTGTTTTAGCCCTGGTTTTTGTCAACGGATGGACCGACGCGCCCAACGCCATTGCGGGGGTGGTGGCCACCGGCGGGATGCGCTACCGGTCCGCCGCCTGCAATGTGGCCGGCGCACTGGCTTTTTCCCTTTTGGGGGGACAGGTGGCCAAAACCGTCTTGGGTTTGGCCGACTTTTCCCGGCTCGGTTCCAGGGGGCTCTGCGCTTTGGCCGGATGCTTTCTGGCGGTGGTCCTGTTTGCCGCGGCCGCCTGGCTGTGGGGGATTCCCACCAGCGAAAGCCATGGCCTGATGGCGGGCATTTTGGGCAGTGGCCTGGCCCTTGGCCAACAGGGACTCTTTCGCTGGCGAGACTGGCAGCCGGTGCTGGCGGGGCTTTTTCTGTCCCTGGGAATGGGGGCCCTGCTGGGACTGGTCTTGTACCGCCTTGCCGGCTCGTTTCTCCAAAGCCTTTGCCCAAACCGGTTAAACCGTTGGCAGAGGGCCGGGGCCGCCGCTAAC
>CAJTQM010000045.1:0-6139 GCA_910578255.1 uncultured Oscillospiraceae bacterium
TCGATATTAAACTCGCACGATAACATCTTGCTCATAGTGGAACCTCCGTAAAACCTTGTATTTTGTAACCAATCCTGACTGACAGTTGCCATTCATTTTTGATTACTGTTTTACGGACATCCACCTAAGAAAGCGCCTCCTTTTTATTCTATTAAACAGAGTAAATCCTTCGGCGTTTCGGCAATACAGGTCGCCCCTGATTTTTTCAGTTCCTCTAAGCCGCCATACCCATACAAAACGCCGATTGCGTCTATCCCCGCCAGCTTCGCCCCTTCCATATCATAGCTTCTGTCACCAATCATCACCACACGGTCTAAATCGCCAATTTCCAGTTCTTTCAAAAGATAACGGATGACGTCTATCTTATGAGGCCTTTCACCCGATAAACTGCTTCCGCCGATCAAAAGGAAAAAAGAGGTCAATCCCAGGCTTTGTAGGATCGGAACCGCCACCTCCACAGGTTTTGAGGTGGCGACCGCCAATTTCTTTCCCCTTTGCAAAAAGGTTTCCAGCACCTCCCGGATTCCCGGAAAAAGCCCATTCTTTTCCATGCCATGAGCGGCGTAATAGCGTCGGTATTCCATCGTAGCTTTCTTCGCATCTTCCAAGGTAAATTGATGAAACTGGACCAACGCGTCGAGAATCGGCGGGCCCACATAATTAATCAGACTTTCCTTTTCCTCCTTTATTCCATACTGGAAAAGCGTATGCTGCACCGCTTCTAAAATTCCATCCTTTGAGTCAATGATCGTGCCGTCCAGGTCAAACAGCAAAAACTCTTTTTTCATCAAGATATTTCCTTTCATAAATGATCGGCATTTGCGCAATCTAATTTCTGATTTCATTTTATCACAAAGGAGCGAAAAAATGGAGCAGCGCGCAAAAAAAGAACCGCAAAAAAAGGCGGAGCAGGTGGCACAAGCGTTTGTAAAAGCCTCCTCTTTTCAAACGGATCCGCAGGGAAGTTATACAGGAAAGACCCTTGACCCTTACGAAAAGCCCGTCCAGGATGTGGATGATCTTTAGTGAAAAGGACCGCCGCAAATTTTACGGCGGTCCTTTTTTTGCTATTGGCTAAACTGCTCTTTCCCTTCGATCAAAAAAGCTTTTTACCGGTTTTATCACATAAGGCAAAATACTGCCGAATACAAAGGCGACCAGCACTCCTGTAAAAATTCTTGGAACAATGGCGCCAAAAACGTAGGCAAAGGAATAATACCCATAGATCTTGCTGTCAATATACATGACGCAGGTATTTAACAGCGTAACCAAAAGCGCTGTGGAGATCGTAATAAACTGTGTTTGCCCAAAGTTCATATTAAACTGGTGCCGTTTTGCAAAAAAGCCAATAAGAAGTCCCCGGACCGCCGCCGGTGCCACCCACAAAAGGGTCGTCGGCGTAAAGCCAAAAAACAAAAGCTGATTTAAAAAACTCCCTAAAAAGCCGATGATCAGCCCATCTAGGGGGCCAAACAGAGCGGCCCCGACGATAATCGGAAAGCTGTCCAGTGTAATTTTCATATTTCCCAGATTGATAGAAAACAGGCTCAGCACCACATACATAGCGATCAGCATAGCGTTGGTTACCATGCGTTTAACTGTCATAAAATCATCCCTTCACTGTTTTATTTTTCGGACATTCTTCTAAAAAGCCTCAGTCTATCCTGTCGGGATGTTTTTACACATAAAAAACTCCTCCTCTTCCTGTCGCCGGCTACTGCAAGCCACAGAAAGAGAGGGAGTCCTCTCTTTTTGCGGCAGCGGGATGCGAAATTTGTACCGCAAGTTTCCTTTTCGTCCGCCTGGCAACTCCCCGTCCAGACAGCACTTAACGCACAAAAATCTACTCTGCCAATGACAATTTATTTGTATTTGCCGGCAAAACGCAAATCGGTTTGCCGGCGAAAAACGGCTTTCGCCGTTTTTTCCTTAGCCTAATTTTCCATAGACCTCTTCTCCGCGAATCAAGGGGATTCCCCCCTCTTCCAGGGCCTTGATGGCCTTAGCGTTATCCTGCACACGAAGAATGACATATGCCGTATCCGCCTTTTGCGAAACAAACGCATACATATACTCTACCGCGATCCCCGCTTTCGCCACATACCGCAAAGCCTGCGACAATCCCCCCGGCTGGTTGGATACCGCAATAGCGATCACATCGGTCAGTGAAACCTTAAATCCGGCCTCCTTCAGCGCGGCCTCCGCCTTTTGCGGCTGATCCACAATCAATCTTAAAATTCCGTAACGCTCGGTATCCGCGACGGATAAAGCGCGCATATCAATGGCATTTTCCCCTAAAATTCCGGTGATCTCCGCCAAAGTACCCGGCTTGTTTTCCACAAAAACGGACAATTGCTTCATTGTCATATCGTCTCTCTCCTTTCCCGGTGGCACATTCATGAGAAAATTCGGTGTCTGCTGTTGATACAAGCATCTAGATTTTCCGCTTGTCGATTACGCGCACCGCTTTCCCTTCACTTCTGGCAATCGATTTTGGGGGAAGTAGCGTAACCTTAGCGGAAATACCCAGGGTCGAGGCAACCGCCGATTTAATCTTGGCTTCTGTTTCCTCAATCAGGCGGACGGCGTCAAACTCCATCTCCTCTTTCATTTCAACCTGAATCTCCAGCGTATCCAGATTATCCACGCGATCCACAATCAGCATATAATGGGGCGCCGTATCCCCTAACTCCAGCAAAACCGCTTCCACCTGAGAGGGGAACACATTGACACCGCGGATGATCAGCATATCGTCGGTTCTTCCGCTGGGCTTTTTCATTTTAATCAGCGTGCGGCCGCAGCTGCATTTCTCCCGGGTCAGCGAGGCGATGTCACGGGTCCGATACCGAATCAACGGCAGCGCCTCTTTGGTAATGCAGGTAAAGACCAACTCGCCCACTTCCCCTTCCGGCAGTACCTCACCGGTGTCAGGGTCGATGATCTCCGGGTAAAAATGGTCCTCGTTGACATGCATTCCCGTCTGCTCGCTGCACTCAAAGGCGACGCCCGGCCCCATGACCTCGGACAAACCGTAAATGTCATAGGCCTTTATCCCCAGCAGATCCTCGATTTTCCGGCGCATTTCATCGCTCCAGGGCTCCGCCCCGAAAACGCCTGCCTTTAAACTGATTTGTGATTTATCCATCCCCATATCCCGCAGGCTTTCCCCTAAAAACAGCGCATAGGAGGGGTGCAGCACAAAATCGTCGAGCCAAAATCCTTAAAAATTTGCAGCTGGCGCTTCGTATTGCCGGAAGAAACCGGGATAACCGTTGCATGGATTTCCTCCGCACCGGCATGAAGACCCAAACCTCCGGTAAATAAGCCATAGCCGTAGGATACATGGACAAAATCGCTGGCGTCTCCCCCGGCGGCGGTCAGGGCGCGACCGCAACAAACCCCCCAGGTTTTGATGTCGTTGGCCGTATAGCCTACAACCGTCTGTTTTCCAGTAGTCCCGCTGGAAGCGTGAATGCGGGTCAGCTGCTCTACCGGTACGGCAAAAAGGCCATAGGGGTAATTATCCCGCAAATCCTGCTTGTAGGTAAATGGAAGCTTGGAAATATCATCGATCGACTGGATATCTTCGGGCTTAATATGCATTTCGTCAAACTTTTTCCGGTAAAAGGGCACATGCTCGTAAACATGGCGGACCGTCTGCGACAGCCGCAGGCTTTGCAGCGCCTTCATTTCGTGGGCAGGCGCTGTTTCAATTGCATTCCAATAGCGTTCCATTTGTCATTCCTCCTGATTTTGTTCCTATCTCAAGCAGGCAGCCTCACGCCCCAGAGAAAACGCTTTTAAGTTTAACTCCACAAATTTAGCTGGGGCGATTTGGCGGATCGCTTCTTCCCATTTTTCCTTTTCAAACGGCATCAGCGCTGAAAGAACGCCGATCAAAACCGTGTTTGTGGCCTTCGGCGATCCCGCCTGACGCGCCAGAGCCAACGCGTCGATTTCCCGCAGATTTACGCCGAGCCGTTGTAACTTAGGCAAAATATCCTGGGGATACACCGCCGCACCAGTAATCACCGGCATAGGATCAATTTTTTGGGTGCTTGCCACCATCACCCCGTCTTTTTTGAGATAGGAAACCCATCTCGCCGCCTCCAGCTGCTCAAAGGACAGGATATAATCTGCTTCCCCCTGCTCCACAATCGGAGAGTACACTTTTTCGCCGTATTTGATATAGGTAACCACCGAACCTCCCCGCTGGGACATGCCATGGACTTCGGAAACCTTAACGTCAAACCCTTCCGCCTGGAACACATACCCCAAAATTCGGCTGGCCAACAGGGACCCCTGACCGCCGACGCCGACGATCATCACGCTTTTCGTTTTCATTTTTTGGCACCTCCTAACGGCCCAATGGCATGAAACGGGCAAAGGGATGCGCATAAGCCGCATCCAACGCAAAGGGTCGGATCCACAGCCGCCTTCCCGTCTTCCATGTGAATAGCGGGACACCCGATTTTAAAGCATGCCTTACAGGCCCGGCACTTTTTGGCATCCACAAAAAGAGGCTCCTTTTTCGGGACGGATTTTAACAGCACGCAGGGGCGCCGGCTGATAATCACCGAAGGCTCTGGCGAGGCCAACTCCTCTTTCAAAACCGCTTCCACCTGCGCGACGTTATAAGGATCGACCACCGAAACCCTGTTGATTCCCGCCGCGCGGCACACCGCCTCGATCTGGATCTGGGGCACTTCTTCGCCTTTCAGCGTTTTTCCCGTCGTGGGGTTTTGCTGATGCCCCGTCATGCCGGTGATACGGTTATCCAAAATAATAACCGTCGAATTTCCCTTGTTATATCCAATATTGACAAGACCGGTTATGCCCGAATGCATAAAGGTCGAGTCACCGATTACCGCAACGGACTTTTCGGGCATATTCCTCGCCTTATTAAAGCCGTGCAACGCCGAAATAGATGCACCCATACAAATGCAGCTGTCCATTGCGTTTAAGGGCGCCGCCGCACCGAGGGTATAGCAGCCGATATCGCCGCTGACCATCACGCCCAGTTTGGACAAAACGTAATATAACCCCCGGTGAGGGCATCCGGGGCACATAGCCGGCGGACGCGCCGGAACTGCTTCATCAAAATCCACCCATTCTGTTTTTTGGCCAAGGATTTTTTCCGCGATCAGCTGCGGAGAATACTCTCCCAGCTTTGTAAACAAAGCTTTTCCCTCACAGGGGATGCCCTGCTTTTTCACCTGTGTCTCAAAAACGTCGTCCAACTCTTCAATGACATACAGCTTGTCCACCTGCCGGGCAAAATCCTGAATTAGCTTTTGGGGCAGCGGATGAATCAGGCCCAGCTTCAAAATGCTTGCCTCTTGCCCTAAAGCCTCTTTCACATATTGATACGCTATTCCGGAACAGATCACGCCGATTTTTTTGCTCGCCCATTCCACGCGGTTTAGCCCTGTGCTTTCGGCAAAATGGGACAATTCTTCCAGTCGCCGCTCTACCGTCTCATGCCGCCCTTTTGCAAAGGCGGGCATCATAACATATTTCTGCGGATTTTTCACATAATCCTTTAAAGGGACCTCGTTTCGCTCCCCTTCCTCTACAATGCTTTGGGAATGGGATACCCGGGTCGACAGCCGAAACAAAACCGGCGTATCAAATTTTTCCGAGATCTCGTAAGCCTCTTTGACAAAGTCCCTGCACTCTAAAGAATCTGAAGGTTCCAGCATCGGCAGCTTTGCCGCAATCGCATAATGTCTGGAATCCTGTTCGTTCTGCGAGGAATGCATCCCCGGGTCGTCTGCCACGGCATAAATCATGCCGCCGTTAACCCCCGTATAGCTGGAGGTGAACAGCGGATCCGCAGCCACATTCAGCCCTACATGCTTCATCGCGCAAAAAGATCTGGCTCCGCCAAAGCTTGCGCCCAGCGCAACCTCTGCCGCGACCTTTTCGTTAGGCGCCCATTCCGCGTAGATTTCTTCATATTTAGCCGCGTACTCAGAGATTTCCGTGCTGGGCGTTCCCGGATAGCTGGAAATCACCCGGCACCCCGCCTCATACAATCCTCTGGCCACCGCCTCGTTGCCAAGCATCAGCCTTTTCATATATTTCCTCCTATTATCCGAGCATATGCTCCACAAAAATCTTTACACCAATAGATACC
>CAJTQM010000045.1:6161-6381 GCA_910578255.1 uncultured Oscillospiraceae bacterium
AGTTCTGCTTTCTCTTTCAAAAAAGAGCCGAACTTTTTCCCGACCCAAACACCTAAAACGGAAAAGAGAAAGGTAGTTGCCGCGATAAATCCGGCGGCCGCCCAGATGTTGATATCCAGCACAGCGAAGCCAATACCGACAGCCAAAGCGTCAATGCTGGTGGCAACTGCCTGCACAAGCAGAAGGCGATAGGTAAAGTTTTTTTCTTCCACCGCTTCTT
>CAJTQM010000046.1:0-4023 GCA_910578255.1 uncultured Oscillospiraceae bacterium
AAAAAAGCGGCCGGATCGGTAAAGGAGAAAGCGATTAAAAAAGTCAATTAGAAGAAAAAATGTTACTAATAAATTAACTAGTTACTTGATTATCTCCATCAACGGCGCTAAAATAAAGCCAACAAAAATCAGCCGGAAAGGGAGAGAAAAATGAAAATAACGAAGATTGATTTGCTGCTTTCAAAGCCTGTTGAGGATGGATGGACGCCCCCGTTGTGCCGTGTTTATACCGATGAAGGGATTTACGGAGATGGAGAGGTTGCTTTATCCTATGGCGGCGCTTCTCATGCCGCGTTTGGTATGCTGCAGGATCTGGCCAAACGGCTGATTGGCATGAATCCGCTGGAGCATGAGGTGATTTGGCAGAAGCTATATCAAAATTGTTTTTGGGGGCGCAATGGAGGCCCAATTGTTTTTGGCGGAATCAGCGCTTTTGATATTGCGCTTTGGGATATCAAAGGAAAGGTGTATCATGCGCCGGTCTATGAACTTTTAGGCGGCAAGCATCAAAATTCTCTGCGGGCCTATGCCAGCCAGCTGCAAAACGGATGGTCAGAAAACCGTAAACCCGCCCGACTTCCGGAGGATTATGCCAAAGAGGCAAAAACTGCGGTGGAAAAGGGATTCGACGCAGTAAAAATCAACTTTCTCACTTTTCGGGAAGATGCGGGCAGATACGCGGCAGCCGAGCAGACCGCGTTTCTCAGTCCGCAGTATATGAAAATAGCGGAAGCCCGAATCGCCGCTGTGCGGGAAGCGGTAGGCCCGGATGTAGATATCATTTTAGAAAATCACTGCTATACCGACGCGCAGTCGGCGGTACAGTTTGGCAATATGGCGAAAAAATATGGCATTTTGTATTTTGAAGAGCCGACAACGCCTCACCCGGACCAGCTAAGCTATGTCCACCGCGAAACAGGGCTTCCGGTAGCCAGCGGCGAGCGGATCTATTCCCGTTGGCAGTTTCAGCCGTTTTTCCAGAAGGAAGCAATTCAGGTCATTCAGCCGGATCTTGGAACCTGCGGCGGGATAACCGAGGTGAAAAAAATCTGCGACATGGCATATATGCACGAGGTAGGCGTGCAAATCCATGTTTGCGGCAGTCCGATTATAACGGCGGCTTCTCTGCACATGGAGTGCGCAATTCCCAATTTTGTGATCCACGAATACAATGTCAATACGATGATGCCCCATATGCGCGCTCTGGGCGTTTACGATTATCAGCCTGTGGATGGGAAATATACCGTTCCAAACCTGCCGGGCATTGGAAATGAAATTTCGGATGCGGCGTTTAAAAACAGCAAAATTGTCACAATCGAGTAAAAGAAAAACAGGCGGTTCGCCTGTTTTTCTTTGCGCAAAAACGTGGACGTCGGTCAAATGTTGAATTTTTGTAAATAAAGTGGTAAAATAAACTATTATATATCGTCATTATAAAAAAGGAGGAGCGATCTTTATGAAACGTTGGGAACTGGCTGCTCCTTCTTTAGAAACGGTATCCCTTTTCTGTGAGAATGGACTTTCCCCACTGACCGCCTATCTGGCGACGGTGAGAGGAATGGAAACTGTAGAGGAGGTCCACCGCTTTTTGGAAGGCAAAGAGGATTTGTCCGATCCTTTTTTGCTTCTTGACATGGATAAAGCGGTCAAACGGATTCAAAAGGCGATCGAAGAGGGCGAAAGAATCTGCATATATGGCGATTACGACTGCGACGGCATTACGGCGACGGCACTCGTTTATACCCATCTGCAAAATATTGGCGCGGACGTTTTTTTCTACATACCAGATCGAGATCAGGAAGGATACGGCATGAATCCCAAAGCGGTCGATGCCATTGCCGGCCAGGGCGCCAGCTTAATTGTAACGGTGGATAACGGGATTTCGGCCATAGAAGAAATCGCTTATGCCGTGGGTTTGGGCCTTGACGTGGTGGTCACCGATCACCATCAGCCGCGGGAGCAGTTGCCTGTTTGCACGGCGGTGGTGAATCCGCACCGAAAAGATCAGCGGGAGGTTTTTCGAGATCTGGCGGGCGTGGGAGTCGCATTTAAACTGGTCTGCGCCTTGGAAGAGGACGACGGCGGCGAAATGCTGGAGTATTATGCGGATTTGGTAGCGTTAGGCACCATAGCGGATGTTGTGCCGTTGCTGGGGGAAAACCGCTTGATGGTGCAAAGGGGTTTAAAAAGTCTTCAGCATACGCAGAATCCAGGCCTGGAAGCGCTGCTTTCGGCCAGTGGCTTAAAGGAAAAGGCGTTGGACGCCCGGTCGGTGGGATTTATTTTGGCGCCGCGCATCAATGCGGCTGGGCGGCTGGGGCAGGCGGAAAAGGCGCTGGAACTTTTATTGAGTGAAGAGGAAGAATCGGCCGCCGTATTGGCCGAGGAACTTTGCGGCTATAACCAAAAGCGTCAGGCATTAGAGGCTGCTGTTTTAAAAGATGTAGCCGCGTTTATTGGAAAAAATCCATCGCTTTTGCATCAGCGAATTTTGCTGATTGCGGGCAAAGGATGGCATCCTGGCGTAATTGGCGTTGTCTGCGCCAAAGTGGTGGAAAAATTCGGAAAGCCCTGCATCCTTTTTTGCGAAGAGGATGGGCAACTGCGCGGATCGGGGCGGAGTGTAGACGGCTTTGATTTAATCGGTTGCATCAGCCGGTGCCGTGATTTTTTACAGCAGTATGGCGGACATCCGGCCGCTGCCGGGCTGACGCTTAAAGCAGAGTATTACCAAGAATTTTGCATCCAAATACAGCAGGCTGCTGCCCAAATGGCCAAATATATGCCTGCGCCTGTGCTGCATATTGACAAATCGGTTACTGTGCAGGAAGTTACGGTTCTGGCTTTAAAAGATCTGCAAAAATTAGAGCCCTTTGGTTCCCGCAATGATTTGCCGGTTTTTTTATACGAGCGGTGCCGGATTGAAGGAATTTATATGATGGGTGCGGGAAAACACCTGCGCTTGCGATTGAGTCAGGATGGGCAAAGCTTTTATGCGGTATATTTTCATATGCCGCCGGAAAACTTCTATTATCAGATTGGTGAAACGGTTGATATCGCGGCAAATTGCGAGATCAATCTTTATCAAAATAAAGAGCAACTGTCGGTTAAGATAAAAGATATCCGTCTTTCCGGCTTTTGCCAGGACAGTTACTTTATAGGGCGGGAGCAGTACGACCGTTTTAACCGGTCAGAACCTTTTTTAGAGGATTCGGTTTCCGATTCGGTTCCGGACAGAGCCAGTATTGGCCGGCTGTATCGAAAGCTGCGCAGTCATGGCCCTTTTTATGGTGATTATGGCAGCCTTTTTATGCGTTTTAGCACAAAAAAGGAAAATTATTGCTGTTTTCGTTTGGGAATGGAGATTTTAATGGAACGGGGGCTTTTCCAGGTGAAAAGAGAAAGAAAGGGTTTTTCTTTTTCGGTAATTGAGGTTAAACAAAAGGTGGATTTAGAACAGTCTCCAATCATGCAGAAACTTCATTTGATAAAGGGGTAGACCAATGCTTAATACCTTTGACGAGTTAAAAGATCAAATTGAAAGCAGCGAAAAACAGCTGGATCTTGCGTTGGTAGAGCGCGCCTATCAGGCCGCGAAAAAAGCCCACGGAGAGCAACGGCGTGTTTCTGGGGAACCCTACATTATCCATCCGCTGAACGTTGCCTCGATTCTGGTGGGGCTTGGAATGGATACCGAGACCATCGTAGCGGCGCTTTTGCATGATGTGGTAGAGGATACGCCTGTTACGCTGGAGGAAGTTTCTCGGGAATTTGGGCAGGAAGTTGCGCTACTGGTCGATGGCGTTACAAAATTGGGAAAAATCCCCTTTTCCTCCCGGGAAGAGCAACAGGCGGAGAACATACGGAAGATGCTGCTTGCCATGGCGCAGGATGTGCGGGTGGTTATTATCAAATTGGCCGACCGGCTGCATAATCTGCGGACTATTGACTGTATGCCGGAGCAAAAGCGCCGGGACAAAGCGTTGGAAACAATGGAGGTCTATGCGCCTTTGGCGCACAGAC
>CAJTQM010000046.1:4033-5512 GCA_910578255.1 uncultured Oscillospiraceae bacterium
GCGGGATCAAAGAGGAACTGGAGGATCTGTCTTTGCGGTGCCTGGATGGCATCGCATATGAGGAGATTGAAGAGACGCTGGCCTTAAAAAAAGAGGAACGCGCGGCCTTTTTAAATCGGATGAAAGAAAAAATCTGGAAAAGGGTGGCGCATGAGGATAAAAATATTTATATCGAGGGCCGCGTAAAAAGCGTATATGGCATTTATCGAAAGGTATATATAAACGGGCGGGCTTTTGAGGAAATTTACGATATTTATGCAATCCGCCTGATCGTGGATACGGTATTTGACTGCTACAATATTTTGGGAATCATTCATGATATGTTCCGGCCGATCCCCAATCGGTTTAAGGACTATATCTCAACGCCAAAATCCAACATGTATCAATCGCTCCACACGACGGTGATGGACAAAGAGGGCATTCCCTTCGAGGTGCAGATCCGCACCTGGGATATGCATTATACGGCGGAATATGGAATTGCCGCTCACTGGAAATACAAAGCGGGTGTAAGCGGAAACGATAAACTCAGCGAACGGCTTGTTTGGGTGCGCCAGCTTTTAGAAGCGCAGCAGGAATCGGAAGATGCAGAGGATTTGATCCGTTCCATTAAGACGGACCTTTCACCGGAAGAGGTGTTTGTATTCACCCCTAATGGGGACGTGATCAGTCTGCCTGCAGGCGCCACAGTGATTGATTTTGCCTATGCTATCCATACTGCGGTGGGAAATCGGATGATCGGCGCCAAGGTAGATGGACGAATGGTTTCGATTAACTGCGAGGTTAAAACCGGAAATATCGTCGAGATCCTTACCTCGAACAGCGCCGGTCATGGGCCGAGCAGAGACTGGATTAAAATCGTAAAAACCAGCAGCGCGCGGAATAAAATCCGGGCCTGGTTTAAAAAAGAGCGCCGAGAGGAAAATGTTCGGGAAGGCCAGGCGGAGTTGGAGCGAGAATTTAAGCGCAACAGCATCACCCTGACAGATGAGCAGGCGGCTGAATTCCTGTTAGATATCGCCAAACGCCAGCGCTTTACGAATATTGACGATTTTCTTGCCGCGATCGGTTATGGCGGGGTGTCCCTATCCCGCATTATTCCAAGAATCAAAGAGGATTATCTGCGCATTTATCGTACCAGTGAAGAAGAAAAATTGGATAAGGCTTTGACAAAGCCTAAAAAGGAAAGAAAGGCGCAAAGTGGCGTTATTGTAGAAGGATTGGATGGCTGCCTGGTAAAATTTGCCCGCTGCTGCAATCCACTTCCGGGGGATGAGATTATTGGATTTATTACCCGCGGATTCGGCGTTTCGATCCACAAAAAGGACTGCGTAAATGTGACGAATGGTCTTGACGACGAGGAGCAGAAAGAACGGTGGGTACGGGCTGAATGGGCGGAAAATGTGAAGGATTCGGTTTTTCAGTCTTCCGTGGAAATCTGCGCGGCGGATCGCAGTGATTTACTGGCGGATATCAGTATTG
>CAJTQM010000047.1:0-3238 GCA_910578255.1 uncultured Oscillospiraceae bacterium
GTATAAAACACCCAACTCCAATACAGCGCTTCCGCCGAAATTCCCGACAATTCGATTATAGCCAAACCAGATTAACAGCGCGATAATCATAGAATTTACCACTTCCATTGCGGGGCGAAGCACACTGTGGAGTTTAATCTGGATCATGGTTGTTTTTAAGTAGGAATCGTTGAGATCCTGAAACTCTTCAAGTTTGTTTTTCTGCCGGTTAAAAACCTGGATGATCCGCATACCGGCGATATTTTCCGCAAAAAATCCATTGATTCGTCCGATGATGGTTTTCATCCGTTTGAAATTTCGTTCCAGCACATTGCGGATGAGAACGGTGATCAGGGCGATTAACGGAATGCCGACAAACGCCACCAAAGCCAGTTGCCAATCCATTTGGATCATCATGAACACCAGGCTGATAAGCAATAGCACATCCTGAAACAGGGTAACAAGAATATCGGAATAAAATTCATCCAAGGTTTCCACATCGTTGGTGGAGCGGGTAATCAGACGGCCGCTTCCATACCGATCCAGTGTTGCAATGGGCATATGCAGAATGTGGTCCATAACATCCGAGCGAAGCTTATGTAAAATTCCCTGACCGAACCGGGCCAGTGTCCGACGCTGGGCCATGGTAAAACCTGCGCTGAGCAGTACCACCAGAAAGTAGGAAATGCCCAATCCCGTGATGGAATAGACCCCGTGCTGCGGAAGCCCCTTAGTGAGAAAATCATCGATGATAATTTTTACCAGATAGGGCTTTACAAGAACGCCTAAATTTGAAACAAGTACGCAGAAAAAAACGAAATACAGATATTTTCGGTAGGGCTTCATCATTTTGGCCAGGCGAACAAGGCTGGACGGACTATTCTTTTTCATCGCAGTCTCCTCCTTCCTGCTGCTGGCGATACATATGCGCGTACAAGCCGTTTTGCTCCATCAGCTGTTCATGGGTGCCACGCTCCGCAATTTGGCCGTCCTTCATAAAGAGGATTTCCTGTGCGTGCTGGACGGCGCTGAGCCGATGGGACACTATCACGGTGGTTTTGCCGCTGTAATAGCCTGCCAGCTGTTCTAAAATCTGCTGTTCGGTGTGGTTGTCCACCGCGCTGAGCGTATCGTCTAAAATTAACAGCTGCGGATTGCGAATCAGCGCGCGGGCCAGGGCAATTCGCTGTTTCTGGCCGCCGGAAAGATGGGTGCCACGCTCGCCCACCTGGGTATCGTACCCATTGGGAAAAGAGGTGATATCATTGTGAACGCTGGCCAATTTGGCCGCCTGAATGACGTCCTCATCCGTTGCGCCCGGTTGGTAAAAACGAATATTGTCTTGGATGGAAGCGGAAAACAAAAAGCCGTCCTGCGGGACGAAGCCCGCCTGTTCCCGCAGCGCTTTGGCGGGGATTTTTGTAAGATCTTCGCCGCCGATATAGATGCTTTGTTCCGGAACATCGTACATCTTTAGCAGCAGGTGCATTAAAGTGGTTTTGCCACTGCCCGTGGGTCCGACTACCCCCAAAGTAGCGCCTTGGGGAAGATTCACACAGACACCATTTAACGCATTTGTTTGGGTTCCCGGATAGCGGAAGGTTAGATTTTCAATTCGAATATCTCCGCCCACCGGTTTTTGAGCGTCCTCCATTTCCTTTTGGGGGATGCCGGGCTGCTCTAAAATCAGCTGCAGCCGCTTATAAGAGGCAAGTCCTCTTTGCAGCATGTTGATAATTCGTCCCAAGGACATGACCGGCTGTTGGACCAGCAGAAGGGAACCGTTAAAGATAACCAATGTCCCTAATGTCAGGTTTCCGGATAAAACCATATGTCCGCCGGCAATCAGTCCGATGGCATAGCACAGACCGAACACAACGGAAATGGAAGGCCAGATCATCGAGGAGGTATCCGCCAGGTCCACGTTGGCGTCGTACATCGTTTGGCTGATGCCGGCAAACTCCTCCAGCCGCTCTTCTTCTTTGGCAAAGCTTTTGATGACTTGGACGCCCATGATCGTCTCGTTTACCTCACCGGACAACTCGGAAAAAAGCGATTGGACATATCGAAATTTTTTCCGCACGATCCCGCCGAGTTTCAGAATGATAAAAACAGCGATGGGAACAGGCAATAAAGCCAGCAGGGTCAATTGCAAATCCACCTGAGAAACCATGCTATAAATGGCCATGGTCGCGGTGGCAAGTCCGCTGAGCGACATGGATATAACCTGCCCAAAGGTCATGCGTACAGCCCCCACATCGTTGACCGCGTAGGCCATCAGATCGCCGGAACGCTGTTTGGATAAATAGGACATCGGAAGATTTTCCAGCTGAATGAACAGTTGCTCGCGCAAATAGTTTTCTAAAAAGCGCGAGTTTCCGATAATAAAATATCGCCAGATATATCGTGTAACAAAAACACTCACCGCAATTAAGATAATGTAAAGCGCCTGCCGGTAGACCTGGTGCCCGTCAATCAGCGAGGCATCCATATCCATCAGGTCGATGGCATGCCCCAGCGCGACCGGCGCCAGTGTTGTGATATAGGAACTGAGCAATAAAAATAGAAATCCGGGGACATAGCGCCACCCGTATTTTTTTAAAAATCCCTTTAGCATAACCGCACCTCTTTTCCTCCTGTAAACCGTTTTTTCAACGGCCGCTTTACTTGCAGGCCGCTGCTTTTTCGCCGCTTTTTTCCATTCCTTCGGCCAATTTTGCCAACAGCGCCTGGAATTGCGCCTGCTCTTGCTTGTTCAGAATACCGAATACGCTGTTTGCCATATCCCGGCGCGCTTCGATCATCTGCAAAGAGACCTCCTGCCCCTCAGGGGTAAGATAGATGTTGCTTCTTCTTCGGTCCTCGCCGTTGGTCCGGCGCTCGATCCAACCGTTTTTCTGCATTTTGTCCAACGACTCGCTTAAAGAAGCGGGGCGGATCTGCAAACGCTCCGCTAAATCCTTTTGAGCGATTCCTTCCTCGCGGCGCAGAATAGATAAAATTTTTCCCTGTCCATGTTGGGTACCGACTTTGCCGTGTACATTTTGATGATATTGGCGGCGCATCAGATTAAAGCAGTATCGAAAAATGTGCATCAGCTCTTCGCAGGAATTTTCCTCCAAACAGACACCTCCTTTTTAATTAGGCACCTAACTTTTTTCATTCTATACCAATTTCCAGGCTTTGTCAATCAAAAAGATCACAAAAACCGGACGGATATGACATACCCGTCCGGTTTTTAATATTTTGTGAAAAGATT
>CAJTQM010000047.1:3248-5477 GCA_910578255.1 uncultured Oscillospiraceae bacterium
AAGAGCAGTCATCGCCAGAAAAACCGGGTAGCCGGTCGTTAAGAAGAGGGATCTTATGAAGCGGTGGGACCTATCAAAAAAAGCTTTATTTTGCGTAACGGTTTTTGGCAAAATTCCAACTGTCCGCGCACATTTGCTCAACGTTTTTCTTGGCCTCCCATCCAAACAGACGGCGGGCTTTTTGGGTATCGGCGTAACAGGTGGCAATATCTCCTGGACGGCGGGGAGCGATCCGATAGGGAAGCTTTCGCCCGCAGGCCTTGGAATAGGCGTCCACAATTTCCAGTACGCTGGTGCCGCGTCCTGTTCCGAGGTTTACAGCTTCTACTCCGGTATGCTCCAATACATACTGGAGGGCGGACAGATGCCCCAGCGCCAAATCCACCACATGGATATAGTCCCGCACGCCGGTTCCGTCCGGCGTATCGTAGTCGTTGCCGTACACCACCACCTCCGGGCGAAGCCCCGCCGCCACCTGAGAAACGTAGGGCAGCAGATTGTTGGGGATCCCATTGGGGTCTTCGCCGATTAAACCGCTGGAATGGGCGCCAATGGGATTAAAATACCGCAGCAGGCTAACGCTCCACTGGGGGTCGGCTGCCGCTAAATCCGTCAAAATCTGCTCGATCATGACCTTGGTGTAACCATAGGGATTGGTCGCCGAGGTGGGCATCCCTTCTTGAAAGGGAACAGGGTTGAGCATTCCATAAACGGTGGCGGAGGAGGAAAAGACAATCCGGCGGCATCCGGCCTCCCGCATCGCCTGGCATAAGACAAAGGTGCCGCCCAGGTTGTTTTCATAATATTCCAGCGGTTTTTGCACCGATTCGGGAACGGCCTTGAGCCCGGCAAAATGAATGACGGCGTCGATAGAATGCTCGACAAAGATTTTGCGCATCCCTTCCCGATCCCGCAGATCCGTTTTGTAAAAGGCCACCGGCTTTCCGGTGATTTTTTGGATGTTTTCAACCGCCTCCGGTTTTGCGTTGCTGAGATTGTCGGCGATCACGACTTCATATCCTGCGTTTAGCAACTCGACGCAGGTGTGGCTGCCAATGAATCCGGCGCCGCCGGTGACAAATATTTTCATGATAAAAGTCCTTTCTTTTTCCAATTTTTCGCTGAAGTATCCACTATAAAAGAATTTCTGCCGCGCCCACCGGCCGGACGGTCAGCCGGCGGCAAACGCCCGGCCCAAAAACAGCTTCCATCTCCCGCTGGTAAACGGTTTCCAAAGCTTCGGGAAGCAGGGCGAGGATACTTCCTGCAAAGCCGCCACCGTGAATCCGGCAGGCGCCTTGACCTTGTAAAATATGTTTTGAAAGCGCCAGCGCCAGGGAAAGTCCTCTCTCCTGCGGATTAGCATCCGGCCAGGCGTTTTGCAAAAGCTGCTGAGAGGAGCAGCCGGAATCGGTGAGCAATTGCATGGCCTGGGCAATCTGCCCCTTGGCTAAGGCGCAGGTCAGTTCGGCGGCACGGCGGTCCTCCTCAAAAAAATGGATGGCGCGTACCAGCGCCCGGTCCGGCACCTGCCCGCGCAAATCCGCCAGCTGTGACCAGAATTGCTCCGGGGATACCTGGCGAAGGGTCTGCTTGCCAAACGAAGCGGCTACGGCTTGCATTTCCGCCGGGATTGCCGCATATTGGGCGGTAAGATCTTCGTGGCTGCCGCCGGTGTTGACCAGAAAAAGGCAGAGGTCATACTGCTCTGGCAAAAAACAGATTGGCTCCACCAAAGGGCTGGCAGGATCCTCAAGGTCAATCGACACGAACCCGCCGACGGCGCAGGCAAGCTGGTCCATCAAACCGCAGGGCTTTCCGAAATATTCCAGTTCTGCAAACCGTCCGGCCTGGGCGATTTGGATAGGGGAGGCAACGTTATGACAGAAAAAAGCGTTAAAAACGGTACCGATCAGGCATTCAAACGCGGCAGAGGAGGAAAGTCCCGCGCCGGACGGAAGCTGAGAAGAAATGTACGCGTCGAATCCGGCGGGGAAAAAGCCAAATCGGGTGAAAGCGGTAGCGATTCCCCGAATCAGCGCTGCTGGAGTACCCAACTCTTTTGGCCGGGGCGCCAGATCGTCCAGATCCACAAGGGCGGCGGAATAACCTTCGGAAAAAAAGCGCACGGAACGAGAGCCATTGGGCGAGGCGGCAGCAATCATGTCCAGCGAGAGAGCGGCCGTGACCACGTGCCCCTGCTGATGGTCGGTGTGGTTGCCGATGATT
>CAJTQM010000048.1:0-3532 GCA_910578255.1 uncultured Oscillospiraceae bacterium
CACCAGCGCCGCCGGATGGCGGCCGGATACCTCCAGCGCCTTTTGCCGCGCCAGCATTTGGGGAAGTTCCTGCACCGTCCAGGCCGGATCCCGTTTTTCCTCCGCCCGGGCGGCCTCAACCAAAAAATTCTGGTAAACCCGCCCCAAAAGTTCCTGCCGCCGGGGGGATTGGGAGGCCAAAATCAGTTCTATGGCAAAAACCCCCTTCTAAATCCGGGACGCCAGGCCCTTATAGGCGAAAATGGCGATCAGCACACAGATGATTTGGGCGATATTGACCCCCAACTCAAAGCCAAAGGCCAAGCGGATCACCGCAAGATCCAAAATCATGGGGTTTTGGACGGCGATGCCCACCGTCTGCCCATAGGAAAGCCAGCTTAGCCAGGAAATTCCCCGGGTGGCCGCCGCCAGCAGTGAGCCGAACATCACCCCGGCCAGCAGCAAAAACAAAAGGATCAGGTTTTTCTTCATCCGCAAAATGCCTTCCTCCTATCGGTTTCCGGTGGAACCGAATCCGCCGGTTCCCCGATCCGTATCGTCCAGGGAATCCATTTCCACTGCCTCCCAAGAAGGGCAGGCCAGCACCACCAGCTGGGCGATTCGCTCCTGCGGTTGGATGGTGTACGGTTCGGACGAATGGTTATGCAGTCCTACCAGTATCTCTCCCCGATAGTCTGCGTCGATCACCCCCACACAGTTGCCCGGCACAATGCCGTGGCGAAGTCCCAACCCGCTGCGGGCGAAAATAAATCCGCCGTACCCTTTCGGCAGCGCCAGAGCCAGCCCGGTGGGGACCGAAACCGTCTGACCGGGAAGCACCGTCAATTTCTGCCGGATGCAGGCGCACAAATCGCATCCGGCGCTGCCGGCGGTGGCCCGCCGGGGCAGCTTTGCCGCCGGATCCAGCTTTTTTATAAAAACGGTCATTTCATCCGTCCTTTATTCTTATTTTGTCAGATGCCAGATGCGTTTGGCGTATTCCTCCACCGCCCGGTCTGCGCAGAAGATGCCGGATCCGGCGATATTCATTAAACTCATCCGGCTCCAGACTTCCGGCCGGCGGTACAGCTGCTGAATCTTTTCCTGCGCCTGTACATAGCTGTGGAAGTCGGCCAAAACCATATAGGGATCGGTGGTTTTTAACGAACCGGCGATATCCGGGAATTTATTCCCGCCGATTCCCGCATACAGCGTGTCGATCAAATCCTTGATGACCGGATCCTTGTGGTAAATTTCTTCTGGCGTGTAGCCCCAATGGCGCAGGGAGGTGACCTCTTCGGTGCGCATACCAAAAATAAGGATATTTTCGTCCCCCACCTGCTCATGGATTTCCACATTGGCCCCGTCGTAGGTTCCTAAGGTGATGGCGCCGCCCAGCATCAGTTTCATATTGCCGGTGCCGGAAGCCTCGGTACCCGCTAAAGAAATCTGCTCGGATACGTCACAGGCCGGGGTCAGAATTTCCGACAGGGTAACCCGATAATCCTCCAGATAGACGATCCGCAGCTTTTTGCGCAGCACCGGGTCGTTTTCAATCTCCTTTTGCAGCACGCAGATCAGCCGGATGATCTGTTTGGCCAGATAATACCCCGGCGCGGCCTTGGCGCCGAAAATAAAGGTGCGGGGCGTCAGGTCCAGATCGGGATTTTCCCGCAGCTTTTTCATCAGGTACAAAATGTGCAGCGCGTTTAGGTGTTGGCGCTTATACTCGTGCAGGCGCTTGATCTGCGCGTCGAAAATCGAATCCGGATCCAGTTCGATTCCATATTGCTTTTGGACAAACTTGGAAAATTCCAGCTTGTTTTTCCGCTTCACCTGGGCCAGTTCCTGCAAAGAAGCCGGATCGGACGCAAACTCCTTCAGACGGGAAAGCTGCGAGAAGTCCTTAAGAAATCCATCCCCAATGCGGCTGGAGATAAATTTGGTCAGATTCGGATTCGCCTGCAAAAGCCACCGGCGCGAGGCGATACCGTTGGTCACGTTGGTAAACTTCTCCGGCCAGATATTATAAAACGCGTTAAAGAGATCTTCTTTGATAATCTGGGAATGAAGCCGGGATACCCCGTTGACGCTGTGGGACCCCATCACGCACAGATTGGCCATCTTAATGCCCCGGTTTTGAACAATCGACATAGCGGAAACCGCGTGGGCAGGCTGATGGTATTTCTGCTCCAGTTCCAGACAAAAACGGCGGTTGATTTCGCAGATGATCTGGTAAATGCGGGGCAGAAGATTTTTAAAAAGGTCCTCGCTCCAGATCTCCAGCGCCTCGGACATAACGGTGTGGTTGGTATAGGCGAAGACCCCCTGGGTCAGTTCCCAGGCTCTTTCCCAGGTGTAGCCACACTCGTCCAGCAAAATCCGCATCAGTTCCGGAATGGCCAGCGTGGGATGGGTATCGTTAATATGGATGGCGATTTTATCCGCCAGATTGTCCAGCGTCCCGTAGGTGGACATGTGCCGGTTGATAATATCCCCCACCGAGGCAGCCACCAAAAAGTACTGCTGGCGCAACCGCAAAAGCTTTCCCTCCAGGTGACTGTCGTTGGGATACAGCACCTTACTGATGACCTCAGTCATAGAGTTCTGGCGCAGAGCCGACAGATAATCCCCCCGGTTAAAAGAATCCATGTCAATGCCGGCGGAAACCGCCTTCCACAGCCGCAGATTGCTCACGCCGTTGCTGCGGTAGCCGGAAACCGGCAGATCGTAGGGCACCGCCTTGACCGTGCTGTAATTTTTATAATCCACATGGTGGTAGCCGTAATCCCACGATTCCTCAATCTCGCCGCCAAAATGAACATCGATGGCCTGGTCGGGGCTGGGCGACAGCCAAATCTCGCCGCCGGGCAGCCAGTAATCGGGCAGTTCGGTCTGCCAGCCGTCGATAATTTTCTGTTTGAAGATGCCGTATTCATACAAAATACAGTAACCGGTGGCGGTGTAGTCCTGAGAGGCCAACCCATCCAGATAGCAGGCGGCAAGCCGCCCTAAGCCGCCGTTTCCCAGACCGGGATCCGGCTCGTACTCATACAGGTTTTCCAGCTTTACGCCCATCTCTTCCAAAGCGGAGCCGATTAACCCTGCAACGCCCAGGTTGTACAGGCTGTTTTTTAACGACCGGCCCATCAAAAATTCCATGGATAAGTAATAAATCTCCTTGTTCCCATTGGAATGGGTGTAGGCGGAAAAATCCTTTCGCTTTTCCATGAGGAAATTTCGCACCAACAAGGAGGTTGCTTTATAAAACTGATCGTCCGACGCCTGCTCCGGCTCTACCGAAAACAAAAGCATCAGATTCTTTTCAATTTTATCTTTCAGTTCTGCCTTTGAAAAACGATACATAGATAGAAGAACCCCTTTCCGGTTTTGGATCAAACAGTTTCATCCTGTATTTGTTTTTTCTATTCTTTTATTATACCGGCGCAAACCAAAAAACGCAACAAAGAAGCCGCCGGATTTTTTATCTTTTTTGTAGATTTTTTTGCTTTTTGGGATGTATTTTGCCTGTGGATCGTCAAAAATTCCGTTT
>CAJTQM010000048.1:3562-5356 GCA_910578255.1 uncultured Oscillospiraceae bacterium
CCGCCGTTCCCCCTTTTCCAACGGGCAAAAAAGTATTATAATATGTGTATCTATACACCGCGCCCCGCCGCAGGGTCCTTCCCGCCGGGCGGTGCGCGCAGAAAAAGAAGTCCGCGGGGTACCCGCAGAAAGGCGGCACAGCCATGAATCCAACCAGCCGGGTAAAAATCGAAGTCTGCGGCGCACGGTACAACATCACCAGCAGTGAGCCGGAAGAGTATGTAAAAGAGTTGGGCGCGCAGCTGAATGCCCAAATTTCCCATATGCTTTCCCAAAACAGTTCCCTTTCGGTTACCGACGCGCTGATTTTATGCCTTTTAAATTATATGGACAACTACCGCAAGATAGAGGAAAATACCGACAATATGCGCAGTCAGCTGACCGGTTATCTGGAGGATGCGGCCAAATACCGCATTGAGGCGGACGAGGCCAAGCGGGAAATTGAACGGCTGCGCCGGGAAATGGAAAAATTACAGCAGGAGTTGGACCATGCAAAAGAAAAGCCGGCAAAAGCCTGACGTCATCGAACTGCTGGCCCCCGCCGGCGGGCCTGAGCAGCTGACCGCGGCGGTTTTGTGCGGCGCCGACGCCGTTTATTTTGGCGCGGGAAACTTTAACGCCCGCCGCAACGCCAAAAATTTTTCGCTGGACGAGTTGGGGAAGGCGGTGGCCTTTTGCCATCTGCACGGCGTTGCCGTCCATCTGACGGTCAACACCCTGGTATTCGACCGGGAACTGCCCGAGGCGATGAAAACAGTCAAGGCCGCCTGCGAAGCCGGTGTAGACGCGCTGATTGTACAGGATCTGGGGCTTGCCCGCCTAATCGGACAGGCGGCACCGGATATGCCGGTCCACGCATCTACCCAGATGAGCCTGCACAGCCCGGAGGGCGTGCAGCTGGTGGAAAAATGGGGGTATAGCCGGGCGGTACTGGCCCGGGAGATGAGCGTCGGCGAAATCGAGGCCGTCTGCAAAAAAACGGGCCTGGAAATCGAGGTCTTTGTTCACGGTGCCCTTTGTATGTGCCTGTCCGGCCAGTGCTATCTCAGCGCCGTGGCGGGGGAGCGGTCGGGCAACCGGGGTCTGTGCGCCCAGCCCTGCCGCCTGCCCTTTTACGAAAAAGACCCGCAGCGTTGCGGCCTGTCTTTAAAGGATATGAGCCTGTTTTCCCATATGGATAAACTGCGGGAAGCGGGCGTTTGCTCATTAAAAATCGAGGGCCGGATGAAACGGCCGGAATATGTGGCGGCGGCGGTCTGCGCCGGACGGGCGGCGCTGGCCGGGGAAAAGCCGGATCTTGGCACTTTGCAGGCGGTTTTCTCCCGCTCCGGCTTTACCGACGGGTATTTTACCGGCCGGATGGGTCCGGGCATGTTCGGCACCCGCCAAAAAGAGGACGTGACCGCCGCCTCCCCGGCGCTGTTAAAGGATCTGTCCCGCTTATACGCCAAAGAAACGGGGCTTGTAGGAATTCGCGCCCGGTTCGAAGTTCGGGCCGGGGAGCCGATGCGGCTGACCCTGTCCGACGGCCAAAATCAGGCCTCGGCCCAGGGCCCGGTCCCGGAGGCGGCCCGCTTAAAGGAAACCACCGGAGAAATGGTCCGCCAAAGCCTAGGAAAGCTTGGCGGCACGCCGTATCATCTGCAAGAACTTGATCTGTCGCTGGACCAGGGGCTGGCCGTGCCGGTGTCGGAACTCAACCGGCTGCGGCGGGCGGCCGTGGAAGCGTTAAGCGGCAAGCGAAGCCTTTTAAAGCCCGTTTCCTTTCATCTGCCGCCCGTCGTGGCCCTCCCC
>CAJTQM010000049.1:0-227 GCA_910578255.1 uncultured Oscillospiraceae bacterium
TGTTAACCGGCGCATATGTTATTTTAGGCGGATACATGGCAACCGCCATCAACGATTTTATTCAGGGAATCATTATGCTGGGCGGCATTGTCGCGGTTATTGCTGCTGTGCTAAGCGGTCAGGGCGGATTTGCCCAGGCTTTGTACAACTTAGCAGAAATACCCAGCGAAATTCCCGCTACCTTGGGGCAGCAGGGCGCTTATACCTCCTTTTTCGGCCCGGATGCT
>CAJTQM010000049.1:239-5308 GCA_910578255.1 uncultured Oscillospiraceae bacterium
TGTGCGTCGTTATTTTGACCTCTCTGGGTACCTGGGGACTACCGCAAATGGTTCACAAATTCTACGCTATAAAAAGCGAAAAGGCAATTCAGACCGGTATGATCGTTTCTACAGCCTTTGCGGTCGTCATCTCCGGCGGATGCTATTTTCTAGGCGGATTCGGCCGACTGTTCGACAATCCTTCTCTTTACAATGATCAGGGTGCTGTGATTTACGACGGCATTATTCCCTTTATGCTCTCGTCTCTGCCGGATATTTTAATCGGCGTGGTAATCGTGTTGGTCCTTTCCGCTTCCATGTCCACGCTATCCTCTTTGGTACTGACCTCCAGTTCAACGCTTACGCTAGATTTTTTAAAGGATAATATTATTAAAAATCTCAGCGAAAAGCGTCAGCTTTTACTCATGCGGCTGCTGATTGTATTTTTCATTGTTCTTTCAGTCGTGCTGGCGCTGGACCCTCCCACCTTCATCGCCCAATTGATGGGAATTTCGTGGGGAGCGCTGGCCGGAGCATTCCTTGCGCCCTTCCTTTATGGATTGTATTGGAAAGGGGTTACCAAAGCCGCTGTTTGGGCAAGCTTTGCGGCCGGTATCGGAATAACAGTAACCAACATGATCTGGAATTACATTTCCTCTCCCATCAACGCCGGCGCAATTGCGATGATTGCCGGACTGATCGTCGTCCCGGCTGTCAGCCTGGTAACGCCCAAGATGAAAAAAGAAAAAACAGACGAGATCTTCGCCTGTTACGAAGAAGCGGTCACCGTGAAGAGAAAAACCGCTTTGCCTGTTGAAGAAAAATAGTAGCTACTGGATAGAAAAACCGCCCCGCTTTTTTAGCAGGGCGGTTTTTCTGACTGAAATTTTTAAATAGATTTTCATCTGGAACGGCTCGAAACCGTTGGTGCACCGAAGGAGGATTTTCCCTACATCTGCTTAACGCCAAACGTCACCTCTTCGCTGTTGATATCCCATGTCTTGGAATATCCGTCCATTTTCCCCAGTTCCAACAGATCGGCCAAGGTATCGTTTTCTATAACCGACAGATTTTTTTGCATGATCCGGCCGATTTTTTCACTGCCCTGGACATAAACCGCAATGTGATCCATCACGTTAAAACCGGCCTCTTTGCGCATGGTTTGCAGCTTGCTGATAATTTCCCGCACGAAGCCTTCCTCCACAAGCTCATCGGTCAGCGATGTGTCAATCGCAACCGTCACGCCGCCGTCCTCAACAGAAAAATACTGCTCGGACCGGGTCATTTCGATCAGCAGGTCCTCCGGCGCTAGCTGGATTTCACCGATAGAAAGCGTAAGCTTCAGCACGCCGGAGCCGTCCAACTCTTTTTTGGCGGCACTGCCGTCCAACCCGGATAAGGCGGCGCGGATTTCGCCCAACATCTTCCCATATTTCGGCCCCACCGTTTTTAGCTGCGGTTTAAAGCTGTAAGAGGTAAAGGCGGACACATCTTCGGTAAATTCAACCGACTTGATATTCAACTCATCCTCAATGATCTTTTTATAAAATTCCCCGATCTCCTCTTGCGCCTTGACATACATTTTGGCCAGAGGTTGCCGGTTTTTAATTGCCGCGCCGTTTCTGGCTGCACGGCCTAAAACCACGACTTTTAAGACGGTATCCATATCGTCTTCCAGCTTCTGGTTTATCATTTTTTCGTCCGCCTGTGGATAACGGCACAGATGGACGCTTTCAGGTGCAGAAGGATCCAAGCTGCAAACCAAGTTTCGATAAATACTTTCCGCCATAAACGGAATCATCGGCGCTGCCAGCTTAGAGACGGTGACCAGCGCAGTATATAGCGTCATGTAAGCGTTGATTTTATCCTGCGGCATGCCCTTGACCCAAAACCGTTCCCGGCTGCGGCGGACATACCAGTTGCTCAAATCATCCACAAAATCCTGCAATGCGCGGGCTGCTTCTGGAATTCGATACTGGCCCAGATGTCCGTCCACCTGCTGAATCAGCGTGTTCATTTTCGATAAAAGCCAGCGGTCCATCACCGACAGCTTATCATACTCCAAGCTGTACTGGGTCGCGTCAAAATCGTCAATATTGGCATACAACACAAAGAAAGCATAGGTATTCCACAACGTCCCCATAAATTTGCGCTGCCCCTCTTTTACCGCTTTGTCGTGGAAGCGGCTGGGAAGCCAAGGGGCGGAGTTGCTGTAAAAATACCAGCGGATCGCATCGGCGCCATAGGTGGCCAGCGCTTCAAACGGGTCCACGGCATTGCCCTTGGACTTTGACATCTTCTGGCCGTTTTCATCCTGTACCAGGCCCAGGACCACCACATTGCGGTAAGGCGCTTTATTAAACAAAAGGGTCGAAATCGCCAGCAGAGAATAAAACCAGCCGCGGGTCTGGTCAACGGCTTCGGAAATAAAGTCCGCCGGAAACTGCTCTTCGAACAGCTTTTGATTTTCGAACGGATAATGATGCTGGGCAAAGGGCATGGAACCGGAATCAAACCAGCAGTCAATTACTTCCGGGACCCTCTTCATCTGCTTGCCGCACTGAGGACAGGTGATGGTCACCTCGTCGATGAAGGGACGGTGCAATTCGATCTTTTCCGGGCAATTGGGCGACATTTCTTTTAGTTCCGCAATACTGCCCACTGAATGCCGGTGTCCGCACTCGCATTCCCAGATATTTAAAGGGGTACCCCAATAGCGGTTACGGCTGATTCCCCAATCCTGAACGTTTTCCAGCCAATCGCCAAAACGGCCTTTTCCAATGCTCTCGGGAATCCAGTTGACTGTGTTGTTGTTGCGGATTAGGTCTTTTTTCACTGCGGTCATTTTAATAAACCAGGAATCTCTTGCATAGTAGATCAGCGGCGTACCGCAGCGCCAGCAGTGGGGATAGCTGTGCTCGAAGGAAGGCGCGTCGAACAAAAGTCCGCGTTTTTCCAAATCCACCAGAATTGGCTTATCCGCATCTTTACAAAAGGTTCCAGCCCAGGACGTTTCTTTTGTCATCTGACCCTTGGCGTCCACCAGCTGGACAAACGGCAGATCGTAGTGGCGGCCCACATTGGCGTCGTCTTCACCGAACGCGGGGGCAATGTGTACAATGCCGGTACCGTCGGTGGTTGTGACATAGGTGTCGCTGGTCACATACCAGCATTTTTTATCAGGCTTTACAAAGTTAAACAGCGGCTCGTATTCTTTATATTCCAGTTCCTTTCCGGTATAGCGCTCCAAAATTTTGTATTCGCCCTTTAAGACTGTATCCGCCAGTTCCTCTGCCAGATAATAAACCTTCTCATCATTTTTCACCTTGACGTAGGTCACATCCGGATGGACACACAACGCCACGTTGGACGGAAGCGTCCAGGGAGTGGTGGTCCAAGCGAGAAAATAAGCGTCCTCCCCTTTCACTTTAAAGCGCACAATAGCGGAACGCTCCTTCACGTCCTTATATCCCTGGGCTACCTCATGGCTGGACAAAGGGGTTCCGCAGCGCGGGCAGTACGGAACGATCTTAAAACCCTTGTACAAAAGTCCCTTCTCCCAAATCTGCTTTAACGCCCACCACTCGGACTCAATAAAATCATTGTCATAGGTCACATAAGGATGCTCCATGTCCGCCCAAAAGCCGACGGTCCCGGAAAAATCCTCCCACATGCCTTTGTATTTCCAGACGCTCTCTTTACACTTTTCGATAAACGGCTCCAGGCCGTATTCTTCAATCTGCTCTTTTCCGTCCAGGCCCAACAGTTTTTCCACTTCCAGTTCTACCGGGAGGCCATGGGTATCCCACCCGGCTTTTCGAGGGACCTTGTAATCCTTCATCGTCTGATATCGGGGAATCATATCCTTGATGGCGCGGGTCAGCACATGGCCGATATGCGGCTTGCCGTTGGCTGTAGGGGGACCGTCGTAGAAAGTATAAGCTTCCCCTTCCTTCCGGCTGTCGACACTCTTTTCAAAAATCTGATTTTCCTGCCAGAACTTTTCCACCGCTTTTTCCCGGTCCACAAAATTCATATCGGTGGACACCTTTTCGTATCTGCTCATCCGATTTTACCTCCCAATACTCCGATTTTTCGATATGGAAAACAAAAAAGCCTTCGTCCCGCGAACAGGACGAAGGCGCACTTCGCTTAACCACCTATTGCTCCATACCAACATATGTGCTTTCGATAACGGTGAAATACCGGCAAGGCTTAATCGACAATCTTTCAGCCTGCGACTCAAGAGGGATATTCTGCCAAAAACGACTCGCACCGGGCTCTCACTCTCCCCGGCTCGCTTTGCCTTTTGTTTAAGGCCTACTGGCTCTATCAACGTCTTTGATACTTCTACTCTATATCATATTTTTGCGAAAAAGTCAATAACAATCGGCAAAAGAAAAAATTTTCCCTATACGCCAGGCACTGCTCTCTAAGACAAAAAGCGCCGCAGGCCGTTGGCCATATGCTGCTCGATTTTGACCAACTCCTCGGAGATTTCGATGCTTTCTCGGTCAGCGTCCTTATACTGATTTTGATATTTGCTGATGGATTTCACACCCATATTGCATCCGTCGATCATTAAATTGGCAATCTGCGATACCGAACCGTCCGCCAAAAGCTTGACACTGGTGACAACCTTGGCCATGGTTTTAGCGGCGGTCTTTGGTTCTTGTGTGGCAACACCGTTGGCTGAAAGCATCGCGTGCAGTTCCTCTCCGTATTCTTCATGCTTATGGATATAATTTTCCAAAAGCCGTTTGAGTTTTTCCTCTTTGATGTCGTCCAGTACGTTTCGAATGTTACTGACAGCCATTTTACTGCCGCTATTGCATTCCCGCAGCAGTTCAATTGAATCGGAATTTTTCATTGGGGACCTCTCCTTTTTTGTGATCTTATTTTATTGTCCCCTTTTGATGTGCAGAATATCAAAAAAATTTTTCAGATGACCAATCGTTTCTTTGCCTGCTGTCCCTTTTACGATTGCGGACGCTAATCTTTCAGCACGCGAAAACCCATTCGAAGAAAAAGACGATCCAGCGGTTTAAACAAAACAAGGCAAACCAAGAAATTAGAAATCCCGTGGGTGA
>CAJTQM010000050.1:0-4383 GCA_910578255.1 uncultured Oscillospiraceae bacterium
CAATCATATAATCCTCCCGTCTGTGCATGAACCCATTGATTTTCCTTAATCTCAGACGGAGAAAGAATCACATTGTCGGCAAAAGAAAGGCCGGATCGGATTTCTATAACTTCCGGCAGTTCCTCACCGGTTATAATATCGCGGCGAACCGCCTTTCCGTTTTGGACAACCCAAACGTACTCCACATTATTTTCATCCTGGCATATTGCCTCGTAGGGCAGCGAAAAATATTCCTCCGGTTCTTCCGGCATCAAAATCACCTGGACAGAATACCCGCTTTTTAAATCTTCATCCCAATCTTCAACAAGCAGTTCCGTTTGGATAACTGTTTCACTGGTAAAGCCGCTGTACTCCTTCTGCGCGGTCGGAAAGATTTTTTGTACACTGGCCCGATAGGTTTTCCCATTTAACCCTTCCCCTTTTACCAGCGCTTTTGTTCCAACCTGAACAGCATCAACATCGTTTTGCTTTAATTGGATAACAATTTTGCAGCCTTCTGCCGAATTTACCACAATCGCCGCTTTATTCGGTGAATAAAGCGTATCGGCAAACAAATGGACCTGCGTGATGATCCCATTCATTGGCGAAACGACCTCGGAAGGAACAAAAATCTCACTGTCTGAACGCTGTACAAACGATGCTGCCGATTCTGTGTGGAATACTTGTGCCGCCTCTTCATCTGTTAAGCCATAAGCCTTTCCATACTGTTCTAAAAGTTTTTTCTCCTTTTCGGTCTGGGTTTCCTCTAAGGATGATATTCCTTGAGCCAATACGGTTTTTGTCAGCTTGGTATCAATTTTTGCCAAAACCTCACCCTTTTGCACATAGGTGCCCGGTTCCACAAAAACCTCTGCTGGGATAGCCGCAGTCTCCAGATAGATCTCTCTTGTTTCAACCGATTCAACCTGCCCGGTGTAGGAAAGCGTTTTTTGATAAGTAATGGCCTCTGGCTTTACAGTATTGACCGGCACTGCCATCTGATAAACAATTGCCGGCAGACTGGCAAGCAGAAAGCCAAACACTATAGGCGCAAACAGCAGGATAAGCCTTTTTTTCATGAAAAATCCTCCTCTGTTTTTTACTCAAAAATTAGTATCCCAGAGGAGGAGAAAAACATACGTGCAAGAATATTTAATTTTCTGTAACGCATACTATGCCCGAGGTGATCGGTTTTGAATTTGATTCCATGTGACAAAGACTGCGTCAACCAGATAGAAGGCTATTGCAATCTGACAGGCATGACGGGGATTTCCGGAACAGCCGAAAAAGGTTGTCTTTATTACCAGGCAAGCGACCGCCGCTTACCTGCTCACATACTGGAAAGCCTCGGAAATCGAACGAAGGCCGATTAATTCTATATCGTATTGTTCTTGATGCAAATTTTTCATAGAGGCCATTGGAAGCAGGCACCTTTGAAAACCCAATCTTTGCGCCTCATTTACTCGCATCTCCGCATTTGCAATGGCCCGAATCTCCCCTGCCAGCCCAATTTCGCCAAAAGCGATCACATGATCGTCAATAGGTTTATCAAGCAGGCTGGAGATCAGCGCCAAAGCAATCGGAAGATCGGCAGCCGGCTCATCCACACGCAACCCGCCAACGATATTGATATAATCAAGATTGCCGAAAAAATAGCCCGCGCGTTTTTCCAACACCGCGATCAGCAGCGCTGTTCGATTATAATCGAACCCGGTAGACATTCTGCGGGGCGTACCAAAACTGGTTTTAGAAGCCAATGCCTGTACCTCTACCATAATCGGACGGGATCCCTCTATTACGCAGGCAACGCATGTACCGGAAACATTGCTGGGCCGGCCGGATAAAAGCATCATAGACGGATTTTCCACCTGCGTAAGCCCTGTACCGGTCATTTCGAATACGCCGATTTCATTGGTTGAGCCATATCGGTTTTTTACGGCGCGCAAGATTCTGTAGGACAGATGACGCTCACCCTCAAAATATAAGACCGCGTCTACAATATGCTCTAACACCTTCGGTCCAGCAATTGCCCCATCCTTATTGACATGGCCGACTAGAAAAATTGCAATTTCCTCATTTTTGGCGACTCTGGCCAGAATCTGGGTGCACTCTCTCACCTGGGAAACGCTTCCAGAGGAAGAGTTGACCGAGGCAAAATTCATGGTTTGAATGGAATCCACCATGACGATATCCGGTTTTGTCTGCACAATCGTATGCACCACATTTTCAATGTCGGTCATAGAGGCGAGCAGCAGATTGTCTGTTTGTACCCCAAGGCGCTTTGCCCGCAGCTTCACCTGCGACCGGCTTTCCTCCCCGGATACATATAAAATTTTCTTTTTTTCGCCTAAATATTCGCAGATTTGAAGCAGTAAGGTAGACTTCCCTATTCCGGGATCTCCTCCTAGCAAAACCAAAGAACCGCGCACAATTCCGCCGCCTAAAACCCGATCCAATTCACTGATGCCGGTATAGTAACGGACCTCTGCGCCCGAGTCAACGTCCTTTAGCCGCATAACCTCATCAGGGTTATAGCCGGCAGGAGCAACAGAACCGATTGCGGCAGAGACAGAGGGCGCTTTTGCCGCAGGCTGCCGGATTTCCTCAGCAAATGTATTCCATTCTCCGCATTCAGGGCATCGGCCATACCATTTGGGAGATTCATATCCGCAACTCGAACACACATAAACCGTTTTCGCTGTTTTCGCCATATTCTTTGGTCCTCTTTTCTTAGGAATCTGCAAGACAGTTCATCAGTGCCGCACAGATTGAGAATGCGATTTGCTCTTGATACTCCTCATCCGTCAAACGCGCCGCTTCGGATACGTTGGATAAAAAACCGCATTCTACCATTACCGCCGGCTTGGAAGCCTGATAAAGAATATAGATATCCTTGGTTGCCTGCTTAACTTCTCTTTGATTCTCCGGCTGAAGATATCCGGTAATCGTTTTTTGCAGCATCTCAGCTAGTTCCTTGCTCTCCGCGCAGTTTTTTCCGTAAAAGACCTGCGTTCCACGGGCGGAACTTTGAGAATATTTATTCTGATGAATGCTGATCAAAATGCCGGAGGATGTGTCCTCCAACAATTTTAACCGGTTTTTTAAATCCGAAGTTTTTTGCTGCCGCACCGTTTTCGCTTCAGCACTGTGAATGGATCGATCGCTATCTCGGGTCAAAATCGTCTGAAAGCCGTACGCCCGTAGCATAACGTCTAATTTTAAAGCGATAGACAGATTGATTTCTTTTTCAATTTGACCGTCAACGCCCACGGCGCCGCCGTCCATACCCCCATGCCCCGCATCAATAATAATCACCGGTGAAGGGGAATAGGCGGCTAAAATTGGTTTTGACTGATGAACATGAAACAAAAAGCCTGCAATACTGACAAAACTCAGCGCAATGCAACAAAAGAGCATCCAGAAACGATTGATTTTCTTTCGCATTCCAAACTTCACCTCAAATCAATTTATGAGGCTGGTTTGGCGGATTATGCAAATGGGGTAAAACCTTGTATCATCTGGACCCTCTGTTTTTCCCTAATCGGGAGTTTTATTTTTTATTCGGCTCTTTTTTGAATAAGATATTATGGACTACTGGAATTTCTTTGAATGTGATATAGTAGCCAAAATAGCTGATGAGCGGAACGATGAATTGATACGCAATGAGAAAAAGCATCCCAAGCCATGTCCCTTGGGTGTTGGCCGGAACAGCAAAGTCAATCCATTCCCGCAGGTGAATATTTAAAAGCAGATAGATGGAATTGATGTTTTTTGTCACGCCAAAAAAGGTTAAAAAGGGAATGATCGTTGTCAGCATATGGGGAATCATAATGATAAACCCTGCCTTTAATCCTTTTTTAGGTTGGTTCAGATCCTCAAAAGAATAGGGAATTTCCTCAGGATAGTGCTCTTTATACCGCAAAATTTTCCTGTCCTGATCCGCCTGGCGGGAAGCCACATAATAAGGAAAAATACAGTACATAAAAACATAGACAAGCGCCATAAAAAGGCTTTGCCAGAAATTGGCCTCCTGTATATTCAAAACGCGGTCGATACAAAAACAGACAAAGATACCGAAAACCGATCCCAAAAACAGACGAAAACAAAAGATTGCGAAGGGTGTTTGTTTCATAAAAGTTTACTCCTTTCCTTGCGTCCAAAAGGGCAGGCGGGATAAATGAAATCGAGCAATATGCATTCCGGCGTGAATCCTTTAAAGCAGCAGATCATTTTATCACATGCAGGCTCAACTGTACAAACGATCTTCGTCTTCTTCATAGAAAGCCTTACTTTTTTCATTATACGGTTTTACCTTAATTCAATCGAGTCTTAAAACAACGAATAAAATAAAATGGCCCGCAGATCCGCGGGCCATTTTATTGGAGCGGGTTACGAGGCTCGAAC
>CAJTQM010000050.1:4420-4981 GCA_910578255.1 uncultured Oscillospiraceae bacterium
CCAGATGAGCTAAACCCGCAACTTCTTTACCAGTATAGCTAAAAGCGCTTAATCTGTCAAGTATATTTTCTGGGCGAAAGACTGTCTTTTTTCTTTTTGATCTGTTATAATCAAAAAGAAAAAAGATCTGGTGCTGATGGAATGAGGAAAAAGAATGGGATATCAAATCTGCTATGAAAATTGGAAAAATACATTTTCCATCCCCTGCGATGTGACCGATAGATTTTTATCCGACTGTGGCGCTGTACAGCTAAAGGTCCTGCTTTTGGTTCTGCGCCATCAGGATCAAAGTATTTCTTCCGAGAAAATCGCCCAGGCTCTTTCGCTTCCTTCCTCAGACATCCGGGACGCGCTTAACTATTGGGTCTCGGCTGGCATTCTTACAAGGGACATGGAGCAAGCCGCTGCCCAGAAAACGCTTCTTGCTTCGCTGGAAGAAAAGCCGAAGCCTCTAACGGAACAGCCCCCCAAGCCAACAGAAACGGCCACAGATAAGGCCCTTTCTACTATGGGAAAACCCTCCCCTGCCCGAATGACCGCCAGCGAGATCCATGAGATGAC
>CAJTQM010000051.1 GCA_910578255.1 uncultured Oscillospiraceae bacterium
TTGAGACCAATACAGGGTTTATCAATGAGTTTGTAGAAAAATATCCTGATCTTTCGGTCACCATGGCGATTATTCCAAACGCTTATACAATCTATCCGGAAAAAGTTCCGCAAGGGGCGGGGCAGGTGGATCAGGCAAAAGTAACAGAGGAAATTTACCGGCAGCTGTCTGCTTCGATCAAAACATTGGATGTATTTGCCCCTTTAGTAGAAAACAAAGGCGAGTATCTTTTTTACCGCACTGACCATCACTGGACTACCCTGGGCGCATATTACGGGTATTCAAAATTTTGCGCAGAAAAAGGGTGGGAGCCGGTTCCATTAGACACCATTGCCAAAACAGAGGTGAACAACTTTTACGGGACCTATTTTTCTAAAAGCAAATTATACAATGCGCTTCCGGATACGATCACCTATTATGATATTCCCATCGAAAAAATTACAATTGACGATAAAGAGGTTAACGGTTTATATGATCTAGAGAAATTCCAGGAAAGGGACAAATACGCTGCCTTTCTGTGGGGGAATCACGGTATTACGGTGATTCAAAGTAAGAATAATCTGCAAAAGGAAAAAGGGAAGACCAGCAGAATCTTGATTATAAAAGACTCGTACGGAAACTGTTTTTCTCCCTTTTTGACCTATCAATATGATGAGGTCTATATTGTAGACCTTCGGGCAATACCTATGAAAATGAGTGAGTTTTTGGGAAAAAACGAGTTTGACGATGTTTTGATTCTTTATAATTTTATGAACTTTGCTACGGATACTAATCTGGCAAAGCTTCGGTATTGATTTTTATACGAATGATTGCGAAGAAAAAGCGGCGCTTTAAAGCGCCGCTTTTTCTTGTGAACGTTTTTATTTATCGAGGGTTGAGTAGACGACCTTTCCATCGCAGATGGTCAGACATACCTTAATGTCTTTTATAGTGTCCATCGAGGCGGTAAAAACGTCTCCGTCCAAAACGGCGATGTCCGCCCATTTTCCCACTTCAAGGGTACCGACACGGTCTTCACGCGCCATACCAATATGGTTGTTGATGGTCCAGGCCTGCATTACTTCTCCGACGGTCATCGTGTGCTTGCCATCATAAGCCGGCTCAGTATCATTCCCTAAACGCCCGCTTACACAGTGGTAAATGGATTGTGCCACATCTGGAATGAACAAAGGCAGGTCTGTCTGCGCACCGATCTTGACGCCAGCATCTACCATCGCACGATAATTGTTATGACGGTCCATGCGCCATTCACCATATTTTTCAGCCATTGCGCTCAGACGCTCACGGCTTCCAAAGGCGCCCATCTGCAGGCAGACCTCAGCGGGAGTGTCCATTTTTGCCATGCGCTTCAGGTCATCCGGATGGATAACCGAGGTAAACAAAACAAATCCCTGACGATTGACCAAACGGCCGTTTTCGTCCTTCTGGCATTTATCATACATATCCAAAATCCGGCGGACAGAAGCGTCGCCGCCAGCGGTCAGCGTGCTGCGCAGGCCAACGCGGTCGATTTCCAAAACCCATTTTTCCAAGGATTCATAGTCAAAATCCTCGAACACACCGATTTTGTTCTTTCCAAAATCATCTGCGTAACAATCATCTTTTGTCAGCAGATCGCTGGCCGGATAGTACAAGTTATACCCATCGAAGAACAGCTTGTCGCTGTTGAAATTTCTTTTCGCCCAAACGCCAAAGGGAACATTGGGTATATCCGCGACAGCCTGGGACATAAAGGCGATGCGAAGGGTCAGACGGTCTTCTTCTTCCAACTTTTTGAGAACATTTGTGAAGCCATAAAATTCATCAAAGCCCATTTCCATAGTCGTAGTAATGCCGCGGCTATTTAACAGCTTCATGTAGGAAACGAAATCGTCGACCACAAAATCCTCGTCGGAAAGATAAGCGTTCATGGCTCGCCAATTGCCTTCAGCAAACACATGCTCCGGATCAATGCGATAAAACTCCAGCGCCATCGTGTTCAGCCAAGCTTGACGGCGGTTCGCATGAACAATAATGACCGGACGATCCGAAATAATCTTATCCAAAGCGGCCGCACCGGGAATTTTTCCGCCAACGTTTTCCCAAGTAATTCCATGACCGAAAACGATTTTCTTTTTCGGGTTTTTATCGGCAAAATCCTTCACCACATCAAGGGCCTCATTTAGGCTCTTGACATTTGTCAGATCTGCGCCCAAAAAGCCAAACTCATAGCCGGTGAAAAAGGAATGGGTATCCGTAAAGCCAGGAGAAATAACGCGGTTTCCCAAATCGTAAACTTTTGTATGCCCGTCAATCCACTGATCCTTTTCCGCAATAGGGCCAACTCCGGCAATCAACCCATCCTTAACCGCAACATATAAAGGGGATGGCTCCAGGGTTTTTGCCGTAAAAACATTTTGTGAATACAAAAGAATATCTGCCGACATTGTAACAACTCCTTTTATGAGATAAGATAATGATAACACACAAGACAACCTAAGACAAGATAAAACCCAGGAATTTTATTACAAAGCCTTTTGATTTCTTTTTACGCGATATTCCCCTCCCTTAATTTCGCTAAATTTTGATTTAGCGAAATTAAATATACTGCAATTCTTAGGACTATAGATCCATAATTGGGTTTTTTTAACTCATCAGCTCTTTTACTGCCCTAATTGCCAAAAAGCTTTTTAGCAATTATAATAAGATCAAAAGGATTTAAAGCGAGGTCTTGGTTATGAATTCTGCAATTTTAAAAAAATGTCCGCAGCTTCTGCGGGACTTTCTTTTTTATATGGAAACGATTCGCGGACGCTCTCCCAAAACAGTTGAAGCATACTACACAGATCTTCATACTTTTTTTTGTTTTATGAAGGCGTATAAAAATGATTTGCCTAAACAGGACCTAAACGAAATAGATATTTCCGACATAGGACAAGAATTTATCCGATCTGTTACCCTTTCGGATGTTTATGAATACCTCAACTATACCATGTCTGAACGGGAAAACAATGCCAAGACCCGCGCCAGAAAAGTCTCTTCCCTACGCTCCTTTTTCAAATATTTGACAACCAAGGGCCATGTTTTAGAAGAAAATCCCATTCAGGAACTAGAAATCCCGGCGCTAAAAAAATCACTTCCCAAATACCTTACACTCGAACAAAGCTTGGAATTGCTTTCGCATGTGGATTCTTCTTCTCCCAAACGCGATTTTTGTATGGTTACCCTTTTTTTAAACTGCGGAATCCGCCTTTCCGAGTTGGTCGGACTCAATCTTTCTAACATCCATCTGCGCGAAAAGAGAATGACCGTTCTGGGAAAAGGAAATAAGGAACGTCTTCTTTATTTAAACGACGCTTGTATCCGATCAATTGAAGAATATTTGCAGGAACGTTCACAAATTGCTACTATCAAGGAAAAAAATGCTCTGTTTCTGTCCAGCCGCGGAACACGGATCACCGCGCGGCGGGTGCAGCAGATCATCCAAAGGTCGTTAGAGCAGGCCGGCTTAGCAGGTCAGGGATTTTCTACACATAAATTGCGGCATACAGCTGCTACCCTTTTGTACCAACAAGGGGGCGTCGACATCCGAGTTCTTCAGGAAATGCTGGGGCATGTGAATCTTGGAACCACAGAAATCTATACCCATACCTCCAGCCAACAATTAAAAGAAGCCGCGGAAAGTTCCCCATTAAAAAACGTCAAGCCGCCCAAAAAGAAAAACACCGCGCAAGATTAACCTTCCTGCCGCAACGCCTCAACGGGATTTAAATTCGCCGCCTTCAGCGAAGGATAAGCGCCAAAAACCATTCCGATGGTTACCGCAAAAAGAATTGCAAAGCCAATCGGTCCTTTTTCCAGCAAAAAGTCTACTTTTAAAATTTTGCAGCTGACCCAAAAAATCCCCAGTCCAACCGAAGTTCCCCCAAGGCTTCCTAAAAGAGACAGGGCAAACGCTTCGATTAAAAATTCCTGTACAATCATGGCTTTGGTGGCGCCAATTGATTTTTTTATACCGATTTCACGTGTCCTTTCACTGACCGAGGCCAGCATTACAGACATTATTCCCAAGCCTGCAACGATCATGGATATTCCCGCGACAACAGCCAAAATCCGGGATACCAGCTGCATAATATAGTTAAGCTTTTCCTTTTGCTGGGCAATATTCTGCGTCCTGAAAATACCGCTTCTCCCTTCCCTTTCCTCTAACTTTGCTGTCAGCTGCTCAGAAAATGCTTCTGTTTGTGTGTCATCATTCAATTTTAAAGCAATTTGGTCAAACCCCTTTTGTCCAAATACTTGCTGCATAGACGAATAAGGGATGTATACAAAAGAAGGCATGTATTCTCCAATAATACCCTGCATCAGGTTGCCGCCAGAGGATACCACCCCTACAATTTCAAAACTTTCCCTATGCCCGTCAAGCGTAATTTGTATCTCTTTTCCAACGATATTGTTCCGATGATAAAAGGCCTGTGCCATGGTTTCTTCCACCAGGCATACCTTTTTGCCAGAGCGGATGTCCTCCTTTCGAAGCAGCCTGCCGTGCTGCAGATCCAAATTAAAAATCTGCTTTGCCCCGGCATCCACTCCCCAGATCATCCCGTCAGCGGATAAACTCCTCATTTGGATTTTCGCTTTTTTGGTAAGGACCGGTACAGCTTCGACAATTTGAGGCTGCGCGCGCAGAAAAGCAAGGTGACTTTCCCCCAGTTCGATGTTTTCTTCCATTAAGCTGTCAATCGAAACCGTTAACGCGCCGATCCCCAGGCTGTTCACTTCCTGATTCACCATCTGTGTGCCGACAGCCCCAATTGAAGAAATCAGCACAACCGACGCAACACCTACGGAAATGGAAAGAACAGTTAAAAAAGTACGGGATTTTCTTCTCCCCAAATTTTGGATGGTACATTT
>CAJTQM010000052.1 GCA_910578255.1 uncultured Oscillospiraceae bacterium
GTTAGAGGGGAAAATGGGCAGTCTTCCGGAACTTTTCCAGATGCTATCGTTTTGCTTGTTACCTGGGAAAATTTGTGCTTTATGATAAAGCGTTTCATGTGCGAAATTGAAACGCGTCGAAAAAGAATCGAGGAGGATACACATGAGAAAACTGGCATTTCTGCTGGCGGTCATGATGATGTTCACCCTGCTATTGGCAGGTTGTAACAACACGACTTCTAGCACGCCTGTTGACAGCAGCAAACCTGCTGACAACAGTGGCACAGAACCGGGCGGCGATACCCCGTCCACCGATGATCCTTATGCGGGCATTGACCTGAGCAAGGAAGAGACCATCGTTATGTACGTAACGGCTACCGAGCCCAACGCGATCAAAGAGGTTATGGAAGCTGCCAACGAGAAAATCAAAGCGGCGATCAACACCACGATCGAGTTGTACTTCATCCCCTCTGCTGAGCGTGCTCAGAAGTATCCGCTGGTTATGGCGGGCGGGGACGCAGTGGATCTGATCTACACCGCCAACTGGTGCTACTACAAAGAGCAGGTTGAGAAGGCCGGCTTCATGGAGTTGACCGAGGATTTCCTCAACAAGTACATGCCTCAGACCATGGCTACCCTGCCGGAAGCCGCTTGGAAAGAGACTCTGATCAACGGTAAAATTTACATGGTTCCTCGTTCCACCGCTGCGATCTTCCCGGACAGAGGTCCTGTTGTGAACATGGACATTGCTGAGAAATACGGCTATACCGCTGATAAGATCAAATCTTACAAAGATTTTAGAGATCTGCTGCTGGCCATCGGCACCAACGAAACCAGCAATGGTATGTATGGCTTCTATGCTTCTCAGTCTTACAACCTGAACCAGATTGCAATGATCTTTGAGAAAAACCTGATCAACAACCAGGCTTCTGACTATGTATATTATAGCCAGCTGACCGACCCGAAATTCGAGAATCCGTTCTTCCTGTACACTTCCGACATTTATAAGGATTATGCACTGGATATGGCGGAGTTGGCGGCTGCGGGCGTATGGCCTTCTGACGCGATCTCCAACACCAACTCGATTTCTACCCTGTTCCAGAACTCTCAGTCCGCTACTACCTACCAGAACTACTACAATGGTATTACCTGGATTGAGGCGACTCGTGAAAAGGGCATCAAGTGCGAACTGTTCGATATCTATCCGGAAAACTACCGCGCTCTGCGTGACTCTTTCGTAGGCGACGGCATGGCGATCCCGTCCTTCTCCCAGAAACCTGAGAGAGCGGCTGTGGCTCTGGACTTTATCAAGAACGATCTGGAAACCTACATGCTGCTGGCTGGCGGTTTCGAAGGCAGACACTATGTTTATGATTCTGCTACCAACACCATTTCCAATGGTCCGGAAGCAGGCGACTACACCTTCGATGGTTGGGCTTGGGGTATCCGTCATAAAGACTTCCCGTGGCCTAAGACCGAGGACGAGAGAATCAACGCTGCCAACAAGCATCTGGAAGAGACGCAGCTGAAAGACGAAGAGTGGCCTTACTGGGGCTTCACCTTTGACTATGCGCCTGTCAACGCTGAGTGGGCTGTAATCTCCGCGCTGGTTACCGAGAATCAGGCTTCCTTCAACCTGGGCCAGTTCGGTGCCAATACCGAGGCCGAGTGGAACAGCTTCGTTCAGAAGTTGAAAGATGGCGGTCTGGACAAATACATGGAAGAGTGGAACAAACAGAGAAGTGAGTTCCTGGCTGCCAACGCCTAATCTTTCCCCGCTTATTAAAAGCAAAAAATAAAAAAATGGATGTGCAGAATCTGCACATCCATTTTTTTATTGAGTAAGAAATAGTATATTATTTTTAAATATACCTTGACAGATGAAGTATATTATTGTATTATAATTTTGGAAATTTGATAGGGGAGGAGAAAGATGTCAATTGCGTCAGATCTAATTCGCGGACACACCGATATGATTATCCTGGCACAGCTAATCAAAAAAGACAGCTACGGCTATGAAATCAACAAGGTTATCCAGCAAAAAAGCAAAGGGCTTTTTGAACTGAAGGAAGCGACCCTCTATACGGCGTTCCGGCGGTTGGAGCAGGCGGAATGCATCTGCTCTTACTGGGGCGAGGAAAGCGTTGGCGCACGGCGCCGCTATTATACGATTACCGAATGGGGGGCAGAAACCTACCGCAGACTGAAAAAGGAATGGGATACCGCAAAGGGATTGATTGATCTATTGGTTGAGGAGGAAGGATAATGGAAGAAAAAATTCGCAATTATGTAGAAGAATTGTTTATGGATGCGCCGCAAACAAAGAAGGTATATGAGTTGAAGGAGGAAATGATCCAGAATCTGCTGGAGAAATACCAGGATTTGATCGCCCAGGGGATGCCGGAGGACGCGGCGTATAATATCGCGGTATCGGGCATTGGCGATGTGGACGATTTAATCCGAAGCCTGGAAGGCCCCTCCTACGATACCAGCGAGTTGCTGCGCCAACGAAACCGCTCAGCGGCGTTAACAGCTATTGGCGTAATCGCCATCATCCTTTCGGTGGTGCCGGTGATTCTTTTTGAAACGCTGGGGATGGAAAATATCGGGGTCTGCCTGATGCTTGGGATGGTCGCTGCCGGCGTGGGACTGCTGATCTACGCGGCCAAAACAAAACCTCGATACATGAAAAAAGAAGATACCATGGTGGAAGATTTTAAAGCCTGGCAGGCCGACCAGGGACAGAAAAAGAGCGTTCTGCGGGCCATTTCAAGCGCACTTTGGACCTTGACAGTGGCTGTGTATTTCCTCATCAGTTTTTATACCCGGGCATGGCATACGACCTGGATTATCTTCCTGATCGCAGCGGCGGCAGAGCAGCTTTTGAAAGCCTGCTTTGACCTGAAAAGATAAAGAAAAGGTGGGATAAAAATTGAAAGCTTCGGCATGGATTCGCATTGTTTGCTGGGGATTTGTCCTGCTGATTTTAACCGGTTTTCTGATTTGCGGACTGATGGATCTTCCGTTCTTCGGCCTGCGCTTTGGAATGTGGGACGGCTTTTCCTGGTGGGAAGACGATAAAGATTATTTAGGAAACGGGTCAGACAGCTATCAGGTTCCGGCATCCGGTATAGAAAAATTAAAGATCGACTGGGTGAGCGGCAGGGTGGATCTGCAGATCTACGACGGCGAAGAGATTTGTATCACGGAAACATCTAACCGGCAATTAAACGAAAAAAATTCTCTGCGTTATAAAGTGTCCGGCGATACGTTGAAAATTCGTTTCAGAAAAAATGGAATTTTGTTTGGAAATCTGCCGAATAAGGATTTGCAGGTGATGCTCCCCAAGCGGCTGGCGCAGTCACTGCAAGAGGTTCAGGTGGATGCGGTTTCCGCAAAAATTGAGGTAAACGATCTGCAGGCGGAAGAGATGCATTACGAAACCACCTCCGGCGCCATCCATCTACTTGGGGTGGGAGCAAAGGAAATTGAGGTGGATACGGTATCCGGCAATTTGGACATCGAGGCTGCCCAGGCGGCGGAGGTAGATATCTCCACCGTATCTGGCGCAACGCAGCTGGAAGGCGCCTTTGGGACCATTCACGCCAGTGGCGTTTCCGGGCAGATCAAGGTGCAAAGCAGCGTCTGTCCCGACCGGGTAAGCGCTTCAACCGTATCGGGCGGCGTCACCCTGATTATACCGGAAAATGAGGGCTTTTCCGTCTCCTTCGATCGGGTGTCCGGCGAATTCAGTTCGGATTTCCCCATTACCTTGAACGAGGGAGAGGGCACCTATAAAAACGGCGGCGCGGATTTTATCATAGATACAGTGAGCGGGAATTTTTCAGTAAAAACGAATCCATAACCGTTGTGAAAGATGGCTTTCCCCCTTAGCCGAGAGAAGATTCGGGGGGCGGAACCGGCTCCGGCAGACCATAGGACAGACAAAAAAGACCCTGGGGGCGAACAAACGCCGCCAGGGTCTTTTCCTTCTATGCACAGTCTTGGGTGCCTTTACGGTTTTCTCCCCCAGGGGCAGACAGCCAGACATTTGGCGCAGGTGTGCTGCCCGAATACAGCGGCCATGTCCTCCAAGAAAGAAAAGCAGGTCTGCTTGTCAAACCGCGTGGCCGGCGGATCGCCGGCGTTGAAGGGCATGCCGTGGATGGCGTGGACGGGGCATACGTCCCGGCAGCGGGTACAGCCGCCGCAGCGGTTGGGCAAAGGCTGGTCCGGCGGCAGCATCGCGTCGGTGAGAACGGTGGTCAGGCGAAGACGGGGGCCAACCTGCGGATTGATCAGATGGCAGCTTTTGCCAATCCAGCCCAGGCCTGCATGACTGGCGGCAAAACGGTGGCTGAACATCCCCATCAATTCGGCTCTGGGCAGACCGTCAGGACCATGAGCCGCCACCTGCTCCTGCAAGCCGGGAAACTGCTGGGTCTGGCGGTAGTCGGAGGTGGGAACGGGGTAGGAGCGAAATCCTTTTTGCTGCAAAAGGTTGGAAAGAGAGAAGGCGATGGTGTCTAGCTGGCGGTTGATGGCGGCGTAAAAGTAGCTGTAGGAACGGGTGGGCCCGTCCGCCTGCTCCAAAACAATCTGCTTGGGGAAAAAGATGGAAACAGAAACCGCCCGGGGAAAGGAGGCACAAAGATCGCCGTAGTTTTCCCGGATCCACTGGGTGTCGGTCGTTAAATCGGCGATGCCGCAGA
>CAJTQM010000053.1 GCA_910578255.1 uncultured Oscillospiraceae bacterium
GAGTATCAGATCACCTTTTTGATCTCCAGCCATATTCTGGACGAGTTGTCCCGCCTTGCCACCCACTATGGCTTTATCGACGGCGGACAGATGGTCAAGGAAATCAGCGCCAAAGAACTGGAGGAGGCGTGCAGAAAATGCGTCCGGGTAGAGGTGACCGACGTAAAGGCGCTGGTCCGCGTTTTGGACAAAATGGAGGTTTCGTATACCGTTCTCTCCAACCGGACAGCCGATCTTTTTGCGAAAATCAATGTTTCCCGGTTGGCCGCGGCGCTGGCGCAGGAAAACTGTGAGATCGTCTCCATGCAGGAGCGGGACGAAAGCCTGGAAAGCTATTATATCAGCCTAATAGGAGGAAAAAACAATGGGTAAACTGTTAGCCGCAAATTTTGCTCGTCTTAAGAAAGACAAAATCTTTTGGATCTGCATGGGGGTCATGCTTTTTTACGCTGTTGTGTACATGCTCAACGGATGCCGGCAGGCAACTGCCGATCTGTCGGATTATTCCTATGGACTGGACCAGTATTATTTTCATTTTGCAGCGTCGATCGGCCTTTTCTGCGCGTTGTTCAGCAGTATGTTTTTCGGTACCGAATATGGCGATGGAACGATCCGCAATAAAATCATCATCGGCCATGCAAGACAAAGTGTCTACCTCGCCAATTTTCTGACCGCTTTTACGGCGGCGTTGTGCATGATGCTCGTTTGGCTTATTGGAGCGCTGGTCGCGGTTCCCGTTCTTGGCTTTTGGAAAATGAGCGCCCCCAACGTCATTCTTTATCTGCTGATTGGAGTCATGCTTCTGGCGGCGCTTTGCTCGATTTGTACCTTTGTGAGCATGCTTTCGGTCAACAAGGCAATGACCGTTGCTCTATCCATCTTATTGGTTTTGGGCCTGATTGCGTTTGCCAGTATGGTTTATGGAAGCCTTCAAGAGCCGGAAATGTCCAGCGGCGTTTCGATAACCGCCAACGGAATGGAAATGTCGGATCTGGGTCCGAATCCCAACTATATTACCGGGGTAAAACGGGAGATCTATGAATGGTTGATAGACTTTTTGCCTACGGGACAGGGCTTAAGGATGTGGCAGCTGGAGATTAATCGTCCGGTGCGGATGCTTGTATCTTCTGCTTTTATTACGCTTTTTACAACGTTAGGCGGCATCTTCCTTTTCAAAAGGAAAAATTTGCAGTAAGGAGTTTTCGATGGAAGTAGGGTTATGGGTTTTATTTGGCGTAATGGCCGTGGGTATCGCCGCTTTGTTTCTGAAGATTCTTTTGCTCAAAAAAGCCCTAAAAGAGATAGAAGGGGCCTTTGCCGACCGGCTTGTTACGGATACCAATACGTTGATTGACATCTCGTCCGGCGATTCGTCCGTCCGTAATTTGGCCAATGCCATGAATCTACAGCTTCGCAAGCTGCGGGCCCAGCGGCGCCGCTATCAGCAGGGGGACCGGGAACTGAAAAATGCTGTCACAAATATTTCGCATGATCTGCGAACGCCGCTGACGGCGATCTGCGGTTATTTGGATCTGCTCGAGTCGGAGGAAAAATCAGAAACGGTTGACCAGTATCTTCGGATTATCCGAAACCGAGCGCAGATTCTGACGCTCTTGACCGAGGAACTTTTCGAGTATTCGATCGTCCTTTCGGGTGAGCGGCCTTTGGCAAAGGAGCCTGTGGTGGTCAACAGAGTTTTAGAGGAGAGTATTGCAGCGTTTTACACCGCGCTGCATAGCCGGGGCATTGAACCACAGATTACCATACCCGAAAAAAAGATCGTCCGGACACTTGACCCATCGGCGCTGGCCCGGGTGTTCTCGAATCTTTTAAACAATGCGGTCCGTTATAGCGACGGAGATTTAACGATTACACTATCTGATGCGGGGGAAATCGTTTTCGCCAACACGGCCTTTGGACTGGATCCGGTGCAGGTCGGCAAGCTGTTCGACCGTTTTTATACGGTTGAGACGGCCAGAAAATCCACAGGGCTGGGCCTTGCGATTGCCAAAACGCTGACCGAACAGATGGACGGAACCATGTCGGCCCAATATGAAAACCATCAGCTGCGCATCTGTATCTTTTTTAAGGCATAGAAAAGCCGGCGGATATACTGATCCGCGCCCAAAACTGTCCAGGTATTAAAAGGGGATTTGACGGAAAAATACAGAAAAAAACACTTGACAAATACCGATCACCCTGCTATGATGAGGTGCGAAAGATTGATAATTTATTATCAATCACAAAAAAGGAGATGGATGAAAATGGGAATCATGGATGGACGGGTCGCGATTATCACCGGCGGCGGAAAGGCAAAATCCATCGGCTACGGAATTGCTACAGCTTATGCCAAAGAAGGGGCAAACCTGACCCTTACCGGGCGTAACCTGCAAAAGCTTTTGGACGCGAAGGAGGAGTTGGAGCGCCTGTATGGGGTTCAGGTTCTGGCGCTGCAGGTTGACGTCACACCGGACGAGGAGTCGGAGGAACGGGTAAATGAGGCGGTGAAAAAAACCGCCGAGACCTTTGGGCGCATCGATGTGCTGATCAACAACGCCCAGGCGTCCGCCTCCGGCATCCCCCTTGCCATGCAGACAAAGGACCATTTTGACCTGGGAATTTATTCCGGTCTGTACGCGACCTTTTATTACATGCGGGCCTGCTACCCTTACCTGAAAGAGTCTCAGGGCTCGGTGATCAATTTCGCTTCCGGCGCGGGACTTTTCGGCAATGCCGGTCAGTGCTCTTATGCGGCGGCCAAGGAGGGTATCCGGGGGCTGTCCCGGGTTGCCGCCACCGAGTGGGGAAAGGACAACATCAATGTGAATGTTGTTTGTCCGCTGGCCATGACCTCTCAGCTGGAGGCCTTTAAGGAAAGCTATCCAGAGGCTTACGAAAAAAACATTAGGGCTGTGCCGATGGGCCGTTTTGGCGATCCGGAAAAGGATATCGGACGTGTCTGCGTACTGCTGGGCTCTTCGGATTTCAAATATATGTCCGGCGAAACCATTACACTGGAAGGCGGCATGGGCCAGCGTCCGTAAAGGGACTGTCAAATTAAACCGGGAAAAAAGCGGCGGATAAAATCCGCCGCTTTTTAATGTTCCTCTCCAATGGCATATTTTTCGGCAAATGCCTGGAATTTTTGGTTAAACGCCCCGTTATCCTTGCGAATTTCCCGCAGGGATTGATGCAGGCTCATATTGTTGTGAGAAATATCCGTAATACACGCGGCGATATTTGAGCAGTGATCGGCGATCCGTTCAAAATCGGTCAGCAGATCCGACCAGACAAATCCGGCGCTGATGGAGCATTCGGCCCGCTGCAAACGAAGAATGTGGCGGCTGCGCAGCTGCTCTTTGAGCCGGTCGATTAACTCCTCTAAAGGCTCCGCCGTAAAGGCAGACTCTAAATCGTTATGCAAAAATGCGGCCAGTGCCAGATCCATCATCTCGCTTACCGCCGAAGAAAGCACCTTTAATTCGGATAAGGCCGCGCCGGTCAGGACCAGTTCCTTCTCCTGCATTTCCTCTGCGGATTCCAGCAGGTTGACCGCATGGTCGGCAATCCGCTCAAAATCCCCAATGATTTTTAAAAGTTCTGCCTCCTGGGCGCTGCTGGATTCGCTTAGATGCTTTGCGCTGAGTTTTACAAGATAGGTGCTTAAAATATCCTCATAATGGTCGGTTTTTTCTTCTTTTTCCCGGATGGATTCGGCCAGCTGCGAAGAGTATTTCTGTACCGAAAGAATGGCTTCTTTCAGTGCGTCAGCAGCGGTTTGGGCCATTTCCGCCGTAAGAGCGCGGCAACGCTCGAGTGCCACCGGAGGTGTTGCCAAAAGACGTTCGTCCAACTCCGCATAAGCTTCCGGCTTTTTTGCGTCCGGTACGATTTTGGTGACGAACTTTTCCAAAAATCCGGAAAGGGGAAGCATCAAAACTGTACACAGGATGTTAAACACCGAGTGGGCCGCTGCGATTCCCCACATGGAAACGGGGCTGTCTAAAATCGGAAGATCCCCAAATGTATGGATCAATAAGAAGACCAAAAGCCAGACCAGCGTTCCGATGGTATTGAAGGAAAGATGGACCATTGCAGCCCGTTTTGCATTTTTGTTGGCGCCGACAGAGGAGAGCATCGCTGTTACGCAGGTACCGATATTCTGACCCATGATGATGGGAATAGCCGTACCGTAGGTAATCTGGCCGGTTACCGCCAGCACCTGTAAAATCCCTACCGACGCGGAACTGGACTGGATAACTGCGGTTAGAATCGCGCCGGCCAGCACACCGAGAATCGGGTTGTGGAACAGCAGGAACAATTTTTGAAACGAGGGAAGATCCCCCAGGCCGGAAACGGCTTTGGACATAGTGTCCATGCCGAACATCAGCGTTGCAAAGCCTAAAAGGATCATGCCGGTATCTTTTTTCTTTCCGCCTTTGCAGAAAAGGTAGAGAATAATCCCCACCAGCGCCAGCACGGGAGTGAAGGAAGACGGCTTTAAAAGCTGGACAAACAAATTGCCGCTGTCAATCCCCGATAAACTGAGAATCCAGGCCGTGACGGTGGTT
>CAJTQM010000054.1 GCA_910578255.1 uncultured Oscillospiraceae bacterium
ATGGACGGCTCCTTTCCGTCCCCTTGCTACACTCTTATTATACTATATGTTCCCATATAAATCAATTGACATAATAACTAAATATATGGGTACATATTTAGTTATATTATATGTGGACATATATTTTGATTTTTGCTATACTTTTAATTAAAAGAAGGTGATTTATATGTCAACAGATGCACAACGAAAAGCAAGTAAAAAGTATTTAGATAAATTGGATGAAATACGTATCAGAATTAAACAGGATGGCACAAAGGAACAGATTGCAGCAGTTGCGAAAAAGCGCGGACTTTCTATAAATGCTTACATCCTCGGTCTGATTGAAAAGGATATGCAGAGTGCAGAGAACGAAGAGTAAGCCGTTACCCATGATGAAAGACCGCCCTTTATGGGGTGGAGGGGCCTTGCCCTTCCTTGTTTGCAACACTCCATAGGGCGGACAAGTAGTCAAGCAACCGTAGGTTACAAATGGTTAAAAATCGCCGTTTGCAGAAACTTGAAAATTTGAATCCGCTGATTTTTAACTGTTTGTAACCTGCGTAAGTGCTTGACAAATTGGACGCTCTATGGAATTGTAACGACTTTAGGCAGGTGAAAGGGTTTGGCAGGGCGGAAAGGCGTAAAGCATCTAAACTATGTGGACCGTTTGAAAATCGAAGCGTTGTACGCCAACAAAAAGACCGCGAAAGAAATCGCGGCCTATTTGTGCCGTGACCTGTCCTGCATCTACAAAGAATTAAAGCGCGGCCAGTATGAGCGATTGACAACCGATTTACGAAAGATTCCCGCCTACAGTGCAGACAGGGCGCAGCAGGACTATGATAGCAAGGCTACGGCAAAAGGAGCGCCGCTGAAGCTGGGAAAGAATCACCGGTTAGCAAAGTTTATTGAATCTGCCATTATGAAGGAGAAGTTTTCCCCCGTTGCTGTCTCTTTCCGTATTGCTCAGAACCGGCAGGCGTTTGGCGTTACGCTGTGCGCCCGAACAATCTACAATTATATCGAACAGGATGTGTTTTTGCGTCTGTCTCGTAAGCACCTTCCCCGCGGCGGCAGGACGAAGCGGCGGGAAGGGCGCGGCCCTGCGTATCGGCTGAAACGGCCCCTTTGTCAGAGTATAGAGGACAGGCCGAAAGATATTGCCAATCGTGCCGATTTCGGCCATTGGGAGATGGATACGGTGATCGGAACCCGCAAGGGTTCTGGGCCGGTCCTGCTGGTGTTGACCGAACGGGCAACACGGCAGGAAATCATTTTGAAGATGCGCACAAAGACGGCGGCGGAAACAGTACGCTGCCTGAACCGATTGGAACGGCAGTACGGCGCAAGGTTCCGGCAGGTGTTCCAGACAATTACAGTTGACAACGGCTCGGAATTTATGGACTTTGAGGGAATGCAAAAGTCTTGTCTTTCCAAGATACCCAGAACGAAGATTTATTATTGCCATCCTTACAGCAGTTGGGAGCGCGGCAGTAATGAAAACGCAAACGGGTTGATTCGTCGTTTCATTCCAAAAGGGACCTCTATTTCAGATTATTCTAATACGCAAATTAAGCAGGTTGAACATTGGATGAATCACTATCCCCGGCAGATTCTAGGCGGGGAATGTTCAGATACATTGTTCAAACGGTATCTGCTGGCCTTGTAGCAAAAGGATACAAAAAAGGATACCCGTTCAAAAATGAATGGGTATCCTTTTGCGCTTTCTACAAGTTTTTACTTTTAGCTTTAGACATTATACCGATTTTTTTATTTCTTGCAATCTTTTTGGATGTTTTTCTTGACATTCACGAGGTTTTTTGGGAAAATCCGCGCCTGAAAAAGCTTTTAAAAAAACGGCGGCTTTTAGCTGAGCGATTGGTAAAATGTGTAATCCACCAGGCCGCTCATTTTTTCCAAAGCACCCTGCTCCAACTCTTTGACCATCAGGCAGTCGGGGCTTGGCATTTTAATATTCGGTCCCGCTTCGATTCCGAACAAATAGCTGGACTGAAAGCCGCGCGAGTGATAGTTTTGGGGGTTCCCCTCCACAAGGACTGCCTGGAATCCCAGCTGTTTTGCTCGCTCAAATCCATACTCCAGCAGTTCTTTGGAAATATGCTGCCTTTGCAGCTGAGTTTTCACCGCCACGGGAGAAAGCAGCAGCAGTTCGTTTTCATATTTTCCCTCGATATGGAACCGGGAAAACATGGCGTATCCGACGATCTCGTCTTCCTCATTGACCATCATCAACTCCAAAGCCGGGACATAATACTTTTTCGCCCGGATTTCTTCCACCAGCCGCCGGACCAGCTTCCCCTCTTTTTCGTCCTGGTGCGCCGTAAATACCGCTTCCACTAGATCCAAAGACGGCAGCAGGTAGCGCTCCTGCATCGCTTTTATTCTTCGTTCCATGGATTTTCCCCCGTCTCCTGTTGGTCTTTCTTTTCCATTATAAAAGGATACCCGCCAAAACGCAATTGTTTTCGAGCGGGTATCCCCTTTAAGCCGGATCATATTTTACCGAATCTCATCCATGCCGCCCATGTACATTTTAAGCGCCTCGGGAATTTTCACCGAGCCGTCGGCATTGAGGTTATTTTCCAAAAATGCAATGAGCATCCGCGGCGGCGCCACCACCGTATTATTTAAGGTGTGAGCGAAATAATTGCCCTTTTCCCCTTTGATGCGGATCCCCAGCCGCCGGGCCTGGGCGTCTCCCAGATTCGAGCAGCTTCCCACCTCGAAATACTTCTTCTGGCGGGGACTCCAGGCTTCCACGTCGATGCTTTTGACCTTCAGGTCAGCCAAATCGCCGGAACAGCATTCCAAGGTGCGGACCGGCACATCCAGGGTGCGGAAAAACTCCACCGTATAGGTGTAAAGCTTTTCAAACCACTCCATGCTTTCCTCCGGCTCGCAGATGACGATCATCTCCTGCTTTTCGAACTGGTGGACCCGGTATACGCCCCGCTCCTCGATGCCGTGGGCGCCTACCTCCTTGCGAAAACAAGCCGAATAGCTGGTCAGGGTCTGGGGGAGTTGCTCCTTTTTTAAGGTGGTGTCGATAAACTTGCCGATCATCGAGTGCTCACTGGTGCCGATCAGGTACAGGTCCTCCCCCTCGATTTTATACATCATGTTTTCCATTTCGGCAAAACTCATGACACCGGTGACCACATTGCTGCGGATCATAAACGGCGGCACGCAATAGGTAAAGCCTTTGCCGATCATAAAATCCCGGGCGTAGGATAAAATCGCCGAATGCAGCCGGGCGATATTGCCCATCAGATAGTAAAAGCCGTTTCCGCTGGTTTTTCTGGCGCTGTCCAGATCCAGCCCGCTGAGCCGTTCCATAATATCCACATGATACGGTACCTCAAAATCCGGAACCACCGGTTCGCCAAACCGCTCTACCTCGACATTTTCGCTGTCGTCGCGGCCGATTGGAACCGAATCGTCGATGATGTTGGGAATCACCAGCATCCGCTTGCGAACCTCTTCCTGCAGCTGGCTTTCCTTCGCCTGCAATTCCTCCAGCTTAGGGCCGATGCTGGCCACCAGCTTTTTCGCTTCTTCCGCCTCTTCCTTTTTGCCCTGGGCCATCAGCGCACCGATCTGCTTGCTGGACACATTGCGCTGGTTGCGTAGCGCGTCCGCCTCCGACGCGGCGGCCCGAAGCTGTGCGTCCAGTTCCAGTACCTCGTCTACCAGCGGAAGCTTTTGCTCTTGAAACTTCTTTTTGATGTTCTCCTTGACCAATTCCGGATTGGTCCGGATCAGACGAATATCAATCATTTTACAACTCCTCCTTATAAACAAAAAGAAATTTCCCGCCCCCTTTTGTATGGGACGAAAAATTCCGCGTTGCCACCCAAATTGCCAAGTAAATCCTCCTGGCCTCTTGTCGGTACGATATAGGGTACCAGCCTCCGATTCCTCACCGGCCGCTCGGAAAATGGACCGGCCAGTCTCCCCCGCCGGGCTTTCACCAACCGCCGGCTCTCTGAAAAGGTTTCTCTGGCCTTCGTTTTCCTCAAACGCATCCTTTTTGAAATTAGTTTGGATTATAGCACATCCTTCCCCAAAATGCAAGAAAAATGTTTTGTCCCTCCATTTTTCCGGATTGGTTGAAGCGTCCCGGCGCCGATGCTATAATCAGAGTGATAAAGGAAAGAAGGTGCGGTATGAGCGATTTATTGGTATTTTCGAATCGGGAAGCGTTTCGGGAATGGCTATCAAAAAACTGCCTGTCCAGCAGCGGCGTTTGGCTTTTATTCGGCAAGGCAGGCGGACCTAAGACACTTAAAGCAGGCGAAGCGCTGGAAGAAGCCCTGTGTTTTGGATGGATCGACGGGCAGATGCAAAGCATCGACAACCAATCCTATAAGAAATATTTTTCCATGCGCCGGGAGAAGAGCAAGTGGTCGGAGAAAAATAAGGCCCTAGTTGCAAAATTGGAGGAGCAGGGGCGG
>CAJTQM010000055.1:0-842 GCA_910578255.1 uncultured Oscillospiraceae bacterium
TGTTCGGCGACAAGACGATGGAGACCTACGATGAATTCGTAAAACAGCTCAATGACGCCGGTCTGGAAAAATATATGACCGAGTGGAACCGCCAGAGAGATGAATTCCTGGCGAACAAAAACGCCTAATTTTCTTTCTAACCTTGCCAAGCAGAAAGGACCCGGTTGCCGGGTCCTTTCTTGTGTTGGAGACATCTTGCGGACTTATAAAAAGGCAGCTGAGACCGCCTTTTTCACAATCTGCCGAGCGGGGAGAGGGAGAGGATCCGGACAGTTTTTCCGGCGCGTTATTGCTGCAAAGTCGTAAAGAAGCAAAAAACTGTATACAATCACAGAATAATGTATAACAAATAGGGGAATAACCAATTATAATAAGGATGTGCACAAATGATAGAGAAAACTTCTATAAAATATGACGGGACCGAAACGAAGAAGTGATGATCCTCCGGATCGGTCCAGGGGATCGTTGTATTTTTGCAAAGCGTTCTTTTCATTTGTGCCCCAATGAACGCTTCTTAAACAAACCGCACCGCATTTTCGACAGATTTTCTCTTTTTTTAAAAAGCAGGCGGGTCCTGCAGTCTTACCACAGCGTTTTTTCTTTTTTCCGGCGGTGAATGAAAGTTTTGGAAGCGGCTCTCCACTGGATGGAGGGCAGGCCGACGGTTACGGTTAAGCCGGCGGCTGGGTTGATTAAAATTATCTATTAGGAGAGGACAACATGAAAAGAACAATCGCACTGGCACTGGCTGCCATGATGCTGATGGCGGTTCTTCTGGGCGGCTGCAATAACAGCACCTCGTCCACCGGCAGTTCCGCCGCTAACGGCAGCAGCACAGCTGG
>CAJTQM010000055.1:873-4442 GCA_910578255.1 uncultured Oscillospiraceae bacterium
AACCCCTATGCAAACCTTGATCTGTCCACTGAGGAAAACATCGTCACCTATGTGGTGGCTTCCGAGCCTAACGCTATCGCGGAGGTTATGGCGCAGGTCAACGAAAAGCTCAAAGCTGCGATCAACACCACCATGGAGATGTACTTTATCCCCACTTCCGAGCTGAGCACCAAATATCCGCTGGTGATGGCGGGCGGCGATGAGATCGATCTGATTTACACGGCGAACCATGCGTATTACCGCGAGCAGGTGGACAAGGGCGGCTTCCGCGAGCTGACCATGGATTTTATCCAGAAATACCTGCCTCAGACCTACAGCGTCCTGCCGGAATCGGCCTGGAAAGAGACCTACATCGGCGGCAAGATCTACATGGTTCCCCGCAACACCGCTGAGATTTTCCCGGACCGGGGCCCGGTCATCGACATGGATGTGGCGGCAAAATATGATTACACCGCCGACAGCTTCCACAGCTGGGAGGATTTCGACAAGTTTTTGATGACGGTGGGTGACAAGGAGGTTCCCAACGGCAAATACGCTTTCAACGCTTCCTCGGTTGCGAATATGTACGATATCGGCCTGCGTTACCGCTTTAACCTGATCAACAACCAGGCGACCGACTATGTATACTACTCTCAGCTGGAGGATCCGACCTTCCAGAATCCCTTCTTCCTGCACACCTCTGAGCAGTATAAGACCTACATTCAGGATATGGCGAAATATGCGGGCGCAAGCATCTGGCCTTCCGACGCAATCTCCAACACCAATGGTATTACCGCTATGTTCCGCAACGGCCAGACTGTTACCGGCTATAATAACTACTACAACGGCATCAATACACTGCAGGGCTTTAAAGAGCAGGGTATCAATGCGGAGATGGTAGACATTTATCCGGAAAATTACCGGGCGCTGCGCGATTCCTATATCGGCGACGGCATGGCAATCACCTCTTTCTCCAAAAAGCCGGAGAGAACGGCGATTCTGCTGGACTATATCAAAAACGATTTTGACACCTATATGCTGCTGGCCGGCGGCATTGAGGGCAGACACTATGTCTACGACGAGGCCTCCAACACGGTAGAGCCTGGTCCGGAGGCGACCGATTACCAGTTTGACGGCTGGGCTTGGGGTATCCGCCACAAAGACTTCCCGTGGCCGGCGACTGACGACCAGTACATCAACGCCACCAACGAAAAACTCAAAAAGAACCAGATCAAGGACGAAGAGTGGCCTTACTGGGGCTTCAACTTCGATTACAATCCGGTTTCTGCTGAGTGGGCGGTTATCTCCGCTTTGATCACCGAGTACCAGCCCTCCTTTGACCTGGGCATGTTCGGCGACAACACCATGAAGGAATACGAAGCCTTTGTCCAGAAGCTGAAAGACGGCGGTTTGGACAAATACATGGAAGAGTGGAACCGCCAGAGAAGCGAGTTTTTGGCAAAATAAAATTCTGTAAAAGCTTTTGCGCCCGTCCATTTTGGACGGGCGTTTTTTTGCTATCAAAAAAACAGTACAGATCCTCAACAAAATCTTGATGCGGCCAGCTTAAGAAAATTTACCCAATAAAACAATATTTTAAATGATATAGCAATATTTTACAGAGAATTTCTGGAAAGAGGATATTATAATAAAACTATAAAATATTTTTTATTTTGTGGAAAAATTAAAATACTTTGCACAAATTCAGAGGCTTTTTCCCTTTTTCAGGTAAAAAGGGATGCGATAATACTTCCGGCTATGCCGGAAAAGACGAGGAGGATATGTATGAAAAAGATGGCGATCCTGTTGACAGCGGTGCTTTTGCTGGGTATGCTTTTCAGCGGCTGCGGGCAGATGGCGGTGAGTTCCATCCCCGAGGGGGGGGGCAGTTCCGGGCCAGGGCAGGAGGCGCAGGGCCCTTACGCCGGGCTTTCGCTGGAAAAGGAGCAAAAGGTCGTCATGTACGCGTCGGCCACCGAGCCCAATGCTATCGGGGAGGTGCTGAAGCTGGTCAATGAAAGGACCAAGGCGGCGATCAACACGACCATCGATTTATATTTTATCCCCTCGGCGGAGCGGTCGACCAAATATCCGCTGGTGATGGCCGGCGGGGACGCAGTGGATCTGATCTAGACCGCCAACTGGTGCTACTATAAAGAGCAGGTTGAGAAGGGCGGCTTTATGGAGTTGACCGAGGATTTTCTCAACAAGTATATGCCGCAGACCATGGCGGCTCTTCCGCAGGCCGCGTGGGAGGAAACCAAGATCAACGGCAAAATGTACATGGTCCCTAGAAATACGGCGGCGATTTTCCCGGATGTGGGTCCGGTGATCAATGTGGACATTGCGAAGAAATACGGTTTCGACCAGGACGCCATCAAAACCTACGACGATTTTGAGAATTTTCTGTTAACGGTGGCGGACAATGAACCGGGCGTTTTCGCGTTCTATGCTTCCGGTTCCAACACCCTGTACAGCTTGGCGCTGACGGAAAAAAACAACCTGATCAACAATCAGGCTTCTGACTATGTGTTTTATTCCCAGTTAAGCGATCCCACCTTCCAGAACGCGTTTTTCCTGTATGATTCGGAAATGTACAAGGAATACGCGCTGCGCATGGCCAGATACGCGGCGGCAAAGGTGTGGCCTTCCGACGCAATCACCAATTCCAACACCACGTCGGCGCTGTTCCGCAACGGACAGTCCGCCTCCTGCGCGCAGAACTACTACAACGGCATCGTTTCGATTGACAGCTTCCGCGCGTCGGGCATCAACGCCTACCTGCTGGACATTTTCCCCGAGGGCTACCGGCCTTTGCGCGACTCTTACATCGGCGACGGCATGGCGATTCCGGCTTTCTCGAAAATCCCCGAAAGAGCGGCGGTCGCGCTGGACTTTATCAAAAACGATTTTGAAACCTACATGCTGCTGGCCGGCGGCATTGAGGGCCGGCATTATGTCTACGACAAAGAGACCAACACCGTAGGTCCCGGCCCGGAGACAGGGGACTATGAGTTTGACGGCTGGGCCTGGGGCATCCGCCATCAGGATTTCCCGTGGCCGAAGACCGACGACCCATATATCAACGCGGTCAATGAAAAGCTGCAGGAAATTCAGGTCAAGGACGAAGAGTGGCCGTTCTGGGGATTTACTTTCGACTACGCGCCGGTTTCCGCAGAATGGGCGGTGCTTTCCGCACTGGTCAACGAGTACGGCACCTCCTTCAGCCTTGGGCAGTTTGGCAGTGCGACCGAACAGACCTATGGAGAATTTGTCGGAAAACTTCGCGAGGGCGGACTGGACAAATACATGGAAGAGTGGACTCGTCAAAGAGATGCGTTTCTGGAAAAATAAAGATACTGTGTCGCGGCAAGGAGCGTCCGTTTGCAAAACGGACGCTCCTTTTTGTATTTTTACCCAAAGAAACTGGGGGATGGGAAATTCTTCTGCGGCAAGATCCAAAATAGACATAAAAACAATTTTGAAACAACTTGGAGCAAAAAGAGTGTGTAATTTTTCTGAAGAAAAGGGAATATTACGGAAAATTCTGTGGAAAACCCCAAAAAAGCTTGAAAATAATTGGTAAAAAT
>CAJTQM010000056.1:0-3142 GCA_910578255.1 uncultured Oscillospiraceae bacterium
GCAGTGATATGGCCTCGTTTGTCGATTCGCTGGTCGCGCCGCTGAGCATGATTAACGCATTGATTGTCGCCATCGGTCTGCGAAAAAAGGACGAGATTTCGGTCACCTACGAGCGTTTGGAAAAAATTTGGGATGAGTATAATGTGTATGAGAAGATAGAGGAGCCCCGCCGATGAAGCAGTTTGACCTAATTGTCGTAGGCGGTGGGGCCGCCGGTCTAATCGCCAGCGGTACCGCTGCAAAGGAAGGCGCGCAGGTGCTTTTAATCGAGCGCAATGCGCGCATGGCGCGTAAGGTAATGATTACCGGAAAAGGCCGCTGCAATTTGACCAATGACTGTGGTGAAGAAACGTTTCTGCAGAATGTTTGCAGCAACAGTAAATTCCTTTTTGGGCCGATCCACCACTTTCCCCCGCAAAAAACAATGGAATGGATCGAGGGCCTGGGTGTCCCCTTAAAGATTGAACGGGGAAAACGCGTTTTTCCCGCCTCAGATAAAGCGGTGGATATTGTGGACGCGCTGGTGGCTTTCGCCCAAAACTCAGGCGTTGTTTTTCTGCAAAAGCGGGTTACTGGGCTGGAAATATCTGATGGATCGATCCAAGGGGTACGGACGGAAAGCGGGGAGGTCTTTTCAGCCCCAAGGGTGATTATCGCAACCGGAGGAAAAAGTTATCCTTTGACCGGCTCTTCAGGGGATGGATATTCCCTTGCCGCTCAGGCTGGTCATACTATCGTTCCGCTAAGGCCATCCTTGATTCCGATTGAAACACAGGAGGACTGGTGCCGGGACTGTATGGGCCTTTCTTTAAAAAATGTCACCTTGACTTTGTGGGAAAAGGGGAAAAAGAAACCGCTTTACAGCGAATTGGGCGAGATGCTTTTTACCCATTTTGGTGTGTCAGGACCTTTGGTGCTTACCGCCAGCACCTATCTAAAAAAAGAATTAACCTCCTATTTTATGGAGATTGATTTGAAGCCGGCTTTAGACGACTATCAATTGGAGCAGCGTGTCCTACGGGATTTCGCCGCAGGACAAAACAAAGACTTTTTTAACGCTTTATCAAAACTGCTTCCCCGAAAGATCATTTCTTCTATCATTCATCTATCCCAAATTCCGCCGGATACCAAGGTCCATCAAATCACGAAGGAGCAGCGCGAAAAACTCATTCAGACAATCAAACATCTGCCGCTTCATCCCAAAGGACTTTTGCCTATTGACGAAGCGATTGTCACCGCTGGCGGCGTCAGCGTAAAAGAAGTGGTCCCGCAAACAATGGAGTCTAAATTATGCCATGGGCTGTACTTCGCAGGTGAAGTACTAGACCTTGACGGAAAGACCGGCGGGTTTAATCTGCAAATCGCATTTTCCACCGGTTTTGTCGCCGGAGAAAGTGCAGGAAAGGGGAAATTATCATGTACGCCGTTGCCATAGACGGTCCGGCCGGCGCCGGAAAAAGTACGATCTCCCGCGCTGCCGCAAAAGCAATCGGGTTTTTGTATGTCGACACTGGCGCTTTATATCGAGCAGTGGCATATGACATACTGCAAAACCAGATTGACCCCACAGACCAGAAGGCGGTTTGTGGCCGTTTGTCCGCGATTGAGGTGCATTTTGGCTATGAAGGCAGCGAACAGCAGGTTTACCTAAATCAGGAAAATGTGACAGACAAGCTGCGCACTCCCCAGGTTTCGGCTGCGGCTTCCTCTGTTTCGGCCATTGGGGCTGTACGGCAGTTTCTATTTTCTCAGCAGCAAGATATTGCCCGGGAAAATAATATCATCATGGATGGACGGGATATCGGCACGTTTGTTCTTCCCAACGCACAGGTAAAAATCTACCTGACCGCCACAGCAGAGGAACGGGCCCGCCGCCGTTTTGAGGAACTGCGGCAAAAAGGGGAAACGGTCGATTTCCAGCATGTGCTTGCCGATCTGAAAAAAAGGGACGAAAACGATATGAATCGGGATGTGTCCCCCCTGCGGCAGGCGCCGGACGCCATTGTAGTGGATACCTCCCAAATGGACTTTGCGCAGTCGGTTCAGGCAATACTGAAAATTATCGAAAAGAAAATAGGGCAGGGAAAAAAATGACAAACTGGTTTTACTATTTAGGAAAAGCTTTGACTGGGTTTATTTTCCGCATATGGTTTCGCCTGGAGTTTTACGGCTATGAAGATCAGCCAAAGGATCGTGGCTACATTCTGTGCTGCAATCATCGTTCCGGGCTGGATCCGGTATTGGTAGCACAGAAAGTGAAAAAGCCGATCCGGTATATGGCAAAGGCTGAACTTTTTCAAAACAAATTCGTCAGCTTCATTATTCGCCATCTGGGCGCCTTTCCGGTTGCTCGTGGGAAAGGTGACACCAGCGCCATTGATACTGCGGTAGAAACGGTCAAAAGCGGCCGGGTTCTGGGTCTGTTCCCCGAAGGGACCCGTTCCCACGACGACCAGTTGTTGCGCTTTAAATCCGGCGCTGTGGTAATCGCTTCCCAAAGCGGCGGCGACTTATTGCCGGCCGCTATTTGGTACAGCGGGAAAAAGTTTCGCTCCAAGGTAATTATTCGATACGGCAGTCCCATCCCTAACAGCGAGATTGTGATTGAGGATCATTCGGCCAAGCAAATGAAAGAAGTTGTTTTAAGACTTCACGGCGAAGTAGAAAAGCTTTTGGAGGAGACAAAGTCGTGCGAATCAAGGTAGCGAAAACAGCCGGGTTTTGCTTTGGGGTTGACAGAGCGGTGAAAATGGCTTTTCAGGCGGCAGATGAATATCCTCGCACCGTCACGCTCGGTCCGATTATCCATAACCCGCAGATTGTACGGCAGTTGGAAAACGCTGGCGTTTTTTCGGTGGATCGCCCGGAGGATATTCCGCAGGGTGCCACCGCAGTCATCCGCTCGCACGGGGTGGGCTATGCTGTGTACGACTATCTGGAAAAACATCAGATTCCTTATGTGGACTCTACTTGCCCGTTTGTGGCGAAAATCCATAAAATTGTAAAAGAGTATAGCGAAAAGGGCTATCATGTTTTGATAGCAGGGGATAAAAATCACCCGGAAGTGAAAGGGATCATCGGGTTTTGCCAAAATGGCGCAGTTGTGTTTAAATCTCTAGAAGAATTCATGGTTATAACCGAT
>CAJTQM010000056.1:3161-4222 GCA_910578255.1 uncultured Oscillospiraceae bacterium
TAACAGATGATGAGAAGAATTGGAAAAATGATCCATGCATTTTGGTTGCACAAACCACTTTTCATACGCAAGAATGGAGAAAATCTGCATTTTTCGCGAAAAAAGTCTATACAAATCTAATTATTTTTGATACAATATGTAATGCTACTGAAATGCGTCAGCAGGAAGCGGTTGTGTTGGCTCAAGAGTCGAATCAGATGGTGGTAATCGGAGGCAAAAACAGTTCGAACACTGTAAAGCTGGCTGAAATTTGCCGTCAATTCTGTCCAACGGTTCATATCGAAAAGGCCAGCGAGTTGCCACAGTTTGATCTTGCCGCAAATCTTTTGGTTGGTGTCACTGCCGGTGCTTCAACTCCGGCTTGCATAATTAAGGAGGTACAAGAAACCATGAGTGAATTTATTACGAACGACGAATTAAGCTTTGGAGAGATGCTGGATCAATCTTTCAAAAGTACATATAACGGTAAGAAGGAGACAGGTGTTGTTGTTGGTATTACCCCCACCGAGGTTCAGGTTGATATTGGTACAAAGCACACTGGATATGTGCCGTTAAATGAATTAACCGATGATCCCAACGCCAAAATTGAAGACCTAGTTAAGGTTGGGGATGAGATTGAACTGCTGGTAGTCCGCGTGAATGATGTAGAGGGTACAGTCGTTCTCTCGAAAAAGCGTTTGGACGCGATTGCCGGCATGATGAAGGTCCAGGAAGCTGCCGAATCCGGTGAAATTTTGGAAGGCAACGTCATTGAGGCTGTCAAAGGCGGCGTAATCGTTTCGAGCAATGGTGTACGGGTTTTCGTCCCCGCTTCTCAGGCCAGCTTGTCCCGGGTAGAGAATTTGGAGGAACTGGTAAAACAGCATGTTTCTTTAAAAATTCTGGAGTGCAAAGATGCGGGTCGCGGCCGCAAGCGCATTATCGGTTCCATGAAGTCTGTTTTGAAAGAGCAGAGAAAAGCGCAGGAGGAAGAATTCTGGAAGACGGTCGAGGTTGGCAAAAAGTATACCGGCGCGGTAAAATCCCTTACCTCTTATGGTGCTTTTGTCGATTTGGGCGGC
>CAJTQM010000057.1 GCA_910578255.1 uncultured Oscillospiraceae bacterium
GTTCGAAACCTTTCACGTTTTTTTGATGATTGTAACGGTGGATTTAAAATTAAAAGATATTTTGAAAAACTGCTTTTTGTTCTCCCTTTTAAATCTGATCCGCAACTTTTTCAGCCTGTTATTCGCGGTAGGATTTTTGTGGCTGGAATATAAGTTTTTCCCCCTTTCCATGTTTATTTTCCCGTTTATCGGATTGACTTTGCCGCTTTTTATCATCACCTTTAACGCCTACCCTGTCGTGAAAAAATATGCCATCGACCCCTATTATGAATCGCAGGAAAATCCGCAGAAAGACGACGCCCTTTTTGAAGACTAAAAGCGAGGAACATTCCAAGCTGCAAAACACCCCCACGGAGAAAACTCCATGGGGGTGTTTTAGCGAAGTTTTAAGTCCAAATGGTAGGTGCGGAAAAATCGATGAATCTTCTTGGAAAAAAACAAAAGCGGAAAGGTTAAAAGAAACCACAAAAAAGAGAATAAGGGGCATACTTGTCCTAAAAAATTCATCCACTGGCTGCTGTAATCCCAAACATGCCAGCGCATCCACAAATTCACTGCAATCCCGGTGAACAGTTCCACAATCGTAATCAGCGCGGATCCCAAAAAGCACTTTTTCCAGACAGACAGCGTATCGGCATAAATATTCGCCAGATGGATCCCCGAAAAACAAATGCCGCCCGCCAATGTCATCGTCCAATGGGTATTTCCTCGCCATAAAATTTCCAACAGACTGTATCCGATTGCGCCGATGGAAAACACCGACAGCATCTCCCCTTTTTTCACCATAAAAGCACCCCTTTTTTGCCGTATTCTAGGGTTATTTTTCGGGAAAAAAGTCCTCTTTATACCAGTGAATTTCTGGATTCTCTTTGTTGACAAAAAAGAGCGAATCTCCTATCATTAAAAGGAATCGAAAAATGTGAGAATAGAATCCGTCCCGCCGCTTGTAAGAATGCGGCCGGCAAAAACAAAGGAGGGTTCTGGATGCGAAAAATCGAAATATTAGATTCCTCCCTGCGGGATGGCGCACAGGCGGAAGGGATCTTCTATTCGCTGGAGGACAAGCTTCGGATTGCTGATGCGCTGGACCGCATCGGCATCAGCTATATTGAGGCGGGAAATCCGGCCTCCAACCCAAAGGATATGGAATTGTTCCGCCATTTTGCGGCCAATCCTCTGCAAAACGCAAAGCTGGTGGCATTTGGCGCAACCCGAAAGCCGGGCATCGCGGTGGAAGAGGACGTCAACTGCACGGCGTTGGCATCGGCAAACACAGCGTTCGTATCCATTTTCGGAAAGAGTTGGGATCTGCATGTCACACAAATTTTAAAAACCTCTCTTTCGGAAAATCTACGGATGATTGACGATACGATTTCCTTTTTTGTTCGCGCCGGAAAAAACGTTTTTTACGATGCTGAGCATTTTTTCGATGGTTACCTGGAAAATCCTTCTTATGCTATGCAGACTATCCTCGCGGCGGAAAAGGCCGGAGCCAGCCGCATCGTGTTATGCGATACCAATGGAGGGTGTTTTCCCCAAGAGGTGGCAAGAATTGTCGGGGAAGTGAAAAAAAGCTGTTTTGTCCCTTTGGGGATTCATTGTCATAACGATATGGGATGCGCCGTTGCCACAAGCTTAATGGCAGTTGAAGCCGGGTGCGAACAAGTCCAGGGAACCTTGTTAGGCTATGGCGAGCGCTGCGGAAACGCCAATCTTTCCGCCATTATCCCAACGCTTCAGTTAAAAAAGAAGTACCAGTGCATCCCCAGCGCCTCCTTATCCGAATTGACCCACACGGCGCGATATGTTGCGGAAATTGCCAATTATCTCATCCCTCCCTCTTCCCCCTATGTGGGAAAAAGCGCTTTTTCTCACAAGGGCGGAATGCATGTTGATGGGGTGCAAAAGCTGCGCCGTTCATTTGAGCATGTGGACCCGGAAGCGGTTGGCAACCGGCGCAACCTTCTCGTTTCAGAAATGGCGGGCAGAACGGCCATTTTAAACCGTATTATGCGAATTGATCCTTCGGTGACAAAGTTTTCCCCCATCACCGAACAGATTATCGGCAAAATCAAGGAATTGGAGTATCACGGCTACCAATTTGAAACTGCCCTCGCCAGCGTTGACGTGCTCATTTGCAAAGAATTAGGGCAGATGAAAGAATATTTTTCCCTGCGCCATTTTAAAATTATCGGCGAACAAAATGCAGACGGCGGCGAGCAGCTGGCCTCTGCCCTCATAAAAATTCAGGTGGGAGATCAAGAAGAGATCACCGCGGCCGAGGGGGCCGGACCCGTCCACGCGCTGGACAAGGCCCTGAGAAAGGCTTTGGAGGTATTCTATACGTCTTTGGCCAAGGTCCGGCTCATCGACTATAAGGTTCGTGTCATGTCGCCGGAAGACGCCACGGCGGCAACGGTCCGGGTTCTCATTGAAAGTACCGACGGCGAAAATGTCTGGACGACGGTGGGCGCCTCCTCCGATATAATTGAAGCCAGCCGGAAGGCGTTGGTAGACTCGATGGAATACAAGCTTTTAAAGGATGAGCGCAGGTAGGACTTTCCTATACTGCGGTATCAACAAGCAAAAAAGATGGATCAAAAGCAGTTTGCTTTTGATCCATCTTTTTTGTGTTAAGCTTTTTTAAGAAGAGCAGAAAAAACTTGCGCCAAAACGCCTTACGCTCTTCTCTTTCCTTTCCCATTAACCCCTATGATCCCGCCAAAGCTAGAAGCGATCAGCGCCGCCCCTAGTTTCATGGCCTGTGACGCATCCAGCGAAAAATGCATGATCGCCAACGAAAGGCCAGTCAGAATCAAATAATACAGCAATCCGGTCAAAAAGCCGTATAACAAGCCCTTTTTTCCGGCGATTCGCGCACAAAGATAACCGCCTAAAAACGTACCGATTCCTACGGACACAATCACAAGCGGCAAAATAGCGCCCTGTGGAATGTCCTGTAAGGTTAAAACCAACGCAAAAAGAGTTAAAATGACCGTTGTTCCCAGCAGGCCCGCTGCCGTACCAAAAAGAACCGGCAAAATCCATTTGCGCGCCGAAGACAGATCCCCTTTCGGCGAATGATTGCCCATTGAATATCCCTCCCGACCAAGCTTCCTCAATCCCAGCATATTCAAAAGAGCAGGCATTTATGCGCCGAATCGCCTATCGGGATTTTTACTTTGCAGCTTCTTCCTCATGCACCGTCAGGCAGCTTTCTACAGCCTTTCGTAAAATACGGATTTTACTTCTTTCATTGCCGGTTTCAATCACCAGCGTATCGTCTTTAATGCTGACGATAATGCCAATAATGCCACCAAAGGTCACAATCTCGTCACCAATTTGAAGATTGGAGCGCATAGCCGCTTCCTGCTTGCTTTTTTTGTTCTGAGGGCGAATCAGCATAAAATAAAAGACAACCAGGACCAAAACCAGCGGCAAAAAAGACGCCAGCATTCCGCCGGCGCTTGTGGTCGCATCGGTGGTAAGAAAAAGATTCAGCATCGTTGTAATTCCTCCAATTTTTATTTCATGCTTTTTATCATAGCATGGATCCGGCTTTTCCGCAAGGCAATTCATTGAAAAGAATTATGAATTTACCGCAAATTTTCTCCCACCGCACAGCGCTAAATCCGTTTTCCCAGGATCTCACGCTGCTCTTCATAAAATAGATGGTACCTTCCCTCTTCCAGCGCAGCCCGTATTTTTTCCATCAGCGTGTTGTAAAAATACAGATTGTGCTGAACTGCCAGCCGCATGCCGAGCATCTCGTTGGCTTTAAACAAATGCCGCAGATACGCCCTCGAATGGTTGCGGCAGGTCGGGCAGTCGCAGCTTTCGTCAATCGGTGATAAATCCCGCTCATATTTGGCGTTCATAATATTGCGGATCCCCTGCCAGGTAAACAAATGGCCGTGCCGCGCATTCCGGGAGGGCATGACGCAGTCGAATAGATCAACCCCTCTTT
>CAJTQM010000058.1 GCA_910578255.1 uncultured Oscillospiraceae bacterium
GTCGCACAGGGACAGGATAAAATCGCTTTTCAGCGTGATGGGGTTTTCATCATCCGAATAGTCCAGGTTAATGTCCATCGGATTGATATAGTTGGTGGAAGTCGGGGAAATGTCAATGACCTGCCCCTGCTCCCCGAACTGCTCCACCAATGGGCCGTACTCATTTTCGGGATCCGCAATGATGATGTCATCCTCCGTCAGAAGGAATACATTGACGATCTCACGCTTGGCAGAGAACGACTTGCCGCTGCCCGGCGTCCCTAAAAACAACCCGTTGGGGTTCTTTAAGTTCTTGCGGTTCGCCATGATCAGGTTGTTGGAAAGGGCGTTCAGGCCATAATAAAGCGCCTCCCCCTCCTGGAACAGTTCGCAGGTGGTAAAAGGCACGAAAATGGCGGTGCTGCTTGTGGTAAGCCCCCGCTCGATCTCCACCTGGTTAAGCCCTAAGGCCAGGGAGGATATAAGTCCCTGTTCCTGCTGGAAGTCCAGCCGCTTTAAGGCACAGTTATATTTCTGAGCGATACCGGAAGCGGAGAGAATATCGTTAAACAATTTCTGGCGCTTCGGCGCGAGATTCTCCACCAGCACCGTCACCAGGAACATCCTTTCATTCCGGCTCTGCAAATCCTGTAAAAGGTTTTTCGCTTCTTCCCCATAGGTGGCAAGGTCCGTAGGTATGATGTCCATGTCGTACCCTGCCCGGACCGCCTTTTTCTGTTCCTCAATGGTCATTTTCTGTAAATCGGACATCTTGCGCTTGATGTTACGGATGGCCTGCGCCTGGTCGATGGACTGGATATGCAGGTTGACCGTCACGGCGTCGTCCAGGTCCAGCAGTTCCGCCAGCAGCCGGTCCGTCAGCTCCGGGGCTAAGATCTGTAAGAAGGACACCGCCCCGGAATGGTCGGCCACCCGGAAGGTCTTTCCGTCCCTGGAAAACGACATGCCGGAGGGCGCGATAAAGTCCTTTGTGGAAAGCCCGGTCTTTGGAAGGTCCGCCCAGGTAAAGCGGAACTTCTCCTGCCCGTCCGGGTGGAGCTGGCTGTGCAGAAGCTCCAGACGCTCCAGGCCGTTTAAGGACCTTGCCTGGGCCCCCAGGGTCTTAAAGTTTGCCAGCACATCGGTTTCGATCCGTTCCAGCCGCATTTTTGCAGTCCTAAGGTCGTCCGCTTCAATGCCGAAGGTAATATATTTGCGTTTGGTAAGGCCGTTGTTTCCCTTTTGGAGCTGGCCCTTTAACATATCCGCGTATTCCTTCCGGATCCCGTCGTATTCGTCACCGCGGGCGGGGATCTCAATGCTCTTTGCGAAATCCTGCATATTGGCCCGCTGGTTGATAAAGGTAAGCTGCACATGGATGGAGGCGTCAAAGTAATTCAAGAAATCACAGTACCCCTCGAAGATCTGTGCCTTGTCCTCCGCCTGGGCGAGCTGGTAGTTAATATCAAAAAACTGCACGGTCTTGGTGTAAAGCGTGTCCGTCAGCCGGCAGATCCCATCCTTATACATTTCCCGGTAGGGAATGCTCTGCTGGGCTGTCTGCGGGGCGTCTGCCTTAAGCCCGGCAAGAAAGCCGCCCTTTTTCGGCGGCTTTTTAGAGGCAGCTTTATTTCTGCCTTTTGCTGCATCGGCCCTGGTTCTTTCTGCCTGTTTGATGTTCCTTTGCAGTTTTCTTTCCTGGGCCTCCTGCTGTTTTGTTTTTGGCAATCCTTGTAACCTCCTTCTTTGACATGGTTTTGTATAGGTTTTCCGTCCGGTAGTGGCGCTCCTTCGGCCAGAGCTTATAGCGCAGCCAGTTTTTCAGAAGTTTCTCCGCCGGCTGCCCGTCACGCTCATACATGGCGAAGAAGAAAAAGGGCATCATCAGGCCGATCATCAAAAGCACCGACGCGGAATTGCCGATGGCGCCCCTCGTCAGGAAATAGGCCGGCAGGCCCACAAGACCGCCCAGACTGAAACAGATGAGCTGGCGCTTGGTAAGGCCCGCCGCCACTTTGGTCTTAACTTTCGTTAAGTCTTTGGGTACAGGTACATAGGGCATTTATCCCACCTCCAATCGTGATTTATTTTCATGGTTTATCCGGTTCCCCTGTGCCCGTCTTTACCGGCATTGTAATACTGGATTCCACTTCATTGCCCCACACATCCCAGCCCGGCGTCTGCTGCCTTGCGAACAGCTCCAGCCTGGGGGCGTCGCCCATGAGCTTTACGATTTTTTCTCGCACCTCGTCCGGCTTTTTGCTGTGCTGCTCAATATGGGAGATCACAAACTGGTGGATTCCCGCGCACTGGCGTTTCGGGCGCCCTCTGGTCGCCAGAAGGCACACCTCGGCATTGGAGCGGGTCCAGAAGCCCATTCCGTAAAACCAGGAATCTGCTTTCCGGTTCTGTTTGAGCCACAGGAAGGCAAGGGTCTTATACTTGAACCCCCATGCCTCCATCACCCGGAACGCTTCGTTTAGCTGCGGGAAGGTCGCCCAAAGAAAAAGCGCGCTGTCTTTGGCGGCAAGCTCCGACACAGGCAGCGCACATATATCCTCAATGCTCATGGTGGGGTAATGGTTTTCCGCCACACCGCTGCCGCGCTTCATATCGTAGCGCCAGGGCGGGTCCGCATAGATCACACTGTATTTCTTTGTTTCCGGCATCAGCGTTCCTGCCCGTTTTTAGCTGGGGCGTCTTTCACCGGCTGGTTTTTGACTTTCCCGGCATTTTCCTTTAATGCGCCGGACAGGGAAGGCTTTTCTGCCGCGCCCTTTGTGGCTTCAAGGGTGGCCTGCAAATTTTCAATAGCCTGCCCGTACCCGTCAAGCAGGGCGTCGTTTAACTGCTTTCTGAACTCCGCCGTCACCGGCCAGCAGACATCCTTCCAGTTCCCGTTTTTGTCCTGGGTGGAAGGCATGTTCACATACAGCCCCTTTTCGCCGGAACAGATACGGAAACCGTCAATCTTGAAGCATCCGCCAATCGTCACGTTGGCAAAGGCCAGCAGGTTCCCCATCGGCGCGATTGGGCGCACCCTCACGTCCAGCGGCAGACCGCCCGCTGTTTCCGGCGCCTGTGCCTCCGGGATCGTATTTTCTGTATTTGTTTTACTCATAGAATGAAATCCTCCTTTTTCTGAATTATGCTATCTTGCGTTAAATATGGATTTGGATAACGAACCTGTCTTAAACAGGGCAAAGGCCAGCAGGACCGTATAGCCCGCCGTGCCCCAGATCGCGCCGTGGATGTCGCCGGAAGCCGGGATCGACTGGACCAGCACCGCATAAATGGCGACGCAGACCAGGATCAAAAATCCCTGGAACCCCAGCGCAAAGAGGGAACGGAGGTACCCCGTCCCCATCTGCCCCCATTCCCGGTTAGCCATCGTGGAGAAGGGGATCGGCGCAAGGCTCACGGTCAAATAAATTTCTATCATCCTGCCATAGACAATGACGAAGATCACAATGGACAGCACCCACATGCACAGGTTGATGATGTTGGTCTCCAGCCAGAGGCCAATAAGCTCCCACATCCCCATTGCTTCAAGCTGCGCGGAAAGGTCCGCAAGGGCGGCCTCCACATCCAGGCTGCCGTTTATCACGCCCGCACTCTGCGATACCACATTTTGGGCGACGTCGAACACCGCCATGACGATAGTAAAACAGTTGGTAAGCAGGTAAGTGGCAACGAAGGTCTTAAAAATCCACTTGAAGATGTTGAATGTGTCGAAGTCGTGCATGTTGTTCTTCTCCAGGATCATCTGGATCAGCTCATACACAAGGACAAAGGTCAGGATCATGCCCGCAATGGGAATGACGACGGTTTCCGAAAGATTCTGTATCATGGAAAACACGCCGCCATTCCATCCCTGCGGTGTCTGGCCTACCTGGGAGGCCACATCCGAGACCTGGCTGTTGACGGA
>CAJTQM010000059.1 GCA_910578255.1 uncultured Oscillospiraceae bacterium
GCGGGAACTGCTAAAAAAACGGGAAAAAGCCTAAAAAAGGGCTTTTGCAATAGGAAAGGAATGGGATACATGATTGCCATTGGCAGCGATCACGGCGGCTTTGCGCTGAAAGAAGAGATCAAAAAGCATCTGGACCAGCGGCAGATCCCCTACGAGGATTTTGGCGCCTACAGCACCGACAGTGTGGATTACCCGCTGATCGCCCAGAAGACCTGCGCGGCGATCGTCAGCGGAAAATGTGAAAAGGGGATTCTCTGCTGCGGTACAGGCATCGGCATTTCGATGGCGGCCAATAAAATCAAGGGGATTCGCGCGGCGCTGTGCGCCGACTATTACAGCGCCAAATACACCCGATTGCACAACGACGCCAACGTCATCTGCATGGGAGGAAGGACCATTGGGCCCGGATTGGCGCTGGAATTGGTAGACGTATTTTTGGCCACGCCGTTTGAAGGCGGCCGCCATGCAAGGCGGGTAGAGCAGTTGGCAAAGCTGGAGGAGGAATAGCAAAATCCGGCTTTTGGGATTGAATCATCAAAAATTGCCGTTGGGGCGGAAATGGAGAATGGACTATGACAAAACCGGTTATTATGGATCATCCGCTGATTCAGCACAAATTGACCATCATGCGGGACAAAAACACCGGAACCAAGGAGTTTCGTGAACTGGTGGGGGAAATCGGGATGCTGATGTGTTACGAGGCCACCCGCGACCTGCCGTTAAAAGAGGTGGAAATTGAAACGCCCGTGGCGGTGGCCAAGACAAAGGTGATTTCCGGCAGAAAGCTGGCGTTTGTCCCGATTCTGCGGGCGGGCCTGGGCATGGTCGACGGCGTTATGCGTCTGGTTCCCGCCGCCAAAATCGGACACATCGGCATGTATCGGGACCCGGAAACCCATCAGCCGGTGGAATATTACTGCAAGCTGCCCTCGGATATCAGCGAGCGGGACGTCATCGTTTTGGACCCGATGCTGGCAACCGGCGGTTCGGCCATCGACGCCATTACCCAGATTAAGGGCAAAGGCGCAAAGAGCGTGCGCTTTATGTGTATCATCGCGGCGCCGGAGGGGGTCGAAGCCTTGCAGAAGGCCCATCCGGACGTCCAGATTTATATCGGCGCAGTAGACGAAAAACTCAACGACCACAAATACATCGTCCCCGGCCTGGGCGATGCGGGCGACCGGATTTTCGGGACAAAATAAGCCTTGATCCAAAGCCGCTTCCTTTTTTGAGGAAACGGCTTTTCCCTTGAAAAGCAGCGCTACAAACGGAGGAAAAACCATGACGAGAATCTATCTGGTCCGGCACGCAAAATCGGTAGGAAACACCCAGCGGATTTTCCAGGGACATACGAATTTAGGGCTGTCGGCGGAAGGGCAGGCGCAGCTGCCGCAGCTGGCCGAGCGGTTTCGGAATATCCCGCTGGACGGGATTTACGCAAGCCCGCTTTTGCGCGCCGTTCAAACGGCCCAGGTGGTGGGCCATTATCACAAGCTGCCGGTGCAGACCCGGGAGGGTCTGTGCGAAATTTTCGCCGGCCAGTGGGAGGCAAAGTCCTTTGCCGACCTGCCGACGCTGTATCCGGAAGCGTGGCGTCTTTGGAGCGAGTCGGACGCCGGATTTTGCGCGCCGGACGGCGAAAGCCTTGCGCAGGTGTATGAGCGGATGGCAAAGGCCGTCGGCGAAATCGCGGCGCAAAACGAACAGAAATCGGTGGCGGTTGTCTCCCACGGATGCGCGCTGCGCTGTTATTTATGCTACGCGCTGGGTCTGTCCATTGAGCGGATTCGGGAGGTGCCCTTGCCCAAAAATACATCGGTGAGCCAGGTGGTTTATGACGGCGGGAGCATTTCGGTGGAGTCGATGGACGATTTTTCCCATTTGAAGTTGGAAGAAAACCAGGAGGAGATGTTGGTATGAAGATTATGGCGGTGGATTACGGCGACGCCCGCACCGGCCTGGCGGCCTGCGACCGAACGGAGTTTCTGGCGTCGCCCATTGGGGTGATCCACGAGCACGATTTTGACCGGACGGTGGAACAGGTGGCCTACGCAGTGGAGGAGTACCAGATTCAGATGGTGGTGGTGGGCCATCCGGTGAACATGAACGGCAGCGAGGGGGAGCGGGCGCAGAAATGCGCGCTGTTTGCCAAAAAGCTGCGGGAAAAGGTCTCGGTCCCGGTGGTTTTATGGGATGAGCGCAGCACAACGGTTACGGCCCACCAGTATTTAAACGAGACCAACACCAGAGGCAAAAAGCGCAAAGAGGTGGTGGACGAGGTGGCGGCCTCCATCATTCTGGAAAGCTATCTGGCGTGGCGGAAAAACCATCCGGAAGAGAATGAAAAGCCGCTATAGGCAAAAAGAAAAATCCCGTCGGCCTTTCGCTGAAAAAGGGCTTAGCGGGATTTGTTATTTCTGGGGATTTTTTTCGCAATCCGGATCAAAATCAAAGGTTTTGGCCAGGTACTCGCGGGCGCGCAGGGCGTTGACCATGAGGTCGCTGACCCGGTCTTCCATATTCTCTGCCGCGGGAGAGGTGAGCATAGCCAGCAGGAAAGCGTAGGTGTCGAGGTTTTCCGATTTGGTTTGGCCTTGGATAGCGGTTAGGATATATTCGCAGATATGCAGTGCCATCAGCCTTGCGTTATGTATGTCAAAATCAAGAATTTCTTCCATTTCCATTCACCGTCTTTCAGATTTTGTTCTGAACAGTTAATCCTCTTTTTCATCCTTAAAAAAATATCCGTATAACAAATCGCCCGCTTGAACATTTAAAGCATCGGCGATATTATACAATACTTCCAGTGAAAAGGGACGGACGATATTTGGCGCTTCGATTGAACTTAAATGGGACCTGCTTATCTTGGCTTTGGTTGCCAGTTCCTCTTGTGACATACCACGCATTTTTCTAAGGGCGGAAATTTCTAAGCCAAGTTCAATAAAGCGGTCACGATTTTGAAACCGCACTTCTTTGCCCAATGATTTCCCTCCCCTATTCCTAGAAATTACAATTTAATTATAAAACGAATTGATAAATTTGTCTGTCTTTGTTGGTGAGCTATTGCTTAATATTTTGAGCAAATGCTCCGGGGTATTTCCATCTAAAATCAGTATAAGTATTTTTGCTTTTTTATTAAGGGGATATAGTCCTCTAGGGTTTTTCCTAAAAAATAAAAGACTGGAAAACTCCAGTCTTAAATAGAAACAACAATAGTTGACAACTGTCAGTAAACAGTATATACTAAAGGCATAAAGAGGCGCTGTCAGCAGACGGTTTGTCCCTC
>CAJTQM010000060.1:0-1816 GCA_910578255.1 uncultured Oscillospiraceae bacterium
CAGATGGGCATTGAGACGGTGCTGGATACGGTGCGTTTTGACGAGCTGGCCCGGGATGCCGACCTGGTCTTCAGCGGCGAAGGGAAGATCGACACCCAGTCGCTGCGGGGAAAGGTGGTCATCGGCGTGGCGCGGCGGACCAAAAAGCTGGGCGTGCCGCTGGTGGCGGTGGTCGGCGATATTGGCGACGAGATTGAAGGCGCGTATGACGAAGGGGTCAGCGCGATTTTCAGCATCAACCGCGTGGCAGTGCCTTTTTCCCAGGCCAAGGGGCGCTCTAAAAGCGATATGGCGCTGACCATCCGCAACCTGATGCGGTGGATGAAGGTGTTTGGAAAAGTATAAGGGTATTTTGCTGCAAAACCGGCGGGGCTTTTTGGCCCCGTCGGTTTTGACTATGGAAAGGTATCGTTAAAAATATTGTTTATCGCATAGGTCAGTATAATAAATGATTTCTTTATTTAACATTTTAGCCAATTCAATTTCCTTTTTTGTTTGATTACCTATATAATGATTTATATTACAAACGAGGACAGCATCGGAAATTTTGATTTTTTCATAATGTCCTTTATTTAATATCCTTTCTTCCTCATCAGTAAAGCCTTCTTTACCACGCGAATTACAGAATACCGGCATCAAGATGCAATTCCCTTTTAATTCCAAATCTATAGCAATTTCCATCATTTCATTAATAAATTTCATACTACCAATTATAGTTATGATTTTCATTCAGCATCTTCTTCCTTTAAATTGTCCGAATTAAATAATCTGACTTCTTCATTTTTCGGAGAATTTTAGACTAAGCAAACTCACGCACTCTACATGGGCGGTGCGAGGAAACATATCCACGGCCTGAAGCTGCCGGACACAGTACCCGTCTTGGCAAAGGATTGCCGCGTCTCGGGCGGCGGTGGCGCTGTTGCAGGAGATCATAACGATCCGTTTTGGACCCATCTCCACGATGGTTTTTAACAAAGCGCCGTCACAGCCCTTGCGGGGCGGATCCAAAACCACGACGTCCGGGCAAAGCCCTTCGGCCGCAAGGTGCTGAGCGGCTTTTGCAGCGTCGCCGCAGAAAAACTCGGCGTTTTCGATCCCGTTGCGGCGGGCGTTTTCCCGGGCGTTTTCCACCGCTTCTTGGACGATTTCCACGCCGACGACCTCCCGGACCAGATGGGCCATGGAAAGCCCGATGGTCCCGGCGCCGCAGTAAAGATCCAACAGCAGCTCCTTGCCGGTGAGCCCGGCAAAATCCGCCGCGATGCGGTACAGCTTTTCGGCGCCGCTGCGGTTGACCTGATAAAAGGACAGGGGGGACAAGGAAACCTCTACGCCGCACAAAACGTCCAGGATGACCGGACTGCCATACAAAACCCGGCATTGGGGCCCCAGGATGACGTTGGTTTTCGCCTGATTAAAGTTCAGCTGGATGGAGGCGATCTGCGGAAACGTTTCGGTCAGCGTCTGGACAAGCTGGTCGGCGTGGGGAAGGGAATGGCCGTTTATCACAAGACAGACCATCACCTGGCCGGTCTTTTCGCCCCAGCGCAGAAACAGATGGCGGACCAGGCCCTGGTGGGACAACTCATCGTAGACGGAAATACGGTATTTTCCCAGAAAATGCTGCACCAGTTCCAGAATTTCACCGAAAAAGCGGGGCTGCAAATCGCAGAAGTGATTTTCCACCACGCGGTGGCTGCGGGGCGCGAAAAAACCGATCTGTACCCGGCCGTCGGGGCCGCGGCGGATGGGGTACTGGGCCTTATTCCGGTAGCCGCTTTGGGCGGGGGAGGGCTGGATGGGAAGGACGGCGGGG
>CAJTQM010000060.1:1870-2717 GCA_910578255.1 uncultured Oscillospiraceae bacterium
CATTCGGCATCGTAGGAAAGATGGCGCAGCGAGCACCCTCCGCACTGGCGGGACACGGGGCAGCCGTCGTCGATACGGTCGGGCGAGGGAGACAAAATCCGCTGGATTCTGCCGTAGGCGTAGCTTTTGAGCACCTTGACGATCCGAACCTCCAACTGATCGCCCACAGCGGCACCCGGTACAAAAACGGCCATGCCGTCGTATCGGCCTACACCGGAGGCTTCGTTGGTGATGTCGGTGACGGCCAGCGGGATCAAATCATTTTTTTGCAGCATATTTTCCATCCTTTCCCGGCATAGAATAGCAAGGAAGCGGCAGATTGGGCCAAGGGGGACCGCCGCTTTTTTGCGGTGTTCACAACTTTGCCGGACCTGCCCGTCGTTTGCCCAATTGCGATCTGATATTGTGAACAGTATACCACAAACCGGCGCGGGGAGCAAAAATCCGGCGGCATACGGCATTTTTTTGCGGCGCAAAGGAAAACCGCAAAAAATCTGTAACAGATTGCCGAAAAATAAGGTATAAAATTAATAGAGCAATTGTGCCGGTTCGGCGCATTCGTTTTGTTGTACTGCGGCTTTTCGATTTGTCGCAGTCGCTTTCGCCTGTAAAGGCGGAAATGTTCGGACACAGGAGGGAAGATCTTGGAAAACACGCCCTTTATTGAAATCAGGGGTTTGCGGAAGGTGTATAAGCTGGGCAAGGAGCGGGTTGTGGCGCTGGAGGATATCAATCTGACCATCGAGCGCGGGGAAATCTGCTGCATCCTGGGAACCTCCGGCTCCGGAAAGTCGACGCTTTTAAACATGATGGCGGGACTGGAACGGCCGACAAAAGGTCAGGTGCT
>CAJTQM010000060.1:2738-3217 GCA_910578255.1 uncultured Oscillospiraceae bacterium
TTTGACGAGCGGCGCTGGGCTCTGTTCCGGCAAAAGAATATCGGGTTTGTGTTTCAGTCTTATAACCTGATGGCCAGCCTATCCGGCATTGAAAATGTGGCCATGCCGCTGATGTTCCGCGGGATGGATAAGGACAGGCGGACCCGCATTGCCAAGGAGGCGCTGCGAGAAGTGGGGCTGGGCAACCGCATGAAGCACAGTCCTTCCCAGATGTCCGGCGGGCAGCAGCAGCGCGTAGGCATTGCCCGCGCGTTTGTGACAAAGCCCAAGATCGTTTTCGCCGACGAGCCCACCGGCAATCTGGACACCAAAACCACCACCGAGGTCATGGAACTGATGGTCAACAAGTCCCGGGAAAACAACCAGACCTTTATTCTGGTAACCCACGACAACGGTATCGCCCGCTACGCAGACCGGATTGTAACCATCGTGGATGGAAAGATTGTCGGGGACGAAAAAAACGAATCCATCGCCCGCAC
>CAJTQM010000061.1 GCA_910578255.1 uncultured Oscillospiraceae bacterium
TAAAGCGTCAAATAATGGTCCGAAAGCCTCCGCCCCGAAACAGGAGAGTCAAAAGGAGGAAAGCTGGACCTGCAATACGGATGCGGTCGATCGTGAGATTGAGAAGCTGAAAAGCAAACAGCAGGATCTGAACCAGCAGCTTCAATCCGAGACAGATGAAACAAAAAGAAACCGCTTAGAAAAAAAGATGGCGCAAATCGAAAGAGAACTGAGCCAGAAGGATAACGATGCTTACAGAAAACAACACGCCGTGTATACGAGGGTTTAATCAAATTATTGGCTTTTTAGGGGCAGGCGCCGAAAGTTGCCTGCCCCTATTTTATCTCAGCAAAACAAAAAGCAGGGAGGATTTTTCGCTATTCTCCCTGCTTTGACAAATTAAAATTTAGCGAATAACTTTGTGGAACACTTTTTTCCCTTTTTTCACAATCACTTCTCCCCGATCGAATAAATCAGCGGGAATGCGTGCCGTCGGGTCACTGATCTTCTGTTCATTGACAGAAATCCCGCCTTGCTGAACCAACCGACGTCCCTCCGCTTTGGATGGGGCCAAGCCAGAGGTAACCAGCAGATCCAAAATTCCTATTGTGTCTTCCTGGAACAGATCGGAAGGAAGCTGCGTAGTCGGCATGTTACTATTGTCTGTACCACCGGAAAACAGCGCTTTTGCTGCGGCCAACGCCTTATCCGCTTCTTGCTGGCCGTGGACCATCTTCGTCAGTTCGTAGGCTAAAATCTCTTTCGCCTTGTTAAGTTCATTGCCCTGCCAGCTTTCCATCGCCTCAATTTCTTCAATGGGAAGAAAAGTCAAAAGCTTTAAACAGTTGATGACATCCGCATCATCTACATTGCGCCAGTATTGGAAAAACTCATAGGGCGTGGTTTTCTGCGGATCCAGCCAGATGGCGCCATTTTCGGTTTTGCCCATCTTTTTCCCTTCTTTTGTGGTCAAAAGCGTAAAGGTCAGGCCATATACATCCTGATGCTCGACCCGGCGGACAAGTTCAACGCCACCCAAAATGTTCGACCATTGGTCGTTGCCACCCAACTCCATTTTGCAATTGTATTCCCGAAACAGATGAAGAAAATCGTAGCTTTGCATAATCATATAGTTAAATTCCAAAAAGGTGCAGCCACGTTCCAAACGGGTTTTAACGCTGTCAGCGGTAAGCATTCTGTTCACCGAAAAATGGACGCCAACATCCCGCAGCAATTCGATATATTTTAAATTCATCAGCCAGTCTCCGTTTCTGGCAACAATCGCTTTGTCCGGTGAGATATCAACATATTTCCCCATCTGCTTTAAAAACTGGTCCGCGTTGTAATTGATCTCTTCAACCGTCATCATTTTGCGCATATCGGTTTTTCCGGTCGGATCCCCCACCATTGTGGTTCCAGTACCCAAAAGCAAAATCGGCATGTGCCCTGCCTTCTGCAGGTGTTTAATAACAATCAGCTGCAAAAAATGACCAATGTGCAGACTGTCCGCCGTGGCATCGAACCCAATATAAAATGTCACCTTCTCATTTTCTAAAAGTTCTTTTACCTTTTCTTCATCGGTGCATTGGGCAATTAAACCACGGCGCTTAAATTCTTCAAAAAGTGTCATACAAAATCCTCCTTAAATTGAAAAGGCCCTCTTATTCCCGATACGGGAATAAGAGGGCGTAAATCTACGCGGTACCACCTCGTTCACCACATTTCTGCGGCCTTACTGGATACAGGCAAAAAGCCGATATCCTCTCTCTTTAACGGGAGAACCCGCCCTTCCCTATTAAGAGATTTCTCCATTCAGAAAGGGAACTCCGAGATGTATTTGCAAAACGATCTGAGTCCTTTTTCCACCGACCAAAGGCTCTCTTTGCTCATAATCAGGATTGCTACTTCTTCTCTTCACCGTTTTTTTCTTATTGCATTTCATTATAATAAATATTTTCTTTTTGTCAAGCCTTAAAAAGGACTTTCTCTACCTATTGGAGACTTTCTGTTTAAGTCCTCTGACAGGAAACCCCTTAGCCGCAACAATTCTTTTAATTCCAGCTTATATTTCTGTGTTCAATAAAGAATATATCTTCATATCTACAATTTTCCCATTTTTTACAGCATTATTTCTTAATGTTCCCTCATATTGAAAACCCGCCTTTTCAAGCACCCGGCAAGACGCCGCATTATATGCGAACGGTTCAGCATAAATACGGATAATATCGCTATGATCGAAAACAAATCGGCAAATTTGTTTCACGGCCTCAGACATAATTCCTTTGCCCCAATAGCCTTCTGCAATATAATATCCCAATTCCGCGGTCTGTCTGTGTATATTTCCCTGTCGAAAAGCACCGATGCTGCCAATAACCTTCTGATCTACCGTAATCGCAAAAGCAAAAGTTTCATTTTCATCTGCGGAAAGCATGGCGGAAATATACTCTATTCCATCTTGCTCGGTGTAAGGATAGGGCAACCCATCCCGAAGATTATCCTGTATTTTTGTATTGGAAAGTGCCGCCGCCAGATCCTTTGCATCCTCCAACTGCCATTTTCTGATTTCGCAGGTCATTTTTTCGCACCTCCTCCGGCGTATCCGCGTGTTTTACTTTGGATCGTAAACAAAATTCGAACGATAGATGAAACGCAAATCATCGCGAATCCAATGACAGCGGAAATTTCAAGCGTATAAAGCCCCGTCTGCCAGAATAGCTGATTCTCCCCCATGACACAATATTCCATGGTCCTGTATATTCCGCTGCCGGGTACCAATGGAATCAAACCCGCCACCAGATAGATGGTCACCGGCATTTTGTGGATTCTGGAAAAAACCTCCGCAAAAATAGACATCACAACCGCCGCAAAGAAATAGCCAAATATATCCGACGAAAAGCAATTGTAGGTCAAAAGATAGGCTAACCAGCTTACGGTTCCCCCTAAAGCGGAAAACAACAATTTTTTCCCCCGGATATTAAATACAATCCCAAAAGCGATGACACCTGCCGCCGCATAAAGACAGGTCAAAAAATCCCCCCGCACGCTGCTCTTTCCCAACAGTGGCTGAAAAAGCGTCAGCGGGACCATAACGCCCACCGCAATACCCGCGCCAATCAAAACCGCTTCAGCGATACGCATTAACCCGGCGATAAAATCACCGGCCATAATATCGCGCATCGCATTAGTCAAAATAAGCCCCGGTACCAGGT
>CAJTQM010000062.1:0-857 GCA_910578255.1 uncultured Oscillospiraceae bacterium
AGCCAATGAAATTCGCACGGACCTGCGCACGGTGCTGGGCCTTGACTGTAAGGTGACCTTAGTAGAGCCGCGGTCCATCGAGCGTTCTACCGGAAAAGCAAAACGTATTGTCGATCTGCGAGGCCAATCCAACGCTTAAAGGAGGAATCCATATGCTGGTCAAACAAATATCTGTCTTTGTACAAAACGAGCCGGGACGCTTGTCTTTTATCACGCAGCTGATGGAAGAAAACCGGATTGACATCCGTTCCATTTCCATCTCGGATACGGTGGATTTTGGTATTCTGCGCTTAATTGTAAACGACCCGGAAAAATGCGAGCAGGTACTCAAGCAAAACGGGTTTACCGTCTCGATTACCAATGTGATTGCCGTTGGCATCCCGGATGAACCCGGCGCCTTGGCAAAAGTATTTTCCCTGGCGGACGAAAACGGTGTTAACATTGAGTATGTCTACGCGTTTATCAGCCATACGACCCAGGATGCCTGCATTATCATGCGGGTAAACAACGGGGAACAGGCGATAAAAGTTTTGCGGGAAAAAGGCGTTAAGGTGCTCACGGCCGAAGAGGTTTACCATTTTTAAAATAAACGGATAAAAAGCCTCTGCTCAGAGAGTGGAGGCTTTTTTCATCGTAAATCGGCTTGTGAAAGGAGCGTTTATGCATACCATTGACCAGATTCGGGCGGAGTATAAAAGGTTGGACCAAATCGTCGGCGTGGACACCACCCATTTGGAAATCGTGTTTTCTCCCCGGTCCGTTTACCAATATGGCTGTTGCAGGTACCAAAAAAGAGGGAAAGAGATTTATCCCTGCAAAATTTTGATCGCATCTTTTTTGCAGCAGGAGGAGGAAGC
>CAJTQM010000062.1:867-1082 GCA_910578255.1 uncultured Oscillospiraceae bacterium
TTGGGATACGGTCCGCCACGAATACGCCCATGCCGCCGCGGCGCTTTTAACCGGAAAAAATCAGGGGCACGGCCCGGTCTGGCAGTCTGTCTGCCGGGCGGTGGGCGCAGTTCCGAACCGTTTGGCCGAAACCTGCGCTGCCCAGAAGGAGCAAAGAAAATCGCGGATAAAGTATACCATTGTATGCCAAAGCTGCGGGGCGCACTATCCCAAGG
>CAJTQM010000062.1:1092-2783 GCA_910578255.1 uncultured Oscillospiraceae bacterium
CGCAGCCGCTTTGTAGACGCTGTTCTTTCCAGCGAAGGCAAACCGGTTGCCTATCGGTGTTCCTGCGGCGGAAGGACCTTCCGGTGCTTTTGAAATTTTGGGGCGGCTAAATCTCCTCGTAATTTCCCAAAAAGGTAAAGGCCGGAAGTTCCTGTGAAAGCCTTTCCATCAGCTGCTGGATCAGGGTAGAGGACGTATTCCCGGAAAAATCCAGATAGAAATAATATTCAAAGCTTTTGCCGCTGACCGGTCGGGATTCGATTTTCGTCAGATTCAATTCCAGCGCCGCAAATTGGGACAGCAGACGGTTTAACGCGCCGGGCTGATGGGGGAGGGAAAAGACCAGACTGATTTTGTTGCAGTGCATTGTGTGAAAATGCTCTTGGGAAACGGCTACAAACCGCGTGGTATTGTGCGCCGCAGTCTGAATATTGGGGGCCAGAATCTCCAGTCCATAGATTTCGGCGCAATAGGAAGAAGCAATCGCTGCCTTATGAACATCGCCCAGCGCCGCCACCATCTTTGCGGCCGCAGCTGTATTTTCCATGGGGATGGTTCTGGCCTGTGCCAATCCTGCACAGAATTTTTTACATTGAGCAAGGCCCTGCGGATGGGAATAAATCTCTGTAATATCATCCAAAGTCGCGCCCGGCATCGCCAGCAGGTTTTGCTCTACCGGCAGACGGCAGGCGCGGCTGATCGTGAGACGGTATTGTAACAGCAGATCATACACCTGGCCGACCGATCCCGCCAGAGAATTTTCTACCGGCAGTGCGGCGAAATCGCATTCTCCCAGGCTGACCTTCTGAAAAGCTTCCTCCCAGGTGGGGACAAAGACCAACGTCCCGTCCGGGAACATCCGGCGGGCGGCTTCTCCGGAGAAAGCACCGGCGACCCCCTGACAGGCCACCTTGGGCTGGCGGGGAAAGGCGTCCTCTGTTTTTTCCCTGTCACAAGACCGAGACTTCATCAAGTCCCGCTCATAGTCTTTGCTGGCGTCCATCAAAGACTGGTAAACCCGGCGCAGGTAGGGGGCTTTTTCTTCGCCCGCTGCCTGGGATACACGTTCCAGCACCTGGGCCTCCCGTTCAGGATCGTAAACCGGGAGCCCCTCTTCTTCTTTTATTTTTGCCACATGTGCCACCAAATCCATCCGCTGGGAAAAGTAATGGCTCAATTGTTCGTCGGTCTGATTGATCTTCTGCCGGATCTGCGCTAGCTGCTCGTTCATCTTACTAAACTCCCTCCCGCATTTAAAACTTACATGGAACGGCCTTCCACCTGTGCGTAGCGCCGCAGGCTGGTCATAATGCCGTCGAAGGTTTCAGGACGCAGAGACTGGGCGCCGTCGGACAGGGCCTTCTGTGGATTGTTATGCACTTCAACCATTAAGCCGTCTGCACCGGCAACAATCGCCGATTTGGCCATAGGCTCTACCAGCCAGGTGATGCCGGTGCCATGGCTTGGGTCCACAATAACCGGCAGGTGGGTCAGATGCTTTAAAATCGGAACAGCGGAAATATCCAGCGTGTTGCGGGTAAAGGTTTCATAGGTGCGGATGCCCCGTTCGCAGAGAATGACCCGCTCGTTTCCGCCGGCCATAATGTATTCGGCGCTCATGAGCCATTCTTCAATCGTGCTGGAAAGTCCCCTTTTGAGAAGGATCGGCTTATCCAATTGCCCCAATTCCT
>CAJTQM010000063.1:0-863 GCA_910578255.1 uncultured Oscillospiraceae bacterium
GATCACCATCGGCGTACAGCATCGGGTGGAGGAATTGGCCGACCGGCCGGAGGGCTTTACTCCTTCCGGGGCAAAGCCCTTTGAAAGCCTGGCGCCGCTACCGGAGGTAATCGCCGCCTGCACCGGCCTTTCCGCCGCCGGCAAAAAGGTCCTGGCGCAATACGAAAGATTGCTGGAGCGCCTGGGCCCGGAATTCGAAATCCTTCGCCGCGTTTCGCCAGAGGAAATCGAGCGGCAGGCCGGTCCCGCCATCGCCGAGGGGATCCGGCGGCTGCGGGCAGGGCAGGTCCGCCGCGTTCCCGGCTACGACGGCGAATACGGCAAAATCCTTTTGCTGAGCCTGTCGGAACGGCAGGCGCTGGAGGGACAAACCTCCTTGTTCGGCGTATCCCCTTTGGCGGATATCGTCCCCAACCCGGAAAAGTCCCCTTTTCCGGTCAAATCCGTCACGCCGGACAAAGAGGACGGCCCCAAGTCCGCCGCTTTGCCAAACCGGCTGAATGAAGAGCAGGCCGCCGCCGTAGAGGCCACAGAGCCCGCCGTAGCGGTCATCGCCGGACCCGGCACCGGCAAGACCAAAACGCTGGTGGCCCGCATCGCCTATCTCATCGGCGAAAAGGGCGTCAGTCCCTCTCAAATCACCGCTGTGACCTTCACCAACCTGGCCGCCGCCGAACTGCGCCAGCGGCTGGAGGAACAGCTGGGCGGAAAGCGGGCAATCCGCGGCCTTACGGTGGGCACCTTCCACTCGATCTGCCGGACGCTTTTGGGGGATGTTTCGCTGGCCGCGGAACCCGATGCCATGGAACTGGCCTCCCAGGTTATCGAGGCGCAGGATCTGTCCGTTACCCCCCGCCGTTTTT
>CAJTQM010000063.1:873-2161 GCA_910578255.1 uncultured Oscillospiraceae bacterium
GTCTCCCAGATCAAAAACGGCGCCGGCCGGCAGACGGCGCAGCTTTCACAAGAAGCCTTCGAGCAGTACCAATCCCTTTTGGACGGGCGGCGGCTTTTGGATTTTGACGATCTTCTTTTGCAGGCGCTGAACAGTCCCGCCTCTTCTCCGCGCCGCTTTTCCCATCTGTTGGTGGACGAATTTCAGGATGTCAACGATTTGCAGTACCGGCTGATCCGCCGATGGAGCGAGGGCAGGCAAAGCTTGTTTGTCATCGGCGACCCAGACCAGGCCATCTACGGCTTTCGGGGCGCCGGTGCCGACTGTTTTGCCCGGCTGGAATTAGACCTTCCCTGCCTGCGGACCATCTATTTGCGCCAAAACTACCGCAGTTCCCCCCAGATCCTTTGCGCCGCCCTGTCCGCCATCGCCCCCAACCCGGGCCCCGACCGCGTTTTGCTCCCCAACCGCCCCGACGGGGAGCCGCCTGTTTTAATCGAAGCGCAGGACGATTGGGGCGAGGCCATCGCCATCGCCCGGCAAATCGCCCGTATGACCGGCGGCATGGGGATGCTGGAGTCCCAAAACCCGGAGGATGGTAAAAAAATTCGCTCTTTTTCCGAAATTGCCGTTCTCTGCCGCACCCACCGGCAGCTGCTGACGGTGGAAAAATGCCTGCGGCACGACAGCATTCCCTGCGTTGTCAGCGGCCGGGAGGATTATCTGTCCGACCCGCAGGTACGGGGAATTCTGGGTTTTTTCCGCTCGCTTGGGCACATGCAGGACACGGGGGCTTTGGAAAACGCCCTGCGTTTTCTCTGGCACTGTCCGGCCGATATGATCGAGCAGGCAGTTAAAACGGTCCGCGGGTTACAAAGCTGGAATACCGGCCTTTTGCGGGAGCAGTGGCAGCCGTATCCCCATCTGACCCCCTGGCTGGACGAGGCGGAAAAATTCCTGCCGCTGACCGGAAAGGAAAATCCCCGCAAGCTGTTAGCCCGTTGGCAGGAAGGCCGTCCTCTTTCCCCCGCGCTGGAAAAACTGCAAAACGCCTCGGTCTTTTTCCAGGATCTCAACGCCTTTTTAGAAGCCGCCTTAACCGGACAGGAGGCGGATCTGCGCCGGGCCTGTGGCAGCGGCGTTTCCTCCGGGGCGGTCCGGCTGATGACGCTGCACGGGGCCAAAGGGCTGGAATTTCCGGCAGTGTTTTTGGCGGGGGTTAAAAAAGGCTCTATCCCGCTGGAGACGGTCAAGGGCGAAGTGGATTCTCAAGAGGAGCGGCGGCTGTTTTTTGTGGGCATTACCCGGG
>CAJTQM010000063.1:2171-2711 GCA_910578255.1 uncultured Oscillospiraceae bacterium
AAGAGACGTTGTTTCTCACCACCTCCGGCGATCCGTCGGTTTTTCTGTCCGACTTAAAAGACGAAAATCTACAGAGAAGGCCGGCCCTCACCCGTCCTGCCCAAATCCAGCAGCTGAGCCTGTTTTAGCTGCGAACAGAAAAACACGGCATGTCAACTGCAAAAGCAACTGACATGCCGTGTTTTTGGCAAGCATGGACACTTTGGAATCGCCCCGGAACGCGGGCAGTTGTTTTGAGCATAGGAAAAGGCCCGGAGCGCGAAACGACTCCAAGCCCTTGCCTGATGGTACGCCTGATAGGAATCGAACCTACGCACCCGGCTCCGGAGGCCGGTGCTCTATCCACTGAGCTACAGGCGCATATAAAATCCTACAGCGAATTATACCACATTCTTTTAAAAAAAGCAAAGCTATTTTTAAAAGAAACGAAAAAAGTTTTTCGAAAAATCCATTGACATTCCTTTGGCAGGATGCTATAATGTCATCTGTTGACACAATCTGTTGTTAGCAGAATTGTGCGGGTATGGCGGAATTGGCAGA
>CAJTQM010000064.1 GCA_910578255.1 uncultured Oscillospiraceae bacterium
CATCGGCATGGTTCGGGCCAATATCGGCATCTGCTATCTCTCCTCCGGGGTGGCCCACCAGTACATCGCCGACGGGGAGCTGGTCTCCATCCCCCTCCACCCCACCTACTACACCCACACCGCCATGATAACCTTGGCGGGCCGCCGGGACGACTCCCTTTCCCTGCAGTATTTCGAGGACTACTTTTACGGGATTATCCACTGACAGCTTGCGGAAAGAAATTTTGCCGACGGGGCAAGCCTGGTGCTTGCCTCGTTTTTTGTACAGAAAAACCACCCGCCAGGCGGGTGGTCTCATAAAAGCTGCGGTTGGAGGGTCTCTGAACCGCAGTATAAAGTTTATAAAGGTAGTCCGGAACCATCATGCAGGAGGCGATGAATACGGTGGCCATAACGCCATACACCGCCGGTCTCCCAAAAACGTTGCGGGTCTTTCGGTACAGGATCCGGTTGATCATCCTTCCCGCCACTGACGAACAGAGGAGCAGCAGACAGGCATAGCAATATTTCCACCGCATATGGTTCCCCAGATCTTTTCCGGTGCTGAAGATCATCCCGTACTTGATCCCTACCACTGCCAGCAAGGCCTGCATCCACATTGTTATAAACACCGTGGCTGGAAGCAACGGCCGAAGCGTTGGAGCTGTACAGATTGGCACAGATACCGATGCCGTCGCCTGTTTCCCAGTACATTTCCTTAATGGTCACCTTGCCGTTTGCTCAAAGTCTGGTACCGCTCCACAACCCCGCAGCGGCATAGCTTTTGGCGGATCCCTTTGACCCTGGGCGGACCTTTTAGGCAGCTTTTTTTCTGATTTTCAGCAGGAGAAGAATCATACTGATCCCAACAAAAATATGGCCGATCCCCGCAATCCCGGAAATGGATGCGTCCATCCCAGCGCTTAGCTCTGTGTTCCAAACCTGGGTCAATCCTCTCAGCAGAAAGCCAAGGGCAGTGATGTTGAGGCCCGCCTGATAAGCGATCACGATTTTACCTGTATTTCCCTCCGAAAAGGAAAATGCTTTTTCCGCAAGCATGAGTATAAGGAAAAAGACCATCCCCAATAAAAAGTAATGGGTGTGGATAACGGACAGGTTCGTTTTTCCTGTAAAATTACAAAATCTTGTAAACTCCCTGTAAAACACCCCAAAGATCATGGCGGCAGCGGCGTAAATCAACGCCAGATTTGCATAACGCTTTTCCACCTGCAATTCCTCCTTTTACAAATTCTGCGGCGCTCTGGAAAGCTTCCAAAACATTAAGACGATCCAGACATAGGCAAGGGTCTTGGGGATCATTAAAATGCCCACAAGGGGGAACGTTCCGCTGAACAGGACAACCGGCAGATAAAACCCAAACGACAACGCCACTGCGGCGGGCAGGAAACGAAGCGCTTTGTCATCGTTTTTTTGTGTCTCTTGGGCATAGATAACAATAATGATAGCCCCTATAACGGCAAAGGGGATATTTCGCAAAATTCCGTACTGAAGCGGCTGGCGGTATTCCAGCCACCGATTTTGCGGAAGCAGGCAAAGGGTGATCCGGAGGGCGGACAGCCCCCACATGATCTTTGTAAGGCTGTTCCGGTCTTTCACCTGATACCGGTCCCGCCAGATGTAGTAAAGGATCAGATAGAAAACCGTCATCGTGATGGAAGTGATAAACTTTCCCATCCCCAGCGCTGCTGCATTTGCTTCCAAGCCGGTGGTCCAAAGGGCATAGGCGCGGGGAAGCAGATGGAACGAGTCCCCTCCCCCAAGCAGCGCTGTCATCAGGCCGGCTTTTCGCACCAGGGGAGTTTTCCCCTTACGAAGCATTGTCACCCCTGCAAGGATGGCAAAGCCAAGATAAAAAATGTCAAAAATCGTTTCTGCAATTGCCTGCGGCATACAATTTCTCCTTTTCTTTTAATAAATCACCGTTTTAATAATTGCAATCAAAAAATCCAGGTCCTCCACCGGCGCTTTCGATTTCAGCAGCATCATAACGTTCCCCAGGACGAAACGCGCGAATTGCTGTTTGGTGAATTGCTCGCTCCAGACATCGGACCGCACCCCTGCATCCCGGTCTATACTGCGGATCAGCGACGCCTCCAGCACAGACTGCATTGACGCCATTCGCGCTTGGCCCAATGTTTCCAGACTGCCCAGGCTGTTCATAAGCTTTCCCGCGGACTGGCTGATCCGCTCCCTTAGAAAAAGGAACATCTCCTTAAGCTGTTCGCAAAAGGGACCGTCCGGTATCACAGCCTTCATTTCAAGCAGCGTCTGCATCCAATACTCTTCTGTCAATGCAAGGAGAATCTGCTCCTTGCTGGAAAAGTAGTTGTACATGGTCCCGATTGCAATGCCGGCTCTTTGGGCGATGGTGCGGATATTAACAGCTTCTATTCCGTCCGAATCCGCAATGCTGCGGGCAAGATCCAGCAACGTTTCGCGCAGGG
>CAJTQM010000065.1 GCA_910578255.1 uncultured Oscillospiraceae bacterium
CTTTACAGTTCTTTCCACTCCCGGACATACAAAAGGTTCGGTCTGTTATCTTTACGAAAACGCCATTTTTTCCGGCGATACGCTGTTTCGGGGAAGCTGCGGCCGCTGCGATTTTTATGGCGGCGACAGTCAGGCTATGCAGGATTCTCTGGGAAGGTTGGCGTCGCTGGATGGAGATCGCCTTGTTTATCCTGGACATGAGGAGGAAACCTCTTTGGACCAGGAGAGAAGGTATAATCGTTTTATGGAGCATAAAGGATGAAACTGATTTTAGATGGGCACACATATAAATATGAGTTGGAATCTTTGGCCAATATGTTTTTTCATGAAAACAAGGTCCAGGTTGTGTATGAAAAACAGATTGGAGAGGAGGATTTTTTATATACGTTCCAATCGGCGCTGCCGGATGGAAGGATTTCTTTTACGGTTTCCAGCAAAATAGACGGGAAACTGCGTGAGCAGACGTTGCAAAAAGCGCCTGCTGGAAAAGAGATCGACCGGTTTTGCGAGTATCATCTGTGCCGGATGCTGTATTTGCAGCTGGCAGAGGCGACAGGGATATCTTTGGCATGGGGAATGCTGACAGGAGTGCGCCCGGTTCGGCTGATTTACCGATATCGGGAACGGGGAATGAACGACGCGCAGATTCGGTCCCATCTCAATGAGGATTATTTTGTTTCCCAGGAAAAGATTGATCTTTTGTTGGAAACGGCAAACAACGAAAAGCCGATTCTGGACCTATCCCGCCTGGAATCGTTCAGTTTGTATCTGTCCATTCCCTTTTGCCCATCCCGCTGTAATTATTGCTCCTTTGTCTCCCATTCAATTGAACGTGCGAAAAAGCTGGTCCCAGAATATGTAGCGCTTTTGATCCGCGAAATTGCCTATGTGGCACCGCTTGTCAAAAGCTTGGGGTTGCGGCTGGAAACCGTCTATTTCGGCGGTGGAACGCCGACGGCCATCACCGCAGAACAGCTGGAGAAAATCCTCTGTGCGGTGGAAACGCATTTTGATCTGTCCCATTTGCGGGAGTATACGGTAGAGGCGGGAAGGCCGGATACAATCACCCCGCAGAAAATGGAGATGCTGAAGCGAAAAGGCGTTACCCGCGTGAGCATCAATCCGCAAACGATGAACGACGCCGTTTTAGAGAGGATTGGCCGGCGGCATACCGCCGCCCAGACGGTGGAGGCGTTTTATCTTGCGCGCCAGGCAGGACACAAAAATATCAATATGGACCTGATCGCCGGTTTGACAGGGGACGATTTGCAAAGTTTTTGCAGTACCATTGATCAGATTGTCGATCTGGCGCCGGAAAATATTACCCTTCACACGCTGTCGGTCAAGCGGTCCTCCCGGATTGGGCAGCATTCGAAGGAGTTTTATTTGTCTGAACACAGGCGGGTGCGGGACATGTTGTCCTATGCAGGCGAAAGATTCAGGGAAAAAGAGTATTCCCCCTATTATCTGTACCGGCAAAAAAATACAATAGAGAATATGGAAAATGTAGGCTATTGTAAACCGAGGATGGAAGGATATTATAACGTCTATATTATGGACGAAACCCATTCGATTATCGCGCTGGGAGCCGGGGGCGTTTCGAAATTGAGAAGGCCGGGAGAAACCCTGCTGCACCGCATTTTTAACTATAAATATCCATACGAATATATCCAGCGGTTTGATACAGTATTAAGTCGTAAAGATGAAATTGTAAAATTTTATCGATAAGACTGGAAAAAACGTTTTTTGCTTGCTGTAGCCAGCGGAAAGATGTATAATGACAGCATGGACAACGATGAAAGGAGAATTGGAATGGCAAATATCAATGAATTTATCAATACTGCGAAAGAATTGGCCGATCTGGCTGGTAAAAAAGCAGGCGAGGCGGTTGAAGTTTCTAAGCTAAAGATCAATCATATAAAAATCAATGGGGAACTCCAAAAAGCATATGAAAAATTGGGCGCGTTTGTCTACAAATATCAAAAAAGCGGAGAAGACAACGACGAACTGATCGCTATGTGTGTGAAGGAAATTGATGATCTGATGGCTGCTTTAGAGGAAAATGAGCAGAAAATCAATGAAACGCGTCATAAGGTAAAATGTACGGTATGCGGTGCGATTAACGACCTGCAGGCCGTTTATTGTGCCAAATGTGGCGAGAAATTGCCGCAGGAAACAGAAGAATTCTACGTCGAGATGGACATGAATTCGAATCAGGCGTGCGATTGTTGCGAGCAGTCGGATTGCGAAGCGGATTCCGATTCCGATCAACCATCTTGTAACTGCTGAAGGATATAAGAAGCGAAAAGGGCATGTGGAAGTTTACTCCATCA
>CAJTQM010000066.1 GCA_910578255.1 uncultured Oscillospiraceae bacterium
CTGATCCAGCAGATCGGAACTGCCGACGACATATCCGGCGCGATCTGGGGCTGTATGGGCTATACCGTTTTGCTTTGCTTCTGTCTGTTCAAGACCGGCAGCATATCGAAAGCCGTATTTACCGCACATTGACAGACAGGAGGAATACCAGCTATCGAGGAAACACAAAAGAAAACCTACAACATCCTTTACGCCGACCCGCCGTGGCGATATGAGTGCAAACGGACAGGGGCGGCGGAACGGCACTATCCCACCATGAGCATTGACGAGCTGTGCGCCCTGCCTGTGGAAACGCTGGCGGAAAAAGACTGCCTCTTGTTTTTGTGGGCGACTTTCCCACAGCTCCCGGAGGCGCTGCGTCTGATTAAGGCGTGGGGCTTTTCCTTTAAGACCGTGGCCTTTGTCTGGCTGAAATTGAACCGCAAAAGCCCCACATGGTTTTACGGGCTGGGCTATTGGACGAGAGGAAACGCGGAAATCTGCCTGCTTGCCAAGCGGGGCCATCCCAAGCGTTACTCCAAAAGCGTCCATCAGTTTATCATTTCCCCGGTGGAGGAACACAGCAAGAAACCAGACATTACCCGCGAGAAAATCATAGAGCTTGCGGGCGACTTGCCCCGCGCAGAACTGTTTGCCAGACAGAAAATCCCCGGCTGGGATGTGTGGGGCAATGAAGTGGACAGCGATTTTTCCCTGTCCGTACCAGAAACGAGGTGACTTTTTATGGCTTATGTAACTGTCCCCAAGGATTTAACCAAGGTCAAATCCAAGGTGGTATTCGGGCTGACGAAACGCCAGCTCATTTGTTTTGGCGGTGCGCTGCTTGTAGGCGTCCCGCTTTTCTTTTTGATCCGGGGCCGCGTCCCGACCAGCGCGGCGGCGCTCATTATGGTGTTCGCCATGCTGCCGGGCTTTCTGCTGGCCCTTTACGAAAAACACGGCCAGCCCCTTGAAGTGGTGGTGCGCCAGATCGTCGAGTGCTGCTTCATCCAGCCCAAGGAACGGCCCTACCAGACCAACAACGCTTATACCGCCCTTGTGCGGCAATCCCAAATGGAAAAGGAGGTCAACGCCATTGTCCAAAAAGCAAAAGAACGAAACGAGCGCAAAAGCGCCGGTCAAGCTCACCCGCGCCGAAAAGAAAGAGATTCAGGCCATCATCCGCAGGTATAAGGGCGACGGCAAGCCCCATTCGGCACAGGCCAGTATTCCCTATGAGGCCATGTATCAGGACGGCGTGTGCCGGGTAACGCCCCGCACCTTTTCCAAGTGCATTGAGTTTACGGACATCAGCTACCAACTGGCGCAGGCGGACACCAAGACCGCCATCTTTGAAAACCTGTGCGACCTCTACAACTATCTGGACGCCTCCATTCATGTGCAGTTTTCCTTTATCAACCGCAAGATCGACCCCAAGCAGTACGCCAAGAGCTTTGAAATCCGGGCGCAGGGGGACGACTTTGACGACATCCGAAGCGAGTATTCCGACATTTTGCAAGACCAGCTTGTGAACGGAAACAACGGCCTGATGAAGCGGAAATTTATGACCTACACCATCGAGGCAGACAGCCTGAAAATGGCCCGCGCCAGACTGCGCCGGATCGAAACCGACCTTTTGGGCTATTTCAAGAGCATGGGGGCCTCCGCGTGGGGACTGGACGCCAAGGAACGGCTGGAAGTCATGCACAGCATTTTCCACCCGGACGGGAAACCGTTTTCCTTTGACTGGAAGTGGCTTCCACCAAGGACTTTATCGCCCCGTCCTCGTTCCGCTTTGGCAATGCCCGGATGTTCGGGCTGGGCGGCAAATACGGGGCGGTGAGCTTTCTGCAAATCCTCTCCCCGGAGCTGTCGGATGAAATGCTGGCCGACTTCCTCAACACGGAAAACGGCATTGTCGTGAACCTCCATGTGCAGGCCATCGACCAGACGGACGCCATTAAGACGGTCAAGCGCAAAATCACCGACCTTGACAAAATGAAAATCGAGGAACAGAAAAAGGCTGTCCGCGCAGGGTACGACATGGATATAATCCCGTCCGACCTTGCCACGTTCGGCAGCGAAGCGAAGAACCTCTTACAGGACTTGCAGAGCCGGAATGAAAGAATGTTCCTCTTGACGTTCCTTGTGGTGAACATGGCGGACACAAAAAGAAAGCTGGAAAATGACATTTTCGCGGCGGCGGGGATTGCACAGAAATATAACTGCGCCCTCACCCGGCTTGACTACCAGCAGGAAGCGGGGCTGATGTCAAGCGTCCCTATCGGTGAGAACCT
>CAJTQM010000067.1 GCA_910578255.1 uncultured Oscillospiraceae bacterium
ATTTCCGAAAAAACAACTCGAAAAACAGAAAGAAGCGCCTTTTCTGCTGTTGCTCTTTCTCAACGCCAGGACCTGGCTTTGCATAATTAAACAGATTTGAAATGAGTCCCATTAGATTGCTCTCTCCCGATTGATTATATTGTGGAAAAATCCGTATGCGTTATTATACCTTGAAAGCGAAGCGTATCATGGCATAACCGGCCAGCTGAGAACAGCTGATAAAAATTTATGGTATAATGTCCACAAAGTGGCCATTATACAGGATTTGAAAGACGTTCGCCTCACCGCCTATGGCGGCAACCGGCGAAATCGCCAATTATACCATGCAGGCTTCGCCTTTATGGTATAATAACGATTCTATCGTTATTATACCATAAATCGGGGAGGGTTCATATCTTTTTTATGAACAATCTTCTTTTATCCGATTACCGGCGCCAAATTGGCACAAAGGCAGCTGCACACACTGTCGATCAATGCGGCGGCAAGCATAAAAACGGCCAAAAAAGAAAACTCTAGACAATAAGGACGGGAGGACATTTTTCCGGTTCCTTTCATCGCACCATAAAGACCGGTCGAGAAGCGAAAGGCGCTTTGCCCGGCCCGCAGAAGGATCAAAGCGGTTAAAACACAGTTTGGCAGCAAAGCCAGGGCTACATATCCCATTCCGCTGATGCCGCACATACGGTAAACACCGCCGGCCGTTAAACCGTATCCCATGCCGCGAAACAGTAAAATCAGGCAAACCAGCGGTTGACCAATCGCGCAGAAGCCACACAGGAAAATTGCCAGTAAAAAGGCGATTCCCCCGGTAAGGGATTGGAGAAAGGAGGTAAGAAAAGTCTGTGTACCTCTGGCGCTGGAAAATCCGGACACAATCTGCTCGATGAAAATCTGCCAGCTGGAACTGTTGGAACGGATTAGGCAAGAGCCGAGCAAAATCCCGATAAAAAACAGCGCAGTCAGCAAAAGAAAGATTTCGTTGCGATAAAAAAGCTTTCGAATGCTCCGCAGAAGCCTCCGTTTTTTCCCCACGCCTTTGACCAATTTGGACCCTCCGTTTCTTTTTAAGACAAGCTTAATCCAGTATATGGACAAATCCGCAGAAAAAGACTTATACAAGAAGTCTTTTTCTATCGGACCCAAAGAAAGGACAGGGGGAACTCACTCAATCTTCATTTTCCAAGAATTTACGGAATCTTACACGAAACCGAAAGATTTTAACGGTTACATTCGTTTTTGTGTAGCCATATTTTTCAGCCAGTTCTCTGTGACGGTATCCGCGAATAATTGCGTCTTCAAACAACCTTCGGTCGGAATCAGAGAGCGTTTCCAAAAACAACCGAAGTTTGTTTCGAATTTCGTTTGTGCTAAAATCATCCCATACGGAATCCAGTGGGTTATCCTGCGAAATTTCGTAATCCACCAGATGATCGTCCGTCAAGACCACCTTCGAGACCATCTTATCAAGGTAGTCATAACAGGTATTGCGCACCGTTACAACGAGGTAACGTCTTGTGCGGGCAGAAGTAGGGGCTTCAATTTCAGAGATATGCTTAAAAATTTTCACATATGAATCCTGTACCAAGTCCTCTGCCAACTGAGGAGATTTGACGATAGAGATCGCGAATTTCAACAAAAAATGAGAATATAGTTCATAAAGTTCTACAAATTTGTCGTGATCGTTCATTTGGTCTGTTGTCATATATTGTCGTTCCTTTATTGTCGAATTTTTTCATTATTATAGCAAATTTCAACAAATAAGAAAAGAGAAAATCGCGTAAACAGAAAAACTATCGAAAAAAATTCCATTATTTTTTATGATAGAGAAAGGAAAAACCCTGTGAAGCGGCATATGAGCCAATCTACACAGGGTTTTTATTTTGGTGC
>CAJTQM010000068.1 GCA_910578255.1 uncultured Oscillospiraceae bacterium
CGCGCAAAACCTATGAAGCGGTTACCGAATGGAAAAGCGAAATCAGGGGAACCGGCTGTGCTGTACGCATCGGGCAGCCGCGCGCCGATGCGCCGGAATCGGATTTGCTGCTGATTTTGTTCTGTCCCGCTGACCAATGAAAAAGGAGGGAAGTTTTCCCCTCCTTTTTATTTTGGCCGATCAACCCCCGTCGGAATCTCCCCAAATTTTTTTGGTAGGCGGGAGCCTTTTTTAGGGGGCTTTTTCTCTTGCAAAAAGCCCCCTCTTGCCGCTCCGCGGCAATTCACCCGACTGCCGCCGCAGCGGCGTGCATAGGCCAACCGGCGCGAAGCGCCGGCTCTTAGGCCGGAGCAAAAAGCGCTTCTCAGGCGGGCGCGCGGCGCGCCCAGGCAGGCGTTCCGCTTGCTGCGGCAAGCGGCGGGGGCTCTGCCCCTCGACCCCGCGATTTTTCGAGAAAAATCGAGTAAAGCTTTTGGTTTGGGTTATTGGTGGGTGGTTTTCCAATGCTTGCGATAGGCGTAAAGCTCATAAGCGATCATGCAGAGCCAGCCGCAGGCCACCCCGGCGGCTGCGCCGGTGACGCCGAGCGGCGGGACCAGCAGCCAGGTGATGGCGACACGCACCGGAATCTGCACGAGGGTTGCATAAAGGGTGACCTGGAGTTTTCCCAGCCCGCGGAACAGGCCCTGGAACGAATTGCAGACGCCGGTACAGATGTAAAACAGCGCCATCAGGATCGACGCGCCCATCGAAATCCCCACGATCAGAAAGATCAGGATGTTCATAACCGGCCCCGCCGCGCCCACTGCCGCCAGCGCCTGTTTTCCGTCCATCCGCCCCACTACCAGCGAGTCTACCGTGTTGTAAAGCTGCTGGAACAGGTTCCCGAACAGCAGCGGCACCGCGTAGGCCAGCATGTGCCGCGGGATGCTGCCGGTGGTCATGTCTCGTGTCATCGGAACCAGACCTTTCTGGATGTTGTACGTCTTTTGTCTGTATTGTAGCATATTTCGCCGCTTTTTCCAAGGAAAATTTGGGGGATTGTGCAGCGGTGCAGCGCGTTACCTCTTAAAAAGGGGAGAACCCAGGAGGGGGAAGATTCCCTCTTGGTGATTGACTGGAAACCAGTCCCATGATAAAATGAGTGCGGGCGCTGCAACAACGGCAGGCGGTCAGCCACACCACCCGGAAGGGGGTGAGGCAATGCCAATTACCATAACGTTACATATCCTTGGATATACCGTAACGATACGGATAAAAGGCAGAAACCGCCACTCGGCAAAGTGACGGTTTCTTATGAAAATTTCACCAAACCGGGCTGACCGCTTGTCGCGGCGCCCTCTTCGATTTTTATTATAGCCTGGAAACCGGGCACTGTCAAGTGTCCGGTTTCTTGACTGGAAACCAGTCCCATGATAAAATGAGTGCGGGCGCTGCAACAACGGCAG
>CAJTQM010000069.1 GCA_910578255.1 uncultured Oscillospiraceae bacterium
TGGATTTTATACATCGCCGCTCAGCTGGTCCCATAAGACCCGTACGCAGCGCAAAAGAGGTGGGAATTCCTGTTATAGGAATTCCCACCTCTTTTGCGCTGCTTTTAAAAAATGCTCAGATAAAGCTTTCGGCTTAAGGTCTCCAGCGCCCGGATACCCGCAACGCTGTTTCCTTTTTCATCCAGCGACGGAGAAAAAATGCCGATTCCCATACGGGTCGGAACCACCGCCATAATCCCGCCGCCAACGCCGCTTTTGGCCGGCACTCCAACCTTAACCGCAAAATCGCCGGAGCCGTCGTACATGCCGCAGGTCATGAGGATGGCGTTGACATAGCTTGCATACTCTGCCGGAAAAATCCTCTCCTCGTCCCGCAAGCGGCGGCCATGGTTGGCCAGCGCAAAGCCGATATGGGCCAGATCCACGCAGTCCACCTGGATGGAACAGGCGCGAAAATAGCAGTCCAATACCTCCTCCACATCGTCTTCAATCATGCCGTAGGTCTTTAAAAGATAGGCCAGCGCCCGGTTTTTGTTCCCCGTGCGCTTTTCCGACAGGTAAACCTTCTCGTCTACGCCAATGCCCTCGTTTCCCGCAAGACGGCGGGTTAAATCCAAAAGGCGGCCAAACTTTTCCTCGTAGCCGTCGCCGCCAATCATGGTACACATGGCGATGGCGCCCATATTCACCATCGGATTGATATGGTCGCTTAATAGGGTCTGTTCGGTGTAATTGATCGCGTCGAAGGGCTTTCCCGTGGCTTCTACCCCCACATGGGCGCGGACATACTCTATCCCGTTATCCAAAAGCGCCTGCAAAAGCAGAACCGGCTTTACGATACTTTGAATGGTAAAGCGCTTATGGCAGTCGCCGGCGCGGCTGAATCTGCCGTCGCTGGAAAGGATGGCGATACCAAAATCCGCCGGGTCCGCCTTTGCCAGTTCGGGAATATAGCTGGCAACCTTCCCCTTTTTAGAAAAGCCGGCACACTCTTCGATAGTTTTTTCCAATAACTCGTCCATGGTTTATCACCTTTTCTTTGGCTTTAAACTCAGCATATCAGCCATTGGACCGCTTGTCAAGGAGAAAACGATTACACCAAAGAGGAGGCGATTTCCTTATAAAAGCAGTTCCCGCATTTTTAACAGGATCTTCTTTTCCCGCCGGGACACCTGAACCTGTGTCATGCCCAGTGCCGCCGCCGTTTCCACCTGGGTTTTCCCTTTAAAATACCGCAGCTGGATCAGCTGCCGGTCTTTTTCCTCCAAAAGATGCAGGACCTGCTGCAAAGAAAGACTATCGGCCAGTTGCTCCTCCGGGGACT
>CAJTQM010000070.1 GCA_910578255.1 uncultured Oscillospiraceae bacterium
ACGGGCATGTGGTGTGCGGCAACGCGCAGGATGTGTACTTTGGGGAGTTTGACGGGATTCAGCGCCGCAAGGTTTACATCACCGTTATGGGCGAATAAGTTGATATATAAAGGAGATTATACAAATGGTAATTGATGTGCATGTTCATCCCACAGGATACAGTCTCATTTCCCAGGACCCGGAGGAGCGGAAGTTCCGCACCCGGGTGTTCCAGAAAAAGGTCGAGCAGGACAACAGTCCTATCGCCATGACCGGCAAGCCCTCCGGCGGCAACAGCTTTGACCACGGTTCGGAGGAAGTGACCTTCACCCAGATGGATTCCTTTGGCATCGACCGGCTGGTACTGCTTCCCCTGGATCTGACCACCACCCACGGCGGCTGGATCGTTTCCAACGACCAGATCAAGCAGCTGGTGGATTTCGCGCCGGACCGGTTTATCGGGTTTGCCAGTGTGGACCCGCGGCGTCCTGACGCGCTGGAGGTATTGGACCACGCCTTCCGGGACCAGAAGCTGGCGGGGCTAAAGCTGAACCCCTCCAAGCAGGCCTTTTACCCGGCGGACCCCATGATGGACCCCATCTACAAAAAGTGCTTAGAGTACAACAAACCCATTATGTTCCACGCCGGTATGTCCTGGGAGCCGGACTGCCTGATTAAATATTCCCGCCCGGTCAATTTCGAAGAGGTGGCGGTCAAGTATCCGGAACTGCGCATCTGCCTGGCCCATTTCGGCTGGCCCTGGGCTATTGAAACAGCCATGCTGT
>CAJTQM010000071.1:0-244 GCA_910578255.1 uncultured Oscillospiraceae bacterium
TATAATCATTGAGAAAGACCACATTCGGGTCTGGAATTTTATTCATAATATAGCCCTTTCTTGTTTTATTTACATCACATCCTTTCTCTGGAATATACTCGTGGCAACCGCCCGTTTTTTTCTAATTTCTTTCATCATGTTACCTCTACAATCTACATTTTATTAACAACATTATAACAGCAAAAGCACCCGCTGACAAGTATAAACCAGGGGGGCGATCCAAAAGCGCCCTCCTGATTTATAC
>CAJTQM010000071.1:257-714 GCA_910578255.1 uncultured Oscillospiraceae bacterium
TATACTTGTTATATTAGAATTGCAGGAAAATGGAAATCATTCCCACTCGCTCCTGTTAGGTTTGTTCTAAACAGTTTTGCTTATGGGATTTGGCTCTGATTATTTATATTGTTTTCATTATTCAGATGGTTTGGACTATCTGATTTTTTGTTGCCATTGTGTTGCCACAGGAAAAAAGAAAAGCTGGTGAGATAAATGCGATGAATGACTAATCGGAATTTATGAATACAATTTCTATTCATATCCAATTATATAACTTCTGTTCGTTTAAGAATATATGCCAGTTCCGTAGTTTCTTCGGTCACATCTATTTTTCCTTTGTTTATTAAAGAGTGAGCAACATTAGTTTGATTTCGCTTTGTCAAGATGCTAATAACTGACGCTAAATCAGCTTGAGATGCACCATGAGAAAATATAAAATTAAATATACTATAGCACTCAGTATACCTTCTGGTGT
>CAJTQM010000072.1 GCA_910578255.1 uncultured Oscillospiraceae bacterium
GTTTTACCGGAACCGCCAAGCCTTTTAAACAGGGCCGGTCGGATATTCATAAATGCACAGAAAATTTCGAAACAGCTTGCAAAATTTGAGGAGGGCAAAAATTCAACTTCCTGCCTTTGTGGAAACAACACCGGCAACGCTTCGCCGTTTACTTTCCGAAAAAATAGAAATCTGCTGTCTCTGCAAACTTTCCTGCAATTATGTATAAATTTGTATTTCACCACAAAACAATACATATTTTGCGGTGATAAACCAACTTTCCCAAGATTGTTTTCATATCTTGCGGTGTTTCATATTATACAAGAAAAAAACAAGAATACGCCTAAAATATTTTGCTTTTTCTATCGAATAGCTGCTTATTTCTTCTCAAAAAATGGATTATAAATCTATTTCTTCTAAAATTATCCTAATTTTAGCCTCTAAACCTAGAAATTTCTGCTTTTGAGATTCAAACATCTGTCATACAAAAACAGGACCCTGCATGATGCAGGGTCCTGTACTGTGGAAAAGCAAATAATTAGTTATTCGCCAGGAACTCACTTCTCTGTTTGTTCCACTCTTCCATGTATTTGTCCAGACCGC
>CAJTQM010000073.1:0-231 GCA_910578255.1 uncultured Oscillospiraceae bacterium
CAAGAATCCCGGCGGAATATCGGCGTATGACTTATACAGGGGCTTTCCGGTCGCTTCCGCTTCCCCGCGGCGCAAGGAAACCGCCATCCGCTCCGCCGCCGTCTTATACCTTCCCACGATCAGCCGCGCCGCCCTTCGTCCTGAACACGCAAGTTCAGCATTTTTTCCCGAACCAGCTTGTCAACCACCCGGCCCGGCGTTTTCTGCCCGCTGATCTGCATAAGCCGTTCA
>CAJTQM010000073.1:337-569 GCA_910578255.1 uncultured Oscillospiraceae bacterium
ATTCTTCACCCGTCCGGCAAAATCTCAAAAGCCCGCTTCCGTTTTTGTAGTCAAGGAAAAGAACCGCGCCATTGAAGCGAACGCGGAAGGGTTCAAGATTTGCCGCCGTCACATACTTTCGCCCGAAATGTTGTTTCATGTCCCGCCAAATGACCCACGGAACAAAGAAAAAATTGTTCCCAATTCCGGCGCATACGGCGGCAACCGCGCCGCGGCTGTGGTGGCGTTCCAG
>CAJTQM010000074.1 GCA_910578255.1 uncultured Oscillospiraceae bacterium
GGAAGAAGGATATTCCCCCGCCGCCGCTCTTGCGTCCATTGAAACCGAAGGGAAAGAGTTTTCAACAAGTATATGCGTAAGCACATTTTACAGCTACATAGAAAAGGGCGTTTTCCTTCACCTGACAAACGCAGACTTGCCGGAAAAGCCGAAGCGCAGGCGGCCATACCACAAAGTTAAAACTGTGAAGCGCGCCCCGAAGGGCGAAAGCATAGAGAAACGCCCCGCCGAAGTGGACACGCGGGAAGACGTGGGACATTGGGAAATGGACACCGTGTATTCTAAAAAGAAGAGTTCAAAGAAAGCCCTTCTTGTGCTGACCGAAAGAAAAAGCCGCCTTCCAATTATGGAGCTAATGCCGGATCGGACGGCTGAAAGTGTGGTTGCCGCCCTTGACCGCATAGAAAGGCGTTTTGGTTCGCGTCTATTCCGGAAGCTGTTTCGCACGATCACCGTTGACAACGGCGGGGAATTCGCGGACGTGGAGCGGCTGGAACGTTCCACGCTGACAAAGGGTAAGCGCACGAAGGTTTACTATT